>CAZDTP010000019.1:0-63660 GCA_964508365.1 uncultured archaeon
CCTTTTGGTACGATTGGGATTTCAATTATATCGACACATGGACTACTAATCCAGGCGGCTTGGTTACAATAAATTTTACTGATTACTACTTTAAAGACTCAGGAGAACCAGTATGGTCTATGGATGCTTTTCCCTCTGATATAAAAAGGGCTTGGTTCGATCTAGAAGTTTTTTATAAAGGATTTTTCGGTCCAATAGGCCCGATAATTTCGCTTAATAACATATCCAATCGTGAGGCAGCGCTGCAAATGGGAATCGGATTCGGAGGACTCCAATCTGGTTTTATCATACCTTCAATTGATAACATAACTTTCATAAAAGAATTGGCTTTAGCTGCTGCTAATCTGGGTGAAGTCACGATCACTGAGACAGAATTAACAATAAAAATTAGTTACGATCAGGTAGGTGGATTTGAGCAGAAGACACATTTAATTTACGAGAAGCGAACGGGACTTTTATTGTGGGCTAATACATCTATAAATCCATATGTTTTAGAGATGAGTATTAACGGATTTTCTCCACCCGAAACACCCTCAACACCAACAACACCCAACGAATTGATACCTGCATTCCCAATTCTGTATCTCGGAATAATGATAGTAGGTGCTGTAATACTGGTAACAGCGAAGACAAGCAAGAAGTTAAAGTTTATTTAAAATTTTTATTTTTATATTTTTGGGAAGATTTTATGAGAAAGAAAGTAAAAATTACGCTTATTATCATTGTTGGAGTATCGTTACTAGCGTCTTTACTTATTTTTAATTTAAGTTTGTACAAAAAACCCGAGACTTTAGAATCCGTTAATAATATATCTCTAACAGTAGACTTTAATAATGGAACAGTCAAGACAAGATTAAATTTTACTCTTGATAGTGGAAAAACTACCGCTTTAGATGCATTAGATATGTGGTGTGAAATCGATTATGACGACTTTGGTTGGGGAATTATCGTAAGAGAAATTGACAAAGTAAGAGGCTTTTGGATATACAAAATTAATGGTTTAAGCCCTAGTGTTGGGGCTTCGGTATATACTTTGAAAGATGGAGATTTAATTGAATGGCAACGCGTATAAAAATAAACACGCTTATTTCTAAACAAAATCACATTGTATGCAATTCTCGCGTTTCAATTCTCTTAAGAATGGGTTCCATTTCTCTAAAGGATTTACGTATTTTGTGGAAATAGTAGCCCAACTTATATCCTTTTTTGCAATTGGTAAATAGTATGAAATTATTATCTGCATCGCCAACTAATATAATAGTGTAACCTTTTACTCCCCTAATCACGATTTCTCTTAGTTCTCCTTGACCCAAGCCACTACTAATTTTTTCTCCCAACGAAATTAAAGTAGCAGGACTCGCACTATAAATATCTGCTACCACATCAGCAGTTTCAGAGCTAGCTATTCTTAATCCCGTTTTTGAGACAATTGCGCTTCCCTCCAAGTCTGTGGAACTTTCTAATTGTTCTAAATTGCGCATTATTTCTGCTAATAATTCACGATCGATGTTAATTTCCGACGTTTGAATTTTTTCCATTTTTTCACCTCAATTAATAATATACATTAATTTAGCAAATTTAAATCTTTTTTAGATTTCAATATAAAACTCCTTAATTCTTTTAGAGCAACTATATCCCCTTTTTCTACGGTTTTACTTTTATCTTCAATAGTTACGATCACTAAACCTTTAGTTCCAAATGTATCCACAATTTTAGAAAACGGAGGTTCCAACTTTCGACCGATTATTTTTTTTGCTCCCTCAATACTTTGGGCTAGACCGCGACAAACGACCCCTTGGGGGTGCTCTGAATTTTGAACGAATCCTTTTTTCAATTTGTATTTATATAAAATAGGTGGTTTATGGAGAATTTTAATCAATTCAGCAGCCCCAAGTATCCTTAAAGTTGTTGGTGGAAGATCGAATCTGCTAATCAATAGTGTTGATCTTTCTTTATTAAAGAAGACCTTCTCATTTAACCATAGGTAGGCATTATAATTTTTTAATTCTCCAGTTCTCTCTAATTGAATCTTATTTTGGTTATCTTCATAATATGGAAATAAATATCCCGTTAATGTGAACATACCTATTGTTACATGAACTTGAGTACCAAAATGGGTAACATGTTTAAATAGTTTATTCTGATTCACTCGAACTTCGACTAAATCGCCTAACTCGAACGAATTCTTATTATCTGTAGCATAACAACCACGGTATACTTTTTTAATATCTAATCCCTTTAAATTAATTCCAACCCTATCTCCTGCTTTAGCAGATCCAACTTCCTGATGAAAAGTTTGAATAGACTTCACCCTACCTGATGTGTTAACTGGTATAACATCTAAATTCTGATTAATATCCAATTTCCCTTTTAATATTGTCCCCGTTATTATCGCTCCTCGTCCCTTTATTGAAAAATGATGATCTATTGGGATTATTACGCTACCTTCATAGTCCCTGTTAATGTTTAATCTCTTGATTTTCTCTAAAATCCCTAATTTTAAATCCTCAAATCCACTCTGTTCTTTAGCTGAAACTGTATAAATGGGTATTTCTGAGCCATAAGAAGTAGATTTAAAAAAATCTCTTATTTTTTCAACTTCACTATCAATATCTCCCTTGAATAGATCAGCTTTATTTAGTATAACGATAACATCTTTTATGTTGAGTGAATCAATCATTATAAGATGTTCTCCAGTTTGAATCTGAGGTCCCTTATTGATGTCAATTACTATTAAAGCACAATCTATTATTTCTACTGAAGCTGCGGATATTTTAATTAGATCGGCGTGTCCTGGTCCATCAACTAAAGTTATTAAATAATCGTCTAGAATGAAACTGGTAAATCCCAGGTCTATAGTAATTCCCCTCTCTTTACTCTGTGGATGTGCATCAATTCCTGCAGTTGAAATTATTTCACTTAGCACAGAAGCGATCGCAGTTTTACCACTATCTATGTGCCCAAATAAACCTAAATGAATAGGCACTTTCTTCTCAATTTCTAACATCTGAACAACAAGTCAAAACCAAATAATTCTATAATGTGATTTATTAGTTATTTAAAGTTAATATTTTTTAATATAAAAAATACTTAAAGATAAATCGTAATTTTAAAGCTTTTTACATAAGAACTCTTATGGAATCATTTATGAAAGAGAAACACATTAACTTATTGTATAGGTTTGCAAATTATAACGATTGGGTATTGCTTTTAGACGAATAATACTACTTAAACATCGATTTAGCTTCTCTTGGAGGTTCTACAACTTTTAGTAGATAAAATTTTTTATGTTTTTTTAAATAATATATACATTCTTGATAAGAAAAGTTTACAAAATATGCCAAGAAATCTTTACAAAATGTTAAAAATTATGGGAAAACATTATTTGTTAATTGTTCTAAAGGTGGACCAATTCATTTAAAAATCACATAGGTTTATTTCTTACTATAAGATAGCAATAAATAAACAGAACCCATGCGAAAAAGTGTATTTAATAATCAAAATAATGGTGGCTCTAAAAGACTCATAGAGAGAAAAAAGTTAATTGGTTTAATTATAATATTAGTCGTTGTTATTTCTATTCTGGCAATTCCTCTAATTCTTGTCGCTTCTGATATATTTAAAACCTTTTTTTATAGTAGGTATCACCCTTGCGAAACGCTTCCAGATATAGAAACAGCACAACAAATTATAGATGATCATCAGGATGTTATTGATGCTATTGAAAATATTCATCCTGATTGTATTGATGTATACTTGGAAGAGAGGTGTGAAGGGAAGGGGGAATTAGTTATATATTATTGCACAATCGATCAACAAATAGAAATATTGGAAATAATTGGTAATGGTACTTTTTTTGGAGTGCCTTTCAGAATGGTTAATACCTAAAGTTTTATGTAAGTATCAATACATTAAATTATTGAATATGAGCTAAAAAAAAATAAAAAACCGATGAATCCCAATTTAATTTCCAAAATTAAATACTTTCTTTTATTTCCAATCACCCTAATATCTGTACTTTTAGTGATATTAATAAATCTATATCAAAATTTAATAGAATTAGGTTATCCAATTGAAGACGATCAACATGAGTTTGATATAGTATTTGTTTTGCTTAATCCAAATTTCATTCTAATTCTCATAATTGTAGTATCGTCATCCTTGATATTTATCGTCTCTATTGCCGCTGTTCTTTCTCTAAATGACTACAAATATTACTGTAAAAAAAGAAGGGCTCAAATTTACCAAAACCACAATTTATCGTTTGATGAGATTTTTGAAAGTGAAATTCGTAAGAAAATAATAGATACAATTCTTAAAGAACCAGGAATTCATCATAACGATCTCCTTAGAAAATGCAAAATACATAGGGGGCAATTGCAATGGCATTTATCTGTGTTAATTCAATTCAATATTATAAGAAAGGAAAAATTAGGACAATATTCAATATTTTATCCAATTGATTATGAAGATCAAAACATAGATTCCAAAAAGTCTCTTCTTGGGTCAAAACAGAGTAGAAAAATCTTGGATTTGATTGAATCTCAACCAGGGATTTATTCAAGTAAAATTGCCCATCGACTAAATTTGAAGAGAAACTCAGTAAAATACCATATTGACAAACTTTTGACAAATCATTTGATATTTGTGAAAACAGAAGGTCGCAGGAAATACTTATTTCCAACATAAGATGTTTATTTGAACTAAATTCATGAAACTGAGATTTTTCATCTATATCTTTTTTTTTTATAAATTTATCTTTTTTAATAAAAAAAATACTAAAAGATAAATCCGTACTTTTAAAGCTGGTATAGATTTTAATTATTGGACTCCAATAAAATTTAATTACAAATGTAATATCTTTTTATTATATCTTATTTTAATACTTTCCGAAAAGTGAGAAGGTTTATGGCAAAATATTGCGTCTATTGCGGGAATCCTCTAAAAAGTGAGGATAAATTTTGTATTATCTGTGGGAAACCAGTGTTAGCTGGGGTTAAAAAATCAGAAAAAACTGAAGTTGAGAAAGCTAAAGAATTAATTAAGGAAAAGAAAACACCCAAGGAAGAAATCGTAGAAGAAAGTTTTGAAGAGGATGAGGACGAAGATTTATCTGAAAAACCGGATAAGAAAACGAAAAAGAAAAAGGATAAAAAAGATGAGGAGGTTCAGGTTGAGAAACCTCTCCCGTTTGAAGTAAAAGAACAGATGGTATTAAACATTGAATACAATGATATTAAATTAAATAAAGAAATCTTAATTGATAAACTAAAGGAAATTCAAAAAGAAATAAAAGATCCCAGATACGATGTAGATGAAGAATATAATAAATCGATTAACATAAAAGTTACAGCGATAAAAACTTTAATATCAGAGCTAAAACAGAAAGAAAGCGAATTAGATGCAAAGATGGATAAACCCTTCATAGTTCAGAGAATTCAAGACGATATAGATAAGAAAATTTATCAATTGAAAAACCTCTCAAAGGAATTTAAACTCCATAAAGTTGACAAAGAATCGTTTGAAAAATTACGAGAAAAATATAAAGAAGAAAAAGCGAATCTCGATTCTGAGAGGAAGGATTTAGTAGTAGGTATGAAACTTTGGATTAAAGAACTAAAAATCGAAAAAGTTGAAATTCATGCCGAAAAAAATCTTAACAAAGGAAGATTTTCAGCAAAAGAAATTTCTGAAGAAGCTTATGAAGCAAAAAACAAGGAATTTGAGATAAAAGTTAAAAAGATCGATCTTAAGATCAAGACTTTAGAAGATCTTACGAAGTAATCTAAACCTAAATTTTTAATTTATTTCTAATATTATTGCAACTGATAATTATGAGAAAAAAGCTAATAAGTTTTATAATTTTTATAATTGCCTTATCACTATTAACAATAGGGCTTGTGGGTGGTGAGTATCTTATTATTAATTCTCTTTACAATCAGATGAATATCATTCCCTGATTTGTTACAAAAAAAGTTAATCCCAGCGCTTTCCCTTACTTGATGCAACGGAATTCTCTAAAAATCCTTTCTTTTGGTATACTTTTTCTTGGGATTTTCTATACTTATTAGCGTCTTTATAATGTAATTTACAAAGATAAATTTTGTGTTGTTTATTCTCTATGTATTTTAATTCCGCTTTCTCTACGTACGACTTCCATTTATTTTCCGAGAGCGATCTTATTGCAATTTCTTTACACCCTTTGATAGAACAGTTTTTAGCTTTGCTTGCAGTAGCGCTTAGGTCACCTTTTTCTCTAAGTTCTTTAGGTAGCTTCACTTTTAACCACTTTCTAAATATTTTATTACGAACAAATATTATAATCATAATATATTTACCATCTTAAATTTTTTCCTAAAACAAATGGATTCTTTAATTTTCAACGAAACTCTCATCAAGAGTAAACTTTTCAGTTGCGATTCACCTTCACGTATTTCACTAAATGACGATTTTTTTACAAGGTCGGCAGTGCTTTTTTCAATAATTCCTTACGAAAACAAACCTTACGACTTAATTCTCATTCATCGTTCGAACTTGGGAACAAGGCATAGGGGTGAAATGTCATTTCCTGGAGGAAAATTTGAAAAAAATAAGGATAAAACATTAAAGGATACCGCACTACGAGAAACTGGAGAAGAAATTGGAGTATCTAAGGAAGATATAAAAATTATTGGGTGTCTTGATGACTTCCCAACTATGACCAAGTATATTATTACTCCTTTTGTGGCGGTTATTGATAAAAATCAACAGCTAATAAGGGAAGAAAGAGAAGTCCAAAGAATATTGAAAATTCCTATAGACTTTTTCACTAGTAAAACTCAATTTCGAGAACAAGCTATTGATGTTGATGGTAATAAATTTCCAGTTTTTTATTTTAATTACTTTGATAAAGACAATGATCAAAAATATACTGTATGGGGAGCAACTGCCTATATGATCGTGACTTTTATTGAAACCATATACGGTTTTTCGCTATCGAGCTTAGGACTTAAACGATTTAAGCTAGAAAAGATCAAAGATTTGAAAGAGTACATAAAATACAGGGACAGGATAACTAAAAAGTTTTAATTAATTAGCCAAATATGTGAAGAGAGTTTAACGATGGATTTTATTTTTAACGAAAAACTAATCAGAACGAAATTGAAAGATTTTGATTCTCTTGATCGCCTTGTTCTTTCTCACAATAATTTTATTAATTCCGCCGTCGTATTTCTAATTATTCCCTACAACGATAAACCATACGATTTAGTTTTAATTCGAAGAACTAAAAGCACTACTGATAAACACTCTGGTGAGATGTCGTTTCCTGGAGGAAAATTCGATCAAGCATTAGACACCTCTTATTTAGATACAGCCCTACGAGAACTAGACGAAGAACTTGGAGTCCCCCGAACCAAGGTTAGTATTTTAGGTAGCATTGACGACCACCTTACACCTAAAGGTTTTATTATAACTGCCTTTGTTGCTTTTATTAGTCAGGACACAAAAATGGTAAAACAGGATAGCGAAGTAAAGGAAATAGTTAAAATCCCTATAACATTTTTTGCGGATAAAAAGAAATTCAGGGAAAGAACATATAAACTCAAAGACGACCTAATTGGTGTCGGTAAATATAACTATTTCTCTTCAGATAGTAAAAAATATGTCATATTTGGAGCGACTTCTCATATAATTGTAAATTTTATAGATACCGTCTATAATCTGGGTCTAATGACGCCTGGTTGTCGTCGAATTAATTGCGAGGATATTAAAGACAGAATAATACCCTAGTAATTGAAATATTGTTATTAAAAACTTCATGGTATCATGTTTTAGTAAGGTAGAACGCCTATTTACAAGTTTGGGGTTTGAAAGATTTCAATATGAGGTAATTCAACTTTTTAAAAGCTAATTGATCTATTTTTTTCTACTGTAACTACTTTTTTATTTTTTCACTAATCTAAATTTAAAGAGCTTTTAATCAACAAAAATCAGATAATTAAATAATAATCGAAAAATTCAATTAAAATAACTAATAATATACTTTAAAGAAAATTTTTTTATGGCCCCCGGCGGTCGGGGTGGTCCCAGACGCTGGGCTTCAAAACCTTTATAACAGCTATAAATGAAGAAACCCAGTTATCCTGCGGAGGGATAGGGGTTCGATACGGACAAAGGCTTCCTTTTTCCAAGAAAATCCCCCTGGGGGCCGCCATATTTGCATTTTAAGTAAAAATCCGTGATAATAGTGGTTGATTTTAGTAAAATTATTGATTATTTCAAGAGTACATCTATTCCTCAAAATATGTTGAACAGAGGCCAATTAGTCTTCAACAATTTTTTGAAACCTATACAAAACTTGTTTGAACAAAAAAATGTCCCTCAAAAACCTTGGAGCGAAAGTCAAATCGAATATTTACTCCAAACTCTTTCTAATATGGACACTGATAAAGATGATAAAGCGTCTCGTGTAGGAGAGCGTGAAGCTCGAATCGCATCGAGTTTACACTTGAAAACTTCGGCAGGATTCTGTCATGGTGTAGGGCGAAGTGGTTTCTTAACAGCCCCACAACCTAAAGCTCCTGGTGGATCGATAATGTACGAGCTTAGTAATTATTTAGCTCTTAATTTTCTAAAAAAATTTGGTTTACCAAATGTTAAGAAGGCTATAGTAGTCCCACTGTGTACGGGTATGTCTTTATCGTTATGCTTAGGAGCTCTCCGTCCAGATTGGAATAATGACAAACTGCTCAACAAGAGAACTGTTATTGTGCCGCAGATTGATCATAACGCACTTATCAAAGCGTTTAGTCTAATTGGTGCTAAAATGAAAATTGTAAAGGGCAAAAAGTTTGGAGATGCTGTGAGAATCCCAATTGAGGATATTAAAACCAGTTTAGACGACGATTGCTTTGCGGTGTTATCGTTGACGAGTTTTTTCCCTCCTCGAGAACACGATAATATAAAAGAGATTAGTAAATTTGCCAAAAAACATGATTTAGTTCATATTGTCATCAATGCTTATGGCGTACAGAGCCCTGAGTGGATGAACTTAATCCGAGTTGGTCTTGATGCAGGCCGAATAGACGCAATTATTCAATCAACAGATAAGAATTTCTTGACACCTATAGGTGGTGCTGTTATAGCATCTCCATCCGAAGAGGTTATAACCAAAATAAGCCAAGCATACGCCGGCCGCGCCTCAGCGACCCCAATTGTGAACTTTCTGATTTCAATGTTATCTTTAGGCATCGAGGGTTATCAGCAATTATTAGATGAACAACAAAAAAATCGAAAGCTATTAGAAGAAAAATTAAAGATTGTTGCTGAAAAAAATAAGGAAAAAATATTTGAAGTTTTTAATCCTGTAGCTGTTGCCATGTCTTTAAATAATTTAAAAAAAGAGCAACTATATGCGCTTGGTGGTGCTCTCTATAACTTAAGGGTTACCGGACCGCGAGTATATAACCCCGAGGAAAAGATATTTGGTACTTGTTGTGCAGAATTTACTACGCCATATATAGTTTTAAACTCAGCAATAGGAATTAACTCTAACGATATCATTTCAGCTGTAGAGAGATTCGAAAAAGCTTATGATCAAATAACTTCCAGTTGATTTTCTCGCCTTAACCTTAATTTTTATTCTAACATAAATAAAAATAAATAAAAATTAATAGAACTATATTATAATAAATATCAAGGGTTTGAATATAATTTGGAAAATATACTTCTAAATCAGTTTAATTCCGTTATAACCTCTCAGTGGCCTTTTACGCAAATTGAGGAGAGCTACGATAATTTGACACAACGAGAACTCTTTGAACTAGCGTATCACACTTGTAATTCTGTAAAAATGAGAGGTATTCTAATAAAACTAGCCCCTTCTGAGAATAAAGGCGGTTCTCAAGCGGTGCTCTATTCTAATACCAAGAAATTTATAAATATCGAAGCTCTTGAGAATACCTTAAGAATTACAAAATATTTCCCCAAAGGAAGCACTGGAGATAAATTGAATACCGAAATACACCCAAAACTAAAAACAAGAAAAGTTAAATTCGCTTCTATGGATGGTGTGATGAAAACTTATCTCCTTAAAACAATACTAGTAGAACGAAAACTGGACGAGTGTTCAAATTTCGTAGTTTTAAAAGATATTAATCGTAAAGTCTATTTCGCTATCGGTGATGCACGGGAGAGTGCTGCTGTCGTACCAATTTTCATGGAAGCAGAAGGAGCAAGTTTGGTTCAGTTAGCTCTAAATAAATGGATGAGCACCGTTCAAACATTCGATCAAGAAAAACCATTTCCTGATAACTCTATTGCAGGATTGCTCAAAAATCTAATGCAAATCAAAAAATGGGTTCTCAATTTAGTCTCCACGAACTTAGATAAATAATTTTTTAAATCTTCCTTCTGAAGTTTTTTACATTACTATTTATAATTTAAGATAAATATATTATTAGTAATCTCAAAAGTGAATTTGTGATTTAACTATGGTTATCATCAACACAGAAGGAAAGTTTAATGAAAATACATATCTTATCGATGCTGAACTATATAAACTTAAAGGTAGTCTCGCAATCTATGTAATAGAAAATAATGGTATGCGTGTAATGGTAGATTCTCCCTCTGAATTAGGGGTTCGAAAATTCATTAAAAAACTCAAACAACAAGGACTTTATCCGATTCATAAGATACTCTTAACTCATTCTCATTTTGACCATGTTCAAGGCGTAGAAAAGTTAAAAAAATTGATGCCAGAATTTAATCCTGAAGTTCTAGCTTCAGAGAAAGCTATAGATAATTTAAAGAATCCAGATAAGATGAATAAGGTTTTTGGCTACAATGTACCAATTATTGAGAATGTAACCCCACTAAAAGAAGGAGATATTATAGATATTAATGGATTGAAGTTAGAAACTCTAAACTTTTTCGGTCATACCCAAGATTGCATAGCATTTTTAGACAATAAAAATAAAAATATCTTCGTAGGAGATGCGATAATTGATAGATTTGATCTTGATACTTTTATCCCAGAATTTGCCCCTCCCGACTTTATTGAATCCGAACTTTTAAAAACCTTCGAAAAGTTAAGAAATTTGAAAACTAAAATTAATTCGATAAGTTTACCTCACTTTGGAGTATGGAAAGACGAACATTTCGAGGAGACTCTAGACATAATGGAGAACTATCACTTTGAAACTAAAAATTCAATTATAAAATGGTATAATGAAAATCCCTCTTTAAAATATATAACCCTAAAATACCATGAAAAATTTACTCCAAATTCTAAAATCCATACTAAAGAAAATATTCACGGATTGGAGCTATTAATTGAATGGCAAATAATACAATTGAAAATGAGTGGTTATATAACATAAATAAGTTTACCTCACTTTGGAGTATGGAAAGACGAACATTTCGATTTAATTGTAAATAAAATGGAAGATGTTCATTTTAAGACTAAAAATTCTTAAGCAAATATATTAGGTAATGTTTCTCAATTTTTCTTCGAACCTTTACGATTGAGAGAATTTTCGATAAAAATTTAATTACTAATGATTACTTAATAAATAAAATCCTAATGAAACCAATTGTTGGCTAATGCTGAACTCAGAATTAATTGCTGAAAAATTAATCTTTTGTTCAGATTTGTTACTTTTAAAAACTCGAGAGAAGAGATATTCTCTCATAGAAAATAACCCCAAAATGGCAAAAGATGTAAAGGAGGATCTTATTCTTTCTAATCTTTACGCTCTTCGAATGAATGTTGATGTTGCATTTAAAGGAGAAATGTTTAAACGGTTATATTCTGAAATAATAGAAGGGTTCTCTATAAACCAATGTAAGAATCTAATTATTGGGTTAATAGATGAATTAGAACGATCTGCAGACGCTCTGTTAAATGTATTTTCATGTGAATCACTTAAAAAACCCCTAATATCGCTTGAACCCATTAGTAATTATATAAACAGAATTTTAACAGGAGAACATTTAATTAATCTAGATGAAAACAGTCAAATGGCAAATGGAAGTCTTAACTTCTTTAAAAAAATTAAATCCACCATCAACAAGGATACTGTGCTCTCTCGTGCTTTGGATGACCTTATTCTTGAATATGAAACAGGAACTTTTTTTCCGAGATATTTCAAACCCGGAAAAATAGAGGCTTACATGGGCTATAATTTTAACCCATATTTCATTTCTCAATTAGAATATCGATTAGAACATATCGAAAATGTTAAAATCCTTTTAGTTAACCTCTTACAATTAACTCCAGAATATTATTTCCTAGAGAATAAGTTGACAGACTTAATTCATAAGAGTTTAATTGAGTTATTTGAATTTGAAGATCCTCTTTTAGCTTCTGAGGTATCAGTATTAACCATTCATTTTATGACTGTTTTATCTGCAATTCTTTTTAATAATATGAAAACTGATGAAAAACTTGAACTTCTTCGAACAAGGTATACTTTTACTCTCACTATAGAAGATTTAAAGAATATTTGTGATAACCTCGAGGAATTTATAAATTTAACCCCTAATTATCGATCCTCAAATGAGAGAAGAACTGATTCAAGCATATCTAAACTCAAGTTATCACCTCCACTTTCATACTTATGGAATATGGCAAAAATCTTATCGATTTTTAATATACACTCCCTTCTCATTCCAATATACAAATTCATTAATATTGAAGCTGAAGAAAAATTTCCGAAAATTATTGCTCAGGATAATGTCGCTACAGCATTGCGAGATTTAGGTAAATACCAGGAAGCTATAGATGCCTATCAACAAACAGAAGACTTTTATCAAGAAACAGAAGAGTATTATCATTTATTTTTAGTAAGAAAAAACATTGCGTTCTGTTATTTCCGTTTGGGAAATGTTCAGAAATCAGAAGAGATCTTCTCAAAACTCGAGGAAGATATTTCCGTGTATTCTAAAGAAGAGTTAATAAGCGTCTATATTAATTTTGCAGCAAGATATCGTCTTCTCAATCAATTTGATAAAGAAGAATTTTTTATTAATAAAGTTTTCAAAATCATTAAACAAGACCATCCCCATTATTACGATATTCAGGCTAGATCTAATGAACTAGAAAAGCATATTGATTTTAAAACTGGTAAACTCGATTTTATGGCTCTTAAAAAGCTAGAAAGGGATAGAGATAAAAGTAACTACTTACGTATCGCTTATACCTTTTTGAATAGTAATCTTCTCGATTTATGTGAAATTTACCTTGAAAGAGCTTTTGAATCAGTCCAGAAAAATGAGGAATATTGGAAGGTAAAAAGTAATGTTAACATACTAACCGAAAGATGGGATGATTTAAAACAAACAAGTATGGAAGCACTCAAAATAAGTCCAGACGATCCTTTAGCGAATTTATATCTTTGTGTGCACTTCATACATAAAAAAGATATAGATAACACGGTAAAACAACTATTAAAGCTTTCTAAGGAAACACATATAAATGGTACTCCTGATCTTTTAGCTGGAGTATCAATTATAAGGGCATTTCACTTTATAATCCGTGCATTTTCAAAAGAGGAATTTAAATCTTTTATTGATATACTTCTAACAAAAACAGATGATTCTAATTCTAAAGTTAAGAATTTACTTTTACTTTTTGGAGATATATTGACAAATATTAGCAACAAAGAACTCTCGGGGTATATCTTTAAAAAATTGGTGAATATTCTTCCCCAAAAGGATGGTAATTTGCTATATGGATCATGGTGTATCCAGTTTAATGATTTTAAAAATGCAGAACATTTCTACTTGGAAGCTCTTAAAATTACTCCAAGTGATCCTTTAACTCTTGAATTAAATGCTCGTGTAAAATTTATTCTAAACGAATTTGGAAAGGGATTAAGCTACCTGGACAGAGCAGCCAAATTTGCTGATCAGTACGAGAAAAAGCGTATAGAGGAACTTAAGGAATATTATACCTTAATTCGAGATTCAAAACTCAGATATGAAAATATCCCATTTAAAGATTCGAAAGCAATCTTCAAAACTGTTGAATTCCAATTAAAAACGCTGGAACCTGCAGAAGATTTAGATTTCGGAAATATTTTAACTGAGGTATCGAAAGGATTGGAGACTATTCTGGCTAATACTATTGGAAGAGATATATATAAGTACATCGAAGCAGAATACATCCCAATTTCTATGGAATTAAGGCAGGGTAACGGAAAAGATATAAAAGGTCTACACATTTTAATGCAAAATTTTTTCGATGATCCACAGAATCACCATCCTACAATGGGAAATTGGAATTATATAATCGAAGGAATATTAAATGGATTGGATCCGAAAAATCCTATTATGAAGGCAATTTATGAATATGTGAAAAGATCAAATTATTTCGATCAATCTAAGTTAAAATTGATTTTTAAGATCGAAGGGATTTTTAGGAAGGATAGAAATTTAGGTACTCATAAGAGACTATACAATAAAAAAGAAGTTGAAAATATTATTAAAACGCTAATTCCCTTAATCAATGAACTAATAGAATACTTGAGTGATACTTGGAAAAACGGGTGAATAAATAGATTTTTAATTTTTTGGAAACTACTTTGTCTAGTATTTTGTCTTAATGATTTTTTTTCCCAATTCTGTAAGACGGTACTTAAAGTGCTTATGATGGTTAGAATAATAGGGATTTATTTCTTTTTTCCGAGACAAAATCCCTCTCGTAAACAACCCTTTTAAACTTTTATTTAGAAGGTTTTTGTTTATGGATGTCAGTTTTTTCAAATCTGTTAGAAATAACGAGTTTCTCTCTTGAAACAAATGTAAAATTTCTTTTTGATTTTTTCCTAAATATATAGAAATAGCGTTCTTATTTAGTTCCCGGATATTTTTCACAGTGGAAGCTTTAAGGGAATTTAATATGGGAGCAAATTTCGGTTCCCGTTCTTTTTCGATAAGAGCGTGAACTCCTGCATCAGTTATAGAATAATAATATTGGGATGCATATAGATTTCTAGTATTACAATTTAACCGTTTTTGTCGAGAAACTAATCCACGGTTATATAGTGTTCTTAAACTTCCATTTAAGCTTGTTTTCCCCTTTTTAACGATACTAAGTAAACCTGTAAGAAACATACCTCCATTTTTTCTTAACAAGAATAAAATTTGAAATTGAGTAACCCCCAATCTACTTTTGTAGTATTTTTCGAGACCATTTACCATCTTTTTTCTTATAGATTCGTCCAACCAAAAAGATTTCGATATTTCTGACTGTCTTTTTTTAAATTCGGGGGTATTTCTTTGCTTAATGAAAGCTACCTTCTTATTTTCACACTTAAAGCGATTACAATTTGCTTCTGATCTGTTTCTCGTAGGTATCTTGTATTTCGTCATGAATCTCTGAACTTCAGAAACAGAAGCTCCTGTTACCCTAGCAATGTCATACATTGAATAAGCAGGATCACACTCCCAATACCAATGCTTAACGCTTTCAACTGTAAGTGAAGTATATTTGTATGTCATGATAGCAAAAATATTTGCATTTAATCATTTTAAAACTAGAGTATTTAAAAGAAAAATAAATCGAGTCCAAGTATTTGTTGGAAACTACCAATAAATCAAATAGTATTTTATTCTATTCTTGATTTTGTATTCGAGTTTAAAAAGACCAATACTTCCCTGCTTAAATTATGGGCGTAGTTAAAAACGGGGGCAAAGCTCTCGTTAGTATTATAATCTAACGATTTTATAAAACGATCTAATTTGGGAAAAATCTTATCGTAAGAGAGTGAACCGTATATACAACTCCCAAGCGTATCAAAAAATTCTTTTCCTGTATGAAATGTATTAAAAACAATCGACGAGCCTGTTGAACGATAGATCTTCACTAACTCCGTAAGAATTTTTCCCATGTACAACATGTAAAGCGAAAACTGTAGGTCACTTTTCTTATTTTTCATGTTCTTAACCTTTAATAAATTAAATATATCAAATACTATTTGCAATTCATTCATTTAGAACAAACTTCGCTTGAGAAAGGGATGAAATAAAATCATGAATGTTATTCTCATCACCTGTTCCTGTAAAGAGCGTTATATTTCGAAAGCGAAATTCGTCGTGTAATAGATCGCTATAATACGGCTCTAATTTACTCCTAAAGAGGAAGAATGGGTCTCCGTAGGCTTCAACAATCTGCTCTTTGGTGAAAAATAAGTTTCGTTCTATAAATATGTTTTGTTTTTCTAAACGTTCCCAGTGACTTTTTCTCAGATTATAATGAGCTTTGTATCGTTCCCAAGGCACTGATGCAAACGCTTTGTCGGCATCATTTATCAAGACGGCGCCGTTTAGATGCCAATAATTCTTTGCAGATCCATAATGATCGGTAGCTCTGAGTAGGTTGAGAAATATTATTGGAATAAGCATTTTTTGTATATGTGGTTTACACCTTGAAAGATCAATCCAAATTTTCTGTTTTATTCTCCATAAAGCGATCCACTCAGGGATTTTTGACCCGATTCTTAAAGTTTGTTCTAACGCGTTATCGTTCTCGAATAAATCTTGAGCGTCTTTAATATTGTTTAAAAGACTGTTGGCGAATTCTTCACCGTATCTATGCTCTTGAAGAAAAGTTCGCATTAATTCCAAAAATCCTATAATGGAGGTAGGAAATCCCTTTTCCATGCAATTTTGATAAATTATTCCCATAATAACCCGCAATTCAGGATGAAAATTTAAAACTGCATTAAAACATCTATTAAAAACGTCATATAATCTATCCCCTAACTCAAGGTAGTAGGGAACGTTAAATTCCGAAGAACCGTAAGTAAACTTTTCGGTGAATATTTCATGGCACTCAACATCTGGATTTAAGTTAATATAGATAGCGTTAAAAGGGGGTAAACGCTCCTCCATTTGTGCTAATAAATTTACCATTAAATCCAATCGATCTTTGCTGTTTTCTGACTCTATAAGCACATTTTTAAGAATTTTGTGACTTGTCACCGGTTCATAAGGCCTTCCGCAAAGTTTCCATACTGATCCCACACTAAATGTAATTTCCATTTTGATTTCTCACAATATCTTTCTTTCTTTATAGTTAATAACTAAACCTATTTAAAGAAAAAATTGAGATTAGTTAAAAAATTCAGTGATGGTAAGGTCATTGGATCACAATTTGTTTCCAATATCTTGAAATCTATAATTTTCCATTCGAAATAAAAGAGCCAACCTTAATTTTTTTCTTTAAAAGGCTTTTTGTTAAGGAAAGATTTATTAGGAGCTTTCCCATTAATTTAATTATGCTATTAACCAAATTAATAGGGAGAAACGCTCCCATAAAGATAGAACAATCCACTCTAAATAAATTTTTCCCAAAATTACTCAAACCTAAAGAACATAGCTTGATAAGAAGATTAAAGCAGATTAACAGTCCCTCAGTCAATGAAAGGTATATTTTAAGAATGAAACATGATGGTACGATTTATATTAAAGAAGAATATTGCCTTGATTGCGGGAGGCGCATAATCAAGAGTGGATATAATCGTAGAATAGCGATTTTAGCTGACGGGCTTGGAAAGCACGAGTTTCGCATTCACAGGAAGCGTTACCCTTTTTGCGGAAAAATCAAACCTGATGTTTTGAAGTACACATTGAAAAATATCGCTCTATTGAGGACTTGAGAGAAATATCGAAAGAAGAAGTTGATCAAATAGTTACCATGCAAACAGCTCACGCGAGCGTGCTCGAATACTACTACCAATTCAACCTAGCCTCCAAACAAGAAGAGCAACTACAAGAACTTGCCTATATCACAGCAGTAACAGCAATTAGCACGGCAATTTCAATGGGAGTAAGTTTCGGAATTGGAAAGGTAGTTGGTTTGGCAAATAAGTACTTAGGTAGTCTTGTGAACTTACCCGATCTTTCGGGTATTACCGGGATTCAATCCGTTTCTAAAGTACAGCAATTTCTTCACGGATTTTCTACTTACCTCATGCAAGCGAGCGTAAGCTTAAGTGGATTTTCAATCGCCATAGCCTGCATCAAGGAGATTTCGCAAGAAATTTTCATAGATCCTTTAGTTGAAACCTTAGTTTCTAACCTTGTCCGAGAGATGGGATACGACGCTACGATTCAAATGATCGCAAGCACTTTAGCAGAATCCATCCGCGAAGAGTTCTCGGGACAAATTACTAGCATGTTTAAGGGAAGCCAATCAGATTTTACATTTCAAAATTATATTAAGAACCGAATAACTTATGAACATCAGTATCCAACTGGTCAAGAATTAGTCCAATACTTTAATAAGTACAAAGAAGCGTTAATAACTTCTCGAAATATGAAATTTAGTTCGACTCCTAAACGATATTTTCATGATTTTTTAGGAGTATATGGAACGCCCTTGAAATTATTTATATTAGCAAGTAAAACTCTAAATTTAGAGCGCTTATCGAATTTTCTAAAAGGAACGGGACTGGTTGCTGCTTACGCTGGTTTAACGATCCTAAGTCTCACAATCCAACAATTTTCTCCTTTTGGATCAATAGGGCTTGGGGTAATTACTATTGGAATGACAAAAATTAACCCAAGAAATGAAAAAGATATCAAAAGAGAAAAGCTAGAAGATTTACTGGAGGATTTTTTTAAAGAATTTCCTGAAGATTTATCAAAATACCCAAGCAGAGAACTCATCGAAAGCAAGTTTAAAATAAAAATTTCTTATAAATTTCTTGAAGATTTTCTTAAGAAAAAAAATAATTTTGAATTACAAAAAAATATTTATAAGTATTTTTGGGGGGCCGGTAAAACAGAAATTAGAGTTCAGTTAGCTGAAATTCTTAACGAGCAACTCAAAAATTATCCAAACAATATTGAAAATATTGACAGTGTAAGAACAATTGCTAAAAAACTCTATCTGGAAAAGAAAACATCTGGTGGCACAAGAGATAATATCAAGAATTGGATTGGCGAATTTTTGAAGATTAAATACGGTCCTAAATTAGCTATGAAAATATATAATGAAATATGGGCATCGAGAAGCAATATCGTCAACCAGTTGAAGTACAATGATCTAGCACTTTATATAGAAAGTAAGGGTGGAAGACTTATCACTACTGAGGAGGAATTCAATAAAATGAGCGCACCTCCTACACACCGTATTGTAAAAATCGAACACGATGCAGAAGATGGTCAAATTCATACTTTTTACAGCCGTGTTAATAATTTTTTCTATGCTGATCAGTGGTGTTCTCAATGCATTCAATATAAGGTTGAAACAGCGGTTCGAAAGTTTATGGAAGAAATTTTTGGTGTTCCGTTTCCAAAAACAACTCTTAAGAATGCTTATGGTATTTCTAAAGCTTTAGGGGGATCCTTAGAGTTTGATGGATACAACGCAAAGGTTGTAGTAATGGGTATCTCTTTCACTATCGCTTTTGAATACGATGGGTTACAACATGATAAATTCATTAAACACTTTCATAAAACAATAGCTGAGTTTAGGTTGCGACAGTCAAGAGATGCTACAAAAGATATGAGGGCAAAAGATGAAGGAACAATCATAATTCGAATTAAAGAGTCAAAAGGATTTGATAGATATGGATTGAATAAAATCCCTGCTGAAATTGTTAAGCAATTTGAAGCTGCAACGGGTATAAAACTTAATATAAGAGGAAAATTAACATATGACATTCAATCCGGAAAAGTAAATAGGTACTTAGGTAAATATTAAATACTAAAATTGTTTCTAATTTATCACATGAGAGAAGAACGGTTTGATTTAAGAGCACATAGCATAGGAGATAAGATTTCAACGGTAATTAGACAGATAGAGAGCGGTGAAATTAAGCCCGGCGATGTTGTCTTTTGTCAAAAAGCTTGCGAGGATGTAGTTTTTTTAGAAAAACCTGCAGAATCCGATCTTCTGGAATATCACAAAGCACAACGAGATGGTGAAAAATTTCCTCCTTTTCCAGGCGATGTAAAATATCGAACTTTCAGTGGTCAAATTTGTAGCGTTCCAATAGGATGTATAACCGTAATTGAAAAAGGCAATAAGTTCGTGGAGTATGAGGTAAAGGGCCGTGGATCTGATTCAAAAAACCGTGCTGATATTCTTGAATATTACGCAAGAGCTATAGGGTTTAGAGTGGAAAGGATTAAAGTTAAGAAAGGAATTAAATTAACATTTTTTGGCGACAATCAAATAGATTTAGATCTTTTTTTAGTTCAGTGTTGCCAAAATGATCTAATGCTTTGGTAGAATTAGGTTCAGGTATATATTAAAATCAAGCGATGATATACTTGATAAATAGCAGCTATTTAACATTTAAAATAATTTATTGAGTTAAAAAAAAAAGTGGGCCTTCGGGGATTTGAACCCCGGCTCTCAGGCGTCTACTGACACAGTCAATTATTACTTTATTTGTCTGACTGCGGGTCACTTATAAGACCTGCGCTTGTTGGCCAAGCTTACTCTAAATGCTGTTAACCAAACTAAGCAAAAGGCCCGAAATCATAATTGAGCATATTTCCTCATCCAAATACATAATTCGGAAATAATTAACAATTATAAATTAAAATCCTTTTACTTCAATTATAAAATCTAAAAGCATAAAAACATAAAAATTTTTTTATTGGTGTAATCTGTTATATTAATAATTAAAATCATAAAAAAAAAACTTTCAAAAAATTCGTTAAAACGAAATAGGTGCATATAATCATTTTACGAGAAAACCAAATGGGTGCATGAACATGGCAGAAATGCTAACCGATTTATTAAATTCAATTTACACAAGGATAGCTCAACTTGGTCAAGCAATACAAGGATTGAAAACGTCTTTAGATGGGCTTAACCAGAACATTGAGCAGAAAATCTCCAATTTAAACGAAAAACTAAAGGAATTCTCGGTTGAAATAGATACTACTAAAGGCAAGCATATTGAAGTCTTAAGAGAAATTGGAGAGGGTACAAAACGAGAGTTGGTAAAGATTCAGGAAGGATTAGGATTAGATGCGCTTGCAACATTAATATCAAATCTGGAAGAGTTTGAAAAATTATCAGGAGAAGTACTTAACCAAGATACCGTTAATTTATTACTTTCCGAAGCAATTAGTTCAGTAAAAAACATGAAAAAAGTAAACCAATCTAAAATATAATATAATAAATGAGTAAAATTTAAAGAGTTGATAATTTTATGGCCGAAAAATTGTTAGACAACTTGATTATTAAAATTAATCAAATTACAACATCGCTTGACGGAACTATTTCCCAGATCACCCAAATGAGTACTGCGATTCAAAATATGTCACAGCGATTCTCTGAGGAAACGATTTCTGTTAATGAAAACATCAGATTAATAGTAGAAGTTCTAAAACAATTTCGTATGAAGTCAAGTGAGAGCATACAAGAAATTTCAGATGATTTTAATGCGAAAATAAAAGAACTGTACGAAAAAAAATCTATTGAACTTATAACTGAGGAGGAAAAGAAAGCTATTGAAATGATAAAGCAAGCTTCTAAAGCCGTCTCTAATAATCTCTATTATGCTCAATTATTAAATGTTATTCAGTCCATAAGAGAAGAAACTAATAGAATCATCAGTTGTAAAGACCAGTAAAAAGCTTAATTTTTATGATTTCGCTTGATTTATATTATTATTAATTAATTTATAGAGTAGAATAATTATGCCGGTGGGTAGTTTTGTGGTATTACTTCCTTTAGATGCTGATTACAAGATATTAGGTTATTATAATAAGGAAGGAAAATCTGAATTTGAAATTACAAACGATTTGTTTCTCAGACTTAATTTAGATCATTCAAAGGATGAATTTAACTTATTGAAACTAAAGGAACATATATTATTTTCATATGTATACAATTTCAAAGGAAAGCTAGCACGAAAAGCTTCTGGAGTCATCATTGGATTATTACTTAATGAAAATGACAAACCAGAAAAGTTCCGTTCTGCTTTAAAAGAAGGAGCTGAGGCTATTGAAGTTTTAGGATTAGAAGTTTTAACGATGAATCCTGAAGAATTTGAGCCGTTATTGAAAGATATTTACTTAGAGCATTTAGAGCCGTTAGTTGATATCCTCAAGCCCGAAGCTTTAAAAGCTAGCATCATCGCAATAACAAAATTGATGTTAAGCGGGGGAAAACAAGAAAGAAGAATAACTCAAGATTTATTGAAAAAAGTAGAAGAAGAAGAACACATCAAAATCACAGAAAATTTTAATAGTGCAAATAACGCTTTAAAGACTTTAGAATACGAGAAAGCATCGAAACTATTTAAGAGGGCTGCTGAGATTGCTGAAGAATTATATCTTATCGATATTGCAGAATCGTTAAGAGAAAAAGCTAATTTTTCTGGAGATGTTCCAAGTATGGCAAAAGCAAGAGATAAATTAGTTCAAGACGCAAGAAATTTCCTAAGAGGAGAAGATTTTCATTCCGCTTATAAATCTTACAAGAAGGCTAGCGAACTTTCTAAAAAACTCGTCGATTTTATTAAAGAAGAAGAATACCGATTAAAATCGAAAGCGCTTGAAGAATTCTATAAAGTTGATGAAAAATATAAGAAAAAATAATTATACTCATAAAACAAATATATTTATTTTAAAACGATTTTTAAACACTTTTTAATAAAGTTTCAACAAGATGGAAAAATTAGATAACCAAATTATCGGTTTGATTACTGATTTTGGGGCTAGGGGGCAGCACTATGTAGCAAGCATGAAGGGGATTATACTAAACATTAATCCTAAAGCGAGTATTATTGATATCGCTCATAACATAACTCCTTTCTCAATCATAGAAGCTGCTTATATTATCAAATCTACCTATTCACTATACCCTAAAAATACCATCTTTATAATTGTAGTAGACCCTGGAGTAGGTAGTAGCCGAGAGATTATAATAATAAGAACTAAATCAGGCTATTTTTTTATTGGTCCAAATAATGGAATTTTTACAAATGTATTTGGCTCTAGTGAAATTTCGAAATGTATCCATATTAAAAACGAACAATATTTTAATACCCCCGTCTCAAAAACATTTCACGGTAGAGATATTATGGCTCCTATTGGAGCTTATTTATCCAAAGGTGTTGACATTGATAAGTTCGGTTCAAAATTCCCTATTACCAAACTAATTAACTTCCCGATTGAGCTTAAAAAAATTTCAGATAATGAGATTAGATGTACAATCCAATATATCGATGAATTTGGCAATTTAATTACAAACATTAAAGGAAATTCCATCATTTTTAAGGAAGATACAGAAATGGCAATAAGAACAGGAGAACAAAAAATAAGGGGAAATTTTGTAAAATTTTTCGAAGAAGTTTTTGTTAATTCCCTATTATTTAATGTAGGATCGAGCGGATTCCTAGAAATCTCGAAAAATCAGGGCAATGCAGCAAGAGATTTAAGGCTAAAGGTTGGAGATATTATAACAGTTGAACTATAGGAGGTAAAAGAATGGATGAAGAAGTAATAGCTTGCATTTCTGATGAGAACATAAAATTTTTACATTCGGGACAAATAGAAAAGTATATCTTTCCTATGCATAGAGGGGAAGCTCATAAAAAAGGAATATGTCACCTTATAATTCGCTTATTTGTAATCACTGTAACTCCTAATAACCAAATTTATTATCTAGTTCAAAAACGTGGTAAAATGAAAAAAAGCTTCCCTGAATACTATACAGACTCTGCTTCGGGGCATGTTTTATATAAAAAAAATCTAAATTTATATGATATACAGAAGGAAGCAAAAAGAGAATTAGCGGAAGAATTTGGCATACTCCCAAAACACCTTGAAAAATTAATATTTTACGATTTAATTTCAGAGGAAGATAAGGGGACAACTGAAATTGCTTATGTTTTCTTAGGATTAGTTAATCACGATGTAGAATTAAAACCTAATCCAAATGAATTAGAAGTTGGTTGTAGTCGTTTTTATACGAAATCTGAATTATCAGTAATATTAAAGAACGAAAATTCAGTAGATTATTCTAAAGATATATGGAATAAACTATTTTTAGTGGACTTAGATGAAATTTTTGGGCTTAATCCTAGCAATAATAAGAATATTTCTTCAAAAAAAGATGTAGCTTTATTTCTTGGGAGATTTCAACCATTACATCATGGTCATATTTACATGCTTACTAAGATATTAAGATTATATAAAAAAATTAAAATTGGAGTAGGAAGCTCTCAATTTTCTAAAACAAAAATCAATCCTTTTACCTATGAGGAGAGGGTCAATTTTATATCATCTGCGTTAAACAAGAGAGGTATAACCTCAGAAAGGTTTAGTATATATCCTATTCCCGATATTTTCAATGCACGTAAGTGGGTAAATCATGTTACTTCTATTGTTGGAAGTTTTGATACTATTTTTTCTAATAGCGATTGGGTTCGCCAACTTTTTCAGAATGAGGGATATACCGTAGGCGAAAAAATAGAAATTTTTAAGAAAAAATATAACGCATCAAATGTTAGAAAATTAATTTACAAGGATAACAGGAACTGGACGACTTTAGTCCCAAAAGAGGTTGTAAATTTAATAAAAGATTACGAAGGAATTGAACGTATCAGAAATTTATTTAATAAAGTGGATTCAGCTTGAATAACAAGAATTATTTAGAGATCGACGGTTCTCTGGGAGAAGGAGGCGGAGCTATATTACGTCTTAGCGCAGCTTATTCTGTTTTATTTAAAAAACCTATAACAATCAAAAATATCCGTGCTAATCGACCAAATCCTGGGTTAAGGCTACAACATCTTCTCGGATTAAAAACATTGTCAGATCTATCAAATAGTACATTAAGCAATTGCAATGTTGGAACTGAAGAAATTACTTTTATTCCTAACATTAAAAATGAAGTAAAGAGTAACATCAGTTTAAATATTAATACGGCAGCGAGTATTGGCCTTTTATTACAGCCCATTCAAATTGCAAGTTTAGGGTTTAAAAAACCCGAAAAAATTAAGATAAAAATTAGAGGTGGTGGCACGTTTGGCAAATGGGCGCCTAGTTTAAATTATCTAAAAACAGTTACCTCTAAAATTTTTGAAGCATCAGGATTAAAAATCAAGATCGATATCCTTAAACATGGTTTCTATCCAAAAGGAGGAGCACAAGTGAATTGTTGTATTTATCCCCCCCAAAAAACCTTAAATCCGATAAATTTAACAGAATTAGGTAATGTAGAAAGAATTCTTGGCGATATAATTATAACAAATCAATTAAGGAGGAATAGAGACAACATTGGAATAAGAATTAGAGAAACTATTCAACAGAGGTTAAAAAGAGACTTAAAGGTTGAAACAGACATTAAAATCACATGGATAGATTCATTAAGTCCTGGCGTAGGAGTGTCCTTGTGGGCTCAATCAGACACAGGGGCGATAATTTCATCAGGTACGATTTTAGGAGATAAAAAAACCTCATCCGAGAAGCTAGGTAACATAACAGCTCAAAAAATAATCTCTTACATACAAAATGAAATTCCTATAGATAATTATCTTAGCGATCAATTAATCCCGTTAATGGGTTACATAGAAGAAAAATCGTGTATAAAAGTATCAGAAATAACTAATCATACAAGAACGAATTTAGAATTATCTAAACGATTTACTAAAAAAGATTATAAAATTGTAAAATCTAAAAACTTCTATAAAATTCATCTTTAAAAGTAACTTTATACGAAATGAATAGAATTATATTTTCGAATCGAAAAGTGTTCGAATTTAATTTAAAAATACCTTTAAATTCAAAAAAACCCTACAGTAAAGAAATTTTTAAAGGATGATAATTATATGATTAGTATAAAAATTTAGAAGTGCTAAAAAACCATGGCTCGCTGTCCTAGATGCGGTAACGAGAATCGAATGGATTCGTTCGTATGTGCTTTTTGTGGTAAACGATTAAGAATTGAAAGGATAGAAAACTTTTCTATTTTTAAGCGTATCGAAGAGGATTTCACTTCTCCGGCTCGCTGGTATGTTACAATACTGTGGTTATTTACTAAACCAAATAGAGCTTTTTGGAACATTAACCACAAAAGGAAAGACGCACCAGGTATGAAAATTCTATTATTCAATGCGTTGTTGTATGGTTTAATGGGTTTAGCTTTATTTTCACATATTAATATCACTTCAATACCACTCTTTACACTTGGGAGGTTTTTTATTGATTTGGCGGCTTTCATAGCGTTTTTTGCATTTGGATTTTTGTTTTATTTCATTTTTGCTTTAATTCTTATTTGGATTTTTTCCAGAGGAGCAAATATTGCCGTAGATTTTTCAGAACGATTAGATGCTCGTTTTGGAGATAAGGAAGATGAATCTGAGAAATACAGTGAGACCGAAATGAGCGTTTTTAGCATTTATAAAGGAGGAACAGTACATCAACAACAAGCCTCAAAATTCAATATGATGCTAACAGCGTTTGCCCCCTATTTATTGATAAACGCAATTGAAATTCTGATAATTCTGATAGGATTACCTACTATCAATATACCAAGCATACCTTCTTTTGAAACTTTAAATGCTCCGTTGTTTGCTTCACCAGTTTGGACTGTCCTACACCTAATTGAAGCGTTAACAATTGCTATTTGGGTTCCCATTCTAATTTCTCTTTCTATTAGAGAATTATCTAACTCATCCACCTTCCGAGTGTTAATATCATCAGTAATAATAGGGATAATTGTAGCCATACTCTTTTATTTCTTACGACCTACTTTTATTTTTTAGTACAAAAATAATAGGACCCGGATGATGAAAAATCACAGAAAAATTGATATAGAGATAAAATCTAAATTAGAATCTGAAATATACGCTGTAATTAAAACAATATTAAGTTTAGCTCAAAAATACCAAAGTGGTATTTTAAAAGATAATTTCTTTCAGAAATCAATTAAAAATGCTAGCAACGATTTACTTACAATTAATATCTCATTAAGTAAATATAATTTTATACTTTCAGAAATGTTGAAGAGCATGAATTATGCAGACGAATACTATCGAGCAATTAATATCATTAATAAAATATCCCCACTTGAATTTCCTGCTGAAATATACTCGAAATCAGTGAGTTCCTCATTTCTCGAAATCCCTAAAATCACTTCTGAAATAACTTCTTCGTTTATTACACTTATGGATGCATTAAAATTGAACGCTTTTCACGACGAAGACCTAATCCTCGGTCTTTTCGCTAACTTGAAAAATCATTTTGACAAGTTTCCTGGTTTGGAATTAAGTAAAATAAAGCTTCAAAAAATCTATCAAGAATATGAGCATAACCATCGAAGAATTAACACAAATAAAAACAATAGAGATTTAATCGCAGACGAATTATACGCATTGTTTAATGATTTCAAAAGTAAGTTGAATCTGGAGCTTTAATAAAAATGATAAAATTAATTAACTTTTCATGCCTTAAAAGTATAGAAACTAAAGTTTCGAATTTAAGTAATTGATACAATAAAGGTAATCTACTTGCCAAAACCAGGTTTAAGATCGAAAGCTCAGCTACGAAAAAAATTGAAAACTCCGGGTAACTTTAATGTTACTCATTATTGGAGAAAAAAACCTAGTAAGGCGGAGTGTGCTATCTGCAAAAAACCACTTCAAGCCGTACCAAGATTAAGGCCCTCCAAAATGACAAAAACAAATCGCGTTTCAAGAAGGGCAAATCGACCCGAAAGCGGAAGGTATTGTGCGAATTGTTTACAAACTCTTCTCAAAGAAGCAGTTTGGCAACCTTCAGAATGAATCACTCTGGAAATTTCATTAATATTAAATATTTTCTAGTTATTATTTCATATATTAGCTTCAGTCAGTTTTATGATTAAGAAAAATGATAATTGCTATATCTGGTCTTCATGGAACAGGGAAATCTACAATTGCCAAATTGTTAGCAGAAAACCTTGGAATACTCTATTATTCAACGGGCCAGGCGTTTCGGGATTTAGCAGAAGAAAATGGTATGACATTGGAGGAATATACAAACTATGTTGAGAAGAATCCAGAGATCGACAAAAGTTTGGATAAAAAAGTAGTCGATATGGCAAAAAAGGGTAGTATTATTATCGATAGTCAATTAAGTGGACATTTGTTAAAATCCATTGCGGATTACAAGATACACTTAACTTGCCCATTGAGAATTCGTGTAAAAAGAATGGCAGCCAGAGATCAGAGCTCCTTCGATGCAAAATTAAAGGAAACGAGTTTAAGGGAAGAATCTGAGCTAAAGCGTTTTAATGAACTTTATAACATTGATTTAAGTGATAACGACTTTATTCTAAATTTCTTCGATTTAATTATTGACACAGAAAGTTTGTCAATTGAAGAAGTGCTGCAAATAATCCTTAAAGAGTTAGAAAAAATAAAACAAAACGATTTCATACAAAAATCATAAAAAATTTATTATTACAATTATTCTAAAATTTAAAAAAATAGAATATCTTTTCTGATAACTAAAAAATTCAGAGAAGATAAAGCTAATAAAATTAATTTGGTGACAAATTAAATGAGTGTATATGACATAGGACGCGTTTGCGTTAAAACAACTGGAAGGGAAGCTGGAAAATATTGTGTTGTAGTTGATATTGTCGATAAAAATTATATTTTAATTGATGGATTGAATGTTAGAAGACGACGAGCTAATTACAAGCATCTCGAACCCATTTCCGAAACGATCGATATTAAAAAAGGAGCCTCGCATACCAATGTAGAGGAAGCTATTAAAAAGGCTAAACTCGAGAAGAAATTAAAGGAAACGGTTTCCATTCCTAATAAATAATTTTAATTTATTAAAGAGATTAAAAATCGTAGTATAAATGAACGTCGCTAAAAAGCGTCGTTATCTTTTTTTTTTGCAGATATAGCCAAGCGGTACGGCGCTGGCTTGGAGTGGTAACCTTAACCAGAAAGCCAGTGTGTGAAAACACTCGAGGGTTCGAGTCCCTCTGTCTGCGTTTTAATTTTATTCAATTGGAGGCTAGTTAAACGTCCGGAAACTCCAATGCTTTAGCTTTACTTCCACCCATCATTTGTTCCATTCCTCCTTGTGCTTGGGTTTGTAGTTTCAATAATCTCTGAATAAGGGTATTAATTCCAAAACTGCAGAGGAAATACCACGCAGTAAAGTTTATCCATCCTGCATTCACTCCAATAGATCTAATCCCTCCATATACAAGAGCAGTCCAATCTGGAGTTCCACTCGTCCAACCAGCCATCATGCTTCCAATAAGTGGTACGTCGTTAGCGTTCATTGGTGATAACGCAACTGGATTGGCTTCTCCGAACAGACCTCTTACTAAAGAAAATATAACTATCATGGGAACGAAAGTAATGCACGATGGTAACATACGCTTTAATGCCATTTTTTGTTGCGATTGTTTGATCATACTATCTAACCGTTCCCAACGCTTTCTCATTTTCCTGTATTTTTCTGGGTCCGTCTCAGCAATTTCTATAATTTTGGCTTTCTCCTCGTCGTGCGCTTTCTTAATGACTTGTTTTCTATTTATCTCGCCAGTGTCAACTAACCATCTCGTTAATCCAGTACTAATAAGAGCCGTTGTTGTAGCCATTAAGATAATGAAAATCATGGACCCTGGCGGGTAGCTTATCCAATCTAGAAAAGCATTTGATTCTTGAAATAATAACAGAAGCATAGTTATATTGAAGAAATTTTAATAATATATTAAAGTTTTTAGCAGAAAAACAAAAAATATTTAGTAGTAAAAAATGAAAAACCCCCACTTTTAAAGGATTAATTATATAGTTAATACGTAATCTAACAGCTTGAGCTTATCCCAAGTAATACTTTATAATTATTACAAATACTTACCTCAATATACGTACCCGCTGATTTTCCAGCACCTGCATCCCCAGGAGATCTAATATAAATATTATAAATGCCATCTGTACAGAGATTCTTTTATAAGTATAATCTATTTTCATTTTAGTTTTACACTTAGGACAAACTATATATTAGGGATATTCTATTGTAATTTTCAATCAGCTCTCATTCTCATCTTATAAATTTGGGGGTCAAATATTATAGGGATTTGCTCGATAATTGCTATTTTGTTAGTAAGATATATAATTCTATAGTTTTTTTCAATAAAAAGAATGGATAATTCCTGCCCTCTTTAAATTAAATAAAAATTTGGAGGATTTTAGTTATTTCCGTTAATCCATACCCAAGAACGACCGCATGCCCGGATACTGCATGGCTGCCATTTCTTTGGCTAGAGATTCAGAATATTGGTGGATGATGCCTATAGCTATCAAAAGCCCCGTACCTGAAGTCAGTGCACCTAGAGAATCGGCGAAGAAACTCATTACTGCAATTATTATTCCGTTTAATATTACTAATGTTGGGATGTATCTCTTCAAGATTCTCTCAATAATTTTGTCCGAACTTCGAAACCCAGGAATTTGCATTCCAGAATCTATTATTTGCTGAGCTATATCGCGTGGGGCGAGTCCTGAGACATCGACCCAAACACGGCCGAGGATCACACAGAGGAATATAAAGAACAGAAGATATATAATAGCTCTTAATGGATCGGCTATTAACTGATCCAAACCTTGAGGTGGGGAGAGGAAATAAAGCAAACCATAATTTGGAACCAAGTAGTTACCTGTCGCTCCGCCAGCTGGTACATCGTCGAACCTGCCGATTAGATCTATCAGAAAATCGAAATCTCCTCCTCTAAGAGCTGAATCTGGTCCAGCAATCATCTGTCCAAAGAATAGGAAATTAGCGTACAATGCGTTAACTAAAATGACGGGAATATTTGAGACATAGAGTAATTTCATCGGATACTTTCCTTTAAAACCTCGATATCCCTTGTACGCCAAGGGAATTTCGACCCGGGTGGACTCGAACCATATAACAATAAGAAAAATAATTAGTGTTGTAATACCTCCAAAAAGAGATGGTAGTCTATTGCTTCTGAATATAAATTCTGCAATATTGTATTCTGGATCTGCTAATGCTTGGAAAAATCCTACTATAACACCTCTAGCGACACCATCATCAGCTCCGATAAAGCTAAATAAATTCCAAAAGATTTGACCCGCAACACCCGCAGCGATAAACAAAGAGACTCCGCTGCCAATCCCCCATCCTTTTTGGAGTAATTCATCAAGTAAGATGATAACCATTCCAGCAAGAAACAACTGTAAAAATACAAGTGTTCCGTTGGTAATAGTTAGAGGTCCAAAAGCTCCTCCAATAATATAAGCAACTATATTGAATATTGTTAGAAACATCGCGAACACTTTTTGAGAACCGCTAAACATCGATCTATCGTAAGGATCACTCATATCAACTTTAATAATTTTGGAACCAAGCAATAGCTGCATAATTAATCCAGCTGTTACTATTGGACCAATTCCTAATTCTGTAAGCGTTCCTCGCTGGCTTGCCAATATAACTCTTAACCAATAATAATAGTCTGTCGTTTCTGAAATATTTACTCCGAAGAGAGGAATGTTTGACATAATCAGATAAATTACTAGAGCCAGTACAGTCCACAATAATTTTTCTTTGAAACTTACTTCTCTTTGCGGCGCTTTAAGCTCAGGCATTACCCGTACGAATGGAGTAAAGAATTTTAGGAATTTTCCGGTCATGGATCATCAGTTTAAAACTTTAACGAGTATTCTCTTTTTAAGTAAAATTAAATTATCTTGAATGAGAAATGTAATTAAACAAAAAATTGAATTTTAAAAAAACTTTTTGATTTGCGAAGGTATTCACTTGAATAACTGATTTCTTAGAAAATAGATAGCGTTCAAATAAATAGAAAATAGAAAAAAATAATAGAAAAAAATATTTTAGTTCCTTACAAAATTAATTTTAACTCAATTTCTTTTTGTGCCTTAGTTTTTTAGAATTAGAATAGGGATCCGATACCCGTCGGTTCCTCTTCCTCTTCTTCCGGTTCTTCTTTCTTTTCTTTCTTTTGTGCTCCCATCGCGGATTGTGCGGAAGCTACGGGAACGGCCATTACAGGAGCCGCTGTAGCAGAACTGATAATCGTCTCAATGTCAGCTTCTTTAAGCCCAGCTACAACTTTTGTAAGTTGGGCTTTATCAACATCTACATTTGCAGCTTTTAATATTTTTTCAATGTTGACTTCGGTGATATCTTTTTGTGCTTTATGCAAAATTAAGGCAGCATATATTGTTTCCATTTTTTTAACCTCTTTTTTATTTTATCCAATTAATTTTAAAATTTGTATTAGTTTATTTTATCAAAAAATCTATTTAATTATCCAAATAATCCTCCAATACCGACTTCTTCATCTTCCTCATCTTCGGATTCATCTACTTTACTTTCTTTTTTATCTTTCGTTTCAGGAACTGGTAGATCCCCACCAAGAATCATAGCATTTATAGCATTAGCATTTAAGACAGCTTTTCGAATGTATTCATCCCGCAAATCCTGAAAATATACGGGTAATTCGAATAGTAATCCAAGAGCACCTCGATGTGCTTTTTGAATCATTGGTTTTATCGTTTCTTTGTCTAAAATGCCTAGTTCTAAAGCTAAATTCTGAGCAGAGAAATATGCTGAAATTAAGTCCTTTTGGAACTGTTCCATGTCCATATATAGTATTTCTTCTGGAATAATTTCGCCATCGCTCCAAGCGTAATGAATTCTTATAAGAGATTCAATTGGATTTACACCCAACTTTTTTAAAACGGCTGCTTGTTTTACATCAACAAAAGCCCCTGCTTGATGCGTTTGGGTATCTTCTCTAATCCAAATGGTATCATTTTGAATTCTCGTTGGAAGCCGTAGCGTCATGTTTAATTCGCTAATAACTTGTCCAGTAGGTAAACCTGTGTCGCCAGCTCTCACCCAAATATCAACGGGTGTAATTTCATTAGGTTTAGCAGGAACCATCCATTCGCTTTGATTAAAAATCTTTTTTAATTCAAATATATTCAGATCTGTGAAACATAATGCGGCTTGTCCGGGAATTCTCTTAGCAAATTCATCTAAATTTTCTACTTTAGATTCTTGTTTATATTTATCTATCGCTCTAAGTTGAAGGCTCTTTTTTGACATCCTTATGATTGCTTTTCCTCTTAAAATTTTACGCATTTCTTGAATTTGCCTATCGTTAAGTTTTGCTACCTCTATTACAGCGATATTACCATAGTCTCTAAACAAACCCACTAAATGCTCAATTTCATCCATCTTCCATTGAGGTATATCATGTTTTCCTATCACTATTTCACACCTCTATACTCTTTAAAAATTGTTCGTCAATCTTAATTGGATGTCCCATGGTTGTTTTCAAAAACATAGATTTGATATTGTTATATCTATGGGGCATTTGATCAGCGATATAATCCACTAAAGCTTTTAAATTTTCGAAGACTCTATCTCGCTCCATTGATTTTTTCCCTATTTTAACTTGGATAAGAAGCTGTTTTTTCAGTTGAATTCTGATTATTTTTAAGTATCGTTCTATCGCAATTTTTAGATCCTCTGGACTTGAAATAATACCATAACCACTTGGAAATGGTTTTGGCATTTTCCCTAATGGTCCAAGAAATCTAGCCAAATAACGCGCTACACTTGGCATCATTTTATCTTCGACTATAAAGAAATCGTATTTCTTCACGAATTTCTTCTTTACTTTTTTCTCCTCGTTATTCAATTGAACTAATCCATCGTTATCAATTGTTTCAAGTCCTAAGTTTCGTGCTTCTAATAGAATTTCATCTGATGCTATTACGCATACATTTGGAATATCTCTTGTTATAATATTATTAGGTAGTAATATTTCCTTGTCTATCCTCTGTTTAGGATCGTTTAAATTAAGGTCTTTCAGATTTATAATACAATCAATTGATTCGTCAAATTTCCTAACCTTATCTTTAAATCCTTCCTTTTTTATAACAGAGTATTCGATAGCTGCACTAATCGATTTTTTTAACAATTTATCATCGACTTTCATATTTTACATCTCCCCCTGGATTTTATCGTCATATTCTCCGGTATCAATTCTTTTTTGTATATCTCTTGGATCCTTGCCCTCAACTGTTGCACCAATAGAAAGAGCTGTTCCTAACACTGTTTTTACAGCGTTTTTAAAAGTTTTAGCTAAGAAGATTTCCTTTTTAGCATTTGCAACATTAACCACCTGTTCAAGAGTTAAATCGCCAGATTTCTTCTCAGAGCTATTTATGCTTCCTTTTTCTACTCCCAATTCCTTCAAAAGGAGTGAAGCTGTGCTTGGGGTTTCTACGAAAATCTCAAATTGCTTGGTTTCAGGATCGCACTCAATTCTTACTGGTACTGTCAAACCCTTAAAAAGCATGGTCTTTTCGTTGACTGCATCTACCACGTCTTTGATATTTATGCCTGTGGGTCCAACGGCAGGCCCTATAGGGGGACCACCACTAGCAGCGCCGCCTGTAATTAATGCGCGAACGATAATGCGTGTTTTTTCCTTCTCTTTACTCAATTTATTCACTCTTTTTGTAAATCGATTATATTAAGCCTACATTTTAAAACGCAGAACAACTAACATAACTTTAGACTAAACTTTCCAATATCTTTAAATATATCGGAGCCGTAATCTATTACGTCCTAAGTTTTGAGAAATATAGACTTAACTTAGTACGAATGAAAAAGAATAATAGTTAAAAAATTTTACTGAGATTTTATAATTGCTGCTGATCTTAATTTATTTATTTTATTAATGATATCATTATTTGAGAAACAAAAAGAACGATTTCAGAGCTAAATCTATTCAAATTTAAGAACTTTTAAAGGGTAAGGTTGTAAGATGATAATTTGGATTCTAAATAGCGATTCGGGAGTAAAATTATTGTATAAATCCTTTTTGAAAACGGATGCTGATGAGGATATTGTATCTGGATTTCTAACAGCATTTCATCATTTTTCTATTGAGGAATTCCATCAATCATTAGATTCTATAGAAATGGGTGGATTAAAATGGATTTACATATTAAAACCAGAATTTAAATTGTTATTCGTTGTTGCAGATGTAAAAGAAGTGAAAACTGAGATTTTAAAGGGTAGGCTTAATGTGATAAAAGAAGCGTTTCTAAAAGAATTCGAAAAAGTTTGGATTAAAAAAAAACATAGTTGGGATGGAAATATGAATGTTTATATGCCATTCCTTAAAGTCATTGAAGATTATTACAGCCAGTGGGAGGAAGTAGAATCATTAAACCAAGTCGCAGATTTTTTTGATATTTTAGGGGTATTTCAACAGATTTTTATCATGTTAAGAAATATTTTAGAGAAGAAAATGTACAATAAGTCAAAGCAAGTAGTCTTAGATCAAATGCAAAAAGTTTACAACAATTTTAGAAATAAAGAAGTGTACAAATCACAACCAGAATTGGAAAATATTACTTTTTCTAAAGAAGCTTGGTTTAACTTTATTGATATTAACTTATTAAAGTGCGAAAAAGAAGTAATCACGAAATATTTGAAGTCGATTCTTTACGAAACAGTTTCAATCTTAAAAGAAGTAAAGGGTAAAAATTTGTGTTTAAAATACTTTAACGAAGAAAGAGTGTACTCTTATATTTATAATAACATGGAACTCTTAAAGGATTTAAATTTAGACATGTTTTTTCTAGAATTATTTTTATTTATCAAGTAAAATACGCCTTTTCAGAACCTACAACAAAGACGTCTACCGTAATCGAGATTATGTTTTAGATATTCATCAGATAATATTTTCATAACTTCTTCATAATTCAATTCTGTCTTATAAACCTTATTTACTCTATCAGGAATATCCTCAATTTCTACTCCTGGAGTTGATACTAATCTAAAGATCTCATTCTTAACTTCTTTCGATATTTCTTCTGTCATATAATTATTATTAAGTATATTAAATGAAAAATATTATCGTTAATTTTAAAAAAAACACACACATTTTATAAAGATTTAATAATGCTAATCTCCTAAAACTTCTATAAAATATTAGAAAACAAATTAATCCCGTTCTAAAATAACTTCGTGCGTAATCGTACCTATTTTTTCAATAGAAGCTTCTAATATATCTCCTGGTTGTATCGGACCTATTCCACTTGGAGTACCTGTAGCGATTATATCTCCTCTTTTTAATGTTACATATTTAGACAAATATTCTAGTATTTGAGGGATTTTAAATAACATATGCTTAGTATTCGAGAATTGTCTTGTCGCTCCGTTAACTTTTAATTGAATTGATAAGTTATGGGGGTCGGAAATTTCACTACACGGAAGGATTCTCGGTCCTATCGGACCAAACGAATCGAAATTTTTGCTTCTATACCATGGTAAATTTATATTTCTATCGCTTTTTTGCATACTTCTCGCAGTTAAATCAAGAAAAATTGTGTATCCTTGGATATAATCGAACGCTACTTCCGCTGAAACATTTTTGCATGTTTGAAAGATAATGAATGCGAGTTCGACTTCGTGATCGACTCTATTATACTTCTCACTTTCATATAGAATTTTCGGGTAAATTATTGGTTCGTTGTCAGTTATAAGCGTATTTAAAGTCTTGACAAAAAAAACAGGTTCTGTAGGAACAGGTGCGTTTGTTTCTTTTATGTGATCTAAATAATTTCGCCCTAAACATACTATTTTTGTTGGATTAATCGTAGTTTTTCCAATTTTTATCATTTAACTCACCACCTCTTCTAAAACAACTTTATTTGATAGGGTTCCAATTTTTTCGATCGATGCTTCTATTAAGTCTCCAGGTTTAATTGGTCCAATTCCTGAGGGTGTTCCTGTTGCAACTATATCTCCAGGTTCCATAGTGAAAAATTTTGATATATTTTCAAAAAGTTGAGGAATTTTAAACAATAAGTGTTTCGTGTTTGATGATTGTTTAACAACTCCGTTTACTCTTAACTCGATTTTAAGATTATGAGGGTCGCTAATTTCTGAATGACTTACGATAGTAGGACCAATTGGACCAAATGTATCAAACGCTTTTGAACGAAACCACGGCAATCTTGACGCTATATCTTTAACTTGTATCTTTCTAGCGGTAATATCATTAAATATAGTATAACCTAAAATATGATCGTACGCTTTGTTAGCTTTTACATACTTGCACTTGTCTTTTATAATAAAAGCTAGTTCTACTTCGTAATCAACCCGGTTATACTTACGATTGTTAAATATCCATTGTGGATAAATAATTGGTGCACCGTTTGGGATTAGACAGTTTAAAGTTTTTGGAAAAAGAACTGGTTCTTTTGGTACTTCTAACTTAGTTTCTTCTATGTGATCCATATAGTTAGTGCCAATACAGATGATTTTTGAAGGATTAATCTCCAATTCTCCTATTTTCATCCTATAACATAGCACCTATTAAATATTTCCAGTTTATCAAACAAAAATATTAGTTATATCATTTATTAGAATAGATTGATTATGAATATTAAAGTTAGGATTGAAATATAAATTATGGTTTTATAGAAGGATATATCATGTCAGAAGAAAAACATATTGAATTCAAAAATAAGATGACTATTAGAATAGCATTAACTGCGATTTTAATTGCTGTTGGAGTCGTTTTGAGTTATTTAAATCCATTTGCTTACTTTACAATTGCTGGAACTAAAATAAATCCCTTCGCTCATCTAATTAATGTCTTGAGTGGGGTTTTGTTAGGATTATTATTCTCTATAGTTACTGCTCTTGGTATTGCTATCATTCGTTATGCAACTGCAATCGGTTCTATTCACGCTTTTCATGGTGGTATTTCAGGTGCTCTAGTTGTAGGTATTACTTCATACATTTTACAAAAAAAAATTCCAAAATATGTAGAATATGCAGCTTTTGTAGAACCATTAGGGACAGTATTCTTAGGGGGTACTATCGCTGAAATTGTTGTTCCTATCTATGGAATATTCTCGATGGAAGGGGTACTTGTATATTGGAGTTTATTCTTCATACCATCCATTGTAGGTTGCATACTTGGTTTTATAATTTTAAAAATCCTTAAAGATTCTGGATATTCATGGGAAAATTTTACAAATAAATAAGCTTTTTACTTTTTCTTAATAAAAATGGAAGAATTAGACTTTAAAAATTACGTTGGACACAGAACATTATTATATGGAGAAGTAAATTCAGGAAAAACTTATTATACTGCTAAATTTGTCCAATATCTCTTAGAAATTAAAATAGTTAACCCTAAAAATATAAGTATCTTGGATTTTGCTCCAAAATTAGCTTATTTTAAAAATTTAAAGATCGGTGGAAGAATACAAGATTATTATGAAAATAGCATAAAATGTAATAATATAAATTTTAAAGGAGAAATCATTCCCCCCCGTCTAAAAGCTAATAATAAGAAAGAAATGTATAACAATATTTGTCATAATTTTAATAAAATATATGAAATTATAGAAATTTATAACAATAGCCCAACTCCAGTGTTAATCATCAATGATATCTCATTATACTTGCACTTAGGAAGTAATAAATACTTAATTGACACGATAAATAAATCAAATACTTTTTTTGGAAATTCTTATTATGGATCATCTATTAGTAGTAAATTCTCGAGACTAATAAGCATCAAAGAAAAGAGAAAAGTTGAATCTCTTATAAAAAATGTAGAAAACTCTTTTACAACAACTTAATCCGTTTTTCTTTTTCGATTTGATTATTTTACTTTTAAATTATAATTGTAAACGATAATAATCACTTCAAATATTTACAATCAATTATCGAATTAGTTTATGAAATTACTAATTTAATAATAATTAAATGAGAAATTTTAAAGGTGGATAATAGAATGTTTAGTTTGAAAGGAAAAACAGCTTTCATTACGGGAGCAAGTCGAGGAATAGGGAAAGCGATAGCTTTGAGATTAGCTGAAGATGGTGCAAATATTGCCGTAGTAGCTAAAACTAAAGACCCCCATCCGAAACTACCTGGAACTGTGTACTCTGCCGTCGAAGAAATTGAATCTGTTGGTGGAAAAGGTCTTCCTTGCATTGCTGATATAAGATTTGAAGAACAAGTTCAGTCAGCTGTGGATACAACGATTAAAGAATTTGGTGGGATAGATATCTTAATTAACGATGCAAGTGCGATAAATCTGACTCCAACTCTAAAAACTCCTATGAAACGGTTTGATCTGATGTTCTCTGTTAATGTTCGTGGAACATTTTTATGCTCAAAGTTATGTATTCCTTTTTTAAAGAAATCTGATAATCCTCACATATTAAATCTCTCACCTCCCTTAAACATGGACTCAAAATGGTTTGCTCATCATGTAGCCTATACAATGTCAAAATATAGTATGAGCATGTGTGTTCTTGGTATGGCTGAAGAATTCAAAAAAGATGGAATTGCTATTAACGCTTTATGGCCAAGAACTGCAATTGCTACTGCTGCGGTAAAAAACCTATTAGGGGGGGAAACAGCGTTTAAACATTCGAGAAAACCTGAAATTGTAGCTGATGCGGCGTATATTATTTTAACAAGACCTAGCAGAGATTATACGGGTAATTTTTTCATCGACGATGAAGTGTTAATTGAAAATGGAGTAATTGATCTTGGAAAATATTCTGTTGTGCCTAATGCTCGACTCACACCAGATTTCTTTCTTTATGGTGGGGGTCAAACTTAGTTTTTTTTAATTCAGATTATTTTACTATAGATTCATTATTCTTTAGTTCAAATGAGAGAGATAATACATCATTCTGGCTAGTGAATTTTGGTAAATATTATTTAAGAAAGTTATTTAATACATTCATATTCTTAAAAATTAAAAAAAATAATAAACACTTAAAATATGAGATGATTAAATTGAAAACAAAAGTGCGTGTAATCCTGTTTGGACCTCCAGGAAGTGGAAAAGGCACATTCTCTTCTCAAATAAAGAAAGTTTTACCAGATATACCACATATTAGCACAGGGGATATCTTTCGAGAAAATTTAAAAAACGAAACACCCCTCGGTTTAAAGGCTAAAGAATATATGGATAAAGGTGAATTAGTTCCGGATGAGGTGACTATTAATATGGTTGGTAATAGACTAGTTAGAGAAGATGTGAAAGAACACGGATTCATTTTAGACGGTTTTCCGCGAACTCTAAATCAAACTGAAGCTTTAACCCAGATAACGGAAATAGATTTATTTCTTCTATTAGATGTAAGTCGCGAGATCATAACAAAAAGAATTTTAGGAAGATACTCATGTAAAGAGTGTGGTGAAATCTTTAATAAGTATACTCTTCCACCAAAAACAGAAGGTATATGTGATAAGTGTGGCACTGAAATAAAATTTGAACAAAGAAGCGATGACAATGAAGAGACTTTAAAAAATCGGTTAGATGCTTACGAGAAGAACGCAAAACCAATAATAAAATACTACAAAAAGAAAAAATTATTAAGAAAAGTGAACGCTGAAAATACTTTAGCATTAACCGAGAATGATATTAAAAAGATATTAGAAGTGTAAATTTATTTTTTCTTTAAATTTTTTATAGGGTAATAATGAAATATAAAATCTGTATTGCAATTCCAATTAGATCTGAAGGTTTAAATGCAAATAAACAAATTATAGAAACTGCGTTAGACTATAACCCTGATCTAATTGAATTTAGATTCGATTATATAAACGATGCTAAATTTATTACTTATTCTTTTTTAAAAGAAATAATGAGTAATATCCCTCCTAAAATTCCAAAAATTTTTACTTTTAGAAGAAGACAAGAGGGAGGTCAATATGATTTAAGTATAAATGAAAGGTTAAAAGTTTTAAGACAGTTAATTGAAGTAAAGCCAGACTACATTGATATTGAAATTAATTCAGAACCCGAAATCTTAAGTAATCTTATTAATTTGGCTTACGATAACTATGTTAAATTAATCTTCTCTTATCACGAATTTGAAAAATCTATTGCTTACGAAGAAATAGCTGAAAAACTAATTAATTTTGAAGAAAAGTTAAAGCGTGAACTATTTATTGATTTATATAAAATAAATGAAATTATCTTCAAAATTATATTAACAGCTCAAGTTTTTGATGACAATGTAAAAGTTTTAAATATATGCAAAAAACTTTCTCGTCAAGATAAGAAGTTTGTATGTTTTGCTATGGGGGAAGTGGGGATATTGTCTCGAATACTATGCGTTAAATTTGGATCTTTATGGACATATGGCTCTCTGGAAGAAAAAACTGCTCCTGGCCAAATCAAAATTGAAAAAATTAGAGAAATACATCAATTATTGTTTGAAAATTGATGAAATCTATGATTTATTCAGCTTTGTCAAACACTAATCCGCAATTGCCGCATTTAATTCTCTTTTTATAAACCGGAGCTCCCTGCATTGAGTAATAGAGCACCTGGGTTTTATCAGGTTCCTCATGCAACTTTCTTGGGTTTTCTTCCCCACAATTAGAACATTTAAATCGTTTCGTTTCTGTCATCATTAAGTATATCTCGGTTATAGTTTGAACAAATAATAGTTTCTCTAAATATAAATTTAGGTTTTACCACAAATTTACATTATGTCATCTTTACAAATAGAAGTTAAAATGTAAATAGACTCATTGTTAAAAATATATTAAATTAATTATCTGTACTTCCTAGAATTTGCGTTAATTTTTTCCGATACTCTTCAAAAGCTTTCCTACCCCCCTCACTAAGCTTAAGTAAGGTGTTAGTTTTCTTATTTTTAATACTCTTTTCAACAATGACGTAACCAGCACTTTCAAGTTTGCTAAGATGAGACGATAAATTTCCATCAGTTAATCCCGTCTGTCCTTTAATCCAAACGAAATCAGCGTTTTCAATAACATATAAAAGAGAAATGATCATCAAACGAGCTGGTTCGTGAATAAGTTTGTTAATCTCTGTAAGGATTTGTATCTTTCCTTCAGATTCGTCTGATTTCATTTTCTTTTTAGCGATTGGATATCACCTACTTTTGCGATGATGAGTATTTACGGAGGAACTGAACGAAATAAACTAAACCAATAGAAATGATAGCAATCCCTACCGAACCTTGACTCAAAAACAAGTCTAAAGGAGAACCTACCAAAGGATATAATAGTTCTGAGTTGAAAAAACCTAATCCGAAGAAAATAGCATATACGTATAATCTATGAAATTCTAAAAAATAAGCTAAGATACTTAGAGGAACTGTTATTAATAGTAATCCAATAACTAGTGGTTCGGTTAAACCTCCTATATTTAACGCTTTGAAAAATCCACTTATGTTTATAAATAGTAGCAAAAAAGCTAAGATTACGTTAAAAATTAAAAATGCTAATAGTCTTTTCTTCAGTTTTTTTCTTTTGGCACCAAATTTAACAAAACCCATACGAGGTATCGTAATAAATTTCTTGCTTAAAATTAAGAATAGTACTGCTATTGTATTCCAGCATAATACGATTATCATGCTACCTATCTCTGCAGGTAAACCAAAAACATCTACAAAAGGGGCAATTGCCAATCCTAAAAATAACCAACCAAGAAAAATATCCCAAATACCATCCTGAAACGCAGATCTCCAAGCTCTCTTTTCCAATTCCCTTAAGTCAATTTGTTCATTCACCTAATTTACACCCTCTTCTCCCTTTAGTGAATATCTTTTAAGAAACTTAATAAAAATGATTAGTCCTGTGATTGTAATAAGTAATCCTACCCCTCCAAACGGTATAATTTCATGATATGGTGCCCCAAAAATTGGCAGTAATAGTTCACTAATAAATAAACCTAAACCTCCTAATAAAGCGTATAAACACAAACGCTTTAATTGTAGGAAATATGCTAATACGCTAAAAGGCACTGTAATAAATAGTAGTCCTATTAATAACATAACCAAGAATTCTGGTAACTGCAATTGAAACATACCCAATAATGTGAATATAAATGTTATGAAAGTAAGAGCAACCATCAAACCCATAAATAGTGCTAAAAATTTATTTCGCTTTTTTCGTATTTGCCCAAATTTAACAAAACCCATCCTAGGCCGAGTAATGTATTTCTTACCAAGAAAAAAAATGAGCATCGCTCCAATATCCCAACTGAAAACAGTTACTAAAACATTCACAGTCTCTGGTAGTCCAAAAAATCCCCCCAACCAAGAAAAACCTATCCCTGCGATTATCAAACCAAAATAGATGTCCCATAAGCCATCTTGAAAAGTAGATTTCCACGCTTTTTTTTCCATTTCCTTTATATCAATGGGTTCTTCAGTCATCCGTATTTATCTCCTCTTGTGGTAATTGAAATTTCTTGATAAATCTAATTAGATAAACAATACCTACAAGTATTAAAATCCCTCCTAATAAAAAGTATGAGAATAAAAAGTTAAAAGGGATTGGTATGATAAGGGATGAAATATCTGCTAAAAAGAATGTGCACCCGAATACAACTGCATAAACATACAAGCGATTAAACTGTATAAAGTAAGCCACAAAACATAATGGAATAGTTAAAAATAAGAGACCTTCTAGCAAGTAAGGGAGAGAAAAACTTCCTTCAGGGTTAAACAGGTTGAAAAGATAAAGGATTAATAAGATCACCATATTAACGGACAAAATAACAATCGTTTTGATTTTTCTAACTTTTCGATTTCGACCAAATTTGACAGTTCCAATTCGCGGTTTAATAAGATATTTCTTGCTCAAAATAAAAAAAGCGAAACCTAATGCTATCATAATTGGTCCTAACAATACATTTAAAGGATCGGGTAAAAAATCTTGAAGGGCAATACTAGGTCCAAAGCTTGCAAGTAAAATTCCAAAGTAAATATCGAAGATTCCATCATCAAAGGTAGTTGTCCATGCTTTTTTTTCTAGTTTTTCAAGTTCATTTTCATTATTTATGTTTATATCACCTTACATCTTAATAGTGTAGTATTACATAATTACAATACACTTTACCTCATAATTTCATTTATTTGTTTTTATTTTTTAATTGATAATAAAAAAGATAGAAAAAAAGGAGCACTTGAATACTCCAATTATTATTCTATTTTATTTAATTTTTTCATGCCAAAAATTAGTAAAGGAATGCTTGTTGCTAAATTATAAAGGAAGATTACTCCGTGTATAACAAGTACCCTTAAAACCAAAGAATCTATGTCAATGAAAATTAGCGCCATAATAGGTATGAAAATTAAGGGCTGTAAGAGAATCATAGAAATCATAGAGTTACTTTTCATGTTTGAATCTTTTTCTCCATAAGCAGGGGAAATACATTCAATTCCCATAGCTTGACACATCACCAACTCTGAAAATATCAAAAATTCTCCAAAGAATATAACAGTGTTAACGATATCGAGGTTTGCAAATATACTGAATATGATCGAAATGGAAGCGGCAATAAAAATGTTTAAAATAAACATAGATAATAAGTAAGAATATACTAAACCTTTTATTCCTCTTGGGGATCTTTTATAGACCCAAATTAAATCTTTCGAATCTACGAAACCAAGATGTCCAAGCATCATACTTCCGATACCTCCTCCAATTGCGATTAATAGGGTATTTGCAAACACTATACCAAAAACATCATCTGCCATTCCTCCTATAAACCATGACATAAATCCTAGAAGTCCGACTACATAAACAATTCTAGCATAATTAGCCTTCTTTCGTAAAAATCTTTTTAACTGCATAACAGTTAAGCCTGCCCATTTACGGTTTATTGCTTTCCTAACAATCTTATAGAATATATTTTCGTGTTCTACAACCGTAATGCTACTTTTTTCGATGCCCCCTTCTAAAATATAAAAAGATTCAGCTTTTTTATAGGAAATGTACAAAACTGTTAATGGGATGGCTATTACTAATAGAAGACTAACCCATATATTTAAAATAAAAGCGTTAAGTAAAATCGGGTCTATGCTGTATAAAATAATGTTTGAAAACCATAGCGAGGGATAAAAAGCTAACCAATTCTTTAATTCTGGATTTGCCATCAGTTCGTTGAGGAAGAATAATACCCCATACATTATGACTATCATTACAATCGTGAAAATCCATATCAACGCTTTTCCTAAATCCTTTGCTTTTTCGCTTTTGGATATTTTATGTTCAATCCAACTTGCTATTATTGATCCAACCAAGTTTGCAAAATATACAAGTCCAAAAACACTTCCATATATTACGATGAATTGAACGATTGTTAATTCTATAAGCGGATTTACCATACCAACTACTATAGGAGCCAAGATTAATATTACCATTGAATATAACGGCGCTTTCCCTAAAAATTCTCCAAGAAAAATATCATTTGCTTTCACCGGAGTCGCTAATAATGTTTCTTTAAATCCAACTTCCATTTCTCTGTATACATTATTTAAGGGATACATCACCAAGATTAAAAAGAATGTCATCATGAAAGTCTCAATGAGTATTGCAACAACAGGCTTAAAAATAGTTGAATACTGAGCTGCTAAAGTCGGAATAAACATGTCAAATATGAAAGGAGCGATTAAAAACGCCCATAAGAACAACAATGCATACATTAAGATAAAGACTGATTTTCGATGATTTCGAAAACTGCTTGTTCTTACCCTAATCTCGTTCTTCGCTATTACTCTCCATAAACTCTTTTTTTTATATTGCAGTTCAAGTATCCTGTTCTGAACACTTATGCTTTCAGATGATTCAAACTTCTTTTCAGTGGTTAATAAAGTCATTTAAAATCTACCTCAAATTTTTGTTTTTTTTCTTAGTTTTTTTCTGCTTTTTGTTATTAACGGTGTTGTTATTAGAGTTTTCTTCTCTCCACGCTAATAAATCATCAATGTGAGAGGCTCCAGTAATCTTTAGGTACGCTTCTTCTAAATCCTTAGCGCCAACAGACTCAATAATATCTTTTGGAGTGCCTTCTATTTTTAGCTCACCATTAACGATAATACCGATAATATCGCATAATTCTTCTGCGGAATCAAGAAGGTGAGTACAAATAAAAACGGTTTTATCCGCTTTTTTGGCTAATTGGGAAATAAGATTCTTCACCAATCTTGCAGTTGCAGGATCTAAATTTGATGTAGGCTCGTCTAAGAATATAATTTCAGGATCTTGGATTAACGCTGCACACAAACAAACTTTTTGTTTCATCCCCCTAGAATAACTTTCTAAGAGATCGTTTTCTCTACCTTCTAAATCAAAAAGCTCCAGTAACTCATTAATACGGGCGGAAATTATATCTTTGGGTAAGTAATACAATTCTCCGATAAATTCTAAGAATTCTTTTGCAGTGAGCTTGGAATATAGACCAGGAGATTCGGGTAAAAATCCGCATATTCTTCTGATATCTTCGTTCTGAGTAACTAAATCATAACCACCAACAGAAGCGTTACCAGAAGTTTTTGAAATAATTGCGTTAAGCATTCTAACTGTCGTGGTTTTACCTGCTCCATTTGGACCGAGTAATCCATAAGTTTTACCAAAAGGGATTTTTAAATTAAGTTTACTAACTGCACGGACACTACCGAAATTTTTTGTCAGTTCGTTCGCAACTATCGCATAACTTTCAGTCATTTTTTTTTTATCAACTCTTTTTTTTATTTTATTTTAATTTTTAATTTTTTCATTTATTATGAGCTTTAACTCTTAAATATCCATTATTTTATCCTTCATTCCTCTTTCTATTCTAAACCTAACTAAAAAAGAGATATTCATTGTTAAAGAAATTCCTGTGAACATGCCTTCAAGAAAATCAATTATGGGATATTGGTTATCAAATCTCCCTAAAATAAGGGCTATTAAAAGTGAAAACATTCCTATTATAAACAAGTTCTCTTTCTTCTTCTTAAAATGCATTTTTTTTAATCCTCCATTTGATTTACTAACTCTTCTTCTTTCACTTTTGCTTCCTGTCTTTTAAGAGCAATAATCGGAACCCAAATGGCTGGCCAGCTGGAAAATATTATAAAAAAAGGAACCCCAGAATCATCAGAGCTTGAGTTGTTGCTCCTAAATCCACCAAATAGAACGAAAACATAGATCAAGGTTATAGAAACCGCAACTATTACCATTCCTATGATCATTTTTTGGTATTTATCCAAAATTTTCATCTCTTTTTTTTATTCAAACCTAAATTGAACTTATTAATTATTTAATTTATGAATTGACGCTTTTTTCTCTTACTCTGCTCTACTTTATCTCACAGAGTATACAATTAAAGATAGACTACATTAATATTTAAACTTTATGCAACAGAGTTCCGTTAAGTTCCCTTTTCTCTTTAATGACTACACTTTACTATACAAAGCTCAATCTTTACTGCCAAAAAATAACAAAAACTTAGATTTTATTTATTTTCAAAAATCTGGTAAATCTTATTATATATAATCAGATAAAAATTCTACTGATCTTGGATAAAACAAAAATAATATAAATATTAGCTGAATTTAAGATTTAAGTTTAAGAGATATATTAAATATCTGTTAAATTATGATATTTTTCCAGCGTTCAATTTGCTTAAAATTACCAAAATGCCTTTTCCATTTTTTTTATTGGATCATCTAAAGAATCTTCAATTTCTTTATCAAAGTTAGAAAAGACGGACACATCGTTATCCCAATTATCTATAGTTTCTTTAGAATACGCTGTAAAGAATTTGTCCATTACAGCTTGTAATTCTTGAAGGACTTTTTTTGGTTTAATTTTTTTATCTGAATTTGCAATAAAGATAAAATGAGACCTTTTTAGTATTGTGAAGCGCATTTCACCCAATTCAAAATTAGACAATCCCTCTTGGGCGATTTCTTCAGCAAACGAATTTAGTGCAGTCAATAGGGCTCCAAAAAGTTGTTCATCTAATGTTTCCTCATAAACCCTACTAAAAACAACTATTCCTCCTTCCGAAATTACCCACATATCTCGTATAATTTTATTCGAAACCAAAACGCAACACTTTAAGATGTACGATTTATTCTAAAACCGACTAGAATAATTATCTTATATCAGTTAATAAGTTTTTTTATAATTTTAATGTAACATTAATTTTTAAAAGAGTTATAGCTGTTTTAAACGCGTAAATAATAGAAATCTATAGCATCCAACTTTCAACATCAATTTTAATGTAAATAAATTATACTCTAAAGATTTTTAAAAGAAAATTATAATATATTTGTTATGACATACACACCATTTAGTAATAATATTTTACTAATATTCTTCTATTACATTGGTCTTATTTTTTTCAGTATTGTAATGACAATATTGATGATAAAGAAGTGGAGAGAGAGAAAAGTTAATCCCCCGCTCTATCTTTCAATCGTATTTATATTACTTACGGTTGCTTTAATAGCTCTTACTGTTGGTTTAGGTGAAGCGGTATTCTCTGGCTTTTTTAAGGAAATATACAGAATCTCTCTGCCTTTTGCCTATAGTATGATAATAATAGCAGATATTTTTCTTTTTGTCTTTGCGGAGGTAATTACTGGTAAAGGAAAAAAAGCGCTAGTGCCACTAATAATATCTGGAGTCGTAATTATTGTCGTTTTATTCCTTCCTTGGAACTGGTGGGGGGTTCCCCCTGTAGATTATGTAGGACAATTAAATATTCGACTCTATACAACGCTTTCTGTCATTCTCTATTCCTACATAGTTTATATCTTCATTGCCGGATTTTGTAGAAAAGCAAGGAAACAAACAGATGATGCTAAAGCAAAAGCTGGTTTATCGCTTTTGTTTTTGTCCATGATTTCTATGATAGCCTTCTTTCTTATGTTTGTATTTGATACTTTACTTATTACTCTTGCTGATCATCCGGGATATTCTGAATTTGTTTATATTGCGTGGATCTTCGCTGTTTTATTCTTTATTTTTTCCTATCTATCGTTGGTTATGCCAAAATGGCTGGTAGACAGGATTGTAAAATAACTGAACATTAAACAACTTTTTTTTTCTTATTATTTAAAGCAGTTTAGTTCTCGCAAGAATTTCCTTAACAATTCTTTCGATCGATTTATGAGTAGTATCAATTATAATGTCTGCTGCAGAATTGTAATAAGGTCTTCTAAAAAGCAAATTTTTTTCTATTTCTTTACATGGGTCTTCTTTATCTATAATAGGTCTATTTTCTTTCCCATCTTTTATAGCCCTACGATAAATTTCTTCGGACGAGGCAGTTAATAAAACTATTTGGCATGTCTGCTTTAAAATTTCAATATTTTCATAATTTAAAACAACTCCCCCACCGCAAGATATAATCGATCTTTTTAATTGAGCTGCTTTTTTACACGCCTCAAGCTCGTATTTTCTGAATAAAGCTTCGCCGTCTTCAGAAAATATTTTTGGGATTGATTTACCTGCCATCTTCACGATTAAGAGATCGGTTTCTATAAAAGTATAATTCTTTCCTAAATGTTCCTTCAATGCTTTACCAACAACAGATTTACCTGTGGCCATGAACCCGATTAAAGCAGTAGAATCTTTAGGCATCTATCCAAACACTATTCTATTTATATTAACTTCATTTATAAGAAAAAAAGATCCAGACCCGTTATTTCATTGAAAAACCGTGCGTTTCCAACACATGATTCTCTAATCCGATATAATTTCCGTTTATATAGGCAAAACAATTAATTTTTTCAGGATCTAATTTATTATTTGTGATAAATTTCTCATCAGAATGAGTTGCTACTACTTCACCAAAGTAACAAACATGTGACCCAAACTCAATTCTCTTTATGACTTTGCATTCCATGTTCCATGGAAACTCTTTAACCATCGGAACTTTAACCACTTCTCCTTGTTCTTTGGTTAGGTTCAATTCATTCCATTTATTCACATCTCTTCCCGACCTCGTCCCACAATAATCCATTTCTTTCAATTGGTCTTTAGTAGGGTAATTAATAACAAACTCTCCGTGTTTTTCGATTAATCCATAGGAATGTCTCCTCGGTTGCATTGATATTGCGATGATTGGAGGTTGTAAGCATACTTTACCTACATAAGCGAGAGTGATTAAGTTCGCTTCTTCACCAATTCCTACAGATATAACTGCTGCGGGCATTGGGAAGGTTGTTATTCCAGTGTTAAGAGGAATCTTTTTCATTTTTTAAATCCATCCTTTTGTAGTATTCTTCAGTTGGCTAATTAATTATATATTAATTTTATTCTTAAACTTATTAATAGTTTTAAATTTAATAATTATTGTAAACTTATGCTGAATAATCCGTATATAGGAGCATGTACTAATATTCTGTGTGTAATTGGGCATCCAATCAAGCATAGTATGAGTCCAATAATGCATAATGCGGCACTTAATGAGCTGTCCTTAGATTACGTTTATTTAGCTTTTGATATACCCCCTAATGATCTGAAGAATGCAATATTAGAATTTAAAAAAAGAAATATCATAGGTATAAATGTCACGATTCCTCATAAAGAAGCAATAATCCATTATTTAGACGAACTTGATCCTCTTTCAGAACAAATTGGAGCAGTTAATACCATTAAAAATGAAGGGGGTGTGCTTTTAGGAAGAAATACAGACGCACTTGGAGCTAGACAAGCTTTAACGGATGCTGGATTCAAAATTGAAGGAAAAAAAGTATTAATATTGGGCGCAGGTGGGGCTGCTAGAGCGATTAGTTTTGCTTTGTCCGAAAAAATCGACGAAATACTTATATGTAATAGAACGGAAGAGAGAGCAATTAAATTAGCTAAAGAATTACAAGATAAGACAAAAATAAAAGCGACAGGTAAGGACATGAGTGAAAAGACTTTAAGAAGTTTAACATATTCTGTTGATATACTTATAAACACAACTCCGATTGGAATGTATCCCAAGATTGATATATCACCAATATCTAAAGATTTACTCAATGAAAACTTATTTATTTTTGATATCATATACAATCCTCTCCAAACTCGATTACTAAAGGATGCGAAAGAAACTGGTTCTAAAATCCTAAACGGATTAGATATGTTCATTAATCAAGGAGCTTTAGCATTTGAGTGGTGGACAGGCAAAAAACCGAATGTTAAATTAATGAAAGAAAAAGTTATTGAACAATTAGGTAATAAATGATGAAGCAAAAAAAAATCACAATTATAGGTGGTTCTGGTGGTATGGGTAAGGTTTTTGGAAGATACTTTAAACGCCATGGTTTTGATGTAACAATAAACGCTCGTAATAAAGAAAGATTAAAGGATGTGGCGACTGAAATGGGTGTAAATTATGAATCCTCCCTTGAAAGGAGCGTAAAACACGCCGATATTGTAATGGTATCTATTCCAATTAACTCAGCTCCAGAAATAATTAAAAGAATTGGGCCCTATTTGAAAGAAAATGCCTTAATCTTTGATATCACATCTCTAAAGAAAGCAGTATGCGAAGCCTTCAAAGATTTAAAAAATATGTATCCTGTAAATTGCATTTCTTTACATCCCATGTTTGGTCCTGGAATTAAGGACATGAAAAATTATGTTATATTAGCACTAAAAATAGGAGGAACTGACAAATACGACATAATCGTAAATAATCTCTTGGATATGTTTAGATCAGATGGATTAATCGTAACGGAAACCTCACCAGATATTCACGATAAAAAGGTAGCCCTTACCTTGGGCGTACCGCATATGTTGAACATTCTTTTTTTAAATCTTCTTAATAATGCAAATGAACCACTGAACGAATTAACCAAATATACTGGAACAACTTTCTTACTTCAAAAAGTATTTGCTGAGAGTATTATTCAGAGAGAAATGGAAATGTTTGGTGAGATTCAGATGGAAAATCAACAATTTCTTATAATTTTAGAAATGTTTGAAAAATTAGTAAACAAATATAGGAAAATAATCGAAAATAAAGATATAAAAGGCTTTAACGAGATTTTTTTGCAAGGATTAGATTATTCCAAGGAAGATAATCATTTTGAGAATTCTTATACGTATTTTTATGAATTTATGAAGATTTTAAAAGAAAAATAGAAAAAATAGGTATATTTTAGCTAATTTTAGTTCCACAGAATGCGCAAAATTTCAATCCTTCTCTCTCGCCAATTTTCACACCACAATTAGGACAGAATTTCAACTTAGCAGCAACTTGAACATTGGTTTCTACATAGTTTTCTGCTTCTTGGTATTTATTAATCTGCGATGGTTTTGAATTAAGAACGTATTCATTTTGTATATTAGAGATAGGTTGGCAAATCGATTTACAGTGAACACAACGATTTGGCTCTTTTTCGTAGTAGATTGCGAGATAAATAAGTACACCAATACCTGCAGTAAAAATACTTAAAATGATTATTAAACAAATATTTATATCCTCTCTTACTGTGAGAACATTCATATTACAATTCGGACAATAATTAGATGCCATACATTTTAGCTCTTTCAATTAATATAGTATAAAAATCTGAATACTTTATTAAAACATAAATTTGATAAATTATAAACAATCTGGAGTCCAGTTTTTAGACGATTGTTTTGGGACAAAAATATTTCAAAAATAAAATTAGTGGAGTTAAAAATAACCTAGTTGAAAAATAAATAAAGGAATCTTGTATTGAGGGTTCAACAACGGAAAATTTAACATCCTTTCAAGTTTATACCACAGGAAATTTTGGTGTACTTAATATCTTGGTAGATAAGATATGGGTAAACAACAATAGAATTTATTTTAGGGTAAGAGAAATTATAACAAGCAAATATAATCACTTAAAAAAGGAAAAACATCCCAATATTTATTCTATTCATCAAAATGATGTATTTAGTATAAGATGCAGATTATACCTCTAAAAATCTAATGACTAAACTTTTGATCCACAATGAGGACAAAACTTTGCGCGTTCATTTAGTAGTGGCTCACCACAAAATGAACAGTGTTTATATATTGAAGTTTCGTCAGCTCTAACTTTTATATCAGCTTGAATATCGCTATGCGGTTTTTTTTGATTTTCAGCTTGAAAATAGGTTGACGATTGAATAATCGTGTCCGATTTCAACGATATTTGTGTGTGACAGTGAATACAACGACTCTCAGGTTTATTATAATATATAATTAAATAAATGATTAAACCAATTCCAGCAGTAAAAATCAATAAAATTATTATAAGTGGCCAATTTAACGCCTCTCTTACTAATAACACGTTTTGCGTGCAAAAAGGGCAATATCCTACACGATTTCTTGTTGACATGAATTATCTTAAATAGTTCTTCAGTTTCAAAATTTTTAAAGATATATTATGATAATGTAAAAAATATCCACTTTAAAATTTTTACCGTTGATATCTTAAAATTCCAAGAATTTGCAAACAGTAAAATTTTAGTAAAATAATTTGATAAAACTTCTTAATTACCTAAAACTTAGATTTGTTAAGCTCCATATATATAATGCAAAATAGACCTAAAATTACAATTAATTTTTATAGATTCAAACAATAGAAATACATGATAAAAACTATGCACCAATCATTATTTATTGTTCTCGACGGAATAGATGGCTCAGGTACATCAACACATAGCAAATTACTAGCGGGATTTTTATCCTTAAAAGGTTTAAAAACTTATTTAACCCAAGAACCCTCAAGTAGCGAAATTGGGAAGTTGTTAAGAACTTATTTAAAAGATGAAAGAATTCCTGCATCTACTGATGCTCTACTATTTGCTGCTGATAGAGTTCTTCATTATAAAAACGAAATTAAAAAAAAATTAGAAGTTGGTTATATAGTAATATCGGATAGGTATATAGAGTCCTCGATTGCTTACCAATCTAGTCAATCTGAAAATATAAGTATTGAATGGGTGAAAAACTTAAATAAATTTGCAGGCAAACCCGATCTAACAATTATTCTAGATATCGATCCTAAATTTTCATTAGCCAGGAAACATCAAAAGGCTTTGGACAAATTCGAAGACACTTCATTGTTAGAAAAGGTAAGACAAGTGTATCTAAATCGTGCTAAAAATGAGGGATATTTTGTAATTAATACAAATGATATAATCGAATTAGTTCAAGCAAAGATCCAAGAAGTTGTTATAGAAAAATTAAATCAAAGAGGAATTCAAACTAAAAATTAATTCATCTAAAACGAGGGAAAATATAATATCTCGAAACCAAACATTAAATAAAACTTATTTTAACCAGGATAGGCTGTCAAAATTTGTTAACACTTTTAGTTTTCCACGATTAGCAGGTACTGATGGTGAAAAAAAAGCGGTTAAGTTAGCCTATGACACATTCAATGAGATAGGTTTTAAAAAAGATCAAATAGAGAAAAAGACTTTTGATTTTTCAGATTTTTATTCTACAACCTTAATGAAATTGTTTATGATGTTAAACTTGATATTTAATTTAATCCTGTTATTATTCTCATATATTCATGTTTCGTTAATAATGCTTTTAATAATTTTTATGGCTATAGTTGTTTATTTAATAATTAGAGGTTTAAAGCACCCGGAAATCCCCGGTTTTTGGGGTGAATATTTTGGTGAAACTATTTCTTCTACCAATGTGTTTACTAAAATTCCTGCTAAAAAGATACCCGACAAGGATGCTGGAAATATAGTAATTTCAGCGCACCTCGATTCTAAATCGCAATCAATAAATACTTTTTGGAGAGTTGTTTTGTATAAAATTTGGTTGTATAGCGGAATAATATTAGGAGGAGTTTATATTTTTTATTTAATCAATTTTTTTGGAAATTTGAATATTTCCTTTAATATTACTATCTATGGAGCTTGGATATCAATAATATTAATCTCATTTACAAACATTTGCTTACTTTTCCTTAACACACATAATAAATCTCCTGGAGCTTTAGATAACGCATCTGGAATGGCAATAGTATTCGAATTAAGTGCTTTCTTCATTATACATCCTTTAGATAATTTCAACATTTGGTTTTGCCAGTTTTCAGCGGAAGAATTAGGAACAATGGGTTCACGCGTGTTTGTAAATGAATATGAAAAACAGTTCGTTAAAGGAAGAGTATTTCAAATCAATTTTGATATGGTTTCTTGTGAATGCCATAAAAAAAATAGGATTGAATACTTTAAATCTTACGGAGTAGGTATACACAGATTGATTGCCCCACTTTTAAGTAGATACATTTTGTTGGCAGCAAAAAGAGTAAATTTAGAAGTGAAAGGGCTTCATTTAAGCACTGGGGCACATTCAGACACAGTTCCTTTTCGGATAAGGAAATACGATGCAATTGATATTACTACTGGAGCAGCATCCTTATATACTCATACAGTCAAAGATACTCCTGAGAAAGTAGATCCTAAAATTTTACTTGACACATGCAATTTGTTTCGAGAGACAATAAAATTGATTGATAATGATTATAGCATTTTATGTGATAATCAAGAACTTAAATGTGATATTGAATGAGTTATACACTAGCAGAAAAAATATTAAAAACACATTCTAATGTGGATGAAATTTCGCCCGGACAATTTGTTGAGGCAGTTATTGATTTAATAATGGTACACGAACAATTAGGTGGAAGAATTCACTTAGAATATAAAAAACTTGGATTAGATACTGTGTGGGATCCAAATAAAATATTTTTCATTTTGGATCATTGGGTTCCTGCTCCAACAATTTCGGCAGCTCAAATGCACCAAGATTGTAGAAAATTTGCTGAGGAATATGGTTTTATTCATAATATGGGAATGGATAAAGGAATATGTCATCAAGTATTACCAGAAATGGGTTTTGCAAGACCGGGTATGTTAATTGTTGGTTCTGATAGCCATACAACCACCTATGGAACTTTTAACTGTCTTTCAACAGGGATAGGTGCAACCGATGTTTCTGTGGTTTTTGCTACTGGTAAATTATGGTTCAAAGTTCCTGAATCGATCAAGATAAATTTACATGGACACTTTGAAAAAGGAACAATGGCTAAAGATTTTATATTGTCACTGATCGGAGATATTTCAACTAAAGGAGCGATTTATAAATCTCTGGAATTTCATGGAGATGGTGTTAAAAATCTAACAATAGATTCTAGAATGACAATCACTAATATGGTTGTAGAAGCGGGAGCTAAATTCGGAATTTTTCTCCCTGACGATAGATTAAAAGAATGGCTAGCAAAAAGAACAAGTAAGCAATATAGAAATGTTGTTCCGGACGAAACAGCAGAATACCAACGAGAATTAATTTACGATTTATCAGAAATTACTCCAACAGTTGCAAAACCCTCCAACCCAGGAAATATAGCTAAGGTTGAAGAAGTAGAAGGAACTGAAATAAACCAAGCTTTCTTAGGTGGTTGTACTAATGGTAGAATGGAAGATTTAAGAATAGCGGCTAAAATTTTAGAGGGAAAAAAAATTCATCCTAAAGTTCGAATGATAGTAACTCCCGCCTCAAAGGAAATTTACTTACAAGCCTTAAAAGAGGGATTATTAGAAATTTTTTTACGCGCTAATGCAATAGTTACTAATTCGACTTGTGGCGCGTGTATTGGGGGACATTTAGGGGTTTTAGGCCCTAATGAAGTATGTATTAGCAGCACAAATCGTAATTTTAAAGGTAGAATGGGGGATCCAACTTCAGAAGTATATTTGGCATCACCAGCTACAGTTACCGCATCAGCGATAAAAGGAAGTATAAGAGATCCACGGGGGTTGATCTAATTATGGATATAATAAAGGGGTATGCGTATATTCTGGAAGATGACATTAGCACTGATGATATCGTCCCAAGTCATACTCTAACGATGAGAGATTCTAATGATATGGTTAAACACACATTAGAATTCATAGACCCGTATTTTTCTAAAAATGTTGACAAAGGAAATATCATTATCGCTGGAGAAAACTTTGGAACGGGTAGTTCTCGTGAAGAAGCTGTTCATGTCTTTAAGCTTTTAGGTATCAAGGCTGTTGTTGCTAGATCTTTTGCTAGAATATATTTTAGAAATCTTATGAATAACGGTATACCGGCTATTAGTTTGAAATGGGACTTAAACCAGTTTGTTAAAGAAGATGTAATAGAAATTTCATTATTAAAAGGGATTATTATTAACAAAACAAAAAATATTACACTTAACTTTGAAAAGATTCCAAAATTTTTAATGAATATATTGGAGAGCGATGGTGTAATTAACCAACTAAAAAAAATCCTTTAAAATCTTTCCTTAAATACTCTATGTGAATCGTATTACTGATTTTAGAATATTTATTACATCAACAATACACAAATTCTTATCAGAAAATTTAGATCAAAAAAGATGTTTACCCTTTTTCATATATTATTCCTGTACCGCCTGATGGATAATGAAATTCAATGGCATCAGCTTCACAAACTTGATAACACGCAGCACATTCTAAACATCTCTCTTTATAATCTTCTGAAATAGAAATTGTAATGTCGTTCTTACGCCATAAATTAGCTACACAAACCAGAATGCATTGCCCGCATCTATTACATTTATTTTGATCAATAAATATAAAATCCTTTGTACCAGGTATGTGTTTTGTTAAACCATTGGATTTCATGTATTATCCCTCCTTGGTTTTTTTTTCTTAGGAACTAAATCCATTACCTTAGGAATTACAGCCATTAATTTCTGAGGATCCATCATTTTATCAAGATCTTCCTCAAAAATTTTTGCTACAAGTGGAAAGACATATTTCATAATGAAGGGTAGAGCTTTAGGCATGTATGATTTAATTTGGGATGCTATCTGTCGAACTCGCTTTGCATGTGGTTGAGACCAATCATATATTCCTCCCATTACCTCCATAAACATTGGAACAAACCAAGACATCGTTTCTTGTGGACTGAAAGGGAGTGCTTTCCATAAATTATATAATTCTTCTCCAGTTTCGAATTCCTCACCAATACTTGTATTTTTCCAGACTTTGTCATATTTTGAGAGAAAGTTTTTTGAAAAATCTTCAGAGGTGATTGCTTCTGCTGCTACTTCTGCTGCAGCTTTCCCAGTTACCATAGCAGGGTATATTCCTTCAGCTTCAAGTGGACAAGGAAATCCTCCTGCATCCCCTATTAAGATAATTCCATCAGTGTGCGTATTATATGGATATTTTAACCACGGAAGGAGGTGAGATTGAAGTTCTCTTGGTTTGGCATTCAATATTCTTAATAATCGTTGATAATATTTTAGGTTTATTACGCGATTTAGATAATATAATGGATTCTTATCCCATTTATTTAACCAATTACCAAGACCTTGATGAAATCCATCATGAAAGAATACTTGATAAGAAGCTGGAAAAATTGCAGACCACCATACTGCCAGAGTTTCATCTCCCATGATATCATCAATTTTTTCAGGACTTGCTTGAAAATCATATTGAGGTACTACTGTAATTTGATCTTGTGCCCATTTAGTTCTTAATCCACTTTGTTTTGCAACCATCGAAACTGCTCCATCAGCTCCAATAACGATAGGTGCTTGATATTTATTATTATGCTCATCAATTACACCACAAACCTTGCCATCCTTTTTCAAGAGATCAATAATTAAAGTTGATGTTTTTAATTCAGCACCAGCATCGATAGCAAACTCTGCAACCCAAGGATCAAATTCACTTCGGTAACAATTCATTGTAATCCAACTTTTTGCTGGTTCATATGAAACTGACTCGGTGGGACGAGCCATTACATAACCAGCAACAACACCCTCCTGATTGATGAAATAATTTCGAGCAGCAGAACCTGCTCTCATAGAAGGACATTTTTCTGGTGTTAGTTCCTTCATCATACTTGGAAAATCCTTCCACATCCTAGGACCTAAACCACATCCTGATGAATTTTTTTCACCTGGTTTTCGCCCACGTTCAAAAAAAATTGTTTTTAAACCCAAATCAGCTGCGATTTTTGCTGACATTGAACCTCCAGGACCAGCACCAACAATTATTATATCATAAGTGTTCATAAGTTCACACGAATTAATTAAATTTCGTTTTCAAAAAGATATATTATAATATATCTTTATTTTAATCTCTATTTAAAATTCACTATATTCGAACAATCAAAACATCTCTGAGGAGGATTTAACAAACGAAAAGAAGCTGTTAAATCAAAAAAAAGAATCGAAAAATTAATTCGCAATTGTTAATAATCCAGAATAATTTCAAGGAACCGTTATTTTGATAAATTTTCTATTTCTTTTTGAATAGTTTCAATTCTTTCTTTAGCCTTGGTAAGTATCTGAGTCTTTCCATATTTGGAAAACCACTTTTCAAATCTCTGTTCTATCGAAACATCCTTTGTACCAGCTATATGTTTATCAGCAAGACAGATGATCTTTTCCTCAAGAGTTAATGGCATATAATCTCTTTCTGGTAGCCCTACTTGTTTGGCATCTTCTTTATCTAACCCTCCTAACATATGAGTTTCACATATTCTCGAGAGACGCTTTGAAAACCCTCTTTCTTTTAGAATCTTAGCTCCAATTATACCGTGTTTGAAACCATGAGTTTTAGATCTGCCAATATCGTGTAAAATCCCTCCAATTTCAATTAAGTCTTTATCAACGTCTCTCTCATCCATTTTTTCTGCTAATTCTAATGCTTTTTCCGCAACCTTTAAAGAATGACGCCTTACATGATAAGGAACTTTCAATGTTTTTAATAAATCAAAAGCAAAATCGCTATTAGGTAGAGTTTCTTCACTTACCATTAATCTTTAAGAATTAATTATTTACTTTAAGGTTTAGTTAATACATTAAAAACATCACAGAAGATTTATATAGAATCAAATCAGAAATATTATTTAGACAAAAATTTTTACATCATTAAAAAATTTTTATAATGATTTAAGGGTAAAAATGATGAAAATCCATAAAGTGATAACTATTTCTTTACTAGTAAGTGTTTTTTTTATTCTATGCATTAATGTGAATTATAGTAATAACCCACAGAATTCAATTAAAGATACTCAATTACAAAATGAAAATATAAATCATACAGAACCATTAAATTCCAAAGAACTAAATTTTGATTTACCAAAATCATCCTCTTCATTAAATTCAAAAAATGCCTATGCTATCGTCGTAGGTATATCAGATTATCCCGGAACCAGCTCGGATTTATCATATTGTGATGATGACGCTCTAGACATTTATTCGATGTTGATTAATGATTTCAATTTTAAATCTGAAAACGTGTATTACTTTCAAGATTCAAGTGCGTCAAAAGCAGCCATAAGCAATGCATTTGACCAAATTGCCTCTATCATTAGCGGTGATGACATATTTTTCTTTTATTACTCTGGACATGGTGGCGCTAGAACTTCAAGTTCTGGAATTCAGAGTTACTCGATAGATTCACCTCATCCGTATTCAAATTACTATGATCACATGTGGAATATTTATCGATCAGGTGCTGTTTATATGAGGGTACATTTTGATCATTTTGACCTTGAATATGATTATGATTATGTTTATCTTGGAGACACTGATTTAGCTTCTGGATGGTATTATGAGGGTTATACAGGATATAGTACCGGGTTTTGGTCAGGATGGATTCCCCTTTTAAGTGATAATAGACTTTATGTAAGAATGGTTACTGATTACTCAATTACGGAATGGGGATTTAGCATCGATTACTACGAAGCTGAGACGCCTGATGGAACCCACTTCTTATGTTCTTATGATTCTATTCCCAGTACACCAAGTAATTATTATACGGATGCTTTACTCGATTCAAAACTAGATCAATTAAATTGTTCTGAGAAATATGTGGTGTTAGATGCTTGTAATACAGGTGGAATGATACCTGAAGTACAGGAAATTGGGAGGTATATTATGACCGCTTGTCGAGATGATGAATTTAGTTTAGAATCCACATCATTGCAGCATGGTGTTTTTACGAATTTTTTCCTCAAATCTTTTGAATCAGCAACTGACTCTAACGCAGATGGGGTAATTTCTATGGAAGAGAGTTATTCATACACCTCGTCTAATACGATTAGTTATTCTGGAGGTGTCGGTTATACTCATCATCCTCAACAATATGATGGAATAAGTGGAGAATCAGTTCTTTTTACTACCTTCGGGGCTTTAACATTAACCCCCTTAGGAAACTCATTATCTTATTCTTTTCATATGTATGGAACAGGATTAATTGAAGAATTAAATATCCTAGTCTGTAATGTTTCACAGACTACTACTTTCCTCATTGAAGATTTAACAGAGAATCCTGCTTCAAATACAGGTTTTGGGTATTATTCAGATACAATACAATTGAATGGTGTTGCAGGGATCTCTGGATATGGTATTTTTGCTCGGATTAATGGCAATGAAGTTATACTGTTAAACAATACTGTATCAGACGATACTGATTCAGATTCGCTTGATGATGTTTTGGAAATAATGTTCGGCCTTAATGCTTCCAATCCAGATAGCGATTCAGATGGATTAGATGATTATGTTGAGTTCTATAGTGCAACAGATCCCCTTTCTAATGATACTGATAATGATGGATTATTGGATGGGGAGGAAGTATTAATTTATTTTACAAATGCAACAAACGCAGATACTGACAATGATTTATTATCTGACGGAAATGAAGTGCTAATTTTCTCTACTAACCCATTGAACCCAGATACAGAAGGTGATGGCATGGATGATTATTATGAAGTGTCATATAATTTAGATCCGTTATTTAATGATGCGAGTTTAGATCCTGATAATGATGGTTTAATCAATTTAATTGAATGTCAATGTGGAACTAATCCACACCTTTCAGATAGTGACGGAGATTCTATGACAGATTACTATGAATATAATTGCAATTTAAACCCATTACTTGACGATGCAAATTTAGATTATGATAATGACGGATTAAGTAATTTACTAGAATTTCACTTAAATTCCTTAGCAAACGATACAGATTCTGACGATGATTTAATGCCCGATCTTTGGGAGTATAATAACGGATTAGATTTAGCTTTTAATGATGCGAGTTTAGATGCCGATAACGATGGATTGAACAATTTTAACGAACTTCAAACTCAAACAAACCCTAACAATCCAGATACAGATGCTGATGGCTTATTTGATGGATTAGAAATTTCTGTCTATTTTACAGACCCTTTAAATCCAGATACAGATGGAGATGGATATTCTGATGGAATTGAGGTTCAATGGGGAGCTGATCCATTAGATCCAAAAATATCGTTAAATACAATCGTCTTTAACATTGCAGGTATTGTAATCCTTGCGAGTTTAAGTGGTTTTGTTGTTCGTACTACTCTTACTAATAAGAAACAAAAAGCTATAACCAAAACCAAAAAAGATAAATTGAAAATCGTTAAGAAGCCAAAAGTTTATAACGTTGTAAAAGTAGAAAAGAAATTCAAGCCAAAACCAAAACCTTCCCCTTATCCCAAGAGTTCATATGCTCAAAGTTATAGTCGACCTAGCTATACTCAGACTAGACCAAGATACGGATCAACCAATGTTGAATTTAAAAAAATTATAGATTTAATTCAATATGGATTACCTCCACCAAAATCTATATATTCAGCAGAAGGTAAAAAAGCTCAAAACATTGCTAATATTGCTTTTAGATACATTGACCAAGGCAGATTTACAGATGGATTTAATAACATGATGAGTGCTTTAATTATGGGAGTACCTGAACCAATGAATAGCCGTATTAAACTGATTATGTTAAAATCATTGGGACAATTTTCAAGAGATTCACAGCCAATAACTACAATACAAAAATCCAGCAATACTAAGAAATGCAGTTGGTGCGGAAAAGAAAATAAAATAAATAATAAGTTTTGTTTAAATTGTGGGAGGGGTTTTTGAATGACAATTTCAAGCGAAATTAAGGAACAGGTGAAGTACGATTCTTATCGCAACATATTAGAATTTAAAGATTTCACCGAAATATACTTTCCACACATTTGTATAATCTGTAGAAACCACACTGATAAACATATCGTAAAAAATTTATATGGGTTATATGAGTCTAATAAAGACTACAAGAAGGATTTTACATTTTCCTTACCTGTATGTGATTCCTGTAGAAATAATATTGAAATGAAAACTGGACTTTCAAGTAAGAGTGGTAAATTGCTTCTAATGTCAATTATTCTTGGCTCGATAATAGCCATTCTTTTATTTTTAACCCTCAATTCAATTTTGTTAAGTATAAGTATATTAGCCATTTTTATAACATTGCCAGCTCGAAACTATATGATTAAAACGAAACCAAAAATAAATTTCGATAATCATTTAAAGATTCAGATTAAATTTAAGAATCCTGATGTTGTTGAATTCGAATTTTCTGACAAAGAATATGCAAAATCTTTAGAAGAAATAAATTTATCACAGATAAAACTTAAACAGGAACAAGAAGCTAAAATAAAACAGGAACAAGAAGCTAAATTAAAACAGGAACAAGAAGCTAAAATAAAACAAGAACTAGAGAATAGAAAAATCCCACAACAAATACCAGAAATCACCGAACCACAGCAAATTGAGGAAAATATAGAAAATGAAAAAAGCCCAGTAGAAATAACCATAACCGAACCTGTAAGCGGGGAAAATAATAACAAAGAACAAAGAAAAACTTGTTCAAAATGCAAAATGGAAGTTAAATCTGAATGGGTATTTTGCGATAATTGTGGTGCTCCTTTGAATAAAAATTAATAAACTTCTTCATATGGTCCACTGATAAAACCTCCTATTAAACCTCCAATAACAGCGCCTAGAATAGCGCTTAGGA
>CAZDTP010000020.1:0-61604 GCA_964508365.1 uncultured archaeon
GTTGTAATAACTGGAATTAGTGGTAGTGGTAAATCTAGCTTAGCAATGGACACATTGTATGCTGAAGGCCAAAGACGGTTTCTCGAATCATTATCAAGTTATGCCCGACAATTTCTTGGAGAAATGGATAAACCCGATGTGGACTCAATTGAAGGGCTCTCTCCTGCTATAGCCATAGAGCAGAAGCCATTGTCAAAGAACCCACGAAGTACTGTAGGAACGGTTACAGAAATATATGATTATTATAGGCTACTTTTCGCTAATATTGGAGTTCCTCATTGCCCCAACTGTGGTAAAGAAATTACGCCCCAAACACCTCAACAAATAATTCAACGAATTCTGCAAGAACTTGAAGTAAACCAAAAATTTATTATAAAAGCACCAATTATTCGCGATAGAAAAGGCGAATACAAAGACCTCTTAAACGATCTTAAAAAACAAGGCTATGTTAGAGTTGAGGTAGATGGTATACAGTATACTTTAGATGAAGAAATTTCAATGGAAAAAAATGTAAAGCATAACATTAATGTAATCGTGGATAGGCTAGTCATGAAGGATGATATTAAAACTAGATTAGCCGATTCAATAGAAACTGCCCTTAAACTAACTGATGGAATCGTGGTTGTAGAAGTTCTTAACATTGGAGAACAAATTTATTCTGAACATTTAGCGTGTGTAGATTGTGGCATCTCTTTTCCACCCATTGACCACAAAATGTTTTCTTTTAATATTCCTCACGGAAGTTGCAAATATTGCAGTGGTCTAGGGACCGTAATGGAATTTGATTACTCATTAGTTTTAGGAAATGATTTGGACCTTCCACTCCAAGACACTCCTATCAGAAATATCCCGGGATTTGGGTCGTTAACTGGGTACTTTTGGCAATCATTAAATCAAGTAGCTAAGCACTATAATTTTGATACTCATAAAACTGCGATAAAGGATATTGATCCTAAGAATTTAAACAAAGTTTTATTTGGATCAGAAGAGGAAGCAATTGAATTCCACTTTAAGAGTGAAAATAACGGTTTTAATAATCAAAGAGGAGAAATTAAATCTTCTTATCATGTAGTAAGACCCTTCGAAGGAATTATTCCAATGCTACATAGAAGGTACATGGAGACGCGATCCGATTGGGCTCGCGATACCTACGAAACTTTTATGAATCAAATAAACTGTCCTCAATGTAAGGGGCAAAGGTTGAACCCTGAAAGTCTTTCAGTTCTTATTAATAAAATCAATATCGCTGAATTATCAGATTTAGCGGTTAAAGATTCTTTAGATTTTTTTAACGATTTACAATTAGACGATATCCAAAAAACAATTGTTAAAGACGTGTTAAAGGAGATACTAGATAGGTTATCTTTTTTAGAAAATGTTGGTTTAGATTACATTACTTTAAGTAGAAGATCCCACACGCTATCTGTTGGCGAAGCAGAAAGAATAAGGTTAGCCACTCAATTAGGATCTAGGCTTGTTGGGGTGTTATATGTGTTAGACGAGCCTTCCGTAGGATTACACCAAAGAGACATATCACGATTAATTGAGATGTTGAAAAAATTAAGAGATTTGGGTAATACAGTTATTGTTGTAGAGCATGACGACGAGATTATGCGCAATGCTGATCATATAATTGATTTAGGACCTTTAGCAGGAGAAAGTGGGGGAGAGATTGTAGCCGAAGGCCCTTTTAAAACAATTTTAGAGGCTAATACTTTAACTGGCAAATATTTATCGGGGAAGAAAAAAATAGAAGTCCCCAAGAATAGACGAGAACCGAATAGCGATTTTATTGAAATCACAGGTGCTCGCGAAAATAACCTAAAGAATATAAAAGTAAAAATACCTTTAGGTATCTTTACGTGTATTACTGGAGTTTCGGGAGCTGGAAAGACTAGCTTAATAATTGATTGCTTATACAAGGGATTACATAACTTAATAAACACTCGCAGTTCCAGATTAATAAGTGGCGATTTTGACAAAATAAAGGGATACGAGAGTATTGACAAAATAATAAATATAGATCAATCTCCTATTGGAAGAACCCCTCGTTCTGTACCCGCTACTTACACAAAAGCTTTAGATTATATACGAGACATTTTCGCTAAGCTTGAAAGCTCGCGGGAAAGGGGATATAAAAAGGGAAGATTTAGTTTTAACACTTCAGCAGGACATTGTAAAAAGTGTAAGGGTACGGGGTATATTCTCAAAGAAATGTACTTTCTTCCAGATGTGTATATTAAATGCGATTTATGTAGAGGTCTTAGATACAACTCAGAGACTTTAGAAATTAGATTCAAGGGAAAAACAATATCAGATGTACTAAAGATGACTTTTCATCAAGCTCTTGAATTTTTCGAGAGTATTCCTAATTTGAAACAAACGCTGAAAACTGTAGTGGATGTAGGATTAGGTTATTTAGAATTAGGGCAATCATCAACAACGTTAAGCGGGGGTGAATCCCAAAGATTGAAAATAGCTAGGGAATTGAGAAAAATTAGCACAGGAAACACGTTATATATCCTGGACGAACCAACAACCGGGCTCCACATGTATGATATCCAATTTTTGCTTAAGGTACTTCAAAAATTAGTAGATAAAGGTAATACAGTAATTATTATTGAACATAATATGGAAATTATAAAATCTGTTGATTATTTGATTGATCTGGGACCTGAAGGTGGAGAAAAAGGAGGTAAGGTAGTGGTTATGGGGATCCCAGAAGAGATTATTAAGAATAAATCTTCTTTTACTGCGAAATACTTAAAAAATTATTTGAATCCTACTTGAAAAAGTAAATCAAATCTGTTTATTTTTAGTAGAATATACAATAAAATCTATATCATATTATGCTTTGTTTAATTGTGAGATTTAATTAGATTTTTTCTATTATTTTATATCAAAAGTGAGCTTATATGGCAACTGAAACCGATAAAAAGATTATAAGGGCTCCTATTGCATCGATTTTAGGACATATCGATCACGGTAAAACTTCCCTGTTAGATTATATTCGAGGAACCGTAGTGCAACAAAGAGAGGCTGCTGGGATTACGCAACACATAGGAGCATCTTATTTTCCAACTGAAGATATAAAAGAGTTCTTAAAAAAATCAAAACAAGAATTTGCTGATAAAGAAATCCAATTACCTGGTATTTTAATTGTTGATACTCCAGGACACGCTGCTTTCATGAACCTACGCAAAAGAGGGGGTGCTGTTGCCGATATAGCGATATTGGTTATCGATGTAACAGCAGGGACCATGCCAATTACGTGGGAATCAGTTAGAATTTTACGCGAACGTAAAGTACCATTTGTTATTGCTGCTAATAAAATCGATCGGATATCAGGGTGGAAATCTATTAAAGATGCTGATTTTTTAGATTCATATAATAAGCAAAAACCTCATGTAAGAGATTTTCTTGACGAAAAATTAATTCAAATCGGGGTAGATTTTTTACAGGAAGGTTTTAAAGGAATAGATCGATACGATAAAATAAAAGATTTTACTAAAAAAGTGGCAATAGTACCTACGAGTGCCAAAACAGGCGAGGGAATATCGACTTTACTGTTGGTTTTAATGGGACTAGTGCAACAATTTTTAACTGAAAACTTGAAATTTAGTGAAGGACCCGCTAAAGGTGTAGTTTTGGAAGTGAAGAAAGAAAAAGGCCAGGCAGTAACTATGGATGTCCTAATTTACGATGGAGTAATCAGAAAAGGCGATGAATTTATTGTTGGTGGCTTAGAGAAACCTGTTAAGTCAAAAGTAAGAGCATTACTCCTGCCGAAACCTTTAGATGAGATAAGAGATCCTAGACAAAAATTTGATTCAGTAGACATAGTAAGTGCGGCAGCTGGTATTAAAATCCTCGCGCCTAATATCGATGATGTTGTTGCTGGATCTCCATTTAGAGGTATTGGTGATCCTTCACAAGAAGAAACTGTATACAACGAAATAAAATCAGAAGTAGAAAGTATTCGAATTAAAACAGATAAAGCTGGCGTAGTGTTAAAAGCAGATACTTTAGGTTCTCTTGAAGCATTAGAAAATCATTTCACAAAGAATGGTGTAAAGATAAGTATTGCTGATGTAGGTTCAATTAAAAAAGAGGATATTATGAATGCAAATTTAGTTAAAAGTCTCGATCCATATTCAGCAGCCGTTTTGGGATTTAATGTGGCTATTCTACCAGAAGCAAAAGAGCAAGCTATAGCAGATAATATTAGAATTTTCACGAATAATGTCATTTATAGACTATTGGAAGATTATATAGAATATGCGGAAGTGCGAAAAGCAGAGGACACCGCGAAAGGATTAAGCGAATTAGTCTTACCTGCAAAACTAAAAATGATTCCCGATTTCATATTTAGAAACTCAGATCCCGCAGTATTTGGAGTACATGTTGAAGCAGGTACTTTATATCCCAAAGTAGCATTAATTACTGCTGACGGAAAGAAAGCGAGAAGAGTTCACCAAATTCAAGATAAAGGTAAAACTCTAGAAAAAGCTGTTAAAGATTCCGAAGTAGCAATATCGATTCGCGGCATTGAAATAGGAAAAGATATCGATAAAGACGAAACTTTATTCGTTAATGTCCCTGAATCTCATGTAAGACAGATCATGGGTAAATTCCTAGATGAATTAACAGCTGATCAAAAGCAAGCATTACGCGAATATATTATCCTTCAAAGATCTATACAACATCCGTGGTGGGGAATGTGAAGATAATCGCGAACGCTCACACTGTGAATTAAAGATTTTTAGCATAGAATAGTAGATCATGAGAAGATCAGTTAAGTATAAAAGATTTTTTTAGAATTCTAAACACATTTATATTATAAAACCCACTTTTATTTTAATCAATGGTTTCAGAGAATTAAGCTATGAATTCAATCAGCTCCATTTTCAAAGAAGTTCTAAACGATATCAGACCAACTCAAAAAGATCTCGTTTTTATCGACGAGATAATTGAAAAACTCAAGACGTTAATAGATAAAAAAGCTCAACAATTACACATAAAATACACAAAGATTGAGCCTCAAGGTTCCACAGGAATCAAACAAACGCAATTAAAAAACGATTTTGACATTGATTTATTTGTTGGACTGAATTATGAGCTATATAAGCCAAACTACGAAGGTTTAAGCAAAAATAAATTAAAAAAAGAGTCTAAGAAAGATTTTCTTAATTTGTGTAATAATTGGATAATAAAATCGTTAACTCCAAAAGAATTTCATAATCCACGACTCCTTTATGCTGAACATCCTTATGTAACAGTAGACTACTTCGCTGAAAATCATAAAATTAAAATAGATATCGTTCTCTTTTTCGATTTAGATTTAGAATTTATAAATACTCATGGTCCCGTGACAGCAGTCGATAGATCACCTTGGCACGGTCGTTTTATCAAGAATAATTTAACGAAAGAACAAAAGAATGAAGTAAGAATATTAAAGCAGTTTTTTAAAGCTAATCATTGTTACGGCGACAGAAGTGCTGTAGGAAAAATAGGATTCATTGGCTATAGTGCAGAGCTTCTTATATACCATTACGAGACTCTGCAAAATCTGTTTTTAAATTTCAGTTTACTTAAAAATAACCCTATTGATTTCCATAATAGATCCATTAATGATTTAAGAAAGATTCAACATTTTCAAAACGATTATATCATCATTTCTGATCCTATTGATAAGAATCGAAATGTAGCTTCTGCAATTTCAGAAAAAGCATATAAATATTGTAATCAGAGAATCAAGGAATTACTAGATAATCCCAATAAGAAGTTTTTTATTATAGAAGAAATTCCGGAAATAAACATTTCTACTATAAAAAGGTCCCTTGTAGATAAAATCTTCATAATCGAGCTTAAAAACGAAAACACTGAGATTCATTATACGATTAATAGGGATAAATTATACTCCATAGGGGATAATGTAAAAACCAACGGAGAAAAAGAATTCTCGCATGCGGAGCGATTTGGTAAAATAGAATTTGAAGTATATTTTGAAGTGGATTATGAGAATTATAATATCCCTATTTACTGCGAAAGTCCTGAAATAGAGAAATCTTATCTACGTCGAGGCCCTCCAATTAAAGATAAAATTCACTCAGACAAATTTAAACGAAAGAATCCAGATTTTTTTGAGAAAGATGGCTATTTATGGATAAAAACTACAAGGGATTATTACATTTTTTTAGATTATTTAAAAGATTTCATCACTAACAAAATTCCAGATAATTTAAGAATTGTAAATTTATCGAATTCTAAAGAAACAATGACAAAATCAGGTAAAAGAAGTATCTACGTATTGGTAAATATGGTTTTACCTTTTTCATAAACACCTTTTTTTTGCTTCTTCATGTTTTTTAGATCGGTTCATCAAATGTTCAAGAGTCCATTTATAGTTTAGTACTAAAAACTAAATATGTATTTTTACCTTAATTTAATTAAGAACAAAAAAAAAACAGAATAAGAAAAATAATAAAAAGGAGGTAAATGCTAATGGAAGGAGCCGATATTAAAGCGTTAAAAGCTAAAATGAACTTCAATTCATTTGAGCTTCAATACCTTAAGTTTTCCTACGAGGAAAGTATAAAATAATTTTTTTTAATTTTTTTAATCAAAAATATCAAAAAAACCAATAAAAAGAGGGAAATATAAATGAACAAGTATGAAAAAAAAACTATAATAATAAAAACTACTGACGCTTTTGTTGAGCGTATAGATTGTTAATTACGATTTCTTTGTTAAATTTAACCTAAAACAAATTTATCACGATTACTTCATTTTATATATGAGTTTTAGCTTTAAACCATTATTAATTATTTAAAGAAAAATTTTAATTTTGTGTAGGATTCTGGTAATATCATAAGATTTATTACACCATTTTATGAAAAAAAGCTTTTAATAAATCATTTGAGTTAGTAGTAGATTGCTTTTTCCATAAAATATTTATGATTTTATTAATTTACTAATTTAGATTTTAAATATTATTCTTAGTATTTTATAGCTAATTACTATGAATGTTAAGTTTAAAGAGTGAAATTGAAATGGTTAAAGTAAAAAATCCTGAAGAGATTGCGCAACTCATTACATCAGGTTCATACGAGAAAAAACGACTATTCAGCATAGTTGCACACATAGATCACGGTAAAACGACGGCAAGTGATTATTTGTTAAGACGTGCTGGTTTAATGAGGGAAGAGGACGCTGGTCAACTTCAGATGACTGATTCTGACGAAGAGGAGCAGGCAAGAGGAATTACTATTTTCACGAGTGTTGTTCTACTAGCATTCAATGACCCAAGAAAACCGGATGATAATGAACCATACATCCTTCAAATTAACGATACTCCTGGACATATTTCTTTTACCGGAGAAGTTTCGCGTGCTCTTAGGGGTAGCGATGGTGCTATAATTCTCGTTGATGCTTTAGAGGGCGTTATGACTCAAACAGAGACAAATATCCGATTATCCGTTGGTGAAGAATTTTGTAAACCTGTATTATTTATAAATAAGGTAGATCGGTTAATAAGTGAGCTTAAATTAAGTCCACAAGATACCTTTGAAAAGATTGATAAAATATCTAGACAGGTAAATGAATTAATCAAAAAGATTAGACCCGAAGGATCGGGTTGGAGTGTCGATTTTTCAAAAAATAGCGTTGCCGTTGGTTCAGCGAAACATGGTTGGGGATTTACATATGAAATTTTATTGGAAAAAGGATTAAAGCCACAAGATGTATTCGCAAAATATAAGGAAGGCGACATTCAATGGCTACGAGATAATCTTCCACTTGACGAGCCTATGTTAAGGATGGTTGTGGATCATTTACCTAATCCGGTAGAAGCTTCAAAGTATAGAATCCCTCACATCTGGGGGGGCGATTTGGACTCAGAACTAGGACAATCACTTCAAAAATGCGATCCTAAAGGTCCTCTCTATGGCATGATTACAAAAATATTCTTAGACCCACGAAGAGGGTACCAAGCTACTCTAATTGGTCGTGTTTTTTCTGGTACCTTCGATCAATCTGATTCAATTTATTTGATAGGTGGTAGGAGTACAAATCGAGTAAAACGATTAGGTGTTATGGAAATCACAGATCTTTTAGACATTCCCCAAGTTCCAGCAGGTAATTTATTTGCGTTATACGGATTTATTTGTCCATCTGGAGAAACTTTTATGTCTGCAAGTGACGTACCAAAAGATAAGGAGGAAGCCTACCAATTACCTACCTTTGAAAAAATCCAATACGCTTGTGAACCAGTTGTTTCAAGAAGTATAAGAGCCCTAGATCCACAGGAAATAGATAAATTGGATACAGTAGTAAGCAAGTGGCTTCAAGCGGATCCGACTGCGATGTATCGTTTAGATAAAGAATCTGGAGAATTTATTTTAAGTGGAATTGATCCGCTTCAAATTGAGATACTTACAAAGCGTATTAATAATCAGGTAGCAATTCAAATTGGAGAACCGATTATCGTGTATCGAGAAAAAATTACTAAAAAAAGCAGAGATTTTTATACGAAATCGGCTAACACCCATAATCGTATTTTATTATACATTGAACCGCTAGACGAGAAAACAGAAAAACTAATTGAATCCGGAAAAATAACAGATCTGATGAGTGAAAAAGATAAAGCAAAAATCTTAAGAGAAGAAGCCGGTTGGGACGCAAAAGAAGCTAGAAGGATTGTTGACGTATATCAAGGAAGCTTACTTGTAAATGGCACCTCAGGATTACAACGATTTGATAGAGTTAAATCTTATTTAACAGCCGCTTTTAGAGATTGGTTAGGCGCTTGTATACTCGCAAAAGAGCCAGCAGCTGGATTTAAGATTGTTTTTACAGATATGACAATCCATGAAGATACAAGGCATACCTCTTATGGTCAAATCGCGGGTATGGCATTTTCAGCGATGTCTCTAGCAATGTTGGACGCTGACCCTCATCTTTTTGAACCCATTCAAATTATTGATGTGAAAACTCCAGAGGGAACAGAGGGACCAGTAAATGCTATTATTAACAAACGACGTGGCAAAATTACAAATGTAGTTCCAGAAGGAGAATACGTAAGAGTTCATGGTGAAATTCCAGCAGCTGAAACTATTGGCATAGCTGACGATATTCGTGGTTCTACTGCAGGAAGAGCATTTTTTGGTTACGAATTTTCTGGTTTTGAAAAGGTACCACATAATTTAGAAGAAGACCTTATCCTTGAAATTCGCAAACGTAAGGGAATGCCGGAACAAATGCCCAATACTTCAAGCTGGGATCGATTTATTTACAAGAAGACTTAATTTTTTTATTTCTATTACTTTATTTTATTAAATTTTATTCATATGAAGCTTTATAGTAAAGCGTTCTAACTAATTTTTGAAACGCATCAAGTACCCCATGTCCAGTTAAAGCGCTCGTTTTAAAATATCCAATTAATCCGTGATCGTTGACAAATTTATTAACTTTGACATCCAATCCAATTTTATCTGTACCATGATTCATCTCGTTTTCATCCACTAAATCGATTTTATTTCCGAATAATGCCATTGGAATTTTCCCACAGTACTCATAAAGTTCGTTGAACCATTTTCCAAGGTGATTAAAGCTATCCTTTTCATTAAAAGCATGGGAAAAAACAACTATTGCTCCACTGGTTCCCTTATAAAATTTCTGGCGCATGATTTCAAATGTTTCCTGTCCAGCAATATCCCAAATGAATAATCTTACTTTCTTACCTTCTAGATTTTCTTCATAATTAGAAAATTGAGCACCCAAAGTGGCAATATAATCCTTTTGAAAAGTTCCTGTGGTATATTTCCTAATTAGAGTCGTCTTTCCAACCGCGGGATCTCCAACTACTATTACTTTAAATTTAAAATCTTTTTCGTCGTCTGACATTATATTTTATGGAAATTAAGATTATCTCAAATTTTTTAATAATAATTTTTAATATCTACAATGAATAATGAACTCGATTATTTTTATCTCTTTATAATGTTTCAAATCTTAACATTTAAAGAATTGAAGAGTTACTATTAATATTGAATACTAGTTAGAAATAAACAAATAGAATATAATTGATTGGAGTATGACAGAAGAAGAAAATGGAAAAGATTTAGAAAAAAAAATAGAAAAAGAAGCATTTTCGAAAAAGGAAGACGATTTAGCAGCATACTTATCAGATATGAAAACTCTCGAATCCGACTTTTCTGATTTGGAAGACTTAGATTTCGAAGAATTAAAAGAAATGCAAGAAGCAATTGCTAAAGTAAAGGAATTCGAAAAATTAGAGGATAACGATAATCTCGAGGAAATTGCTCCTGATCTTCAATCATCTGAACAAGAAGTTTATTTAGCGCAAAAAGAAGCGATGAAAAGCGATTTTTCAGATATCGAAGAAATTGATTTTGAGGAACTACAAGAAATGCAAAAAGCAATTGAATCTGTAAAACAAGAAGAGATTCAAGAACTTGGATCAGATATAAACCAAATGGCAAAAAGCGATTTAATTTCTTCAGATTTGGAAGAACGCATCAAAGAAGAACTTTTAGAAAGAAAACAGGAAGCTAAAAAAGAGTTAATCACACCTGAAATTTTCATTGAGCGCACTAAGGATAAACGCGATAAAATTTGGTATCATGCTTTATATTATTTAATTTATGAAGCAGAAGATAACTTAGCGAGTAAGATATTATTATATGAAATGTTGAAGGAAGTTACGAGTAAAAGCCCCATAGATCCTATTCCAGAAAACCAGTTTTATTTTGGATTAGGTTATATTTTAAGATTATCACTTAATAATAAACAAGTTGTTAAATACATCAAAGGGGGTAAATTTAAAATTAATGTAGGTATAAAAGGAATGAGAGATCTTTTAGAAGAATTAGGTGAACCAATAAGCAGACGACCCATTCTTAAAGATGATGAAAAAAAGAAAATGTATAAAGAATTTTTAAACGATGATTTTTTCGACCAGATTTGATGGAATAGAATTGTAATGTTACAAAAAACTATTTTTGATAAATATAATTATATATAGATCATAATATAATTATATACTTACCATTTAATTTAAAATAACCAATCGAGCTCGTGTATTGTTTTGGATATTGTAGATATTTTGCAAGGTAGTCTTAGCTTACTTTATGTAATAATAACATTTTTTATCGGATTTTCTATTATCTCTAAGTATGGGAAGATCAAAAATCGTCTATATATTTTCGTAGGAACATTTTGGCTAATGATATCGACCCTTTGGCTTCCAGAGGCAATTTCTTTTCTAATGAGTATATTCCTGCAGTTAACTCTCGCTACGGAGTGGTTCTTAATTATCGGTAATGTATTCATTCCCGTCGCTGTAATTGCTTGGATTATTGCCTATACAGATATGGTCAATAAGAATAAACAGAAATTAGCTTTAATCTTAATAATAATCTTTAGCATAATCTTTGAGGTTCTCTTCTTCTACTACTTCTTCATGGATATTAATTTAATTGGTGTAATCGATCCATTAAGACCTTTTAGCCCTGATTTTGGATATTTCCTATCGGTACTAATATTAATCTCGATTTTAGTAATATTTTTTTCAGGTCTAAAATTCGCTCGAACATCACTAAATTCTGAAAATGAAGAAGTGAGAATGAAAGGTAAACTCCTCCAAGTAGCGTTTATTACTTTTACTATCGCTGTTTTATTGGAGAAAACAGTTAGATCAATTCTTTTTGGTCTTGTCTTTACAGATCCGACTATCCCGATATTATTCATAATGGTAGTGGTTGTTCGATTACTCTTAATTACTAGCACATTTGCGTTTTACGGTGGTTTTCTCCTACCAGACTGGATGAAAACAATCTTTAAAAAGTAATTTTTTTTTATATTTCATATTTTTTTTCACTTAAAACACAAATTTAATTCTTTAGAAAGATAGGTTAATGTGTAAAAAAAATAAATACTAAAAAGTTATCTTTCTAATTTTAGGATATAAATAATTAATACCATGAAGGATAAACCCTCTTTATTAATAATTGGTAACTCAAATGTTGGTAAAAGTTCAATTACAAGACTTTTACATCCTAACCCTAGTAAGTTTAAAGGAAAAAGTGGTAAAAAACCAGGAAGCACTTTATTGATAAAAACAATTAATATCCCTCAAATGCCATATAATATTGTAGATTTGCCGGGTTTTGGCTACATGAAGAGTTCAAGCCGTCGAAGAGAGGAACACTTGAAAAAGCAGTTAATTATCCACATCGAAAAACATCATAGGGAATACATCTTAGGTTTGGTGGTTATAAACATTACCAGAATTGAGGATGAATTAAATAAATATTTTGTTCAAAATACAAAAACAATACCCTTAAGTTTTGAGTTAATTAATTTTTTAAGAGAAAGTGAAATCTCCATAATCGTAATTATCAACAAAATTGACAAAGTCTCAAATTTCGATAAAAATAAAATTATCTCTTTTTTTATAGAATCTGCTAAAGAATATGGAATTAATATTGTCTTATTTGATAACTATAATCCTCAAAATGAAACAGAAATTCCATTTTTAGAATTTTCTGCTTTAAAGAAAACAAATGAAGGAAAATTGAAACAGATCATACAGAAATATTTAAAATAGTAAAGAGTTAGATAATTCCCCATAATTTTACTTCTTTCTTGTATTTGTCATATACTCATCACCAAATTTTTCAAGATTCACCTTATCTTCCCAAATTGAACTTAAAAAACAAAGTAAAAACATTGAAATCTCGTAATTAGAGTGCGTTTTAATCGTTTCTATGATCTGGTGAATGAAAAAAATCATTATGCAATTTTATTTTATTAAAGATATAAAAAATGCCATATATTTATCAATCCTCCTTATCTTGAGAATAAAATTTTATGATACCTAGTATTGGATTAAGGCGAGGCACTTCTTCTTTATATCTTTTATATTCTTCACCAAATCTTTCAATAAGGTTTTTATCCTCTGAGTAGGTCCATTGATAAGTAAAAATTATAATAAGGATGCTAAGAATTAGGCTTGGCCACACCTGGGTCCATAAAGTGATACCAATAGTGAATAATATTCCTCCTAGATATTGAGGATGGCGAATTATTGCATATGGACCATTTTTTACTAACTTGGTAGTATGCATATAACTTTTTCCTTTCTCAACACTCCCTCGTTTCTTGAAAGTTCGAAAAGAAATCAAGCCAAAATAGATGCTAAATACCCAAAATATATCTCCAATATAAACCAAAAGTGTAAGTCCTAACTCGTTGTGGATAATAAACATCATGACAATTTGAATAAGAAAAGCTATAGTGAAGATTGTGGTTAAAAAGATATCTACCAAACTGTACTTATGATTATTTTTTGTATCGATTGCTTTATTTTTTAACATCTTTCAAACATCATCTAAAATTTTAAATATTTTTATTTGTTTTAAATAATTAAGATTGAATATTTAAATCTAATTATTCAAATTTGACTAATACAAATAATTTAAATCTAAATGAATACAGGGATTTAAAGAGAAATTATGCCAAAAAAAAGATATACTCCATTAAAAACCTTCATTTTGGGGGTAATGAATCAAATTCCTAAACCTCTGAGCGGTTATGAACTCATTGCTTATGCAAATGAATGGCATTATGATCATTATATTGATGCTACAAATGCTTCATTTTATTATATATTAAAACAGCTTAAGGCAGAAAGCTTCATTAAGGAAAGCGGCACTAAACAAGAAGGTAATCGTCCCGAAAAAAAAATATATCGTTTGACGAATAAAGGCAGAAAAGAATTTCAAGAACAGATAAAATTCTTTTTAACTAAGACTCAAGATATTTACTTTGACATTGACTCAACAATGCCTTTTATTACGCTTTTTGGCTCTTCCATAGGAAAGGAATTTATATTAGACTCAATAAGCAAACAAATCGAAAAACTTAAATCAATGTCTAAACATGTCACTACGGGTGAGATAATAATAACTTCTCATTTTTCATTTGAGTTTAGTCCCTTTAATCTTTTACCTTTAAAACACTGGAAACTTCATAGTGAGGCTGAAATAAAATGGCTTGAAATTTTTAAAAAAATGGTTGAGTCTATTGATGATTTCAAAGAGATTTTTCAAAAATATGTAAAAAAATCCTTAGAAATAAGTTTAGAAGAAGAGAAAAGTGGAAAAAAATAAGAAATAAATAATTAGTGTTTTTTAATTTTTGAAAAAAAAGCCTTGGATTTGGAACCTAGATTATCCTAAGGTCGTTTTTAGTTGTACTATTATTAGTGTCACTTCTCTTATTCCCGATATTGTAATAACAGGTACAATATGGGTAAGCTTTTTGATAAGTTAGCTTTAAGGGTTTTTAATTATCGGATCTTTATTTTTATCCCAATTTATCGCAAATAAGAAATCTCTACTTGCCTTATTTTTATAAATTAAAGGAAAATTACTTTTTTCCTCGAATTTTATTGCTAAATCTTCTAAATATTCGTAAGTCGGAAAGTAATACTGCATAGATTTTTCGCTATTTAATCTCTTACTTATATTTAGCGCTCGTGCTTGAAGGGTAAAACCCTTTATTTCAAAAAAATTGGGTTTAGCTTTATCGATTATCCTGATATAATCATCCAAGTAATTCTCCATCAAATTTAAATTTTTTACAGAAGTTAACCTTACTACCGTTCTGCAGGAGAGAGAATTGATTAAATCTAGGCTCTGTGTTATTTTTTCCCAGCCATTTTTAATCATTGGACGACAAACTTTTTTATATATCTCCTTATTTGGAGCCGGTAACGTAATATAGAGTTGTGAGGGCAATGAACTTAAAGCTTCAATCCTTTCGGGTAAGGTTCCGTTAGTTACAATAAACGAAGTCATACTTCTATTACGGAATTCTTTAACTAACTCCCCTAAATTTGGGTATAAGAATGGTTCGCCATCTAGAGAAATAGCAGCGTGATTAGGTTTCAATGCTTCACTATGAGCTTGCATGATTTCATCGGGTGTGGTTAATGATATATTGATTAACCTCGCGATTTCTTCCCTAGATTCTATACAGCATGATATTTCATCATCTAACTTATAATTTTTTAACGAATCATCTAAGGTTTGAATAAATTCTTGATTTTTTAAAAGATTGATAGCTCTTCCAACTTTGTTCTTACTAACATGAAGGCTCTTGGAAAGAGAATTTACACTATGTTGTTCTCTATTTTTTAACATATAATAAAGTATATCTACCATAATCTCATAATTTTCAAGATACCGTCTTAGGGGTAAATGGTTTCTAATAATATCTTGATGGTGGCGTATCATTTCATCAACGAGTTCCTTGGGTTCATCTGGTTCGACAATAAAATCTCTACTTAAATTTCCTAATTCATTATCTCTCCAGCAAAAAACACATTGCTGATTACAAAAAGGCAAAGCAGGAGTATTCTGTAAGCATCGATGACTTTCAATACCAAAAATGCCCTTATAACAATTTCTATTATTTCTACCTGTCATCAGTTTTTGTTCTAACCAATGACAAGGTTTAATAGCAGTGTGTTTATTTTTTCCTATAATGCGATAGGTTGTTTTTGAATATGCTTCAACAAACTCATTAGTAATCTTATTGTCAATAATATATGGATTCGTCATTCTCCAATACCATATTTTTGTTCTTAACTTAGTAGATTATAACTATAGGTTAATGTATCTAATTTAGATATTAAAAATTATTATTTAGAATTATAAGTACTTAAGTAATTAGGAACAAACTTATAAAATATAATTATGATTTTTGAAAAATTTCTAATAGTGTAAAAAATGTTAAATAAAATTAAAAGTCAGATGCTAAATTTAGGACTGAAGTTCATAAGCGTGGATGATAAAATTGTAAGAATGATCTTGGAAACAAGCTCTTCAAACATTAACGAAATCGTGTTAATGCCCGCTGTTAAAATTGTTATGAAAAAGTTAATTAATCAACTTCAAAATAAAATCGTTCATGGTAGAGTTTATAACGGGATATTAAATGGAATAAAAGTAAGTATTATCCGGTCTCAAGTAGGATGTCCTAACGCAGCGTTCGTGTTAGAAAGCTTAAAAAGGTCAAAAGCGAAAATTGTTGTACGAGTGGACTTCTGTGGAGGACTTAATTATGAAAAAGATGAAATTAGGGTAGGTGATATCGTGATACCAAAAACTGCTTATTGTGGCGATGGAACAAGTTCTGAATACATCAGAGCTAATCAAACTCTATTGAATCGATTAGAATCAATAACCAATCCACTTTCGGCAACCCTAAATCTCATCGCTAGTCCACAAATTATTTTTATATCTAAACCTAACGAAATTTTAAAAGAAATTCTTATTAGGGAAGCTCGTTCTCTTTACCCAAGTAAAGTAAGAGAATCGCATCTTTGGACTACAGATGCGTTATTTTGTGAAACATATGAATTTGTACGTGCTCTAAATTCAATCAATATTAGAGCAATCGACATGGAATCCTCAATTTTATTTTTATTGGGACAACTTTACAATCTAAAGGTTGCATCTATACTTTCCGTTTCGGATTTACCTGGAGATCCGCATTACGATCTCCTTAAATCAAACGAAATTCATCCCGATATGGATGTTGGTATTAGTAATGCAATCAAAATTCTAATAAATGCTCTCCCAAAAATACAACATTCTCTATGAACAAAGGATTATTATAAGCCGTTTAGTAATTTAGAGAAATCGGGTTCGTCAAAAAATTTGTTAAACTTTTTTAGTAGCTCAATATTTACCACATGTATTTTTTGATTTTTTTGCGTCGTAACTGATTTCACTAAATCTAAATCTTTCAGTTTTTTCATGTGATATTGAATCGTGCCTGTGTAAACTTCGAGGATTTCTCCAATTTTAGAAATAGCAATTCCTTCTTCCTTAAAAATTTCCTCAATTATTTTTAGAGTTAAAGGATTTATAAAAATTACTTTAAATTTATCATACTCTTCGGGAATTTCAGCTAAAAAATAATGTAAAGATTTTCCAATTTTTTTCGACCTTATGAGTTTGAAACGCTCTAAAGTCATAATATGTTTTAAAAAGGGTGTTCTCGTTATTCCCAATTCTTCTTCGATTTTCTCATCTCTAGCATGAATTCCGGGATTCTCTTCTATAAATTCCAAAATTTTTGCGAGTTTTTCGTTATTTAAAATTTCTAACTTTGTTCTTCTTTCATTTGTTACTATCCAACTTTTATCTTCTAAACTTCTTATTGCTAAAAATATGTCTTCCTTACTATAACCTTTCTTATACGCTAGTTTTGCTATACTTTTTGCGTATAATTTCTCAATAATAGGAAATTTCTGCAACTCCGCTTCAGAAGATACTTCGATCTCAAAATCAGCATCATACCTTTTTAATTTTAAAATATCTTTTGCGATATTCAAAACATCAACCTCAATCTCAGTGAGATCTTCGATTAATGGTTCAGTTTCTATTTGTAATTCTTTTATTTCTGCTTTAATGTCTTGCAGAGGAGTAAAATCTTTGCGCCTAAATGAACTTACCTCTAATTCTTTTTCCATTTGTTTTTCTTTAGGCTCTCTTCTTTTTTCTAACGACATTACTCAATGAATTTACGGTTAAGTTTTAGGCATTCTTCTCTAAAAATAGTATAAATTCTAACTGTTGGTCACTATCCATATATTTCAGTTCTTTTACTAATTTATCATAATATTCGGGCTTAAGGTTTGGAAGTTTGCGAATTCGTTCTATTAATTTAAAAGGAAATTCCTGATATAATCCCTTTAACGCTTCTAGATACTTTAATTGTTCTTCCTCGGCTAAAAAGGCCAATTCTTTTAGAATTTCTTTACGCTCCTTTTTAGGGATATTAAGCTCTAATATTTGCTTTCTCAAATCTTTAGAGATTATATTAAATATTTTGGAGAAATATTCTTTAACTATTTTCTTATCCTTCTCATTTTTAACGGGTAATAGAGATTCGTGAAGTCTCAATACAGAGGCTTCCTCTTCTTTCTCTTCTGTTTTTTCAATTTCAAGTATTTCAATCTCAGCTTCTTCTTTTATTTCAGTGATAGAAGTGACATCCTCTGGGATTTCTTTTATAGGTTCCTTCTCAGGCTTTACTTCAAGATTTTCCTGTTCTTGGGGAATAATCTCATCTTCGATTTTTTGAAGCTTCTCTTCTTTTTCTAGAGAATCTTTTTCTTCTATAGGTTGTACTTTATGAGAGGGCTCGCTATTTGGTTGAAATTCTCTCATTTCTTTCTTGATAACGATATCTATAGGTTTCCCTATGAATAAAAGAAGTAATATCAGCGATTTTATTAAGATGAATATACCAATGCTAAGAAATGCTGTGGATATTGTTCCCAATACAAATATTCCGATTACATCAGCTCCTGAAAACTCATTCTTTTTGTGAGTTTTTTCCCTTAAAGCTAAATCTATGATTAAAATGATAAAAGGTATTACAATAAAAATTAAATCCAGTGAAAACAAAAACAGATTACTGAAAATATCTGATAATAAACCACCAACAATCAATTCATTTAAAACTAATAAAATGATTACAAATCCCGCTTTCGCTGAGAAATTATTTATCGAGTTTTTTAGCTTGAGACCATAATTGTAAGTTTTATGATCTTCTCCTTCGTGATAAACTATCGAATGAATTAGAATCAAAACTCCTTTAATTAATAAAATAACACCAGCCCCGTAAAAAATACTACCTAATATACCATAACAAAATGCGTCCAAGGCAATTTCATCGTAATTTTTTGACTGAACTCTTGGAGATATGTATCTTAGGTCGTAAATTAGTATTAATACACCGCATAAAGCTAGTAAGTAAGAATTAATTACACTAATAATACCCCCAGAATAGGCAAAGTAAAAAAAGCTCAAAACTAATATAATAATCGCATAAAGAATTATAGGAATGTAATCAAATTTGTTCAAATATTCTATTGCCTTTTCTAAATTATTTTTATCCTTATCACTTACCCCATATTTTGGATATGGGCGAATTTCATTTCTTTGTTGTCTCGTAGGAGGTTGTTTAAAGTTAACTCCAGATAATGAAAAAGGTGTTCCACACATTTCGCAATAAACTTGAATTTTATTATCGATTAGTTTAGATAATTCTTTTGGGAATACATAACGACAACTACGACAAATATACAGTTTATCCGACATTAAAGCCTCACACTTATATATTAATTATCTTATTTAATTTTTTTAATTTGTGATTACTAGTTTTTTATAGTAGATTTATGTAGAATAAAATTTTCTACGAGAATTGATTTGCTTAAAATGATTTTAAAATGTAACCTACTAAAACTCATCATTTCTCCTACAACTACAAATCTTAGCGTGAATTTTTTTTGAAATATAAATAGTTGAATAAAAGAATGAGAAATGAGAATATAAAAAAAATGGGGTCCAATTTTTCCCAAAGAATAAAAATTTAATAATTTCACCAAATTTGCATAATCGGACTAAAGCCTAAGTAATGAGTTTGCTCCAATTTAAGGTTGTTATAGTTTTATTTAGGTCGTGATCATCTTCAGTCGTATTAAATTCAAGTTTAGTGAATAACTGGTAGGCTTGTTCACGAGATGCTTTGTATTGAGCTATTTCATCATGTTTTCCATGAAAAATTATAGTAGGGATATCTAACGGTAAGATATTATCTATTTGCAGCATAAGAGTTCCTAAAAAAGGAGCCAATAATATTAATCGCTCGATTTTTTCAGGATTTCGAAGGGCATAAAGCGTGGCCATTAATCCTCCGAAACTTGAACCTATAATTGTCCATGAATTCTTCTTTTTAAGAATTAAATCCAATTGTCCCATTCTCGCTTTAAGGAGAGAATAGAGCGTTAACTTCCTTTCAAATTTTTTAAAATTAGGGGTAAGAATCTCTGGTATTACACTCTTCAGATAGGTACCTTTAAAACCATTACCTGAGCTTTCAAGACCGTGGATAAAAATAATATTTTTCATTGTTGATGATTCTAAGGAATCCTTTATTATTCAATTTTAAAATCCTCTGGACTGACAGGATTGAGTTTTTTATTCAATTCTTTTAACAATCTTTTCTGACCAAAATAAAAAAATAGAAAAAAGATACCAAAATACACAGTAATGATTATTAGCGTAAGAAAATAGTATTCTCTTGTGAGCGAAATAAAATGGAGAGCGATACCAATAAAAAAACCAGTAAACAATCGAGTTTCCGTTGTACTTATCCTAAGTAATAGTTTTTGGGTTCCCCAATCAATTAATCCAGGTATTGGGAATATAATTATAACTATAAACGCTAATTCGGAGCTAAATTGAGGGTTCACGATTATTTGAAATAGATGAGTGAAAAAGACTGAAAGTATTATTCCAATCACCATTCCTGAGCACCTCGAGCATAAATAGATTTTTGTCCTTCCAAATTGAAAGAAAAATGTGTGATCAATTGCAGAAATAGGATGGTGGGTTAACAACATGTAATATAAGTGTTGTTCTTTAGATGCGAAAATCTTATCAAAGATGATTAATAGAATTGGAACCGATATAATAACAGATATAAAAGTTTGAAAGAAAAATTTAAGCCCAAAGTTAAAAAACAATACTGAAAGTGGTAGTGAACTGTAATGAAATAACATAGTAGCCGTTACTACTAAAATAATCGCAAATAATGAATTGATAAATAAAATTACTATAGAAACGAAGATATTTTTAATGTTTTGATATTTTAATGGTTTATATTTGTAGATTCCAGCAAGAGATCCATATATCGCTATGATAAAACACCAATCGATGTATATTATATTATAGAATGCGATTTGATAGACGAGTTCCCCGAGGAATCCCGCAAAAAACGCTGGAAATGGCCCTGATAATACCGAAAAGAATGTAAGAATCAGTAGAGATACGCTAAAAACAATCGAAAAACTGTCAGTTCCTATATAAGGTGAAGAAATTGAACCAAATGATTCTGAAATATATATGTAACTCATAAATATAAAGAAGACAGTGATGATTTTCACAAATATCGTTCTTATGAAACTATTTGGTTTGTTTTCGTTAGATTCAATGCTCATGCTTATCGCATTTAAAAATTAATGAAAATAGATAAAATTATCTTTCATAATTTTAATAAAAAATTAAATCTAGCTCTTCAATTAATTTTTGTTTAGTAAGCTCGAACCCTTTTCGAAGTACTGTTACAATAATATTTTTTCCCGTTGGTACATTAAGGATGCTATCATCTTGTTCAACTATTATAATTCCATCGTCGTTATAATCTAATTGGCGCTTAAGAGCCTTGTATGCTTTTTCTTTCGTTTTAAATGCTACTCTGGATAAATCATCGTAATTTTTAACATCATCTTTAATGTTCAAAAATAAAACACATTCCTCAACTTGAGATATGAAGGATTTTTTCGTAAGTTCCATTAATGTATTGTAATCCTTATGATTTTTTTTACACTGTTTAGTAGTTTGGTCATTCTCTAAATAACTTGGAAAATTTCTTTCAATAACCTCATTAAATTTTTCTTGAGAAATATCACCATTCTGTACTAGAGTCTTTGCTGAATCCAACGCGATCTTTATTTGGTTTAATGTTCCAACGCGAGCGTTGTTATCACTCCAAAGCTTATAAAAGGCTTTTACTATAGGTTTAACTACAAAATTGAACGCTCCGGCATCTAACTCCGTTTCAATTAACTCTCTGCCATAACCTAACGATAAATCAACTTGTGAAATCATCTTTTCCTCAACAATTTTATAATTTCTTTCCAAGTAATTCATTACATATCTCCTTTCGGTTATTTCTTTAACCTCATATAGTGTTAAATGTTCTTAATTAATATTTTTAAAATAATGATTTGATTCTTAATATCCATAGGTTTCATCGATGGCTTTTAAAAAATCTTTTTTAGTCTCTTCGAAACCCTTTCTTAAAGCTTTAATAATGATCCTTTTACCTGCAGGTAATGATAGTATAGAAGGGTCGCCTTCTATGATGCTGATACTTCTCTCTGTGAATTCTAACTGTTTCATTAAATTCTTAGTTGCTAGTTCTTTTGACTTAAACGCAAACTTGGCGAGATCACCATAATTAATAACATACTCTTCAACACCAAGCAAAGCTTTAACTTCTCTAAGATAATTGATAAAAGTCTCTTTCGTATTTTTTTTTAATTTTTCATAATTTCTATGATTCTTACTACACTGATATGTTACCTGATCGTCTTTAAGGTACCTCGGAAGATATTCTTCTACAATACGATTGAAAGACTCTTCTGAATTTCCATTAAGTAGTAATTGTTTACCAGCATCCAAAGTTATATCAATCTGCTTTAAAGTTCCCTTCTTCGCGTCATGTTGAGCCCAATAATCATAGAAAGCTTTAACAACAGGTCTAACTATAAAATTCAAAATTCCGGTATCTAATTCCGTATCAATTAGTGTTCGCCCTAATTTAAGCGATTGTTCCATTTGCTGAGTCATTCTTTCTTTTATGATTCTATAATTTCTTTCTAAATATTCCAGTGAAAATCCCCAGCAAATTTAATTGATGTTAGTTTCGTAAATTAAAATAGTTCTTGAACTATTAAAATAAAATATTGAAAATTTTTTAACTTTTGGGATAATTTTACTCGTTTTGCGTCTGAGACGAAAAAAGTAAGTATATAATATGGAAAAATGTTTTATAATTATATTAGGTTTAAATACTAAATTAACTTCATGAAATAGATCCTATGCGTTTCATCTTTAAAATTCTAATATTGGGTTTAGATGGGGAAGCAATTGCCCTTTATACTATAAGAGCCTTCGGAGAAGCGGGCGAAAATAAAGGACCATATTTAGAGCTATATAAAGAAGTAAAAGTATTAGAGGATACTTGCGATTTAGAAGTTAACGCTATAATTGATGTTGAGAATACTGATCTTGACGAATTGATAAATACTGTTGATGGTATTATCTATTTCATAAATCCTTTGAAAAACGAAGAGAAAGAAGTGTTTAATTCTATTTTACACGACATTAGAAAAGTTTCTCGAAACATACCTATAATTATAATGTACTATGATCAAGAAGGAATTTTTCCTCTATCAGTAAATGATTTGCTAGAAAACACTTGGCTTAAATACTTTGATATTGAAGCTTTCGTTAATGTTCATCCGAGAGAGTTTCACCATGTTTTGCATTGTTTATGCATCGCAATGACTTCAGGAGACCCCCCACTTTCATTAGAGAATGCTTGGATGAGGTTTCCCATTTATATTCAACTAGCCAACATATATTTTAAAAAAGCTGAAAAAGAATCTAAATCCGAATATTATTTCTATTCTGCTCAAGCTATTAAGAAAGCTGCGATGATTGCTGATATTTTTAACAAAGTAGAATATTATATTATTTGCGAACAAGCAGCCTTTCTGTTCTCAAAAGTAAATTTATATTTGGAAGCCGCTAAAATACTTCAAAATGTAGATACAAAAAAATCAGAGAATTTCAAGAGATTATATGCTGAATCTATGATTCGAGAAGGTAATAAATTATTTAATAAGCATAAATTTGACGAAGCTGCGAGACAATACGAAGCTGCAGCTCAATGGGCCGCGTTAGAATATGAGGACGAAGAACTTAAAAATGAAGCTTTTAAACTTGCTATAAATTCTTGGATATCTGGTTGTAAAGTGGAAAATGCTTTTAAAATAATTAAAAATTTGCCACATGAATTAACTCTTGAAATTTTGCAAGATTTTCTAATAAAAATAATCGCGATGGTTGATTTCTTGACAAGCGAACAGAATTTTTTAGCAGCGCGAGACCAATTGTATATAGCTGTAGTTGAATATCAAAAAAGGAGCTTGTCTGAGGAGTTACAAGGATTAGTAATCAAATTAATCGAAGTATTAAGAATGCTTTTAGCTAAACAAATTAAAGAGGAAGATAGATTTAGCACCTACGAAAACTATTATGAAATTAAAAGTATTTATGAAAAATATGATTTAGAATTACCAAATCAGGATCATCAATTGAAAGTTTTAATTGATTTATTTATTAACAATCTAGAATTTGGAGATGCTGCACTATTACTAAACGAAATTAATTCATTGAAGTTAAAAAAGGAATTAACTGCGCGTATTTCCAAGGTAGAAGATGAAAACAAGGAACTATTGAAAAAACAGAAAGAGGACAATCTAAGGAAAAATAGATGGATTCTAAATAGTTACATTGAACAGGAGTTACAAATTATAGCTGAAAGTAATATGGAAACTATTAAAGAAACCAATATGTTAATTGAGAAAGGAGAATATCTCAAAGCAGCTAATTTGGTTAAATCTCAAGCGAATTTTTGGAGTTCTATTGGTAGAGAAGAAATTCAAGACCAAATGCTAAAAAAAGTTCTTGACATTCTATTAATTGGCAAAAATTTCGACAGATTTACAAATGTCTATTATGAGCTAACAAATAGAACGAAAAAAATATATTTGAGAAATAAACTAACCCTCATTAAAGATAAATTAAAAGATGTTGCGAAAGAGCGCGATTTTGAAATGGTATTCAATACTTTCATACTCATTTTTTCAATATATAGAGAACAATTACTATTCGATCAATCTAAAGAAATTGCCGAACTCTTTGTTAATTTTATCCAAGCTGAAGCGTTTAGAATTGTAAAAGAAAATGAAGACAAAAACGCATTTAAAAAAGCTTTAGATTTGATTACAAAAGCTAACGAGTTTTCAAAAGCATATTTAGATAACCGAGAAATAAACTTTGACGAAACATATGAAGTAATCGTCAAAATTTACAAAAAATTAGGTGATTTTTCTTCTGCTCATGCTATTAATGATAAAATTTTAGATAAACCGCTTAAGGCAAAAGGAAATAAAGACATCGAGAAGGCGCAATCAGAAATAAGTGCTAATGTAGCTAAGAGGGCTATAGAAGCCTACGATGAAAGCGTGTTAAAAGAAAGAGAGTCGGACATTAAAAGTAGAGCAAGGGAAGCACAACAAGAAAAACAGACAGAATTTAAACAGAGGAATGGATTTAAACGAACGCTCTATAATAAAGGACTGAACTTTTTAAGAAATCAAGATTATGGAAGCGCATTGATAGAGTATAATACGCATATCCCTTTTTTAATAGGTAGAAAAAGGCTTAACTTAGTTGGAATTTCTTTAGCAGTTAATTTATTAATTCTTTATAGGTTAAAAAAGATTGGAGATTTAGAGAAATCATTAAACGACATAAAAATTAGTTTAGGTAGTTTAGAAGTATCCTTTTCAGAAACTTATCCAGTTACATTAATTGAATATATCATCGAAATCGAAAAGTTGGGAGATGTTATTAAATTTAAAGAAGCGCTACAATATATTGAACATTTAGCACTATTTGATGAGGAATTGGACCTACTCTATGTATTATTGGATAAATCAAGAAAAACAGCTGATACTGAAGATACTGAAAATTTGATCGTTGAAAAGGAGAAAAAATTAAAAATAATTCAAGAATTAGAGAAGCAGATTTCCAAAGATAAGAAAAACATTGCTAAAAGGAAATTAATGAAAGCCCAATATTGGAAGATATCTTACGAAGACTTATGTAATGGGAAATTAGAAGTAGCTGGTAAAGAATATTACGACACAATTTCAAAATTATTAGAAAAACAATTTTTCAAACAGGCTGCAATAAGTCTCATAATTACAACTATTATTATGGTAAAAAACAAAAATATTTTCTTAGCTAAATCGAATTTAAATGAAATATTAACAAGATATTCAAAATACAAAAAAGATTTTGGAAACTTACCTGAGATTCAAATCTTAAATGAACTTCTTTTTGCGTTGGAAAACAAAGATGACGAGCAAATGGATTTATGTCTTAATATTTTAATAGATAAAATAGTACTCTTTGATTGTGAAATTGATTTATTAAAAGGTCTTGTCCCCAAGGAAGAAAAGCGTGAAATAGAAGATTTAATATTGTCAAGAGAAGATCTAGCGAAACAAAAACAGTTCAACATACAATTGGACCAAATGTTTGGCATAATACAAAAAAAAATGCCCGATAGTCGGCGAGAAAAACAAGAACATCTTAAAAAGAGAACTTTCATGAAAAACAGAATCTATACTGATGTAATAACACTTCTTGAGAAAAATTCCTTCAAAGAAGCTGGAATGGAATATCTTAAATTAGCACATGTATTATCAAAAAGGAATAACTTTGAAACTAGCTCCTTGATGGTACTTTTGCAGGGTCTAGCGTTACTTATAGCTAAGGAACCTTTAAACGAGATTAAGATTAATATTAAGAGCTATCTTTCTTCGTTGGGTCTTAATAAAAAGCTTTTGGAAGAAACTTACCCAATTCGTTGTATTGAATTTCTACTTAATGTGATATCTCATAATGTGGAAAAATATTTACCAATTATTAAGGAAATATTAGACATTTTGCCGCTTTTTGAAGAGGAAAAAAAATTAATTGATAATTTGTTGAAAGAGGAAAGAAATTAAATCTTTATAGCACATTTGCGTATTTCATAAGGTCTTTGACTCGCATTCGCAAAGTGACTTCTGTAACTCTCGCTAACTGACTTATCTCTTTCTGAGTGCGGTTTTCGCTACAGATTTTAGAACCAATATAAATCGCGGCAGCTGCAATTCCTTTAGGATCTTTACCCGCAGAGTTAAATCCGCTTTTATTTGCATTCTCTATTATTTTGACGGCAGTATTACGACATTGCATAGATAATTTCAACTCGTCGTTAAACTTATCTACATAACGAGATGGTCCGAAATGCTGAACCTTCAAATTTAAATTAGGTAAAACTTCCATTAGAATTAAGCGATAACTTTTAATGACTTTTTTTTTCGGGATTTGTGCGATTTTTGTAATTTCCTCTACAGTTCTTGGAATTCCATGGACACGTAAAGCACAAAATATTGATGCAGCGAGTAGAGTGTCAATGCTTCTTCCCATGGTGAGCTTCTTTTTTACAGTTTGAGTATAAATTCGAAGCGCGTCTTCAGCTACAGTGTCTGGGATACTAAGTCTTTTTTGTAAGCGTTGCAAATTAGGTAAAGCAATCCATAAATTCCTTTCATAACTTGTTGTTAAGGATCTATGGATTTTTGCAAGTCTATTGAATTTTGATTTGTATTTCGGGCTTAATAGAGTTCCACGAGCATCTCTGCTACCTCGAATTATTGTTCTTGGACCGATTGGGCTGTAAACTCTTTCATTACTTTTTCTTTTTTGGATTTCTTCTTGTGTGAACGCTCTGCGAGGAGAATCATCAAGAATTCTACCATACACTGAACCACAATTCAAACAAACATAGAATCCATCTTCCTCACTAACTTTGGGGGAATCACAACAAGACTCTTCTTCCTTCTCATCGAAAAATCCATTATCCTCAAAGCTTGACGGCATACCAACTAGCTAATTTAAATACAAATATTGGGATTATTCAGTTTCAGTATAGTATTTAAAAGAAACCACATATTTAAATCTTAATCTAATTAGTTTAATAGCGGTAGTGAAGATTTAAATCTTAATCTATTTAACTATTAACTTAAAAGATTAGTAAAATTAATTATTTTATTAAACACTCTCTAAATAATAACAACTAACTAGGACAGAAAGAAATAAAATGTCAGTTGATATCTCTAAAATTATTAACGTATTTTCGAAATTTTTAGATCCAAAATTAGCTAAAGAGGGCAAGTTAAAGAATATTGAAGAAATAAAGAATCTTCCATTGAACTCATTCAAATTTATATCAAAAGAAGATGCAAAATTATTAAAAGAAGTTCTAGATGTATCTACAGTTGAAGAAACTTCTAAATTAGATCGGGAGAACCCTTTTGTTAAGTTAAAGAAAATAAAAACTAGCAAGGATTCTAGTAAAGATGTTGAACTACAAAAAGAAATTGAGGACAAAGCTGCTCTCATACAGACAGAAAATTCTGAACTTGTAAAAGCATTGAACAAAGCGATCATACTTAGCTCCATAATGACAAATTTAACCGATGAAGATGTTCTCGTAAGGAAATCTGCGCAAAAAGTAATCGTTATTGGATTAGATAACGCTGGAAAAACTGCAATATTAAATAAATTCGGAGGAAGTTTAGGGATTACCGATTTGGCAAACTTAAAACCGACTAAAGGAGTGGATCGTCGCTATATCGAGACAAAAAACTCAAGCTTAGATTTATATATTTGGGATTTTGGTGGTCAAGCTCAATATAGGAGTAAATATTTAAAAAATCCTGAACAATACTTTTTACAAGTTGATTTATTAATATATGTCATTGATTTACAAGATTCTGAGAGGTTTCCAGAGTCTTTTGAATACTTCGAGCAAATCTTAAAAACACTCACGACTTTAGAAGAAGAGCCATTTGTATTAATATACATACATAAATTTGACCCAGATTTAAAGCATGACCCTGAAACACTTCTTAACATCGAACTTCTGAAAGATAATTTAAACCAATTATTAACTTCTTTTGGATATGACTACGAAGCTTATCTAACTTCAATCTACTCTTTAATTACTAACGAACCCGAGTTTTCTAAATATATTAAAGATGTTATGAAATCAACCGACTCCTTAACTAACCCCACTTTAAGAAAGGTAGAGGGATTAGGAAAAACTTTAGAAGAAACTATGAATGCTGTTATCAGACTTTCTGAAAGTATCTCAAAGCAATTAATCGAGTTAGATAATAGATTGAGAGCCATCGAAAGTGGTGCATTTCAATTGGCTCAGAGTGGTATTCCCATAGGATTATCATCACCTAACCAAGCTTCAGTTCCCGGTAGGCCTGGAGATACAAGGTTAAAAGTTCTTGACGAACTAAAGCAGTTGTTCGAGAAAAAAAAAAAATTAAACCTATAACTTTTTTTTAACAAACTTGCAAAAAATGCTCGATATGTGACCCTTATTTAAAATCTAAACCCTTTTTGATTTATTATAATGTTCTACAATCCATTTGTAATTAGCTAAGCAAATGATTATACTTAACAACCCTATAACTAACATTATATAAAATATATTTTCAAGAAGTAAGGGATTAATTACTTGTTTGTAAATATTCCCTACATTAAATTGTTCAAAAAAAATCAGTATACTATTTAAAAGAGGAGCTAAAACGATTCTTGCTATTAAAAAACCGAGAATCCCTATGAAAGCACCACAAATTACATCAGTAGTGTAATGAACTCCTAATTGAATTCTAGAAAAAGATACAAATATCACAATAATAGCAACAATAATTACCATTATCGGTGAATTTAACAATAAAGCAAATAGAAGCCCCTGAGACGCCACATTATATGAATGCCACGATGGAAAACTTCTAGAGGTCGGTTCTCTCTCGAGTACTTCAATATTTTTTAATGCTTCAAAAGGTCTATCTCTATCTATAAATTTTTTTATAGGGGCAATTATCAATACGCCGATTAAAAAAACAGTTGAAATGCTTGAAAACAAAAAGGAGTCGTAAAAGATGAATAAGTAAAAAACCATTAACAACAACCATAAAGTCTCTCTTCCTAGAAACGATATAATCTTTAAAAGAGTAGTTAATGGTACTCCACCAAATCCATTATATTTTAAAATAACCCTTTTGTCCCAGGCATCTATATTTTTTAATAATAGCTTAGCTTCCATGTTTCCTATACCTTCTAATCTATTATACCTAAAAATTCATAAGCGTTTTTTACTCTAGAAATGCTTTCTTGAAAATTTTCAACAGAATGAGAATCTGATCCAACGAAAAATTTAGCTCTTTCTGATTTTAACTTCTTAGCAATTTCCTTAGAAGGAAACGGCCGACTAATAGGAAAACGTAAACCTGATAGGTTATATTCAATACTAATTTTGTTTTTAATACATAACCGTCCCAGGTTAAGAACTCGTTCATCTGAAATATCGCAATCCTCTAATGGTTTGATATCATGCTCGTTTATATATCGATAAATTGTATCTATGTGACATATGTTCTTAAAGATTTTTGATTCTATCATCATTTTACTGATGTCAAAGTAATCGTCTATGACTTCTTTCATTTGAACTTTCTCTAATAATTGAAGTAATTTAGGTCGTGAAGTTATAGGGTAGTTGTATATCCATTCATGCAGAGTACCTCCAATAAAATCGAGTTCTTTTTCATAGTCATCCATAAATTCTAATAATTCGATTTCTCTATCACGATAATACTCTAGCTCGAGACCGCTAAGGATAAACTTATATATTCCTTTCAAATCGTCAAATTCTTCAAGGTAATCATCTATTTTGCCATTATAGAAAGGATCTGATTTGTCTCTTTCAATATTATAAAGCTCGTAATGCTCGAGAAAACATATGTTGATTTCCTCTGCTTCTGCAATTTTGATGTAATCGTTAAAGTTTGGACCATCTTCTGATATGTCTGAGCTCCAATTAGTATGGATGTGATAATCAGTATATTTAAATTTCATAAGAATGTAGTTCTAAAAATGAAATAAAGAAGTTAAAAATATTGATTATTCAGTCCATAGAATTCTCCTTGTCGAAAAAAACTTCATAAAACAATTCTTTTTCTCCCGCTTCGGGAGGATTTATCTTGGTATAACCTCCTTTCCTAATAATTTGCACAGTGCTTTTATTTTGAATGTGGATGTTACCGTAAAATCCTTTAATGCCTTTTTCCTTTGCTATAATTATAAGATGTTGATATAAGAAAGATCCTAACCCCTTCCCTCGATAGTCCTCTCTGACTAAAAAGCTATACTCTGCCATATTTAGCTCAGGATTTAAGTAATAGGTTGCGTTGCCTACCATTCCCTCTCTTCCTACATTGCCGATAAAGGCTCCAATTGAAAAAACATTGTTATAATCTATATTAACTTCGTTTTGGGTCTTTGAATGGGTGAAATCCTTTCTAATTTCGAAAAACCGCAAATACCGATCATTTTCATTTAAGGAGTAATATAACTCTTTTAATAAGGGTTCGTCTGTGGTCTTTACTGGCCGAATTTGAATTTTCTCTTCTCCTCGCAGAGTAAACATAGTCACATACTCCGAAGGGTATCTGCAAATACTACCTTCTTGGTTGTATGGTAAAATCTGATCTGAATAAACATATTTCAACTTTTTAGCTTCATCTAACAACCATTGACGAAAATCAGGGTGAGCAACGCATATTAGTTCGAGCACTCGTTCTCTTATAGTCTTTCCATGAAGATATGCTACTCCCCATTCAGTTACGACATAATGTGCATCTCCTCGAGATAACATTACTCCTGCACCTTCATCTAGATGAGGCAAAATCCGGGATTTTTTACCATCACGCGAAGTGGATGGCATAATAATTATGGGTTTCCCTCCTTTAGAAAATGCAGCCCCCCTCATAAAATCTATAGTCTCTCCTATCCCAGAATAGAAACTATACCCTTCAGTTGCCGCATTTACTTGTCCCGTAAGATCTATTTGTCGAGCTGAATTTATTGAAACCATTTTCTTATTCATTCCTATGTACTTAGGATTACACACATAGTCTGAAGAGTAGAATTCAATGTATGGATTATTATTAACAAAATCGTACAATTTTTTGCTTCCTAATGCGAAACTAGTAATGATTTTTTCAGGATGAAAGTTTTTTTTTCTACTAGTTAATACCCCTTGTTCGATTAAAGGAATAATATTGTCCGTAATATAATGAGAATGCATCCCTAAGTCTTTTTTTTCCCCTAAAAATTTCAATGCAGCATTTGGTAAATCGCCAAATCCTACATGAATAGTTGATTTATTCTCTATAATATTCGATAAATTTCTTCCTATTCGTTTAGCAACTTCGTCAGGTTCATCGAAATGATATTCTAACAAAGGTACGTCGTTAACAACAAAATGATCTATTTCTTTCATGTGAATAAAACTATTTCCTAAAGTTCTTGGCATTTGAGGATTCATCTCAACAATATTTAAAAAAGCTGATTGGGCTAAAGGTTTTGCTATATCCACATTGATGCCAAGAGAACAGAATCCATAAGAATCGGGGGGTGTAGCTTGTATAAGGGCAACATCGATGTGTTTTCTACCAGTTAAAAATAGTTGAGGTATTTCACTTGCGTATATCGGGGTATAATCGGCTTGTCCTTTATTGATTTCCTCGCGAAGAGTTTTTCCAATGAATAGAGCATTATGTCTAAAGAGGTCTTCAGATTTATCCGTGAAATATTTCTCTGGACCAATAGTTAAGAAATGAAGTATTTCAGTATCTATTAACTTCTCAGACTGCTTTATCAATTCTGAAGTGAGTAATTGTGGCTCCGAGCATCCTGAACCTATAAAAACTCTATTGCCTGGAATAATTTTATTTATTGCATCCTCTGCTGTAATCTCCTTTTCCTTCCACTTTTCCCGCCATTCTCCATTTAATGAGACCATATCCTACACTTTAAGGCTCTAATTTTATTTTGATTAAAATTTTTCTTTTATTATCAAAAATAGTTAGGTCCTATATCTTTAATATTTTTACCTTACAAATTTATAATATTTGAAACTACTAAGAAAATCATTCATATAAATATAGGTTTTTTTACAATTCATTCCATATGAAACCAGAAAGATACTTTAATCGTCCTATTACCTATTCTGACATTATATTCTCTTGGAATTACCTGAATTTAAAAACAACTGAAAAATAAATTGCACCACTACCAGAAATAATAAACAATATCAAAGGAGGAATTAAATAAAAAATATATTGCTCAAAATCTATAAATAAGTAAGTTATGTTAAGAACTATTGATAAAAATGCCGCAATAAACATTAACCATCCCAAAATGATCATGAATATAATAAGAAGCGATTTAAAACTATTCTCTCTACTCTCAATCAGGATACAATTGACAAAAATTCCTAACTTTTCCTCAAAATCCCCCTCAACGAGTTCTCGATAGCAAATTTCGCAGTTTGGCATTATTTCTTACCCCATATTATAATTAAATAAAAAAATTATACGATCATTTAAAATAATTTTCTATTGAAAACGAATTTTTTCAGTATAATACTACTACTGATATCACGACATTTTTTGAAAATTGAAAGGAAATTTTTTAAAATGAGAATCAAATTCTTTTACATTAGAAATAAAATAGTTAGAAGAGCATTGATATGGATATTTTGGATTTTTTCTTGGGGGAATTTAGTAATATTTTTTTAACCATTCTCTTGATATTAATATTAATTTTACTAACTAAGTTCATAGGAACGTACCCCACTCCTCTTCCGCGTTCAGAAAACCCTGCAACAGAAAAAAAGGAAGTTATAATTTTATGGTTTATCATGCTTATATATCTGTCGCTTTATATTTATGTGTTAAGCCCTTACTTCATATCGATGGTAGGAGATTCCTATATCATTGGAGTAATTTTTGGTACGTTTATTAACTTCCTTATCCCTCTTGTTTATGTAGTTTATAAGAATAAGTGGAATAGTAGAGATCTAGGTCTCACTAGTAAGATTCGTTCCTGGTCCGTAGTAATAATTTCTATCTCATCTTATCTATTACTCGGAATTTATAGATTTTTTCGGTCAGAACCAACAGAATTGTATTGGTATTCCTTACTACTCTTATTTTATTCAAATGCGTTTCTTGAAGAATTTCTTTTTCGGGCTATAGTGCAGTCAAAATTAGAGAGATCAATAGGACAAAAAAGAGCACTACTTTATCAAGGAGTATTATTTATGTTAATCCACATTCCTGCTAATTTAATAAGATTTACAATTGAAGGAAACTTTGTTAGGTTTTTCTGGAGTTTTGGTTTTCAGCTTATACATGGAGCAATTTATGGGTTGGTTTTTTTGAAGACAAGGAGTATATGGCCTGCGGTAATTTGCCATTATCTAACTAATTGGGCAGGAGCAACTATATTACTGTTCCTATCTTAAATCTTATTATTTAAACCTTTTTATGTAATTTTGGAATATTTTTATCAAATAAAATTATTCTCTTAACTCATAAACATATTCTACATAATAATTCTAAAAAAAATCTACTTCTCTCTTTTCTTAATAAATTAAATGTAAAATGTTTAAATTGAATTCAAAATAGTTACTCCATGATTTAATACACCATTTAAATCCAAAAAATTTTAATATGATGAGAAAGAAAAGAAATCTTTAAAGGTTTTTAAGAAGTAAATAAACCAAGAAATTTTAATTATAAAAATCAAGGAGAAATTCGAATTAGTGAAATGTAATGTCAAAAGAAGAAAAAAAAATGGAAAGTGTACTAACTGAAAATCGAATATTTGACCCCGTAAAACTTAGCCCTGAATACGCTAGGACTGGAATGTCAATGGACGAATATAAGAAACTCTACAAGGAATCCATCAAAGATATGGAAGGATTCTGGGGAAAACAAGCAAAATCACTAGATTGGTTCAAACCTTACGATAAAGTGTGGGAAAAAACCGATCTCTTTCCGGGAAAATGGTTTGTGGGTGGAAAACTCAATGTTGCTTACAATTGTATTGATAGACATGTGATAGCTGGAAACGGTGATCGTGTTGCAATCATATGGGAAGCAGACGAGCCCGGTCAAGTGAGAAAATTTACTTACAACGAACTATTAATAGAAGTAAGTAAAGTTGCTAATGCTATGAGAAGTAAAGGACTTAAGAAGGGTGATAGAGTCACAATATGGTTACCGATGATTCCTGAATTAGCTGTTATTATGCTGGCTTGTGCTCGAATTGGTGTAATTCATTCCATCGTCTTTGGTGGTTTCTCAAAAGAAGCTGTCAAGGATAGAATTGAAGACTCTGATTCGCGTTTATTGTTTACAAGCGATGAAACATTAAGGGCTGGTAAAACCTATCCTAAAATGGCCGATGTCGTTCAATTAATAGACAATGTACCGACAATAGAACATGTTATTGTCGTGAAGCGATCAGGGAACGAAGTTCCTCACACTAATAAAGATATTTGGTATCACGACTTTATAGATGGCATGAGTGAGGAATGCGAACCCGAACAAATGGATTCAGAGGATACCTTATTTATTCTCTATACAAGCGGAACCACAGGAAAACCTAAAGGAGTTAAACACACAACAGCAGGTTTTATTCTCTATACATCTTTTACTCATAGAGTCGTATTTAACTACAAAGAAGGCGAAGTTTGGTATTGTACCGCAGACATAGGATGGATAACAGGTCATAGTTATATCATATATGGGCCTTTAGCGAATGGAGCAACAACTTTAATGTTTGAAAGCGTGCCTACCTATCCAGATGTTGATAGGTTTTGGGATATTGTGGAACGTCATAAAGTTAACCAATTTTATACCGCTCCAACTGCTATACGTGCCCTTATGAGACACGGTGATGATCCAGTAAATAAACACGATTTAAGTTCTTTAAAAGTTCTGGGGACCGTAGGAGAACCGATTAATCCTGAAGCATGGACATGGTATTATAGAATTGTTGGTAAAGAGAAATGTCCTATAGTTGATACTTACTGGCAAACTGAAACGGGAGGTTTTATTATGACTCCTATAGCTACTGCAACTCCAACCAAACCAGGATCATGTTGCTTGCCTTTCCTGGGTATTAAACCCGTAATTTTCGATTTGGAAGGTGATGAGATCACCGAAGCAAACGAAGGTGGTTATTTTGCAATTGGACAACCATGGCCAGGAATGTTAAGGGATGTTTGGGGCGATACAGAGAGATTTAAATCCACCTATCTCGAAAAATATCCGGGATATTATTACACTGGTGATGGAGCACGACGAGATGACGATGGCTATTATTGGATCCTTGGACGATTGGACGATGTGATAAAAGTATCTGGACACCGCATAGGAACAATGGAAGTAGAATCTGCTATAGTGAGTCATCCAAAGGTAGCAGAAGCTGCCGTAGCACCTTTTCCACATAAGATAAAGGGGCAAGCTATTTGGGCGTTCGTGACATTAATGGGTGGCATTGAAAAATCAGCGAAATTATCGAAAGAGATTCGTATGCATGTTAGACAAGAAATTGGACCAGTATTTCAGCCGGATGTAATTCAATTTGCTGATGCTTTGCCAAAGACGAGAAGTGGTAAGATCATGCGCAGAATTCTTAAGGCCATAGCTTCAGGTACAGAAATCGGTAATGTTACGACCTTAGCCGATCCTTCAGTAGTCGATGACTTGCTTGAAGAACGTAAGAAAATGGATGTCGAAGTAGGTTAAATGATTTTTTTTTATTTTATTTTATTTATTTATTTATGATTTTTATTTCTGTTTGATTTATTAAACAATTAAAGCGTTTATTGGGCTTTTTAAGTCATTGCTCATTTTGCTAATAGACTGAGAAGTTATTTCATTTAGTGTATACTTATTTGTCAAGTATACAACTGGTAGAGGTCAACTTTCATGAATTTAGAAAGAAAGAAGTACAAAAGTTATAAAACATGGCTCCTTCACCATCTATACAAAAATAAATTCTTGATATTGTCTGCTATAATAGGTATGTTAATTGTTACTTTTACAAGAACTCTCATACCTATAATAATTGGCGAGATAGTAGATGATGCTCTAATTGCTCTTGATTACGATAAATTCATAACGCTCCTTATTATGGGGTTAGCAATTTATCTTATCCGTAATACTATGGATTATGTAACGATGATGACCGGCCACTATTTAGGTTTGAAAACCGAGCAAAATATGAGGCAAGAGTTTTTTGAGAGTATCCAGCATAAACCTTTAAGATATCACGATAAAGCTAAAGCTGGGGATTTGCAAGCCCTAGCAACCAATGATGTACGTATTATCAATACGATGATTTCCCACGGAAGCTTTTTTTTCTATCCATTCTTTCAAGTGGCAATAACTATGTTCTTCCTATTTACTACGATCGATATAAGATTAGCTTTAGCATGTATTCCTTTTGTTTTTTTTTATATTTACTTTATTTTGCATTATCGCAGAAGAATTGCGCCATTTGCGGCTAAACGGTTAAGAAAACATTCAAATTTAGCAGTTGTATTACAAGATAGTATAACAGGTGCTTCTGTAGTCAGATCTTTTGCTGCGGAAGGTTTAGAACGAAAAAAGTTCAAGAAAGCAGTAAACGCTTTTAGAGATAATTCTATCGGAGAATATATTGTGCAAGCAAAATATTTTCCGATGTTAGTTCTATACATAACCACCGGAATTTCACTTATTTTAAGCATTGTATTTGTATATCAGAATTCACTAACTATTGGAGAATTAGCCGCAACGAATTTACTTTTGATAACTCTCATCGATCCAACTAACCTGATTTGGTGGGCTACTAATGATATGATGAGTGGATTTGCAGCTTGTTCGCGCTTGTTTACAGCATTATCCGACGAAGATAACGAGGATCAACGAATTAAGAACCAATCTTGGCCGAAGGTGTTCAAAGGAAAAATAGAATTTAGAGATGTAACTTTTGCATATGAAAATGGAGAAAGAAATCGACCCCCTGTTCTAAAAAATCTCAATTTCACTATCGAACCAAACCAAAAAGTCGCTCTTGTTGGTCCCACAGGGTGTGGTAAAACAACGATCGCAAAATTACTCCTCCTCCTTTATGAACCCCAACAAGGGATCATTTTACTGGATGGAAAAAATATTCAGGATTATCCCCTTGAAGAATTAAGAAGAAAAATTGGCTATATAGAGCAAGATATCTATTTGTTCTCGCAGACTATTCATGAAAATATCGCTTTTGGAAACCAAAATGCTAGACACGACGAAATAATTAATATAGCAAAACTTGCTCAAGTTGATGATTTTGTCCAAAATTTCTCGGATGGTTACAATACTATTGTAGGTGAGAGAGGTACGCGGCTTTCAGGAGGAGAGAAACAACGGGTGGCTATTGCTCGTGCTTTTTTAACTAATCCTGCCATGCTAATACTTGATGATTCTGTTTCTGCGATTGATAGCGAAACGGAGGAGAAGATTGGGCGAGCGATGGAAAATATATTAAAGAATAGAACTACTTTAATAATAACTCATCGCCTTCATACCATACGGACATCTGATAAAATTTTAGTTCTCAAGCACGGAAGAATAATAGCGGAAGGAAATCACTCAGAATTATTTCAATCATCTGAAGATTACAAGCGAATTTTTGGGAAACGAGTGTCTTCATCAGATTTTAAAACACATAACACTTAGCGAGATTTCATTATGGGACTTTATGCAGGAATGATGAATGAGGAACAAAAACGAGAATATTCAGATCGTGAGCTAATGGTCAGGTATTTTAGAAGTGTTGCACCATTTAAGAAAAGCTTAATCTTAATATCATTATTTATCTTCATTACTACGATAGCTGAAACCGTAAATCCTCTTTTAATTGGAATTGTAATTGACGAACTTTCTAGTATTAACAGCAATCCTATGATTGTATTGGGAGTAGGGGGACTATACTTTATTCTCTCAATCCTACTTTGGGTACTATTTCTCTTACGGCGAAAAGAAATAGGAAAATTTGTTCCTTATTATTTGGAAAAGCTCCGCATGGATATTTTTGATAAACTACAAGAGCAAGACATGAGCTTTTTCGATAAACATCTGAGTGGTAAACTGAATACCAGAGTTTCTAACGACGCTTTAGATTTCGGGGATACTACCCTCCTATTAGCAGATACCCTCGGCAACATTCTTATTAGTGTATTGACCTTTGGAATGCTTCTATGGTTAAATCTGACATTGGGTCTCATAACATTGATAGCCATTCCTTTCATCCTTTTATTAGTTCTATCGCTTAGGCGGTCAGTTAAAATTGTCAGTAGAGCTTACAGAAAAGCAATTGGCAGTGTAAATGCTGCTATGGTTGAATCAATAGAGGGTATACATGTAAGTAAGAGCTATGGACAGGAATCTACGGTTTCGAGGCAATTTCAAGAAACTAACAAGCAATATTTTAAAGCAGGGTTTAGAATGACGTCCATAACTCATATATGGAGGCCTCTGCTGGAAACCATTGCTTCTATTTCGCTCATTGTCATCATTTTTTTAGGAGGTCAATTTGTTTTTCAAGGTATAGCTAATCCCGGTACAATTTTTATGTTTATTCTTTATCTTCAGAAATTTTTCCGTCCTATAATGGTTCTCTCCGTATTCTTCCCTCAATTAAGCTCAGGAATGGCTGCTTATGAGCGAATACTAGATATTCTCGATTCTGAGCCAAATGTAATACAAAGTCCAAACGCAATTGATATCGATACTTTAGAAGGAGAAATTATTTTCAAAGATATTGACTTCTGCTATAGAGAAGGTGATTGGGTTTTCAAAGGATTAAATCTACATATAAATAAGGGAGAAAAAATAGCTATTGTGGGCCACACAGGGGCTGGGAAAACTTCACTGGTATCACTTTTAGCTCGATTTTATGAGTTTCAAGGGGGATCAATTGAAATTGATGGAATTAACATTAGGGACATGTCTTTAAACGCTTATAGAAGAAATTTAGGCAATGTACAGCAAGAAGATTTTTTGTTTTCAGGTACTATAGAAGAAAATATTCGATATGGCAGACAAGAAGCGTCAGAAGAAGATCTCTGGACCGCAATTAATACTGTGCACCTGGAAGAATTAATCGAATACCTACCGGAAGGGTTGCAAACACAGATCGGTGAGAGGGGAAAAGGACTGTCGGCAGGCCAACAGCAACTAGTTAGTTTTGCTCGAGCAATATTAACTGATCCTAAAATTCTTATTCTTGACGAAGCTACTTCAAGCGTTGATGCGTATACTGAAGCAATTATTCAAGAAGCTCTAGAGAAGCTTTTATCTAATCGAACCTCTATAATAATTGCTCATAGACTCTCAACTATCGTGAATGCTGATCGAATAATCGTGATGGACAAAGGGCAAATTGTTGAAGAGGGTACTCATAACTCTTTGCTCACACAAGGAGGAAAATATGCCACACTGTATAAACAATATTTTGAGCATCAAAGTCTAGACTGGGAGCCAAATCAAGGGACTCTTAAAATTGAATGATTTAAATTAAATAAGTATTTTATAAAGAAATCTGTGTAGTGAGTAAATCTTCATTTTTTGAAGAAGATCCAATGTAAATAGTATATTCGATACTCTCGACTTCCCATACTCTATTATCCGGATTATACCATGCTAAATCTTTCTTCCTCACATCAAATGATACAGTCTTTGTTTCTGTAGGTTTTAAAGCGACTCTCTTAAATCCGCGTAACAGTTTTAAGGGACGATCAACGCTAGAATTCTCAAAACCTACATATAACTGTACAATCTGTTCACCAGCAATAGCTCCAATATTTGAAACATTCACACTAACAATAATTTTCTCTTCAGCTGATTCTACTCGGATATTTTCATATAAATATTCAGTATAACTCAACCCAAATCCAAAAGGGAATGCGGGTTCAATCTTTTCCTTTTCCATCAAAGTATACCCGTGATAATAACCGTATTCAATCTCATCAACATATATATCGAAAAATGGTAAATGAGCTTGATCTTTGGGAATAGTAAATGGTAATTTTCCACTTGGATTAACTTCACCGAAAAGAATATTTGCTAATGCATGCCCTCCTTCCATCCCGGAATACCAAGCCATTAGTATTGAAGGAACCTTTTCTTTCCATTCTTCCATAAGGATCGCACTTCCTCCAACCAGCACAACTACACATTTTTTGTTTACTTTTGCGATAGCTTCGATTAGTTTAATGTCATCCTTTTTTAATCCAAGATTAATTCGGTCTCCTAATCCTTTTGAAATAAGAGGAATATATTCTCCTTCATCTTTAGAAGTGTAACCAACCACTAAAACGACAGCATCTACACTTTGGGCAAGTTGTTGAGCAATATCAACATCATTACCTTCGTTATGAATTATGTTTATTTTATTCCCAACACTGTTTTTTATCCCTTGTAAGGGGGTAATAATATTTTTCTGACGAACATGGCTACTTCCATGATCGCCCGTATTTTTCATATCAGCTAAAGGTCCAAACACTGCCAAAGTATCCATCTCATTCGTATTTAATGGTAGAAGCTTGTCTTGATTTTTGAGTAGAACCATGCTCTTTTCAGCAACTTCACGAGCTAAGAGAACGTGATTATCGCAACCGATTAAGTCTGAGTCATAATTTTGAGGATCTTCTTTTGTGGTAAACTTTAATGTCGTACGAAGTATTCTTCTTACGGAATCATCCACGAGATTTAAAGGAATTTTTCCTAATTTTATCACCTTTTCTAATTTTTTCCCGTAATATTTAGCACGGGGCATCTCAACATCTAAACCTCCCAAGATGCCCTTAGCAGTATCTCTAAGACCGTTCATCCAATCTGAGTGGACAAAACCTTCAAATCCCCATTCATCCTTTAATATATCTCGTAATAAATATGAATTATGACCGCAATATTCGCCTCGGACTTTGTTATATGCCGACATAATAGTAGCGCATCCCTCTTCAACACAGCGTTTAAAATGAGGTAAATAAACTTCTCTTAATGTCCTTTCACTTATTTGGACATCGACTTTAAACCGTGAATGTTCTATGCTATTAGCGGCATAATGTTTAGCTGTAGCCATTACATTATGTTTTTGAACTCCACGAACTAACGCAACTCCAAATTCCCCAAGGTGAAATGGATCTTCCCCGTAAGTTTCTTGAGCTCTTCCCCAACCTGGATGGCGTAAGAGATTTATGCAAACACCTCCAAAAAGATTAGCTCCGTGAGCACGGACCTCCTTCCCAATAACTTCACCTATTTTTTCTTCAAGTAATATGTCCCATGATGCACCTCGAGCCATAGATACTGGAAAACAGGTCGATCCTGGTATAATAACCCCCCGTGGTCCATCAGTAAATAAAAATGGAGGGATCCCTAATCGTTTAACGCCGCCACCAGGATATGGACGCACCCCAAATTTACGATCTTTTAATAACAATAAGTAAAAATTCTTTCCTGACATAGTTGCAACTTTTTCTTTTAGTGTCATCATATCTAAAGCTTCTTTGACAACATCATTAATATTTTCTTCCGTCATACCTTTTCTAATATCTAACTCATCCAATAAAACTCACCTAATATTTCAAAAGATTATAACTTTAATAATTAACATAACGATTTTTTAGTTTATTAACTTAATAGAAGAATTTCCATTCATTTCTGTCCAAACTATCAATTAAGTTTAAAACAACTTTTGCTAAATCAGCATCTTTCTTCATAAGTTCCTTCAATTCCAATAAAAGGTTTTCTTCTCCGAACTTAAGAATAGAAAAAGCTGCCAGTTTTTTAAGATTTTTGTCCTCTAAACTCTGGAGATTTTCTAAGCAAATAACAACAAGCTCTTTGATTTGTAAATCTATAATTAGCTTGAGGATCATCTCCTTCTTTTTCAATAGAGCATTTTTATCATCTGGAGTTTTTACTGTAGAAAGCTTTAAAATTTTTATGAATTCATTTTTAAGATCCTGCCACTTTTCAAGCATTTCAGGATTATCAATGAGAGACTCTCGAATAAATTCCAATGACCACTTATCCCCCTCATTTAGTAAATTCACGATCAATTCTTGGTTGATAAGATTTGATTTCTGCATGTCATTAATGAGACTCCCATCGACGATCTGAAAATTTCTTACATTTTCAATGATTAAATCTTCCCAGTTCTCAATATTTTCTTTTAGTACAAAAATTGCCTTTAAAATTTCTGATATGAAATTAGGGTTTTTGCTTTCCTCCAATTTTCTTAAGATAACTGATAAGAACTTGTTGTTATTATAATATCTCTTCGCAATAAGAGATAAAGAACCGTATGGACATCTTAAAGAATTTACAAATTCGAGAGTTTCTTCCTCAAGTGATAGTCCTAATATTGCACCAACCCTGAAAATGCTTTCTTGAAGTGATTTTACATTTTTTAAGAATTCTTGATCCGTAATCTTATCTTCATTTATTTGAGCTAGGTAAGATTTAAAGAGACTTGTAATTTCATTTAATTCGGAAACATTTCCTTCTTGAGAAAGGTTTTCGAAAGATTTAACCATTTGATTTTTAAGATGAAAATCCCTTATGCTTGTGTTATTAGCGAGTCTCAAAATTAACGATTCTACATTTGGGGCAGCAGTTTTAGAAACCACATTTTCAATCAGATCAGAAACCACACTGTCTGTCACTTTATCAAAAGATAAGCAATACTCAAAAGCGGGTTTGAAGCTTAATTTTTTGTTTAATTCGCAAATCCTCCTAACGTGGTGTTCGCGTAGCGAAGTTCGAAGTTCAACTAAATCGCCATAATAGCTGATTTCTCTACTATCATTTAAAACTTCTAATATTATCTCTTGAATTCTTTTTATTCTCTCCTCTTCATAAACAGAAGTTTCCTCTAAAACATGATGCAAACCTAGAAAACTCCACGCTCTCAATATGACTTCATTTGTATCAAAAAGCTCAAACAAGAGATTGAAATCTTTTCTATTAACTAGAGGCTTGAATATATTTTTATAGATCGATGTTAAATTTGCTTTTGGACTTAGTTCTACTGGTGCATATCCCTTCCTTAATTTATCAATGATTTTTTGCTTAAATGAACTACTCATATAGCTTCAATATTTAGTATTTATATTTATTTTTCAATTTTTCAATAGCGAATTTTTATTTAACATTGTGATTTTTGACTAAGTACTCATGTTTTAAATATAGAATATTGATAAAAATGTTTGATAATAATTATATGTATAAATTTATTGAAGATGTCTGCAATGAAATTGGTCCTCGGGAATCAGGTACAGAACAGGAAATATTAGCTGGCAACAGAGTAGAATCAGAATTGAAAAAGTTTTGCGACGAAACACACCAAGAGTCATACACTAGTAGCCCTCATGCCTTTTTAGGAGGAATTAGATATGGAGCACTTATTGTATTAATAGCTGGAGTCTTTTTTTGGATATCGTTGTTAGGTGATCTTAGTGTTATTAATCTAAATCCCATTTTTGATATCCTTTTCTTAATTTTAGCATTAATCTTAATAGGAGTTACTATAAGCTACTTTATTCTAGAAGTAATGAAATACCATGAAACATTTGATTTTCTCTTTCCCAAACGCGAATCAAACAACATAATTGGAACTATCAATCCAAAAAATGACATTAAAAACACTGTAATCTTCTCTGCGCATCACGATTCAGCCTTTGAGTTTAATACATTTTATTATTTGAAGCGATTTGGACAAATAATAATAAATGTAGGATATTTAGGGGTTGCAATAATTTTTGTAGCTATATTGTTAAAGTTGATATTTTTACTTTTATCGGTTGAACAACCTATTCTATTTTTGGTCTTTGGTGTTATCTTTATATTTTTCATACCAATCATTTTAGTTTACATTTTTTTCCATAGCTATAAACCTGTACTTGGTGCGTTCGATAACCTATCTGGAGTTTCTATATTATTAGGAATCGCAAAATTTTTATCTGAGAATAAGAACAATAGTGAAATCTTCCCAAAATACACCAGAGTTCATTTAATTTCTTTCGCAGGTGAGGAAGCCGGTTTAAGAGGCGCTAAACGATACGTAAAAACACATTATAACGAATTGGTTTCAAATCAAACTACAATTGTTAATATGGATAGTATTGCTAAAAGAGATTTTATTGTAATCCATAATAAAGAATCTGGGATAGGAGCTAAGCACGATCTAGTTGTATTTGAAACCCTCTTAGAAATAGCTCAGAACTTGAATCTTAATGCGAAATTATTACCGCTCCCATTTGGTGCAACTGATGGAGCAGTTTTTAGCAAAAAGAATATTCCTGCTGCCTCAATCGGTGGTTTGAATTTAAAAGAAGAGCTAGCACCATACTATCACACTAGAAACGATACCCCAGCTGTAATTGAAAAAGAAGCTTTAGGTCAATTCGCCCAAATTTGTGTAGAGTATCTAAAATTCATAGATAACAAAAGTTAAATCATTCTTTATACATTGTTTTTACTTTATTTTTTTTTTAGTAGAGGAAAATTATTTTTCGAATATAATCTTCCATATTTTCTAAGATGACATTAAAATTAGATGCGTAATTTAAATCAAAGACTAAGAAAGTTTTCTCGTCACATTCAATAATAACAATAGTCTGAGTTCCTAACTCTGCGATTATTTTAGCTGCTTTTTGATCTCCCATTGTACGGCCTAGACTTATAGCACTTTCTAAGACCGATGCGCACATGGATGTGAAGTTATCAATATCAATTTTTTCTTTAAAATTTTCCATTATAAGATCTCCATCGCGGTATGCGAATAATACACCTAATAAATTTCCATTTTCTTTAATTAGGTCCATAATTTGACTTAATTTTTTAACCTTTTCAGTTTTTGGAAGTTCTAAATCATCCATATTTAACTTCATACTCAGTTTTCAATAGATAATTTAATTAATGAGACTTAAAATTTTAATATATATGAATGAAGAAAGCTCTTCTAGCGGTAAAAATGATTTGAAGGAATTAATCTGTGGTACCAATGAAAAGTTTATTAAAGAGGATTTAATCCGTTTTTTAAAAATTCCAAGTTATACTTCAAATAAAGAAGCAATTAAAGAAGCTAAAGATTTTATTATTATGTACATTTCTAATTTTTGCGAAAAAATTACAAAAATCGAAGGGGAAATTAATCCATTACTGTTAGCGGAAGTTGATGGAGATATCAAAGATCGATTATTAATCTACATGATGTACGATACCCAACCTGTGAATAAAGAGAAAGAATGGATTAAGAATCCTTTTGGAGCGGAATTTATTGATTTACCGAAACCTTTAGATAAATTAGGCAAGGTTATTATTGCTAGAGGAGCATACAATTCAAAAACTCCTTTATTATGCTTTTTAAATGTGGTGAAACTTTTAAAAGAAGAAGAAAAGCTTCCTATATCATTACTGCTTTTAATAGATGGGGAAGAAGAACTAGGTTCACCCACACTATTAAATACTCTTAAAATAAAAAAGAATATGTTTAATTCGTGCATAGATGCATATTATCCTTCTATAAAACAAGATTTAAATGGGATTTCAGTTTTAAAGCTCGGTTATAAAGGTATTTTATCTTTAACCATTAAAGTTTCATCATCCAATGCAGAATCTCACTCTGCCTTTAGTTCGATGATACCTAATCCTGCTCAAGATTTGATATTCGTTCTTAATGGTATTTATTCAGAAAATAAATTCAAAATTAATTCATTAAGCGTACCTTACAAGATGACAAAAAAGGAGAACAAAATTATAGAGGATTTAATGGAAAGTATTGATTTAGGAATTATAAAAGAAAAAGCAGGAATTAGACAAACTCATAAGGATGATCCTAAGGTGAATTTTATCGATTACTTATTTAATCCAACTTTCAATATCTCTACTCTAAAATCTGGTTATTTAGAAAATGGAGTAAAAAATATGGTAGCTAACAAGGCAGAGTGTAATATTGACATTAGATTTGCTCACGATGTATCAGTAAATTTGATTTTTGAAGAAATTAAAAAGAAAGTTAATGATTTAACGAGAAATTTAAAATCCCGCTTCGAAATCGTTCAAAACATGGGTTACGATAGATCAAAAGTTAGAGAAAATTCAATTTTAGTAAAAAGCCTTGTAGACAGTTTTAAAGAACTCGGATTCACTACCCAGATTTGGCCGATTAGCGCAGCGGCAGCACCACTAAGTCAAATACAAAGCCAATTGGGATTGAACTTTATAGTTGGCGGTTTAGGTATTGGAGGATATGCACATGCTCCAAATGAATTCGTTCAGGTAAATTCGATTCAAAATACAAGACTTTCAAATTATTTATTTCTAAAAAATTACACTTATCTTTATAATGAGGTGTAGTCTAGTACGAATGAAAAAGTCCACCAAATCCTCGTAGCTTTGGTTTGATTGCTTTTTTAGGACTCAATTAAAATATGACTTTAACGACAAAAACGATATTAATTATAACTATCTAAAGCATTAACAAATTAGGTAAAATTTGTTTCGGAAACAATTAATATTTTAATAAGTGACTTTTATTATTATTATAATTATACTTTAAAATACGATTCTAACAAAATTATATGGAAAATTGATCACTAATATAATTCAATGACGCTCGAGGAAGACCAAAATTTGGACGATGAAAAAAACGAAAGAGAAACCGATGTAATGTTTAAAGTTTGCTTATTCGGAGATGGTGGTGTAGGTAAGACCACACTACTAGGTAGATATCTTACTGGCGTTTTTAAGTCCACAACCACTATCACGATTGGTGTTGATTTTCATGTTAAAAAAATAGATGTCGATGGCAAAAAAGTTCTACTTCAAATTTGGGACTTTGCTGGAGAAAATCGCTTTAGGTTCCTATTGCCGAGCTATGTTTTAGGTGCATCAGGAGGAATTTTTATGTATGACATAACGCGGTATTCTAGCTTGAAAAATTTTCCTGAATGGATTAACATCTTTAAAAAAGGTTTTATTGGAGCCAATAATAAACCTTTACCAATAATTATGGTCGGAGGAAAATTAGATTTAAGCTTTAAACGAGCAGTTCCAAGCAATGAAGCGTTTGATTTGGCAAAACATCATAAGTTATATGGGTATATTGAATGTTCTGCAAAAGATGGAAGAAATATCAAAGACATTTTTAATGAAATTGCTAAATTGATGCTTCATAGAGCCGGATTATGACACTCAAGGCAAAAATATTTCTTTCAGCGAATTGATTACAATATTAGGAATTAATCCTATTTCTGCTTCAGGAGAACAATCCTTATCTCCCCACAATTTTTCAACATCAGATGCTTTTGTCACACCCGTCAATACGAGAACTGTATTAATACCCGCGCGATTACCCGCTAAAATATCTGTGTTTAAGCGATCTCCAAAGATGAAAGAACGGCTAGGATTCGAATTTGTGTTCTCTAATATCGATTGAATCCCTTCAGGGTTTGGTTTCCCAAAAATCTTAACGGGTTTTTGGTCAGTACAAGTTTCAACAGCGTTCACCATTACACCTGCACCTGGTAGCAAACCTGTCGCCACAGGCAAGGTAGCATCCGCATTAGTAGCGTAAAATTTAGCGCTTCCTTCTAAAATACACCTCTGAGCGAAAGCTAGCTTTACATAAGTAAGTTCTCTATCCAGACCAACAATCACGAAGTCAACTACCTTGTGATTCGATTCAGCGTTAACGACCTCATGGCCACAGCTTTTTAGTTCTTCTTTTAATCCTATTTCTCCGATTACAAAAATTTTTGCGTTCTGCTTTACCTTAGTAATTTCACTTGCTGTGATCGAAGCACTCGTATAAAAATCTAAAATATCGCTTTTAATATTAAATCCTTTAAGGCGGTCTACATACATTTGCCTGGTAACTGTGGAATTATTGGAATTATAGACAACTTTAACCCCAAGTTCTTTTAATGCTGTAATCACTTTATCGTTGCCAGATATTAGCTTTTCTCCTCTGTAGATAACTCCGTCTAAGTCAAAAATCGCTAATTCGATATCCTTAAGCTGTTCAATTAATTTTCGCATTATAAATTAATAAGGTACTATCTCCTGGTTGATGTGTAATTTGTTTAAAACCATCCAATAGGTAATCCTAATAGAAAAACGAGGAATTGTATACCTATCGGTATAAAAATAGGATTCAATAAGTTATCTGCTGTAACAGCTGGTAAGTAGTCAGTTAAAAAGAAGATTAAAGTGGCCATTAAAGCATACACCGGTCCTACAAAGACAAAACCAATAATATAGGCGACTATAACTCCCGCAACAAAGCCCTCTACTGATTTTACTTCTCCATGTCTAAGCATAATTTTGTGTTTTCCATACTTTTTACCAATTATTGCGGCAGTAGCGTCGGCTAAACACGCTATAAGGATTCCAGCAAAAAAAACGAAAATATGAATGATCCCAGCCATATATAACATATAGGAAAAGATAAAACCCGTAATGATGTAAATTTGTGGTCCCGCTGCGTTCTTTTCTTTGTTTCTCAACATAGATTTAGTTAAAAAATTAAAAATTGAATATTCGGGTCCCCAAACGATTCGAATTATATCTGATGCAATAGCAAACGCTAACGCACCAATTAACGCAAACATGGTAATCTCAACCACTGCTTGAAAATCTCCAAATCCAAAAGGATAATTAATAAGATCCCCCCATAAAAAATTGTATGAAAGCTCAAGCTGCTGAATCATAATAATGCTACCGTCATTTATTAAGGAGGCCACTGGCGGTAATGATAGAAATCCAAAGAACGCAATAAGTAATAAAAGTCCTGAAAGATGGAAACTTTTTCGAATTAACTCAATCTTAAAAGGGATATCAACTTTATAGGGGTTTTCTTGAGTCATCCTTATGATATATCTTCTTAAAATCGATTCTTTTTTTAACCTAACCTCACCATTATCTGTTTCTCCCCTCATCCTCTTGATATCAATCTTAATAATAGTTGTAAAGATGAGGTTCGCTATAAGAATCATTCCAATCCACCACACCATAAATCCCATGTAAGGATAAGTAAAAAATCCAACTACGGAGTTGTAATATCCAAAAATTAAGTAGCATACGCCACATAGAATTGAAGATATTCCCCCATAAGAATTTTTGGCTCTATAACCCTTCACTCCAATATAATACATCAAGCTCATTAGAACGAAGAAAAATAATGTAAAAGTTGTGTTATAAAGATTCTCTACAAAAACCCAATAATCCATGATAGCAATTTAATTGGTTTTTTTAATTATTTTTATAATTAACTATTAAATAATTATTCTTTGGTTTGTTATATTAAATTATTAACAAAAATTAATTGTATATTTTGATGAATATGGATGATTTAAAGAAAGAAAAAACCGAAGGCTTAGATTTTCAATATTTGGGGGATGTCCTTGACAAAAAAAAGGAACTTGGTAATAAATACCTCACTCCTGGATTTGGATTAGCGGGCCAATTATTTGCAACGGTAGCAAAACATGTTATTAAGAAATTAGGCCCCGAAGAAGGCGAAGCTCTTCTTAAAGATGCAATTGAAGAATTTGGACTTGAAAGAGGTAAGCGAATAGCAAAAAAAGTGAAAGCAGAGAAAAAATCGTTATCCTTAAAGAATTGGTTGATTTATACGGATATTGACTCTTTTGAAAACTTTCGCCCTATCAGTAGCACACCTAATGGCGATTTTGTAGTGAAAATTAAACACTGTACGTTTATTAATGCTGCTAAAGAATGGAACCTAGATGAATATGCAAAAATTTATTGCAAATACGTAGATTATAAAATTCTTGAAGGATACAATCCTGATGTGAAACTTGTTCTCGAATCTCGACATGATACCGAAGCTAATCGTTGCGTGTTTCGTTATGTTATGAAGGAAGAAAACAAATAACCTATTAACAACATAAATTAATGTGAATATTTTGTTAGATTTTTTATCAAAAATACAACCTATAACCATTCTGTATATTTTACGGGATATCCCGAATCTGCGTTTGTGAACAAATTAATTCGAAGTTCTAAGGTCAAATCAAATACTAAAATTTATACTTTATTTGGAAAAGATTATCATATTATTAACTTGATTGGTTTGAAATGATCTCTAAGATGTTAAAAAATATCTAATAACATTATTTTCACAAGTAAGGCAGATAAACATACCCTTTGTAATTAGTTCAACCCAACTTATAGATGCTGCTATTACACCAGAGAATATAGTGATATTGATTGAAATAACTAAAGGTTTTAAAACTATTTAAAGATAAAATTATAACGCTAGGTCAAGATTAAAGGTATAGCAAGGCGTATATCTTTATCTACATATTATAAACTTTAATATACCAATAATATCCAAGATTTTTATATACATAACGAATAAAAAATAAATAAATAAATACGATAAATCTATTTAAATTATAAGCCTTAAATAATCTCAATTGTATTCTATTATATTATATTATATTTATCTAATAAAAATCAATATTTACAGAGAAGGAGAAATTGTCAGTAATGGAATCTGTCGATACCTTAGATGATCTTTTGAAAAAATTACTTGGAGCAATTCCAGAAGTAAAATCTGCCGCAATTGTGTCTGCTGAAGGTCTTCCTATTGCCTCTGCACTCCCTCAAGGAGTAGATGAAACACGCATAGCTGCCATGACTGCTGCTTTACTCTCCTTATCCGAAAGAGCAATTATAGAGATGGGAAAAGGTGACTTTGACCAGCTTTACATAAAAGGAAGTGAAGGATACCTTCTTGTTATGCAAGCAGGTCCAAACGCGGTTTTGACCGTTTCTACAACTAAGGACGTTCGGCTTGGGTTAATCCTGTTAGATTGCAGGAGGACGTGCGAAAAAATAGCTCAGTTGATTTAAATAATCTTCTATCTCTATTCAAGTCTAATACCTTCAAAATTTAATATTTTAATTAGTTAAAACCACAAATTATTAATTTTATACTTAATTTTGTTTTACCAATATTCACTATTATTAACAATAATATTAACTCGTTTTACTGGTGTATTAAAATGTTTAAGCTATTCTCCCTCACAAGTAAAGTAGAAATTCCGCCTTTCCTTTTCAATCAACCTAAGAGGAATAGCGCAAGAATTATTCTTAGCGAGGAATACGAGGGTATAATTACAAGAGATTATGGATTTATCATTGCGATCGTTGATGTGCTTGATGTAGGACCTGGTATCATCATTCCTGGAAACGCTAATACTTTCCACCAAGTTGATTTTACCATCCTCTCATTTAAACCAAATCTTGGTGAGGTAGTTGAGGGAGAAGTCGTAGAATTAGTTGATTTTGGAGCTTTTTGCCGACTTGGACCATTAGACGGATTAGTTCATGTTTCCCAAATTTGCGACGATTATATATCGTATGAACAAGTAGGAAATCGATTTATAGGCAAAGAGACCGGTAAAATACTTGAAGTCAATAATGAAGTAAGAGCTAAAGTAATCGCAGTTTCTTTAGGTACTGGGCGTAGCGGTAAACTCGGTTTAACGATGAGGCAGAAATATTTAGGAAAACTCGATTGGATTGAAGCTGATGTTGAAGAAGAGTATGCAAATATCAAGGCCAAGAAGTCAGGCGCTTCAGAGGATGAGGAAGTCAGCGAGGACTAACAATTAAGCAAAAACAAATTTAAATAAATTAAGAGGATTAAATAATGAAAAAACTCGAGAAGGCCTGTAAAAATTGCCATCTGATGACCAAAAATCAGACGATTTGTCCAAAATGTAAAACACATAGCCTTAGTGACGATTATACAGGTGAAGTCGTAATAATTGACCCAGCCAACTCAGAAATGGCGAGTTATCTTAAAATTCATTTTCCTGGAAAATATGCTTTAAGAGTTCGCTAAGCTAGACTTGTATGTGAATACTTTTTGCCTATTTAATATTACATCATCATTCTTACGAATTTATCTACTACTTTTTGAATTCTTTTTTCAACATCAACCATAACGATTCCTTCTGGGATTGTTTTCTTTGAATCAGTGATTGGTGGTTGACCGTAAAAGACTAAGTTCTTTATTTTATCGTTGAGAAGGATTTTTAAAACCAGAGGTAAGACGAGCAGATCTTCTTCTCCTTCGATAACTCTCAAAAGAGTTCTCTTTTTGGATTTAACTATTTCTTCTAAAAGCGTAAAGCTTTCTCTCTTTATCCCTCCCTCAGGGTTTTTAAATTCAATAATTTCCTCAAAAAAATCTTTAATCTCAATCTCAATATGGTTTCTTTGAGTTTTTTCGTCTACAATGCAGAGCGATATAAAGTGTTTTAAAAAGTTATTTGCAAGGAAATCTTGTGTTACTATATCACCTACTAAATAAACTGATACTTCAAACCCTTTCTTTAGATATTCTCTAATGGCTTTTTCTACTTCAATAATCGTTTCTTCTCGGGTTCCTACGTATAATTTGCCTAACGGCTGGGAGAACTTGTGTCTTTCATTCGGTGGAATCTTTAAATTTTCATTCATTTTTTTTACTCCGTTTTTATTCTCTTTGTTTTTACGTAGAGTTTCACTGTTATAATAAATAACCATACCCATAATAATAAGCTAATTATAAATATCCAAGCGTAGATTCCAACTAGTATATTTCCTAGGGTCAGAAAAATAATAATCAAAAAAATTATTAAAATTATTTCGATGAGCATTAAGACTCTTGCTTTCTTAGCAATTCTTTTATATTCAGCCATTGTTACCTAATAAAAAAGCAAAATTTTATTTTTTAATATTCTTTTATTCTTTTATAACTCAGAATTATCTTTAAATTAACTGATTAACTGAGAAAAACTGTTGTTAAAAGACTCGAAATGTCGTTTAATATTGAAATTTTAGAGGAGAAGAAAAACCCGGTAATCGATCGTACTGAGGTCAAATTTAGAATCGAACACTTGGATGCTAGTACGCCTAATAGATTAGAAGTTAAAAAGAAAATTGCAGCTATGAAAAACGCAAAGGAAAAATACACTATAATTCGAAGAATACAAACTCAATTCGGGAGCTCCTACGATATTGGTTTAGCAAATATCTATCAGGAATCTAAAGAGCTTCAATTCTATGAACCTTTCCACATTCAAGTAAGGAATTTACCAAAAGATACTAGATCAGAGATTTACAAGTTAAAGAAGAGGAAAGAACAATTTAATCACCTATTTGAATACGATTAAAAATAATTATAAAAAAAAGAATTATTATGACAAACGTATCAAAATATTATAAGATTGAGGATGGCATTTTAGTTAGGACTCATCGTGAGTGCCCCAAGTGCGGACCATCGTATTTTCTCGCCGATCACTATGATAGGTAGTAAGTAAGCCTTATTATCCATAAAAGATCATCGTGCGGGAATTGTGGATACACAGTTTTTAAAAGGAAAGGAAAAAAAGGAGCATCTAGCGTCGCTCGAACTGGAAGATCGCCTCGAAAGCGTACGAAATCAGTATAGATCAAATTAGACAATTTCTGATCCCTTCTTCACTTTAGTTCCTATTAACTTTTACAATTCTTCATTCTTAAGATATTTTTGATATTCAGATATTCCAAAATTATAAGATTCAATAAAATTTCTAACGTCATCAGTTGAAATATTTTTTATTTGAACACCAGATATTCTAGCAATTCGTCGTTTGTATCTCTCGAAATAAGTATCAATTTTACCTCTAGCATTCTCACGGACCCTTACATCATCATCAGGGTTGCATAAGTTCAATGCATAAGCAATCTGAATATTGGTGGCATTTAATTTTACAAGATGTTCTATAATTGAGAATTCATTTAAAGAATCTTTTATATCCTCAAGATTTAATCCTCTAAAGCGATGTAATTCATGGTCATAATTAATAGACGGGTTTTGTAATTTTTCTTGAACATCAATAGACTTTAAATAATTACAATATGGTATGATAAAAAGATTAAATCTTAGTTGTTCATAATACGAGGTACTCCTCCCTGTTACTTTCCTTAAGGGTATATGATAGTATCTGCTTTGTAAATCCTTAATCATTCTTTGAAAAAGACGATCAGGAGAAGATCTCTTAATTTTAGAACTAAATGACTTAATTCTTGCTTGGAACTCCTTATCACTAAACATATAGAAACCATTTTGAAGTAAATAATCTAACGCTTCGTCTTTTGTATAACCTCTTCTTAAACATTTATCAATATAGGGTGTTGCTAGATCAAGTCTTATTTTATATAAATTACTTGTATTAAAGTAACTTTTAATTCTACTCTTTAGTGTTCCTAACGGGACATTTTCCCACAAGATATCTAGTTCAGCTCTCTCAAATCCACCTAATATATTACTTGTAAGCTTCCATTTAGGAACATTATACTTTTTAAACTTGTCACCTCGACTTCCAATCATAGGATTAAAATCTTTATTAATCGAAAGATCAAATCCAATTTGATCTGCCTTTTTATTGTAGAAAAGGGTCCAGAAATACTCTGATGCTTTATATTCGATAGAAGATCTACAAACAGTTAAGAGTTCTATTTTAAAAGCTTTAGGACCATATTTAAAAAAGGCGTTCTCAAAATGCAGGTTTTTTAGGTTATTATTAGCCTCATATCGATAAGTGATCACTCGTCGTCTTAAATCTATAGCTCTTCCAACACGAATTAATCCTTCTTTAACTTTTTTGTTGTTGGAATAAAAAATAAAAGGACCTGTTTTGAATTTATTACCTTGAACATCTCTTATCAAAGAGATCTTATATACAATCCCATATACATTCATAAATGTAAATAAATTTAATAATTTCCCAACAGTTTTAACTCCTAAGTGAAGATTATGAGTGTTCCTTACATGTTTAAAATACGGAGAATAGACACCTTTATAAGTTCGCTTAAATTCTAATGGTGTTAATTGCAGAACATCTTTTCCTATATCTAAGTATGGAATTTTGTTACCGTCTTTATCGTGTAAATACTTTAAGTTTCCATCATTAAACAATTGCCCTGGACTGCGCACCCGATATGTAAAAAAATGGTTAAGGATTCGATTGACATGCATTTTATCCGAGAAATTATCAAAAATCTGATCTTTTAAATAATGTTTAATGGCCCTTATCTTCGTGAATAGCTCAATTTTTGAGGGATCGATTTTTTGGAGCGTTCTAACAAGGGAGTGTAATTCTTTTTGTTCAGTTTTAGAGAGTATTTCGCTTTGCGCCTTTATGTATAATTTCATGAACAATATTGCTATGGCGTCTAGTTCGTCATAGTTCTCAATGAGTTCCTTTAACTCGGCTTTAAGTTCGGAACTAATTTCCTCTTCGGACACATCATCTATCCAATTTTTCAGTACCTTCTCAGTATTGTTTTTCTTTTTTAGCAATTGCTTTAAACTAGTATATTTTTGCGAGAGATGGGTAAAAAAATAGCTAATTTTTTGATTAACCCGCGGTTTGTCCCAGAAATCGTAATAGTACTGCTCATCTAAATAGTGTTTAATTTCCCGTATGCTTAGGAACAGCTCAGATTTTATGGGACCAAGTTTTTGGAGCGCTTTGTTTAACGATTTTAATTCGTTCTTTTCAACTTGGGAAAGTTCTTCGCGTTTCGCTTTATTGTATAATTGCGAGTATTTTTTTATCACTTTTTCTAACTCGCTATACTTCTCAAGGAGCTTTTTTAACTCAGATTTGAGCTCAGGATCAATTTCGGTGGCTTTTTCAATCCAATTTTTCAGGGACCACTTCCACGCTTCTTCTTTTTTCTGTTCTTCCTTTAGTTCTTTCTTCTGTTTCGTTTTCTCTTTTTCTTCCGATTCTTTTTGCTGTTTTAACCACTGTTTGAATCCTTTTGTTTCCTTATTTGCATAAATTGGTCTCTTTCCAGTCTGTTGTTTATAGAATCTTTTAGCTTTTTCGTAGTTTTTTTTAGCGGTTTTATCCAGATCTTCTTCTCCTAGCTCAGTTTCATTGAGTGCTTCTTGTTCAATTTTACTAATTTGTTCGAGAATTTCTTCTAATTCTTGTTCGTGATCTTTGCTCTTATCTGTTTCTCTTTGTTCTACCACTTCTTCATCTGGTGTAGTTATATCCCGCTCTAGTTCTACTTCTTGACTATTGAGTCCTACTTTAGTCTCTCCAGAGCTTATTTCTTGGTCTATCTCGAGTTCATGCATGACTTGAGCTATCTTTTCTCCTGAAGTGAGTTCTTCATACTCTTCTTTCTCCTTAGGTTCTAATTTTTCTTCTTTTTGCTTTTCAGCTAGTTCTTCTATTAATTCGTAGAGAAGCTCGGCATCGAGTTGTTTTTTAGGTTCGAAATTTTTGACATATTCTAGCTCTTCCTCGTTCATAAAAGGTTTAGGTTCTGTTTCAAGTTCTTCTTCGATAGCGGCTTCGACTTGGTGTTGCTCAACTTCGTCTTTTTCTTCATACTCCAGCTCTAAGTCTTGCTCTTGTTCTTCTAATTCTTCTTGGAGATGGGTCGATTGAGGTATGATTTCTTGAGATTGTTCGATATTTTCTTGTTCTTGTTCTATTTTATCGTGTTCTTGGTTTTTTTCTTCTTCTTGTTTTTCTACTAGGTCTTCTATATATTCTTCAAGATGAATGGTTTGAAATTGTTCTTCGAGATCCAGCTCTTGAAGTTGTTCTAATTCCTTTTCGTTAACTACAGGCTCTGGTTCGGTCTCGAGTGCTTCTTCGATCAAGGGTTCGACTTGGTGTTGTTCGATCTCATTCCTTCCTTCTTCGAATTCTTCTTGTAAATCACTTAATTGAGGTTCTAAGACTTCCTCTGTCTGCTCCGCTTCTTTTTCAATTTCGATTTCTTCGGAAATTTCTTCATTGTTAGTGTCAGCTTCTATTTCATTCATACTTTCGTAGAGTTGTTCGGCAGTATAGGCTGCAGTTTCGACCTCTTTTTCCCATTCTTCCTCAGTTTTGAGAGGTTCCTCGCCTTCGTTCTCTCGTTCTCCGTCTAGTTCCCTTGCTTCCCCCACCATTTCCTGATAGGCGTTAATGAATTCTGCCTCTTCTTCCAAATATTGGTTAATGGCTTCAACTCCTTCTTCAAGTTCTTTCTCAATTTCTTTGTCTAACTCTTCCTGGTTGATTTCTTCTATTTCCTCATGGCCTTGATCATCGCTTTGTAAACTTTCTCCTTCTTCTTCTTCTCGATTTTCGCGTATTAAAACTGTACTTGTCGATTCAGAATTGAGATTTTTGTAAGATTCATTTCCTTGCTCAGCACTACTTGATTGATCATCGTTGTTATCCGCATTAGTATCTCTATCAGGTTCTTGAGAAATATCAGACTCTCCTGTTGGTTCTAACTTATTTTCTTCATCGTAGTCTTCCATTCCATCAAAATCATATTCTTCCATACCGTCAAAATCCATTTTTCCATCAAAATCGTATTCTTCCATACCGTCAAAATCCATTTTTCCATCGAAATCGTATTCTTCCATACCGTCAAAATCCATTTTTCCATCAAAATCGTACTCTTTATCAGCATCGAAATCCTCCTCGGTATCACCACTTATTTCGTTTTCCTTATCTGTCTCGCTCTCAGAACCAACATCTGATTTATTATCTATTTCCCTTTCATGTCCCTCGCCGTATTCGCTGAAAATCCCTCTCCTCCTACTTGAATATTTTTAAATTTACATATTAATATATTTTGATTCACTATTATTGAAATCAGGATAATAAAAATCAGGTGTAAAAATTTCGCGCATGGCTCGCTATTAAATTTCATCAAAATTTACCAATTGATTTTTTTTGTAAATCTAAACCAGTGTTTATTTATAAAGAAAAATTATTCATTTTCTCTACAAGTTAGTGTAAAAGGGAAATACATAGAAAACTTAAAACGAGTATTTTTTGTGAAAACTCAATGTTTTCCAATTTTTGATTAATCAGTAAATAAGTGCGAAAACGTACGAAATCAACATAGAATAGAAAATAAAGTATTTTTTTAACTCCTTCTTAATTTTTAATTTCTAATAATAGCTATAAAACTAAAAAGAGAAAAGTGAGTCAATATTCTAAATATATAAATTTTTTTTATTAGGTGTAAGCAATTAAACACCAATTAACGCTTGGAATCGAATCCACGGCACACACTTGGAGTGTTGGAATAGTAGAATTCAGTGGAAAAGTTCTCAGTTTAGTGAACGATATGTTTATTCCGGAAAAGGGAGGAATTCACCCAATATTAGTAAAGGAACAACATTTAAACAACTTTATGGGAATAATCAATAAAGCTTTAGAAGACGCTTCGATTTCAATTAAAGAAATTGATCTTATTGCATTCAGTAAAAGTCCTGGTTTAGCACCAATTCTAAAAATAGGCGCTCATGTTGCGAGAATGCTTAGTCAACTTTTAGGAATACCGATAGTTGCTGTAAATCATTGTATCGCTCATATTGAAATCGGACGATTTTTGTGCAAAATAGAAGACCCCCTCACGTTATATGTTTCAGGAGGAAACACGATAGTTAGTGCTTATGAGTCTGGTCGTTATCAAATTTTTGGAGAAACGTTAGATATCCCTATTGGTAATTTAATAGATTCATTTGCTCGTGATGTTGGGATACCCCATCCTGGTGGACCTAAAGTTGAAGCATTAGCTCGTGAGTCAGATAACTACTTACCCTTGCCGTACGTTGTAAAAGGTATGGACTTATCCTTTTCTGGGCTCTATTCTGCAACTAAAAGACTTATTGAATCGAAGGATTATGAAAATAAATATACCCTAAATGATGTCGCTAATTCGCTTCAAGAAACAGCGTTTGCCATGCTTACCGAAGTGACCGAAAGAGCTTTAGCTCACACGGGAAAAAGCGAAGTCTTGTTAACAGGCGGAGTGGCTGCTAATAAGCGATTACAAGAAATGATTAAATACATCAGTAGAGAACATGGTGCCAGATATGAAGTTGTTCCCCTAAAATACGCAGGAGATAATGGAGCTATGATTGCATGGACGGGAATTTTGAGGTATAAGTCTATTGGAGGGAATAACATCTCAGAAACCCAGATAAATCCGAAAGAACGAATGGATCAAATAACAATTCCGTGGAGATCTTAGGTGTTATATTAAATTGTCGAACGAAATTATTGTCGAAAAACTCATTCACAAGGGAGCAGAAGCTAGTCTTTATTATGGTTCTTGGTTTGGAAAGGAAGCTATTTTTAAAAAGCGAATTCCTAAAGGATATCGCATAGAACAAATCGACAAGCTTCTCTGTTATAATCGAACTCTTAACGAAGCTAAAGCGTTAATCAGAGTCAAAAATTATGGGGTGTTAGTTCCTCCTGTGTACGAAATTGATGCTGAAAACTCGACAATCGTAATGAAATATATAAAAGGTGAAAAATTAAAGGATATTTTACATTCGTTGACTCCTTCACAGAAAGTGCAACATTTAAAAGAAATAGGAAAAGCTATAGCCTATTTGCATAAAAATGGTCACATTCATGGTGATATCACTACAAGTAATATAATCCTAACCCCAACTCAAGAATTATTTATCGTCGATTTTGGATTACACGATTACTCTGATTCAATTGAAGATAAAAGTACTGACCTACATTTATTTAAGAGAGTTTTGATCTCTTCACATGGAAGCGATTTTACCATCTGTTTTGACGCTTTTCTTGAAGGATATCGCGAAGGATATGGGATAGAGAAAAAATATGAATGTGAAGCTATTCTAAAGAATATATCAATAATTGAAACGAGAGGTCGATATATAAAAAAAGAAGATAGATTATAAAAATAAAATTTTTTCATTCGGCTTTAAATTAATAACATTAATTGTTCATTTTAAAGATAAAGACATCAAAATTATTTACATCTGATATAGGGAACTTTAAAAGCCTCTAAATATAGAGAGATAATTTTATATACAAGTTTAACTTATAATTTATTATCAAAAAGTTTGATTTAGTTAAGGGTAATTAATATAAAATAGCTTTTCTTACTAGTTATTACACTTTTCTGGATCACATTTTGAAAATTAATAACTTTAGTGAATTTAATTTTGCCGAATCCCGAGAGAGAGAAAAAACCTGCCATGCAAAATATAACCATCAATATTCCTGACATATATGATGCAAATATTAAAAAATTAATTGACCTGAAAATCGTTCCCAGCCGCTCAGAAGCAATCAGAATTGCTCTTAGGGAGTTCTTTCATACGGAATATAAAAATATGCAATTATTAGGATTCTTTGATGATTAAAAAAGAAATTGTGTAAAAAAAATTATCTTCTTCTACGTATTTTTCGCGCTTCTCGTTCTACTTCTCGTAAGATCACGATATCGCTAACTTGTATTGGACCCTTAACATTTCTCGTAAGAATTCGATTTCGATCTGGACCTTCAAGAATTCTTACCTTAATTTGGCTGATCTCACCAGTTAACCCCGTTCTACCAACGATTTGAAGGACTTCAGCGGGAATTGAATAATCATACGGGTCTTTTCCTTTTGATTTATCTATTTTTGCTAAGATAATTCACCAGTTTATTTTTTTAATGCTTCTAACTTCTTTACAATTTCATCTAAAGCTCGATCGTTTCCAGTTCCTACATTCTCAATTGCGATGGCAGAAGAAGCTACATTAATACGAGCAGAATTTCCTAATTCTTTTTTCGTGGACACATAACCATATGGAATTGACTTTTCTTCACATAATAAAGGAATGTGAAACAAAATTTCTGGTGGGCTAACATCTTCTGCCATGATAACAAGTTTCGCGAGATTCCTCTCAATTGCTTTTGTAACTTCATTCATCCCTTTTCTTATTTTCGAATCCCGCGTACCAGATATCGTAGATAAAGCGGCCTTAATGTCATTTTTTAACGCGTCAGGAATTTTAAATTTTATATAACTCATTTTCTTCTCTTTCCAATATATATTTTTAATATATTATCATAAATCATCGATTTTAATGTAGTGTTAAATAGCGGATATAAAATAAAATTTTTGGTTTGGAATAACAGTAAAATTTTTTTAGAATCATTCTCTTTATCATATATCATGATTATTCCTATAAGATGTTTTTCTTGC
>CAZDTP010000021.1:0-13197 GCA_964508365.1 uncultured archaeon
TTCGATTTCAGGAATGGAACTTGACGCATTATGAATATCACTTAATTTGTTTTCATTTTTTTCTGCAATTTCTGTAGCATCGTCAATTGAGTTCATAAATTGAAGCGTAAAATCCGCTATTGCATCTTTAATGTTTTGTGTTGTGTCTTTTGTTGTAGCGGTTAAACTCCCTTGGAGTGTTTTTGCATTGTCTTCGTATTTTGATTTATGATCTATTAACATTTCACCCAAATTTCGATCCAAGTCAGCTGACTCATCACCCCACAGATTTATCTCTTCAGTTATTTTATCGGATATATCTCTTTTCCCACCAATAAATTTATCGTCAAGATCTCTAATCCAGTCTTCTTTAATTTTTTTGATATCCGTATCATACTCACTATAATGTTTTAAGGAATATTCTTTGTGATTATTAATTGCCTCATCGTATTGGCGGTTATGAGTTTTTAGCGAATTCTCTAACGAGTCTTTCAGCTTTATCGTGGTATCAGAGCAATCTTTTACTCCATTTTGTAAAGTACTATCTATTTCACCTGACATGTCGGTTGCTAGCGTTTCTAATTGCACATTTATTGTTTCTTGAGCTTTATGGTCAAGTTCTGTGGTTTCTGTTACGACATTATCGTTCTCTTTTGTCATTAAATCATTTACTTCTGTTTTCAACAAATCTCTGGTCTCTCTTGTATTTTTTATGTAATCTTCACTTGTTTTTGTAAAATCCGCTTTCATTGGTTCAGTATAGGTTAAAATGTTTTGAATTGTAGTTTCGTGTCGCGCTTTGTACTTTTTCTTCTTTCCCATCCAGAAAAACCCCTTTTTGCCCATTTCCTCTGTAAAATCTGTAAACCTATTGGCATGCTCAAGTAAGTTATCAATAAGCGTTAAATTCATGCTTTTAAAATCGTTGGTTTGATCTGTTAATATTCTGTATCTTTCATCGACTGTAGCTTTTAAGTTAGTTTGAAGCGTATCAGTCGTATTTTTAAGATGGTTTAAATGCTCTTTTAACAAGTTAGAAATCCTTTCTTTAAGATCAACTACAATTTTATCCATCCGTTCTAAATACTTTTCGAGTATTTGTTCCATTCTTGGTTTAAGATCGTTTGCAATAGTCTGATGTCTATCGACATGATCATCTAAGTTACTTTTTAATTCTTTTTCTAAATCCTCAACTCTTTTGGTAAAATCAGATAAAAGTTCTGCAATCAAGCTAGTTAAATCATTTTTTGCTTTATTAACGGTAGATTCGTTTTCATTTACTCTAGTATCGCAAATATTTTTGTTATTAGAGTTTAGAGTTTCCATAATGGAATGTAGATTTTCTTCTAAAGTCTTTGAAGTGTCAGTAAAACGATTTCTCGAGCTATTTATCCTCTCTCTTTTATTGTTATTCTTAGTATCCGAATCTCCAAAAAATTGACTAATTTGATCTTCTACCGCAGTTGCCACTTCGTTAATGCTTTTATCTTGAATCGCTTCTAATTTCTCAAATCGATTTGATTGATCAGTTAATATAGAATCTTTAATCTTCCCAATCTCGTCCCGGAATATTTTTGACTCTCCTATGTAAAGTTCAAAGAAAGGTTCTAATGGAATGAATCTGTCTACTATTCCTGTTACTTTTTTAAGAAAGCCTTTCTCTACTAACCAATTAGTAATATCCAAAACACCCTCGTATGTTATTTCCGGGTGTGCTTCTGCTAAGGACAAATATACTTCAGATGAAGTTGCTCTTGGAACTCTTAGATATACGATGTATACATTAATCTGTTCTTCAGTGAAACCATATCGAGTGAAAATTTCTTTCGTGAATTCTTTTAAGCTCATAAGATTTTCTCCATTTTTAAATTTATAAAATTCAGATTCAAATATAATTAATTTGAATTCCTTTTCAATTTTTTTATAATTTTTTAAATATGTATAATAATATTTTCAAAATGATTATATTAAAACTTAAGGTTTAAGAAGCTTCATTTTTTGAGACTTTAATCTTATTCGTAAATAGAGATCAAATACTAATCATACATCCTTTATGAAAATTCATTGATTACTTCTAATAAAATTTATATCACTTTCCTACCCCGAAAGATAATCCTTATTGATACTATTCCAATTAAAGCGATTATTGTTATCCCAAATATGACTACTATTTCAAAATTATTGGTTCCATTCTTGAATTCCACAATATATATTTCACCCAAATCTGTCAATTATCAATCTTAATTTCTTCATTCAATGGGAGATTATTATTCCTCAATCCTTTTTATATCGCTTTTGTTTGTATTAATTAAAACAATTTAGTGATAAAAAAAAATGAAAAAATTAAGTAAAATTCTCTTAGGAACATTTTTCCTAATGATAGTATTTTCAACCTTCATGTCATTCAATGTTGTCGCCGTTGGTAATCCTGATGTAACATTTGAAATTCCAGGTGACACATACCACAAACATATTAACGCTAGTGTTGCCACAATGTTTAGATTTAGACAAAGAACACAATTGAGACTTAATGCAAGCGTAAATTTAGATGTAAACTTTGATTGTGATGCGTTAAGGATTGGTGATAAAGATTTTGCTCTTGAGGTTGAAGGCACTGGGGATCTCACAATGAATATGACTTGTAGGGAAGAACAGGCAGAGTTAGGGTTAATGAAAGGAAATACTTATCAAATAAGAAATCGTAATCGCAATAATTACCAATACCAAGAAGGATTTGTTCTCACATTAGAATGTAATGGAACCTTTACACGAGCAAGATTAAGTATAAGGGCTACTAACGAAAATCGAATAGGGCAATGGGCTTACTTTGATAACGCAACACAAGAATGGGTTAGCGTCGGTACAACTGAAAAAGATGGTTATTTAACTGCAGAGACAGCTCACTTTTCGACGTGGACAATACTTTTACCGGATTATACACTACTTATCATCGGGTTCAGCATTGGTGGTGGAATTGCTGCGTTAATAATAATCGGTTTAGTGTTCTACATAAAAAAGAGAAAATAATCGATAAAGTTATTATATAAAAAATAATTTTTTTTTTAATTTTAAGTAAAAATTTTCTAACTATCAATAATTGGATTATCTATATGATTACAATAAAATTGAAGAAGAGATCAAAATTATTCAGTATTTTTGTTCTATTATTAGTATTCATTAATTTTAATATTCTAATTTCTCAAGTTTTATCATACAGGACTGAAAATATTTCAGGATTTTATACTCATGATAACATCTACCCTAACGAGTCTGTGAAATATATCTTTTTTAACAACATAATTTTCGATATCTCCACCGATTCTTTTATCGATCTTAATATCCAATACGAAAATAATATTGAAAATCGTCAAGTATCTTTTCTTATCAACAATAGCAACCCTATTTCCCTCAATATAAGTTCTAAACTGTCAATGCAGAATTTCGGAATGCCTAAAACGCCTCAAGAACCGAAAAAAGGCGAAACTCAATTTCAGTATCGATATAATTGCATTCTACGAATTCAAACTAATACCACAATAGAATATCTGACAATATCCAGTATTAAAAAGTCGTCATATGGCTTAAATCCTAATTTAGAATATTCTTTAATGTTGTATGAATCTTCACAAGACTCTTGGGAGCTTATTGATACTACCGAAATATTGAATGAATCTAATTCAGAATATACTTTAGCTGGTTCAGTCTCTAACCTACAAGCAGATACAGAATATTTTATTACTTTCTACGAGGTCACCAAAATCTTTGACAATTGGTTTTTAGTGATTTTTTTAATTGTTGGTGCTTTAGGAATTGCTTCAATCGCGATTTTAATTTCAAAAAAAGATTATTTCCAATACCTAAAAACTAGAACCATTCCAATTGAAAAGGGTGCGCATCGTTTAAGCTTAGAAGACGTCTTAGAGAACGAGAATAGGAATAGAATTATTGACCTAATTCTTAAAGAACCTGGAATTCATTTTAATGAGTTACTAAGAAAAACTGAAATAGCTGCGGGTAATCTTGTCTGGCACCTCGATATTTTAGAAACTTACAAGGTAGTGGGTAAAAAAAGGATCGGAAATTTCATAGCATACTTTCCGTATTATCAAAAGAATCCTATTTCGAACCTCGATCTTCAATTGAGTAAGAGTAAGGTAACATTAGATATTCTCGAAATGATCGAGAAAGAGCCAGGTCTTTGGAACAGTGTAATTACAAAACATTTTAAGGTTGACCATAAAACAATTCAATATCATATTAATAAGTTAAAGGACCTAAATCTCATTCTATTCAGAAGCGAAGGTAGAAAGAAAAAAATCTTTCCCAATTTGGAATCAGATTATTTTAATAACAAGGATAAGTAGAGATTCTTGTAAGGGATAAGACAAATAGGGGTATGATTTTTTTAGTAATATAGTTAAACATTGTGAGATTTGATTTTATATTATATCAAAGTTTGTGATGTGGTGTTTTGAGCTCAATATCTAACAAAGAATTTTATCTTCGGATTGAAAAAACTCAAAAATTATTACAGGATCGATCGATCCAAGCACTTTTTTGCACATTAGGAACAAATTTTCAGTATTTACTTAACGCAAAAATCGATTCATTTGAAAGGTTAGTTTTAGCGATTATTAATTCAACCGGATCTCCGCATCTTATATGTCCTGCTTTCGAATTACACAATTATATCGAGAATACACCATTATCTCAAGACGATATTAGCATTTGGGAAGAAATTGAAGATCCATTCTTACTAGTTAAAAAAATATGCGTAGATTTTGGAATTCAGGATACCAATATTGCGATTTCTCCTCAAACACCCTTCACTGTTTTTTCGAAGATTAAATCTGTTCTTCCTCTTGCTACATTTGTAGATGCTCTCCCGATAATGGAAGTAGCGCGTATCGTAAAAACTGATCAAGAAATCGAATTTATAAAAAAAGCTAGTCATTTTTCTGCAAGAGGTATTGAAGCAACGATTGATCAGCTCACAATTGGTATTACTGAAAAAGAAGCTTCAGCTCTAGTTGAAAAGGAGATGAGATCTTTATCAGGAGAGTCATCATTATTTGCCTTAGTTCAGTTTGGAGCGAATTCTTCAAACCCTCATGGTTCTCCATCAGAAAAGAAATTAAAAAGAGATGAGGTAGTCTTGATTGATGCTGGTACCTCATACGAGGGATATATCGGTGATATCACCAACACTACGGTATTTGGACAACCAAGTGAAAAATTTTTGGAAATATACAATATAGTAGAGGAAGCTAATCATCGAGCGGTTGATGCTGGAAAGGTTGGAAATTTGCCTTCTGATGTTGATGGTGTAGCCCGTAATTATATAAAAGAAAAAGGATTTGGGCAATTCTTTACCCACCGAACAGGTCACGGCATCGGCTTAGACGTTCATGAAGCCCCTTACATAATACAAACAAATACGATTCCTTTAGAATTAAATAACACATACACGATTGAACCTGGCATTTATTTACCCGGCAAATTTGGAGTTCGTATTGAGGATGATGTCGTCGCTAAAAATGAACGGGGACAAAGACTATCTTCTCCGATTCGGCATTACTGGGAGAAATAAAGAACTCCTTACTACAGATTACTTAACCATAGATTGATCTGTGGAGCAAATATTATTAGCATCAAGAAGAGTATAAATACAATAATGCAATAAAAATCTTTTAATTTAAATTTAGATCTGATTGTAATACTCTGGCTTCGTCCATGAAATTCTTTCGCTTTTGCACGATAGAATGCTTTCAACCCTTTTTTTGTTAAAAACAACTTATTGTTAATAATTTCGATATAATCCCCATTTATTAGTTCAGTAATATATTTTACAGCAGTTTTTCCTCCTAAATTAGTATAGAAAAAATCAGCAAATCCCTCGTAATAATGACGCCCAAGAGCTAACCCCGTTTCAAAATTATCTACCAATTCTTTAATCGTTAAGCTTTCTCTTCTTATGCTACCTAAAATATATGCAGTTAATCTATTATCATAAATCGTATCTGCGAATACTCTTATTGAAGTAATATCGAAATTTTCATCTTTCACCAAGATTTCTCTTAAAACTTCTATTCCTTCCTTAAAAACGAAAAAAGCAATAATAATTCCAATAACAGAGTCTACAAAATATATATTAAATAACGCAAAAGTAAATCCTATAAGAACTCCAACAGAGATTCTCACATTTAATAGCGAATCCTTAGAATCGCTTAAGAGAGAAAGATTTCCCGAGGCTCTTCCAACCATACTTTTAAGCATCGCTAAACCTGCATTTAAAGCAACTGACACAAAACCTATAATATATGCTTCTACAGTTGGAACAATAGGGGAAAGATTTAATAAAGCCTCAATGCCCGACCAAACAAGGGTTACCCCCGTGAACATCATCAAGCCTATAATTATTACACTCGCTAACTTGTCTTTTTTAAGTTTTAGTCCTATTAAACCAACTATTCCTATTTTGAATAAATCTGTAAAGTTCTCGAATCCTTCTGTAAGCATTGCTTGAGAACCTAATTGTAACCCAGTGAAAATTTTCAATAAAGAAATGACGATTAAAAATATTGCTGTTCCTAACATAACTGTTTTTTCAGATAAAAAAATACGCATATAATGGGAAGTATATAGATTGTGGTGGTAGCTAATTTCAACTAATTTCCTGCCTTCTTCTGTAAGTTTTATTTCACCGTTATTATCTTCAATCAAACTCTTGCGTATCGCAATTAGATAATATTCTTTTACGTCTTCCTCTCCAACTATTACTTGTGATGTTGATGAAATAAAAAGGTTACACATTTTTTTTTTGATTTCTTCAATTTTGTTTACCCCATCGTACAAAAAACATAAAAAAGCGTAAAGAAAATTATTATGAGGTTCATAATTTGCAGGATAATACTTAACCATTAATTTATAATTGTCATCCCGATGTGATACTCCATGCTTTTTCTGCGTATAATTAGCTTTTAATTCAGCAATTGTCATCAATTTTAAAATTCTCACAAGATATTTATATATTTTCAATTAACTGATTCAATTTTATAATAAACCATTATAATCAGATTTAAATTATCGCTTAATTTAGTTATTTTAAACTGGAATACTAAATTAAGAGTATAGAACAATGATAGAACCAGAAGAATTCTTAAAATTTTTGAAAGAAAGAAGGAGCATTAGAGCATATCTCGATAAAATGATATCTGATGATGAAATTGAAATGATCTTAGAAGCAGGAAGATGGAGTCCAAGTGCTTCAAACAAACAACCCTGGGAATTCATAGTAATTAAAGATCGAGAATTCATTATAAAAGTTGCCAAAGCCGCTTCATATGGTAGGTTTATAAAAGAGGCACCAGTTTTAATAGCAATTATTGGAAAAACCCGAATTAGCCCAAAATGGTATATCATTGATACATCCTTAGTAACAATGAATATGATGTTAATGGCATGGTCATTGGGGATTGGAACATGCTGGATTGGTGCTATGAATAGAGAGAAGGCGAGACAAATTCTCGAATTGAAAGATTCTGATTATGTAGCAACAATACTACCCTTCGGATATATTAAAGGAAATATCCCTTTACCTACATCAAGAAAAAGCAAAGAAGAAATTTTTAAAGAGATATAAATTACTAACTTGATAAATTAATTGTAAGTTCCTCCAAATTCTCAGGTGCGCGAGTTAATTTTTGGTAACCATCTTCGGTTATCAGAAGTGTGTCTGAATGTCGAAATCCTCCCAACCCTGGAATATAAATTCCCGGTTCAACACTGATTAACATATTTGGTTCGAGAGGTCTATCGTACCCTTCAGCTAAATAAGGTGCTTCATGACCCGTAATTCCAAGCCCATGTCCAGTGCGATGAATTATATAATCACCGTAGCCTTTCTCCGTTATAAACTTTCTTACTTTTTTATCTATCTCGCTCATAATTGTTCCTGGTTTTAACATGCTATAAGCCAATTCTCTGGCTTGGAACATAACCTCAAAGGGTTTCTTAGCTTTTTCAGGGACATATCCTAAGAAGAAGGTTCTTTCTATTTCAACCCCATACCCATCTACTTGAGCAGTTACTATGGAAACATGCGGTCCACCCTCTTCCATCTCAGCAAAAATTTTAGGTATTATATGAGGGTCGTGAGAAAAAGACGGAGGCCACACAGCAGCAACAGTCTTACAAACTATGAAATTGGCCTCTGGGATATCTGTAATTATTTTTGAAGTCATGGATCCTGTGATTTTTTGATACAAAGCAAACTCGTGTAATCCCGGTTTACACATTTTAAGTAATTCTTTATGCCCTCTATTTATAATCTTGCAGGCATGTACAGATCTCCCTACTTCATAGTCTGTTTTAATTATACGGATTTCATCTATTATATCAGTGATAACTTTATTTCCAGGTGTTTTATCAGCAATCCCTGAGGGTAATGCAGCTTCGATTCCAACTTTTTTGTCATTGTCAATTAGAGGTTGGTATATATCGTACCAATTCTCTCCATGTGGAGCGGGAAATTCGTAATAGCTATAAAAATCCAGTTCACAAAGCGTTCTCGATTCAACGTGACTTTTTTCTAAGAGAGGGACTACCATTTTTGGGATACCTTCTCTTTCTATAATAAGAATAAATGGGCGTTCGTGTACATTATTAGCAAAGTTAGTTAAATAATAGATGTTGACTGGATCAAACGATACATAGTAATCCAAATTCTCTTCTTTCATCATGTTCCTTACTTTATCTAATCGATTAGAAAGTTCATCTCGGTTTGGAGGTGCTGTTATACCTTTTATCTTACTATTCATGAGTTTTATCTCAATAGTTTTTCGTAATTTTAAATTTGAATAAGAAATTTCGTTTAAAAAACTTACCAAATCTTAAAACTTCATAGATTTTAGGAAAGAACTATAGCAATAATCTTTAAAATATGCGAAAAATCTTAATTATTAATTGTAAAAAATGCAAATTTAAAAATGCAAAGTAAGGAGGATAAAGAAATTGAAAACATTCGAAGATTATTATAATAGACTTGTAAAAATGAAACCAAATATTTATATTGGTGACGAAGTAGTAGGTCGAGACGACCCCAGATTACGAGGTGGAATGAACATAATTAAAGTTACATATGATTGCGCACATGATGAAGAATTCGAGGATTTATGTGTAGTAAACTCTCATATAACTGGAAAGAAGATAAACCGGTTTTGCCACATCCATCAGAGCGAAGATGATCTTTTAAAGAAGCAGTTAATGACGCGATTATTATGTCATCGAGTAGGGGGGTGCATTCAAAGGTGTATGGGTATTGATGCTTTAAACGCACTTTCTGTAATTACATACGAGTTAGACCAAGCGCTTGGAACCGATCACTACGAAAGGTTTAAGAAGTATTTAGAATATTTTCAAGAAAACGATTTAGTAGCGAGCTGTGCACAAACGGATGCTAAAGGAGATCGTTTGAAGAGACCTCACGAACAAGAAGATCCAGATCAATATTTAAGAGTTATTGAAACGAGAGAGGATGGAATCGTTGTTAGAGGGTGTAAAATTAGCATTACAAACACACCATACGCAGATGAGATGGTTGTAGTCCCTTGTAGGTATATGGGCCCAGAAGATAAAGATTACGCCGTAGCATTTGCATTACCTACAGATTGGGATGGAGTTAAACTATTAACAAGACCTGCTAAATTTAGAAAAAGTGAACACATGGAATTTCCTGCTGGGAATTTTGGAGACGCTGAGACTTTTATTATCTTTGACGATGTTTTTGTTCCCAACGATAGGGTTTTTTTAAATGGCAATGGAGATCCTAGGCAAACTGCATATGCTGGCTTTTTAGCACTTATGTTTGCTCACTATCACCGCCATAGTTATACTGGCTGTAAGCCTGCCATAACAGAAGTCATAGCGAGTGCTGCAGCATTAGTTGCAGAATATAACGGCATTGAAAAAACATCCCATGTTCAAGACAAACTTTCTCACCTAATAGGTACTGCGGAACTCGTTTTTGCTGCCGGTGAATCTAGTGCAAAACACTCTGAAAAAGCTCCTTCTGGAACACAAGTTCCTGACGAGATCTTAACCAATGCAGGAAGGAGACTTGCTGGAGAAATGATTTATGATGAGTATAAAGTATTAGCAGACATTTCTGGTGGTCTTATAGCAACACTACCATACGAAGGATCGTTCTTCTCTGAAGATGTTGGCGAACTTGCTATGAAATATATGAAGAGAAATCCAAGAGTTAAACCAGAAAATGTTTTACGTTGTTTTAGAGGCATTGAAGCTTTTGCGGTTTCAGAAATAGCAGGTCTATTACAAGTAGCTGGCTTACATGGTGGAGGATCGCCTTCAATGGAAACTATAACTATGATGATGCGCTATGATCTTGAGAAATTGAAAAATATTTCTAAGTACCTTTTTGGAATTAAACCCAATTTGAAAAGATACGAAAGACCAACTGTTACTCCTAGAAAACAACTTGAGAAATTTCGAAAAGCTATGAAAGGGAAAAAATTAGATAAGTAAATCATTGATTTCATTACAATTTTTTACTCTTTCTTAACAAATTTTTCCATTCTTTTTTTAAGTTCTTCAGATTGCCCAGTTGTAATCATTGCTATTGATTCGCGTGCTAAAACGGATTCAATACTTAAATCTTGATTTTCATTTATAAACTTCTTTATATACTGAAGAGCAAGGTGGTCTCTTGACACAATTATATTAGCAGTTTTTTTTAAGATTCTTGATAGGCTTGGTGTTGGACATACTTGATTAACCAGCCCTATTCTATGTGCTTCTTCAGCAGAGAGTTCTTTACCCATTATCATCAATTCTTTGGCTCTTGCTTCCCCTATTATTCTAGGTAAAAGTTTAGTCGAAGCATTAGAAAAGAAAAGCCCTACTCCGACTTCAGGAAGCATAATTCGTGTATCTTCTGCTGCGATTTTATAATCACAGATGAGAGTATGTTCAAATCCACCCCCTATCACCCACCCATGGTAGCCAACTATTATTATCCCTGGATGGGCAATCATTTTTCGCGTTAGAATTTGCCAAGATTCAAGAAACTCTATTGCTTCTGCAAGTCGTTCTTTATTTGTAAGCAATTCATAACCATACTTCAGATCAGCTCCTACTGTAAAATGCTTCCCATTAGCTGCATAAATAACACAAACATCTCTATTCTCTGCACTTAATTCGAAATAATCCCCTAGACGTTTAAGGAGTGGAAGATCAATTGTGTTTCTTTGATCTGGTTTGTTGAGTGTGATCTTTCCTATATTTCCCTCTTTTTCATATAAAACAACATCATCCACTATGAGAACCTCTTATAATTTTGTTTATTAAAAAGCAGAATTTTATAGAAAATTAAAATATTCTCAATTAATTAGAGGAAATTGAAATTTTCACCACTTAATTTCCTTCTAAATTAATATTTTGCTTAAATTAGTTGCTATTTTAGAAATAATTTTTTAAATAATATTTATATCTTCTCACAAAACTACATTGAAAGGTAGATCATTTTAACATAAAAATAAGTATAACAAAACCCTAGTTAATGTATTAGGAATAATACTAATTTTGAAAATATAAATGACTAAAGGATATTTTGGATTATTATTGCATGGTCATATACCTTGGTGTAAGAAGAGCGGGGTGTGGCCTGCAGGAGAACAGTGGTATACTGAAGCAGCTCTGGAAACTTATATCCCTCTATTGAATGTTCTAAGGGAGCTTAAAGAAAAAAGAATTAAGACTGCATTAACAATTAATATCACCCCAATATTGGCAGAAACGATGGCCGATAACTACATGAAAGAACGCTTTATTCAATATGTTGAAGACTTAATAAAAAGAGCTAAATCTGACATTCAAAAATATACTAATCATCCTTCAAGAAAGAAAATTGCCGAATTTTATTTGCATAATTTTGAAAATAACCTTTCTACTTTTTATCATAATTATTACACCGACCTTTTAGGTACCTTTAAATGGTTTCAAGATGAGAAGATGATAGAATTAATAACATGTGCCGCAACTCATGGTTTTTTACCACTTTTTGAGCGAGATTCTAGCATTTTTTCTCAGATACAACTTGCTGTTGAGACCCACAAAAAATACTTTAAGAAAGAACCAAAAGGTATATGGCTTCCCGAATGTGCGTATCGTCCTAAAAAGAAACTTGGAAATACACTACGAGAAAGCATTGATTACTGGCTACACAACTCTGGGATAGAATATTTTTTTGTTGATTCTCATGGAATTTTAACTGCTGAGATTATTGAGAGTAAAAACCAATTAGGTTTAAACACTAACTTTGGATATAATTTAGAAACCGGAGTTTCAGTTTTTGGTAGGAATATAAACACGAGCAGACAAGTATGGGATGCACAAATAGGGTATCCTGGTAATGGATATTATAGAGAATTTCATAAAAAAGATTATGATTCTGGATTACAATATTGGAGGATTACAGATAAATCCATTGGCAGCGAGCAGAAGGAACTATATGATATAGAAAGAGCCCAAGAGAATGTTAAGTTTGACGCAGATCATTTTGTTTCTTCTCTTCAAAAAGAAGTGGCATCATTTTCAAGTAAATATAACGAGAAAGGCATTATTGTATCCCCCTATGATTTTGAACTGTTTGGTCATTGGTGGATGGAGGGAATAACATGGCTTAAAAGAGTCTTTGAATTAATACATGGAGAAAAAGACATCAAGATGATATCATTTTCAGCATTTCTTTCTAAAAATAAAGATAAGTTTTCTATTATTAAGATGAAGGAAAGTAGTTGGGGTGAAGGCGGTCATTTTCAAGTTTGGAAAAATCCAGAACATGGCTGGATGTGGCCTTATATTAATAGTTCTATGACAGAGTTTGAAAATGTTCTAGCATTATATCCGAATCCTAACCAATCACAACAAAGGACTTTAAAACAGATTGCTAGAGAACTATTATTAATGGAAGGAAGCGATTGGCCATTTCTCTTATATACTAAGCAAGCTAAAGATTATGCTAATCAACGTTTTCACCATCATCATCAAAGATTTAATAAATTAATTTGGGCGGCTAAAAATTTCAATGATAAAAGCCGGTTATCCAAAAGCGAATTAGAAGAAATTGAGTCCATTGACTCTTGTTTCCAAGATATCAATTTAGACTATTTTCGTAAGATAGATTAACTATTTTTTTAA
>CAZDTP010000021.1:13297-50637 GCA_964508365.1 uncultured archaeon
TTTCCAAGATATCAATTTAGACTATTTTCGTAAGATAGATTAACTATTTTTTTAAAGAAAAAGGTCTCAGAATTATATGTTAAATAGTCTCTTATTTTTCCATTCTTCCAATAAATATGTCATCTCTCTCACAATATGGTTTTGCTTTTGAAGAATTTGGGGGGGTTAATTCTTGTTTTTTATAATTTATTATAACTAATGCTCCCATAACAATTAAACCCCCAATGATATTCCACAAACCTATAACATCGTTTCGTTGAAAAATTATAGATAAAATAAGAGTTATAAATGGTTGCAAATACAAAAACGATGCAACACTTGAAGACTTTAACTTTTTAAGGGAGTAACTCCAAATATAATAGCCAATTACGAAAGCTCCCAAACCTAAATATAAAGCACATAGAAAAACAATAAGATTTAAGAAATTATTTAAAAAAACATTCATTTGTCCTGTAATTATAATGAGCATAAAGAATTCGATAACACCAAAGATGGAAATATTCTTTAGATTTTGAAAATCAGTCCTAGAACTGTCAAATTGCTTTACTTTTTTTATAGCAATGGTATAAAATGACCACACCAGAGGAGCTAAAAGAGCAAGGATATAACCTAAGAAATTAGGTGAATTTGGTTGAAGGACTCCAATGTTACCTCCAGTAATTAATAAATACGCTCCAAAGGAAGCAATTACGAAACCAATTACTTTATTTTTACTCAATTTTTCTTTGAAAATAACAAGTGAAAGTATTGTAATAAGAATAGGGTTGATTAGACAATCTGCAAGTACGGGTAATGAAGGACCTATCAAGGAAATAGCCGAGTAAATAATAAGAAGGTACAATGATACTCCAGCTAAGCTTGCTAACATTATGTACATCCAATAATTCCTTACTGATCCTTTATTGATGTCTTTATCAAAATTTAAGGAACCTTTTTTATTATTTTTCTTTCTAAGATACAGATCAATTATAATCATTAAAATAGCGGCAATGATTAACCGGTACAACGCGATCGAAAGCGGTGTAACGAAATCCATAGCTATATCTACAACTATAAATGAAAAGCCCCAGAAAAAAATCATTACAAAAAGTAAAAAATAAATCAGTAACATACTTGACTAAAAAGAATATTTTAAATGAAAAAAGATTTAGAATTATAAGATTAAATAACGATAGACCAAAATAGTATTTATGGTGTTGGAAAATTTAGAACCAAAAATTGTATGGAAAATATTTGAAACGATAACAAAAACTCCGAGACCTTCTAAACATGAAGAAAGAATCCGTGAAGTGATAAAAGATTTTATTTTAGAATCTGGTAAATTAAATAATACTGATTTTCAGATTAATCAAGATTCCGTAGGAAATATCTTAATTAGAAAACCTGCTACAAGAGGTATGGAATTAGCTCCTTATTTAATGCTTCAAGCACATATGGATATGGTATGCGAAACAGATAGAGCAGAAGGATTTGATTTTATGAATTCTGGAATCCCAATTAGAATTCAAGACAATGGTGAATGGGTAGATGCTGATGGAACTACACTAGGTGCTGATAACGGCATTGGTGTAGCACTTGCACTAGCCACTTTAGTTGATCAATCAATAAAAGCTCACGGTCCAATTGAAGTTTTACTTACTGTAAATGAGGAAGATGGTTTTGATGGGGCCACTCTATTAGATCCTCTAGCTCTTGACATAAAAAGTAAATTGATGATTAATCTCGATGGTGGTCCTTTAGAAGATATTGTAGTTGGTTCCGTTTGTGGAAGACGAATAAGATTCTCAAAGAAATTTAATTTGATAGAAGTCAATGAAAGTGATAATTTAGAATTCTATGAAATAGTAGTACAAGGATTATTAAGTGGGCACTCAGGAGAAGACATACACTTACCAAGAGCTAATGCCAATAAGTTAGCAGCTAGGATCATATCAAATATTTCACAAGAAATGAAAATCTTCGTCAGCAAGTGGCAAGGTGGAACAAAATCTAATGTAATCCCTGCTAAATCTTCAATAATAATAGGATTTGCTTCAAAAAATAATCAGAAATTTGAGGAATTGCTTAACGAGGAAATCTCATCAATATTACAATATTACGAAAAATTCGAACCTAACCTGAAAATAAAATCCATAAAAGCTCTACCAAGGAAGTATTTAACAGAGGAGGAATCTAAATTATTAATCTCGACCATTAATATAATCCCTCATGGTGTCTTAAAAATATCCTCTATTTACGATAAATTTATAGAAAGCTCCAATAATCTTGGTATCATTGACACAGAAAAAGAAACCGAAATGATCTGGCTTTATCCGCGAAGTATTATCAGAAGTGAAATGAATTCGTTTTGCGTCTCTATGAAACAACTAGGAGAAATCGGAGGTTGGAAGGTGTTTTTGAGACCAGTTTTACCCGAATGGCTCCCAGATCTAGAATCTAACTTCTTAAATTATGTAAAAACGGAGTATGAAGATTTATTGAAAAAGAATGTAAAAACAACGGTGGTTCATGGTGGTTTAGAAACTGGAATGATTAGCACTAGGATAAGTGGGCTCCAGATGGTCTCCCTTGGTCCGACTGTAGAAGGTTTACATTCTCCGAGCGAAAAATTAAAAATTACTGATGTTGGAGTGCTATATACACTAATTAAGAAATTAATCGAGAATACGTTAAAATTAAATCAGTAGTATTAATAAAATTACTAAAATATGTGTTATTATTTATTTCACTCTAAGCATCTTCTAAATTAATAATTTCTTTAAGGTATTCAAGAGCATAATTTTTTTTATTATCATCAAGCTTACACTCCGTTACTTTCCAAAATCTATATTCGTGATTTAAATACGCGGGACACTTGTTTCTTATATCTTCAGGGCAATCTGTAAGTCGCCAGCACTGAAATAATTTTTTTGTATAATACTTATGAAATTTTTTAGGTAATTTCTTAAAATCAAATTTTGTTTCTCTAAGATATTTATCTAAATCGTTCGAATTATAAGTATTCCAAAATAGAATTTTTTTTGATTTATTTTCCTCTTTTTCCATAAACTCTAGCATTGCTGCCATGGTTTTTCCTGTATATGTGGTATCTAGTTTGAAATCGCTTTTTTTCCCTTCTAGCTCATAGATTAAATCTACAGCGTTTTGACCTTTAATTGTTTTTACTCCATACCCCGATCCTAGATATCCTTTAAAAATTTCGAAATCTTCTTCAGTAATGTCTACATTTTCAACACTATCATCTCTTTTTCTCAAGTATTTAATAGCTTTTTTCGCGATTTTAATAATAGCTTTAGGATTGACGACTATATCTTGAGATACTTTTACAGCAATCACTTTAGTTTTTAATCCCAAGAGCTTGCAACCTGCAGCTAACCCTGCCGACGTTCCACTCGATCCTGCTGCTACAAAAATATAATCTGGTTCGGGTAATAATCCTTTATCTATTTGCTTTTTTACCTCAATTATAGCGTTAATAAAACCAATTGATCCTAAAGGTGTTCCAACTCCTAGAATTGGTGATCCTCCTATTGACATTAGATAATATTTCGGATGAACTAATCTAAAAAGCAAACTTTTGAGAATTCCAAATTCAAAACTCTTTGTGAAATGTAATTTTGCTCCAAAGTAATCGTATAGTAGAAGAGAACGTTGAACATGCCAAGTTAACGGTTGGAGAGATAAAAATAACTCACAATTTAAACCGAGTTCTTTTGCTATTATTGCACAAGCTATTCCATGGTTCGTTCCAATCCCTCCTAAGGTGATTATCCCTTTCTTTTTTTTGATGAGCGCTTCTCCAAAGATAAATTCAAACTTTCGAGGTTTATTGCCCCCATATATGTTATGTATTTTATCATCCCGCTTAATATATATTTCTCCACCTTTTAAATCTAAGTATGTTTCTAATTCATTTAACCTTTCAACTTTAGATGGTGTTCCCGTTAAAAGAGGTACCCAAGGGACTCTTTCTTCTAACCTAGGATATACATCAAACAAAATAGGCTTTTTCTTCACCATGAGGATTAAAATTTGTCATTACAAAAAAAAGCTTTTAAAATAAGGTATATGAATTGACAATTCTATCAGAAATTAAGGTAAAAATCCATTTTAAAGTTAATCAAAAATTTTTAAATAATTCTATCAAATAAGATATCAATGAAATTAGATTTTTAAGACTTTTATTCAGGTTATTTTGAAATGGATTTTGCGATTAAAGATTATTCATTATTGGATGATATTGGACCTGAAAAAATTATAATAATAAAAAACCCATCAACAGACTTAAACTCTGTTTTGGTTATAGATAATTCTGATTATGGAATTCCCGCTGGTGGTGTAAGAATTGCTCCCGATATCTCTCTTGATGAAATTATTCGATTATCACGGGCAATGTCGATGAAATTTTGTGCTTATAGGTTGAAACTTGGGGGCGCAAAAGCGGGTATATGGGGTGATCCCCGTGATAAAGAGAAAAAAGAAATTTTACTTACAAGTTTTGCAAAAGCTACTGAAACTTTTATTAAAAACGATGTGTATTATCCTGGTCCAGATATGGGAACTGATGACGATGATCTTTTAAAAATGTTTAGTGTAATGGGAGTTCCGAATTTAGCACCAAAAAAAATTGGGATGATAAAGCTAGGAGTACCTGTTGAAGAATTATTTACGGGTTATGGTGTAGTAAATTGCTTAGAAGTAATCTATAATAATTTAGAGAAGCTTACTAAGAAAAAGTATGATACATCTAAAAAACCGAAAATTCTATTGGAGGGATTTGGTAAAGTAGGAACTGCTATTGCAATGAGCTTAAAAGAATTAGATTTTACCTTAACAGGTGTATCAACAATAAATGGTGCTATTTTTGATGAAGGTGGGCTTGATATTGAAGAATTATTAAAATTAAAGTTAGGCTACGGAGACGATTTAGTCAACCAATATAATAGTAAAAATCTTATCAGAATTCCGAAAGAAAAACTCTTTGAATTATCATCAGAGTATCCCACGGATTTTATTATACCCGGAGCTCGACCTGATGTAATTAATAAAAATAATATTGAAAAAATCAACGCAATAGCGCTAGTTCCGGCCGCAAACATACCTTATGAGAAAGGTTCTACTGATATTTTAAAAGAGAAAGGAATTATTGCATTCCCCGATTTCATAGCGAATGCAGGTGAAGTTTTAGCAATTTTAGTTAATAAAGTTGCCAAAAACGCTGATGAAATATTTAATTACATTAAATCGAAAATTTCAAGAAAAACATTTGAAGTGATTCAAGGTGCCGTGGAAAAAAATCTGTCATCGTACGATTATGCTATTGCTGATTCTCTAAATGAATTATCAAAAAAAATTAAACGTAAAACAAACTCACTAGAAAAATTAAACAAAAGATTCTAAATTTCGAGTAATATCAATATTATTAAACACTTATATATTTTTAAACCAAAAAATAAAGTAATTAAAAATTTAGTAAAAATGTAGTATTTTATTATAAAATTAGACAAATTTGTGAAAGAATTATGGTTGAAGATAAAGAATTAAAACGGGGTATTAACTTACCCATAGCGATCTTTATAATAATTGGAATGGTAATCGGAGCGGGAATATGGGTTTCGCCAGCAGCTTATCTCTCAAGAACGGGACCTGGGATATTCATCGCATATTTAATTGCTGTTATTCCCGCTGTTTTTGTTGCTTTTCTCATAGCTTACATTGGATCTGCTTTTCCCGTAGCCGGTGGCACGTATGTAATAACTAGTAGACTATTAGGTGGATTTGGAGGTTTCATGACTGTCTGGCTGGTGATTTTAGCAGTCGGAGCTACTATAGCTTTCTTAGCTGCGACATTAGGCGTATTTATAGGTCAAGCTTTAGGAATTCCCCCTGAATCGGAAATGTTATTTGTATTAATCGTTGGAATTTCTGTTTTAGTCATTTTCTACTTCCTAAATTGGATAAAAGTAGAAATTTCTGGTTTAATCGAATTACTCCTTACAATTTTCGGAGACGTTTTAGTCATGGTGATATTTATAATAGCGGCGATTCCATACTTTAATCCTTCGAATTTTGAACCTCTGTTTCCAATAGGTCTTGAACCTGTTATGTTTGCTGCTTTAACTTTCTTTTTCTCTTATACAGGATTCACTTTAATTTTAGATGTTGCTGGAGAGGTTAAAAATCCAAAAAAGAATATACCTCGTGCGCTATTAATTAGTATGATAACACTCACAATTTTATATGTTTTACAAGCGCTAATGGTTGCTGGAATTCAACCATGGGATAGTCCTGTTGGGACCGTTACAGAAATTCTCATTCTTGGAGGTATCTTACCTCCCGAACTGATTATGGTTATGATAGTTCTCATTTCCATTGCTATCGCTTCTACCATCCATCCATCTTACATGGCGTATTCTCGAGACATACTTGTAGCAGCAAGAGAGCAAATGTTTCCAAAAATTTTTACAAAGGTAAATAAAAAACACAAAACACCAAGACCTGCATTAACACTTTTGCTTGTTGCTGGAATTTTCCTCTTTGTAACCGTTATACCTTTACTCGGACCATCTTATGGTATTGAAACCGCAGGCGTGCTATTGAGCGCTGTTACAGCTACTGTTGTACTCATACTTCAAATACCTATATCTGTAGCAGTATTTATCCTTCCAAAGAAGTTTCCTGAGTGGCACGAAAAAGCAGGCTTCAAACCAGCATCTTGGATTTTAAAAACTATAGGAGTATTGGGTTCTATTTCTTCTCTCATCTTTGTTCTACTATTGTTCACTGATCCTGATGCGGGGTTAATAATTGCTATGATCGTATTTCCCTTCTCTGCTGTTGGAGCAATAGTATATTTATTTAGAAGAAAAACCCTTGTAAAGAGAGGAATTAATATTAAACAAATGATGAAAACGCTTCCAGAATCAGTATCCGTTGAAGAAGGAGTACCGAGCAAGGTGGAAAGATTAGCGAAAGAAAAATAGTAATACAATAATAATTTTTTTTTAATTTTTTTATCTAGGATAATATATAGCCATCTTCTTTTTTTGAAATTAATCCTCGTGATAGAAATTTCTCTAAGTGTTTTTCAACCATAAGAAGTTCAGCAATAACTTCAAAATCCTTAAAAGACGAATATTTTCTATATATAATATTGTTATTTTTAAATTCTTTTAGTTTAATTGGTCTACTTCTTTCAGAGAAGAAAGCGAGAATTCTATCGTCCCGTTCTTGCAAGATTGATTTGTAACTTTCAATTTCCTCATTAATTTGGTTCTTTCCTTCAATTATTCCCCTATGTCCTGTAACCACAATATTTAAATCCAAACTCTTAATTTTAGCTATTGATTCCTCAAATTCAATTAAACTTGCATCAAGATTTCCATAGTAGGGATGTCTAGTAAGGTCAATATCCCCAAGAAAAGCTATCTTTGAATTTAGCTCATAAAATGCACAATGTCCTGCTGTGTGACCGGGTGTAAAAAGAACTTTTAATTTCAACTGATCACCAATGTCAAAAATATCATTATCTTCAACTGTAGTGTCTATTTTAATGTTATGCATCCTTAGAAGTTTGATTAAGCTTTTTAATTCGTCTTCAATAGGAGTATTTCTAACGTTGTAGAGAGGTATCATTTTTTCGACATTTTCAATCGGTAGCTTATCATTGGAATGACAATAGAACTTCACATTTTTTAATAGATAATTTCCTGAAATGTGATCTTCGTGCCAATGACTTAAAAACACGTGTTTTATTGGAAATGTTCTTTTTAATTTTCGGAGATGGTTGGGAGAAATTCCTGTATCGATGAGGTGATCTCCAACCAAAAGTGAATTGGAATAAGGATACCTAGCATTATTTTTTCCTTTGATAAAAAAAATGTCAGAAAAATCTTCACTTAACGGTTGTATGAAATCATCCATGAGATATATTTCATAATCTGAATATTAAAAAAAAATTAATGATTTTCTAAATTAAATATGAGAAACTAATTGATTCCACTTTTGTCAATAGGGATTTTATTAAATATATGGAGAAAAACTAAGACTTGAGTGAAAAACCAAAATTATTGAAGAAATTCAGTGCTTTTTTTATATTTGCGGGATTTTCCCAGATGGCTATATATTCTATAATCGTTAATTTCGTTCCGATATCTTATATAATTTGGCCTGAAGAACCATATCATGCTTTTGAAATAGGACTTCTATTAGCAGCGTATTTTTGGGCTATGTCAATCGCTGGGATTGTTTTCGGTAGATTAGTTGATAAATATTCCAGAAAAAAAATCTATCTAACCTGTCAGTCACTCAGAGGAATCTTATTGTATTTGCTCGCAAGTATTCCAATGGGACAGGGGATAAGTAGCTTCTGGATTGTTTTTTTAATTGGAATTGGTTTAGGTGCATCTGGGGGATTACTTGGTCCTGCGATTCATTCGTTTAGTAACGATGTTTTAGAAAGAGACCAAAGATCTCAATTTTTTGGAGTACTGGGAACAATTGATATGATTTCCTCTCTCGCTGGACCGTTAATTAGCTCGTTTCTTATTCAATTTGGATATTGGAGTATTTATTTCTTAACATCTAGTATTATAATATTAATATTAGTGATATACGGAGCTTTTTCTCTTCAAGAACCAAAGCGCGCTGCCAAAACTGAAGGTATCAAAGATATTATTCAGATGAGCGATATAACTTACGAATACCAAATCAATATGAAGACTCTTCGTTCAACAATGTTGAGTAAAACCAATCTTGCAGCATTAATTGAAGGGCTATTTACTTGCCTTTTTTACAAAATGACTGAGTCTTTAATCCTTCCATATGTTCAAACGCCTCCTCATAATGTATCTCCGTTTAATACAATGCTCATTTTAATTGGATTTGGATTTCCAGGTGCAATATTAAGCCAATTACTTTTAGCAAAAAAATCTGATGCTTTAGGAAAAAGGAATCCCATAATACGAATAAAATTTATAGTTTTTAGCCTTTTTGCGGGTTTTCTTTTCGTATTCGTTTATTTCTTCTTGCCTTTTCCAAATTTAACACTGGAACAAGGATATGATACTAGTATACTAATTTATTACCCAATTATATGGGTTGTAGGAATACTTATTTTCGGTCAACGCGCTATCCAAGGAATTTACAATATTAACCAACCTCCGATAATACAGGATATTAATCTCCCCGAAGCTCAGGGCCAAATTAGAGCTTGGAACCAGTTTTTAGAGACAATTGGTAATGGATTAGGGCCTCTGTTAGGGGGTCTCTTATTATATAACTTAAGCAACAATTACCAATTAGCGGCAATTATTTCTATCTTAATTGGAATACCAGGAGTAATTCTTTGGATTTCTGCGCTTAAATTTTATCAAAAAGATAAGGATCGAATTCGAGAAATCATTGATAAAAGAGCTGATCAAATGAAAAGAGATATTTCACAAAATAGAAGTATAAGTTAAAAATTTTTAATCTTATTCCAATTGGTTTTAAATAACAATAATAACACATTGAATTTAGGAAAAGCTCTAAGATAAGCATAAAACATTTTGTATAAACAATATTTTATAAAGTGATGAAATGAGAGAAGAAGATCTAATGAGATTGTTAGCGGGCATAGGTGGAGCAATCACATTAATTGAAACTGTATTAAGTATTAACGAAAGGAATGTCGATACTTCTAAAGTAATATTAATAATAACTTCAATAATTCTTGCTGTAATTGTTTTACTCAGTGTTATTCGACCTGGTGATCCGGTACCTATGAATTGGCTATTATTTGTAGTAATAGGTATAGTTATTATTATATTTAGTAGCTTAGCTGGAGGAATATTAATCTTAGTTGCAGGATTTATTGGATACACAGAAAAATAAAGTAAAAATTAGTTGTTTAGGCATCTATCTTTCTTTTATTACTACTTAATAACTTTTTGCAATATAAACGATACAAGTTGCAGGTTTTCCACAAATTAAGCAAGTGGCGAACTCATGTTTCTCTCCGTAAATATAGTGAATATAAATTAATTTTAACAAATTATCGTAAAATTTCACGAAATTGTTAAATATTAAATGTGAATCTAATACTCCTATAAAAGATTATTTTTGCAAAATTCAAAAAAGTTTTGATTATTATGAATGAAAAAGAAATAGCGTGGGATTTAACAGAAATATTTTCTGGATGTGATGATCCTAAAATCTCAAAAACTATGGATGCCGTTATGGAAAAAACGGATGAAATTATAAACCAATATAAAGGTAAAATCAACATTCCAAACTTTACAGCCCAAAATTTACATGATCTCTTAGAAGAACATGAAGAAGTTTTAGCAAGTATAGAAAATTTAGAAATTTTTTCATATAACTCATTCCATGCTAATATGACTCTTCCTGAAACAAAAGCCCTTTATAATAAATTTATGGATTTTCAGAGCTTGATTTCTAAAAAACTAGCATTCCTTGAATTAGAAATCGGAAAACTCGTTTCTGACAATCCACAGTTAATAAAGGAGAAAATTATTAGTAATTATATAAATTATCTTAAAAAAATTAAAAAAGTATTTACTTATAAACTAACAGAAACAGAAGAGCAGTTAATTCTAGATAAAGATCAATACGGTGCAAAGGCATGGGAGCAGTTAAAATCTTCTTGGATAAGTACTCGAAAATTTAAAGCTACTGTTGAAGGAAAAGAGACGGATGTATCTTTTAGTGAAGTCTTTTCCCTATTCCGCCATCCTAATAGGGAAACAAGGATATCTGTATATAAATCAGTTTCTGGTTTATTAGGCCAAGATGAAGAAATTTATTCGTCAGCATTACGGAATATATGTGGTGACTGGGTGAAAAACACGAATCATAGACATTATGATAGTCCAATTCATCAAAGTCTCATTGATAATGATACAACTCAAGAGATCATTGATAATCTGATGAGAAATTTTAATAATAGTCTTATAAGAAAAAGAAATACTTTTAATGAGCTTACTGAATCACTTGAAAAGTTAATTGAAGAAGTCATCTCAGAGGATATTTTACAAGAATTAATTAATACCAATCAAAAAAATGAATTAATCGAAAAATTAAGCACAACAGAATATGCTTTAGATAAATTAATAGATGATTGGGATTTAAAACGAGATTGGAATAAAAAATAATAATCTTTTATTTATATCAAATAAAATTAATTAATATAAATCTAATAACTCTTGGCAATATACACTGTACATCCAGCAGGTTTACCACAGATTAAGCAGGTTGCAAATTCGTTTTTTTCATCATCAACTCGCTTTCCACGAACAAAACCCTTAATATCTTTCTCGACAATTTCAGCACAGTGTTCACCATCCATATCTATTGAACAAAAACCACAACATACAATTTTTCCATTGTTTATTGCTTCAATTGCAGCGTCTTTCTCATAAGTCAATTCAATTTGCGATTCAAAGTCGATCATAGACTTTTCTCTAATCTCTTTAGTATAATTTTGAGCTATTTCATCTACAACTTTTTCTAGTTCGGGATCCTTAACAAATATCTTCTTTCCATCGTGTCTTTTTACTAAAACCATTTGGTTTTTTTCTAAGTCTCTTGGTCCGATTTCAATTCGTATCGGGACTCCTTTTAATTCCCAATTATAAAATTTACTTCCTGGTGACTCGTCAGAATCGTCGATTTTAACCGTATACTTCTTTTTTAACCTTTCAAATATTTCTTTTGTTTTAGTTAGAACGATATCCTCTTTTTCTTTGAACAGGATTGGAACAATTACGATTTGGATTGGTGCTAAATCAAAAGGTAAGACTAACCCCTTGTCATCCCCAAGATATGCAATCATAGCCCCATAATTTCTACTTTGAGAAGGACCATAACAAGTCTGGTAACCATATTTCTCTTCTCCATCTATGTCTACAAATTTTACATTAAATGGTTTTGAAAAGTTTTGACCTAAAAGGTGTGTTGAAGGTAATTGTAGAACTTTTCCTGAACCCATTAGAGCATCGGCTGCGAAGGTTTTTTGTGCACCTGAAAATTTATCCCATTGTGGTCTTTCAAAAAAGATTAGAGGGATACAACACTCATCCTGAAGAATTTGATAAGTCGATTCCATATCCTCTTTAACTTGCTCCATCGCACCCTCCATTGTGGCAAAAACATTATGTGATTCAATCCAATGAAATTCTCTCCCCCTAAAGAATGGCCTTGTCATTTTTCCCTCATATCTCCAGACTTGACAAGAAAGGTATCTTTTAAATGGTAAATCCTTATAACTTCTTATCCACATAGAATACATCTTGTATAACGCAGTTTCGCTAGTTGGTCGTAAAGCTAAACGTTCTGCTAACTTACCCGAGCTACCTGCTTCAGTTACCCAAAATACCTCTGGTGCAAAACCCTCAACATGTTCTGCTTCTAATAAGAAATTCGATTCAGGGATTAGAGAAGGCATTGTTAGTGGGAGATGACCTTTTTGTTCTAACAAATCTTCAGTTTTTCTATACATTTTTCTAATCGTTATTGTTGCCCATTCTCGATAAACGACAAATCCCTTAATATTATATCGAATATCAGCTAACTCTGCCTTGTTTATGAGCTCCGTATACCAACCGGAAAAATCATCTTCTTTAGAAACTGTAATTCCCGTTAAAGGAGCTTCCTTTTTCTTTTTAGCCATAAACTATCATTCAAAATAAATACTTTAAAAGTTAAATATTTTTTGAGCTCTCATAAGTATAATAAAATCGTTCATGATTTTTACATAAATATAAATAATTTATAAGTAATATTATCCTAATTTTTTACTCAAATATTAAATTTAAGTTGAAAAAAATGGGAAAAGGTAGCACTATTTTAGCAACTCTAGCTTTAGTAATAGGACTTGTAGTAGGAGCTTTTGTTATATATGACAATTTTATTGTAATTCCTCAGGATATTCCATCTGAAAATCAATGGTACGATTTTCATAGTGGTTCTTACTTGGTTCCGGCCAGCGAAGCATGGGGAACTTTATCAGTGATTAGTATTGATTTCGATGTTAGTTCAGGACAAGCAGTCCATTTTTTATTTATTGGCCAAATTAATTTTGACGACAGCTCGCCTCCAAGTAGTTACGTCGAGGTAAGATTTAAGGTAGATGGTATTATAATCTATTTTCCAAGAATCTATGTAATGAGATATAATACTGGTACTCCAGGAGGCTTACGAATGTCTGTGTCTCTGCAACACTATAACACTACTATGGCTTCAGGAACGCATTCTATTGAAGTTGTGTTTAAAGGGGACAGCACATCAGATTCAATCAAGGAGTTTTCTTTATTTGTCCAAACTTTTAATTAATTTTTTTTTAAAAAAATCAGTAATCAGGATTTAATTTTGCATTCGTAATAACCGAACCTGATAAATAATCTCGATCAGTTGAATAATCAGAGATTTCAAGAAGGAAGATTATCGCTTCATAACCCTTGGAAATGAGATATTCTTTTAATTCTCTCCCAATGTTTTTTAACAATTCTTCATCTAATGAAAAGACTGAATATTGAATAATTGCTTTTGGATTGTTGATGAATTCCGACCTTCTTATTATTTCTTTGTTGTCAATTATCGACACCGAGTCCGCACCAGCAATTCTTGCGATCTTTTTAATTTCTTCTTCTAAAGAGCCGAAAGTAAAAAATTGTTTACTCCCCAATTCGATTTTTTCTGACAGTACCTTTTCTAATTCTTCACGCGTTTTTTTATCGTAAAAAACAGTTAATTCATTTTTACTTATCTCCTTGTATTTACCTGATATTAAATTTTCTTTCTCCTCGATGAAATCTATAACAGCTTCGTAATATTGATCGTCTAGTTTTTGAAACTCCTCAACACATCTTATATAATGAGTCAACTTGTCAATTAAATCGTAATAAAATTTTAACCTTGGTTTAATCTTTAACTTATCGTTAATTTGTTTGATTTCAGGATAATATTTCTTCAAAATTAGGTTAATATTTTTCGTACAAAGAGCACATAACTTAGCTACTTTATCTGAATATTCAATTGATTTAAAGGCAAAAAGTCGAAGGATATCTTGCTCTATTGCAGAAAGATCGTTAAAAATTTCCGTAATTTTATTGTTATATTTTTTCTCGATATAAGACATTCCTATAGATAAGATAAACTTTCAATATATAACAATTTTTATCAAATGTTTCAATCTAGATGACTTTCAAAGATAAAAAAAAATTAAAAAAAATAATAAAAAAATTCTGTATAAGCTAGTTCTAAACTGATTAAACTAATTTCATTCTAATTTGCTTAGATCGGGATCGTAATGTGACTTCAGTTACTTTGGCCACTTCTGAGACTTCTGCTTGTGTTTTTCGGCAGTTACTTGATTTGGCCGCCATATAAATTACACTTGCTGCTAAGCCCTTTGGGTCTTTCCCTGTTCTTAATAGTCCGTTTTTTGAAGCATCTGCGAGCATGTCTATTGCTTTTTTCTGTACTTCCATCGGTAAACCTAAATCGTTTCCAAATCGAAATACTAACTGCTCTGCCGTGATTGGTTTATATCGTAAATTTAACTCGGGTAATACTTCCTTTACAATCATCCCTAAGCTTCTGTGGACGGTTCTTCGTGGAGTCATTGATGCGTCGCACACTTCTTCCAGTAAACGTGGAAACTCATGAACTCTGATTGCAGCATAAAGTGAAGCCGCAATAAAACCATCGATTGATCGACCCATAGTTAATTTCTTCCGAGCTACAACGCTATAAATTTTCCAGGCAGTTTCTTTAATATATTCTGGAATATTTAGCTTCGATGTAAGCATCTTTAATTTTGGTTTTGCTTCCCAAAAGTTTCTTTCTATACTGGAAATTAAGGAATTCTGAATTTTAGAGAGTCGAGAGAATAGAGTCTTTCCTTTTGCGTTAATTAATCGACCCTTTGAATCAATCTTGGAATTTGGTAACATAGTTCTAGGTCCAAATTCTCGCCATCGAGGTTCGGTTCGTCTTCGTTTGTTAACTTCCTCTACGGTGTATGCTCTCCTTTCATTCCCAACCATATTTCTACTCTGAATCATTCCACAGTTTAAACAGACAATATCGCCATCTTTTGACTCGATAGCAGGATCTGCACAGCAATCTCCAACCGGGCTTTCCTCATGTGAACTAACTTTCGCTGATCTTAGGCGGTCTCTGTATGACATATATTTTCACTTTTTTCGTTACAAATTTGTTTACTAATGATTATTCAATATTATAAACGTAAATTTTCGCACTTATTTATGATCCTTTTGATTTATAAGTTTTTTGAGAATATTACTACAAATAATCTTATTAATATTATATTAATGTAAGTAATGTAACGCCACTATTTAAAAATGTTTTTGTCTGAGGTTGTGATATGTCCCAGAACATAATTTTCACGAGGTTTGCGGGCATATAATGGGAAAAAGTCAGATTATTTTTCATAAGTTTATGTTTTAGGATTTTGCTGTTGCGCAATTATTAGAGATCTCTTATATGATATTATCACAAATTAGACTATTGGATAATTTTATCGCCTACTTGTATGGATTAATCACCAAATTCTCTACAAATTTATTCCTCAATTTTATTAAAAAATAGTAATTTTCTTGCTATTTTATGGAAAGCTATCTCTATATTATAGCCAGTTAAAGCAGAGATTTCAATGTATTCAAGGTCTAAAGAGTATGAGAGCCTGATCGCATCAATCTCACTTACAATTCTTTTTTTAGCTAAATCATTCTTATTACCAATAAGATAACCCTTTAGTGCTATATTATTTTTCATGTAATTTTTTATATCTTGATACCATTTTGGAACATTAGCAAAAGACATTGGATTCGTTAAATCAAAAATTAATAGTAGGATGCTCGCGCCCTCATAAAATTTCTTTCTTATGCGTTCAAATTTGGTTTGACCTCCAATATCCCACAATACTAATTCTACAATCTTATTATCAACATCAAAGATTTTTTGGGTAATGTTTAGACCCATCGTTGGAATGTATGCCCTAAGAAATACATTATCAGTAAATCTTAGAATTATAGATGTCTTGCCTACCTTCGGGTCTCCTAGGACTACAACTTTAAATTTACTTTTTTCTCCCTGATTATCATCAAAGATTTTTCGAGATGGTTCTTCTTTTTTTGGTACATACTGGCTTTTAGAAGATAAATATTCTGTTAAATTGCATAAAATCATATGCAACTTCACAATTTCTTCGTATATTAATTCGTCTAAAGTCTCATTTTTCTCTAGGGTGAGCATAGTGCTAATAGTTTCACTAAAATATGAATCGATATAACTCATATATCGGTAATATATCTGATCATTTTCTTCAGCAAATAAAAAGACTATCGCAGACTTTGAAATTCCTTCTCTATTAGTAGGATCTTCTCTTTTAAAATATTTAATTAGAACTTTTATTTTTAAAGGTGAAATAGGAAAAATTAAGAGAACTTCCGGAATGAAAGTTGGATCCCCAGCTATAATCGAAATACACTCCTCAACGATATCTCTTCGGTATTTTTCTGGTAGATTATAAGGATACCAAAATTTAATCTTTGGAGTATTTTTATCTATATCAAGATAAATGATTGCGTTTGTAGAATCCATTTCAATCGACAATTCTTATATACAATTACTAATTCACTGATTTAAATTATATGTTTATTAACGGAAGAATTTGTGGCCCATTAGGCAAAATAAGTATGTGTGCGTCTCTTCCATGTTTAATTATAGCATTTTTTATTGCATTTTCTATAGTGTCAGCATATTTTAAACCAATATTTCCGATTTCTTCCTCTTTCATACTAGACACAAGATATATTTCTGACTTCATTAATATTCGGGTTAATACTTGAATTTCCCATTGATCAGGTACAATTATTTCTTTTTTTAGAATTTTGCTATAGATTTCTTCTGGATGTTTTTTAGAAAAGATTAATTCTTTAAACTTATCCTGTCCTACGCCAACTCCTTCGCTGCACTCATTTACAGAAATTATAGTACCTCCTCGCTTTACACCCATTTCTCCTATTGCCATACTTTTTACAGCTTGATACAGGTTGAGATCTAAAGGATAACCTCCATTCCCGCAAACCACGATATCGAACGGTTCTTGAATTTCTTTGAAAACAAGTTTGTTTTGATAATCTATTAATTTTTTATGAACCTGTTCTAAATCACCAGCAGCTAATTGGGTGATTTCATGATTTTTATTAATACATACATTAATAGTGAAATCTACACCTACTATTTTTGCATGTATAGATGAATGTTCAGGTAGAGGATTATTTTCATAGATTCCAAATCGAGCATAAGGAGAAGCTATATTTTCAGCGGAGTGATTTGCTAGTATAGTTTCAGTACCTGCTAAACCAGGAATAATGGATTTATATCCCCCTGAAAAACCGAAGAAAAAGTGAGGTTCAACATATCCAGTTAAAATTTTTAGATCGCTTTCATAATAGTACCTATTGATATAAATAGGATCCTGATGATCGCTATTATATACTGATACGAGAGATTTCTTATCGGCTGCAATATGGCTAATAATTTTAACATCACTTATTGAAAAAACACCTAAAATTCTATTTAGTTCCTCTTTACGGGATGGACGATGCAATCCCGTAGCAATTAAAACTGTTATATATTTTTCTTTAATCCCGTAATCATTTAATTCTTTCAAAAGTCCCTCTAGAATCAGATGTGTTGGAACTGGTCGCGTTGCATCTGAAACGACAATACATACAGATTCGATTTTTTTTCCATTTTTTATTATAGCCTTTAAGGAGAGATTTCCCACAGGATTTTTAATAGCATCCCTGATAGCTTTAATTGGATTTTTAATTGGAAACTGCTCTACAGGTTCAATAATCTTCGTGTTCCAATTAGGATCAATCTCTAATTCAATTCCATTTTTTCCGTAGTCTAATTTCATTAATACTAAGCGTAAGTTTATATTTTAAATATCTATTACAAAATGCGTAATCTTTTTGTATTCATTTCTATAAATTTTATAAAGTGTTAAATGTGGTACCTCTAAAACCCCAACTTTTTAGGGTATGCTCCGTTTCGTTAATCATATTATCGATAAACACTTTTATTGGTAAAATTTCTTTTATATGACCAATTGCCATTGACGCTATTGGAGAATCTTTTAATTCCAAATGGAATATCTTTTTATAATATTTTTCATCGAATATATCTTGATTTAATATCTGTTGTTTCCAATTTTCTGAAGCAGGACTCTCTAATGTAGCGATAATTGAACTTCCTAAGCACACAGCATCTGCTCCCATAGCTAATGCTCCAAGAAAGCCCCTAGCATCTCCTATACCTCCAGCAGCAATAATCGGTAGATTGAGCAACCTTCGAGCCATCGTAATATTTACAAGTGTCGTATTTTGAGTTGGATTCTTAAAACCTGTACCCTCTAGACCAACAAGTGTAATAGCGTCAGCTCCTATCTTTTGAGCGGCTATTGCGTGTTTTATAGTAACACACTTATGAAACCAGTAACAACCTGCGTCTTTTATTTTATTTCCTAATCCTGGAGCTTGGTATGCAGAAGTAGTAAATATATTTACTCCCATATCAATTGCTAAATTTAAGAAATCATCATAGGATTCTTCAGTTCTTCCCCTCCGCTTTTTTAGGAGATATGGTGGTGTAATAGTGAAATTAACTCCAAAAGGTTTATCCGTCAATTTCATCATATTTTCAATTTCGCTTTGGAAGGATTCGATTTTAGGATAATTAATAGCAGTAATAATACCTAATCCTCCAGCGTTAGAAAAAGCACTTGCAAATTCTGCTCTCCCTATTGCTGCAAAGGCACCCATTATTAATGGGAATTTCACACCTGTCATTTGGGTTATCAATGTTTCCCATTTCATAAATTATTAAACTCCTTTCTAAAAGTATTTTTTAATTAGGAGGTAAAACACAAATTTTTATTTTTTTTAGTAATTTACCTTTATTACAATTAGTATAATTAACCAAAAAAGATTTTTTAAATATTTGAACCGTTCATTTAAATTAATGACGGGATGATAAAATTTAACAATATGTGGTACAATTGCCTAGGACACTAATAGATTTTTGGGTTTTAACAGACAATGGAATTGTATTATACTCAAAAGTATCAGATCAAAAGCTAAATCCACAACTCTTTGGTGCTCTGATGAGTGCTTTAAATAAATTCGCTGAAAAGTTGACAGACGGCGGAATTTCGAATTTTGAAATGTCTGACCTTCGCTTCGTGGTAATAAAGCGAAGAACATTTCTTTTCATAGGAAGTTCTTCAAATAAAACCAAAGAAAAGAAAGTAATTGATGATCTTTTGGTAATCTCTGACCAATTTTTTGAATTATATACTGAAACTTTAATAAATTGGGATAATAATGTAGAGATTTTTTCTGATTTTGGGGATTATATTGAGCAATTTTTAGAGAAATAGCATCCCGTAAAGTTAAATTAAATTATTAAAACATAATTGACTATTATTGAAAATAACCGTAAAAAATTTAAGAATGAAATTATATAAGAATAATGAAACAATAAAATTGGTTAACAATCTAATGGACGATAAGAATAAAAGTATTGAAAAAGAACCAAAAAAGGCTCACTTTATAAAAGATTACGAGGATGTTCTAAATAGTAATAAATTACGCTTATTTCCTTCCAGTGATTATAACAAACAATTAAAAAATTTGAATAATCCTAGGTTCTTAGGATCTTATCACCTTAAAGAAGAAAACACTCCTAGATATACTACATTTAAAACACTCATGAAGGGAGATCTAGAGGTAAAATACGCAAAAGCTTTAAGGAGCACTTTGATTAACCCCGTGACTATCGCTCTCATCATTATCGCATTATTATTCAACATTTTGTGGTTCTTTTTAATCTAACTTTAAAATTGGAAATAGAGGGCTTTAACGCATTTTTTTCTATTAATGAACATTATCATTTAGAAAATATGTACCTTCCAAATAAATTTTAAAGAGATAAGATGTTTTATTACATATACTTTTTAATTACTCCTTAAAATTAACGAGGTATACACTTTGATCTACGATGTAATTATTATAGGTGGTGGGGTAACTGGTTGTTGCATCGCACGAAATCTTTCAAAATACGATCTAAAGATAGCTTTACTGGAAAAAGAAGCCGATATATCATCAGGTACTACTAAAGCAAATTCTGGTGTTATTCACGCAGGTTTTGCTTCCCCAAGAGAATATCTAAAGCGAGATTTATGCATTCAAGGAAACAAATTATATACTCAAGCTTTTGAAGAATTGAATTTTCCTTTTCAGAGAATTGGTTCATTTGTAATCGCCTTAGAAGACAACCAAATTAAAAACTTAGAAGAACAGAGGAGACAAGGTACCCAAGATGGGGTTCCGGGATTAGAAGTAATCTTAGACAAGGAAAAAATAAAATATATGGAACCAAATATAACTAACGATGTTGTAGGTGTGTTACACGCCCCAACTGCTGGAATTGTAAGCCCCTATGAAATGACTTTCGCGTTAGCTGAGAATGCTGCTACGAATGGCGTAAAATTCTTTCGAAATCAAAAAGTAAAAAGAATAAAACACCAGAATTACACTTTCGTAATTAAAACTAAGGATAAAGAATATAAAGCAAGTAATGTAATTAACGCAGCGGGAGTTTATGGGGAGAAGATATCAAAAATGGTTGGTTTAGACTATTTCAATATCATGCCAAGAAAAGGCGAATATATTCTCTTTGATAGAAACGCTATGCATTTAAATAAAATATTATTTCCAACACCAACAAAGATCTCTAAAGGTATTTTAGTTTGTCCAACCGTAAGTGGAAATACTTTTGTTGGACCTAACGCGCAAAATATTAGCGATAAGAAAGATATATCAACAACAGAAGCTGGTCTAAAAGAAATTTTAGAAGGTGGAAGAACTTTGGTACCAAATCTACCTTTGAGAGCTTCTATTAGGAATTTTGCAGGTTTAAGGGCAGTTCCAGATTCATACGATTTTATTATTGATAACACAGATGTTTATGGATTTATTAATGTAGTTGGTATTTTATCTCCTGGATTAACTTCATGTTATGCAATTGCAGAGCGAGTTACTGAATTTTTAGAACTGCTAGGTGCAAATATGACGGTTAAAGAGGATTATAATCCGATTCGAGCGAAACCAGAGCGATTCAAAAATCTCAGTAAAGTAGAATTAGATAATAAAATAAAAGAAGATCCTGCTTGGGGAAGAATTATCTGTCGATGTGAGACGATTCCAGAAAAAGAAATATTAAACGCTATCCGTTCTCCCGTTGGAGCGACAACATTAGATGGGATAAAATTTAGATGCCGACCTGGAATGGGAAGATGTCAGGGGGGTTTTTGTAAACCAAGACTAATAGAGATTCTTTCAAGAGAATTGAATATTCCCTATGAAGATGTAGTGAAAATGGGCGAAGAAACTAATTTACTTGTAGCGAAAACAAAAGAAATTGTTCTTCGAAGTATAGAAGGAGGTAAAAAAGAGTGAAAAAATACAAATCTGATGTAGTTGTTATTGGTGCCGGAGCTGCTGGATTAGCAGCAGCTATTGAAGTAAAAAAGGCTAATCTTGGAGTTTTAATCATTGAAAGGGATAAAGAATTAGGTGGGATAACATTACAATGCATTCACAATGGATTTGGATTAAAAGAATTTGAAGAAGAATTAACTGGCCCTGAATATGCTCAAAGATTCATAAACCAAGTATTAGAATTAAAAATCCCCTTTTTATTGGATTCTATGGTAATCGAAATTACAAAAGAAAAATTCGTCTATGCTGTTAATAGAAACGAAGGTCTAATTGAAGTAGAAGCAAAAGCGATTATTTTAGCTATGGGTTGCCGCGAAAGAACTAGAGGCGCTATAAATATACCTGGTTTTCGCCCTGCAGGCATCTATACAGCCGGACAAGCTCAAAGATTCGTTAATATTGAAGGGTATCTACCGGGAAATACCTATGTAATCCTTGGAAGTGGAGATATTGGAATGATAATGGCTCGTAGATTAACATGGGAGGGCTGTAAAGTAAAGGCTGTTGTTGAAATACAACCATATGTTAGCGGTTTACTTCGAAATCAAGTCCAATGTTTGGAAGATTACGATATCCCCCTTATCACTAATTATACAGTTACTAAAATTCATGGTAGAGAAAGAATAAAAGGAGTAACCATCTCTAAAGTAGGTAGAAATTTTGATCGGATAATCGGTTCAGATCAATTTATTGAGTGCGACACGCTTCTATTATCTGTAGGATTAATTCCTGAAAACGAACTAACACTAGAAGCTGGAGCGGAATTATCGCAAAATGGAGGTCCGCTTGTTGACGAAAATTTAGAGACTACTATAGATGGAATATTTGCTTGTGGGAATGTTTTACAAGTTCACGATTTAGTGGATATGGTTACTGTTGAAGCTAAAAGAGCTGGTAAGAACGCAGTAGAATATATTAATACGAGATACGGTAAAGAACTGAAGAAGGAAAAAACATTTAAGTGCATCTCTGGGGAAAATGTAAATTATGTAAAGCCAGATGTAATAAATAAAGATGAACTATCAAAAAATATCTATTTTACTTTTAGAGTTAAATATCCAGATAGAAGAGTAGTGATACAATTGAAAGACGAAAATAATAATATAATTTATAGTAAAAAAAAGATATATGTAATCCCGAGTGAGATGATTGAATTGGATTTAAACTTGGAAGAAATAAAAGTGAATCCAGATAGTAAATCTATAACAATAGAAGTTATTCCTCGACTAGAAGTATTAATAGAGGAGGACTAATTATCGGAGGAGGAGAGAGAAATGAGTGAAAGCAGTGTGAGCGTAGTAAAAGTAATAAGGTGCATAGTGTGTCCTACCGGTTGCCAAATACAAGCAGTTTCAAAGGGTTCTGATATAGTATTTGAAGGATATACCTGTAAAAGAGGATTGGAATACGCAGAACAGGAATTTTATGAACCCAAAAGGATCCTTACAACTACCATTAGAGTTGAAAGTGGACTTTTACCTTTGATTCCTGTGAGATCTGATAAACCAATTCTTAAAGATAAATTGGATGAGGCTTTAATAGAGATTGCGAAAACCCAAGTAAGTGCCCCAATTGAAATGGGTGATATTTTAATAGAAAACATCCTTGGATTAGAATTAAATATAATAGCTAGTCGAAACTTGGCTAAAAATTAAATATTCTAACTATCTTTTATGATCTCTATGGTTATAAAGGAGTTTACATGGCAGACATAATTCATGGTTATCAGTCAAAGAGAGGAGAATATTGTAAACGGAGATAGTATTTACGGGCTAATATTGTCTAACAAAATTATAGCATTCCAATCTTCAATAACCTCCTTGGAAGTCATCTCTTCTATTACCAAACTCCCATCAGAACTGGTTAAAACCGTAAGTGTTTTTTTGCCTTCTTCATCGCAAAAACCTCCTAACATCTTGTGTAAAAACACTTTTCCATTGAGAACTGCGAAGCCTACGATAAATATTCTGTCGCCACTTTCAAAAAATTCGACTAGTTTGTCATAATCGTTTTTGCAATATATTTTATGAAACCAAGATCTTCGTCCCATTTTTTCATGTGCCCTGATAAATTCGTATTTTATTACTAAACTTAAAGTTAAACTATTTAAAGGAAAATTAAAAATCTCAAACTTTTTTTTTTCTGCATTTCCTAAAAGGCTCAATTTTTTGGTTTACTAATCTTTTAAAGGATTTGGGCGTTATGTTAAATGTCTGGGTGTTGTTGCATGTGATCTGGACTTGTTTCGTGTTATTTTCGTAGTTAGAGAGGAGCGAGTACTTGAGAGTCTGGAGCATTTTGAGAAATTCTTGTTCAGCGGCTTCTTTTCGTTTTTTATTAGGATTTTTTTTTGCACATATTGTACACCAACGTCCTTGGTACATAGCCCCTGGAGTAGTATCCCATTCATGTTCGTATTCGCAGCTGATTTTTATCGGTTTGAATCGACACACAATCTTATGTAAATGTTCATCATTTGAAAAATTCTAAGTCTCGCTGATCTCTTTAATACTAGGTTCAACAAATCAAAAAAGGGAAATGTCAAACTCTTTTCTGATTTGAATCTAAAAAATCCGATATTATGATTTATTAATAAATTCTATATAAATTAGCAATTCTTTTTTAATTTAGAGTTAAATTCTTAAATATTAAGTTATGTGAAAATTTTATGAGCTTTAGAATTGAAAGTAAGGAAAAATTTGTAAAACTTTGGACTACCATTTACAATACCGAAGTTAAGCCTGACTGGTCACATATTCTCCCATACTATGATGATAATATTTATTTTCGTGATACTATTCAAGAAATCCGGGGTATGAAAGAATTTAAACCAATGACCGAACGATTAACTGAGCGATCTCAAGATTTGAAAATGAAAATTGTCCACATTCTGTTTGAAGGAAATATAATTTTCTTTGAATGGGAAATGTCATTAAGTTTTAAGAGGTATCCTAACTCGATGTTATTCGGAGCAAGCAGAATAACTTTAAATGAAGATGGTAAAATCATTGAACAAAGGGATTACTACGATCTCTGGGGCGATATTTTCGATAACATACCATTTCTTGCAAATAGATATCGGAAGTTTATGAAGAAAAGATTCGGGTGATTCGCGTGAACAAATATTGGAAACAATATATAAATTGGGGATATATATCCCAAATGCGGGCAATGCGGAGGAATAAAAAAGCAGAGATTAAAGAATGTGATGACGACTTTAAGGAGAGATTAGTAGTTATCACGGGCGCAACTTCTGGAATTGGTTATTGTACTGCAAGAAAATATGCTTTACATAGAGCTAATCTTTTACTGATAAATCGAAATGAAGAAAAATCAATTTCCGTTTGCAAGGAAATTCGTCAAGATTTTGATGTAGAATGTGAATATAAAATTGCGGATTTTACCCGCATTTCTGACTTACAGAAACTAGGGTATGAACTTTTAGATTCGGATATAAGAATTGATGTATTAATCCATAACGCCGGTGTTTATTCTACAAAAAAGGTGTTTACTGAAGATAATTTTGAACTTTGCTTTCAAGTAGATTATCTTGGGTCATTTATTCTGAATTATATATTAAAGGATAAACCAAAAGCTCAAGATAATACAAGAATTATATTTGTAAATTCAGAAGGTCACCGCTTTGCTATTCTTGGATTGAGGTTAGATGATCTTGAGTGGGAGAAGCATCACTATTCCGGTTTGCGTAGTTACGGGAAAGCAAAAACAGCTCAACTTCTTTCAATGATTTCATTTGACGATTATTTCAAAGATAGCGGATTATCAATAAATGCAATGCATCCTGGGAGTGTAAAAACAAACATGGGACAAAACAACGGCCCAATTTATCGATTTTTTAAACATCTTTTTATTGATCGAGCGGCAAAATCACCTGAGATATCCGCTAAAGCTTTATACTATCTCGGTGTGTCAAAGGAAATTAATGGAGTGAGCGGTAAATTTTTCCGCCTTACGTCAGAAGAAAAACCTGCACCTCCTGCATTGGATAGGGAGGTCGCAAAAGAGCTCTGGAGTTTAAGTATCAAATTAGGTGGTCTTGAATGAATGAACCAGATAAAAAAATTATTATAGTCGGGGCAGGCATGGCAGGTTTAACCGCTGCTGCCTATTTGTCTAGGGCAAAGTATGATGTCCTTTTAATTGAAAAAAATAAAGAAATTGGAGGTTTAGTTAATACAATTGAAAGAGATGGGTTTTTCTTCGATACAGCTGCAAGATCGATTGAAAATTCTGGTATTGTTAGACCTTTTTTAAATGATCTAGGAATTAAACTGGAGATTATTAACAGTCCTATCTCTGTTGGGATTGAAAGCGATGTTATTAATATCCGTTCGGAAGAAAGTTTGGATGACTATAAGAACTTGCTAGAAAAATTGTATCCTGAAAAGATAGAAGATATCCACAGAATTGTTTCATTTATGGAAAAAATAATGAAAGATATGGCCGTTTTATATGGGATTGACAACCCCCTTTTAAAAGATCTCAAGAAAGATAGAAAATTTCTATTTAAAGAACTACTTCCATATTTGGGAAAATTCTTGTTAACTGTCCGGCGTATGAATCGTCTAGATGAACCCGTTGAAGAATTTTTGGAAAAAATGTCGTCATACCGACCTCTTACTGATATAATTGACCAACATTTTTTTAAAAATACTCCTACATCTTTTGCTATGGGCTATTTTTACGTTTATCTTGACTACATTTACCCAAAGGGTGGTACAGGTCAAATACCTAGAGCTATTGAACAAAAGATTATCGAATGGGGAGGGAAAATCCAAACTGAAACAGAAATCTCCAAAATTATTCCTTCAATGAATCAAATAATCGATATCAATGGCAATTTATATCCGTATGATTATCTCATTTGGTGCGCAGATCTAAAGACGTTATACAAGAGACTTAATACAGACAATTTGGATGATAAAATTTCTCGTAAAATTAAAGATCAAAAAGAAAAATTTATTTCCCATCGTGGTGGAGATTCGGTATTTAGTTTGTTCATCGGAGTTGATGAACCATTAGAAAAATATAAATCTATTTCACACGGACACTTCTTTTACACTCCATCTAAAAAAGGTCTTGGAGAACTTAATCGTTCGATACTAAAATCATTTATCGAAAATTTTGAAAATACGCCAAAAGAAGAAATTCTACACTGGTTAGATAAGTTTTGCAAATTGAATACTTACGAAATTTCAATTCCTGTGCTTCGAGATCCTTCTCTAGCTCCAAAAGGAAAAACTGGCTTGATAATTAGCATGCTTTTCGAATTTGATTTATTTAAAAAGGTCCAGGAAGCTTCTTGGTACGAGGAATTTAAAACAGAGGTTGAAAACCGTATTTTAGAGACTCTTTCGAGTTCCATCTACCCGAAAATCGAGGAAAAAATTCTCTTCCGTTTCTCTTTAACCCCTTTATCAATTTTAAATAGGGTAGGTAGCTCTGAAGGAGCAATTGTGGGTTGGTCATATGAAAAACCAGTTCCTGTAGTAAATAGACTTCTTAAGATATATAGTTCTGTTAAAACACCAATTCCAAAAGTATTGCAGGGAGGTCAATGGGCTTATAGTCCTGCTGGAATTCCCATCGCAATTCTTACCGGCTTGCTTGCTGCCCAAAAAATTATGAAAAATAAAATTTAATTAACAAATTATTTCTATTTTGGAAGGTATTAAAAAATATGAAAATTTTAGATGATGAAAAATTTATCAGAAATGTGGAAAGCTTAATTGATCCAAAGGAAGTTAGCTTTTTGTATTTCTTCCAAACATTCAAACGGCTTTTGCCTCGCTCCCTTTTTAAAAAGCTTTTAATTAAGACTTCAAAAAAGACTCCCTACATGGGTTTTGTAATTGAACCTTATAGTCTGTTTTTATTCTTTAAGCTTAAAAATATCGAAAAAGCAAAATCATTACTGCCGGAACGCTATGAGTTGAAAAAGACCAGAATTTTTTCTGATGAAGAACCAGAACACTATTTGGGAATGGGAGTTTTCAATACCCGGGCAAGTACTTTTTGGGGTTCTAGGCTAGAATCATATCTCGTTGCGGAAGATAAAGAAACCGGTCTTATATCCTGGATTTTTATCGATATTCTGAGCAATACAATAATTTATATCCCTTCATTAGGAGTTACAGATAGAAACTGTAAAAACGCTATATATACGACTAGCTCAAAGGGAGATCTACTACTGGATTTCAAAGAAGACACAACTAACCGACAGATAATTTTAACGGGTAATATTACCAATGGAAAAATACGCAGCCTTGATCAACCCCTTTGGGTAATAGGAAATACATCTATCGGTCACATTAAAAAATTTTCAGATAATAGCTATGATCCATTTGCCGTAATATTTGATCCCGCTGAAGTTGAAAAAGCTTTAGAAATTCCTATTGAGGATATTCACTTAAAGTTTAATACACTTTTCCCAGATTTAGCAGAGCCGGAACTATGCAAGGTATTATGTTTCCCCTTCGCTCAGCACTATATTGCCGACAGTCCCGGCCGTCGCACCTATATCAAAGATATCAATGACATGATCGAGAATTATAACAAAATTGCGGATATGAAAGAAATAAAAACTTTTTCAACAAGAAATATAAAGATAATGTTTTTAATGGGAATATCTTTATTTATGGTAATCATTATTTCCCTACTTATTTTATTGATAATTAATCTATGAAGATGGATTTGAAAAAAAAAACCAAGGTTTATGTAAATGGCACATGAAGAATACAGGAATTTTTCAAAAAAGACAGAATCTCTTGTAAAGCCTAAAGATGTGACTGCCATTAGCTTTTTGAGCAGTTTCAGTAAATCTCTTCCTAAAAAAACACAACATAAATTTACGCAGAGCGGCAAGAAAAGAATTCCTTATATGGGATTCATAGTAGATCCCTATTGTTTATTTCTATCTTTTAAGATAAAAAATACTTCAGCAGCGCAAGAGATGCTCCCCGATGGATATGAACTAGCAGAAGCCTCAATCTTCAAGAACGATGCAAAGTTTCCCATGGCAATTGCAAGCGTATTTACCGCTCGAACATCAGGATTTATAGGCATGCGAATCGAGTTTTATATTATTGCTCGCAACAAAGAAACTGGGTTGTTATCTTGGATCATTTGTGATTATGAAACGAATACTAACAGCTATGACCCAAAGAATGGATTTTGTGGTTACACTTGTGATCCAGCCGTGTTTACAACCACATACTTTGGGGAGTTACTGGTTGATATTAAGAATCACACCAATAATAAAGAATTCATTGTATCGGTTGACTTAGAAAAAGGTGATTCAAGGGAATTGGAAGAATCTCTCTGGATTGAAGGAAATCTTATTGTCGATTATGGAGGCGAGCTAAAAAATGATTTTTCAGAGCCTTTCAGCCTGCTTTTTGACCCAGATATGGTGAAAGAAGCGGTAAACATACCTCTAGAACACATTTCACTCAAGGCAAACTCCTATCTGGGTAATATTATTGATCCTGTTAAGCCAGTAAACGCAGTTATCTTTCCTTATAGTCAGCACTTCATTATTAAGCAAGATCTGGAAAAGTATGCGGTTAAAAACCAAAAGGATTTAGATCTTCAAATTAAGTCTTTCCTTAGCAGAACTGGATTTAAAACCATGTCAGGTGATGATATAAAAAAACCCATTTATGGAATGGTCTTAATTTCTTACCTAGTACTTATCAGTATAATTGTATATTTACTAATAAGACTTTATTTATTTGGGTAAAAACCTCATTTTTTATTTTTCATTAAATTCTTGGCACTATTCTATATGAAAAAAAAGTCGTATGTGCATTAGAAAGTGCTTTATGAACCACGAATAGGTTTATTAAGGAAAATTAATAACATCAATCTACTTAAATAAATTAAGGTAATAGCTCGTATTATTATTAAATAGTAGTGATATAAAATCAGAAAGCAAAATCTAACGGTGAAAAATCCTGTCAGAAAATAAAGAGTGAGAATTGGAACGCTTTTTGGCAACGCTTTAAATAAATTTAAATCACCTAATAAACTTAAACTCCTACCTGCTTAAAATTCATAAATACAATTAGGAAAATTTATGATTTATAAAATGTTATAAGACACATGGTAGAACTGGATCAAATCTATAAGGTGCATGAAAATTTATATATCGGTGCATATTGGCCAAGGTTAAACTTTGAAAAATTTAAAGACATAGGTATTACTGCTATTGTGAATTTAATGGAAGAAAATTACTATGATCCTACAGATCAAGGATTTAATTACCTTTTTAAAGGATTCCCCGACGACTGGTACCCTCCGCATAGCTACATTTCTGAGATTTTAGAATTTATAGATAATAACATTGAACATGGAAAGGTTTTAGTTCATTGCGCAATGGGTATTTCCAGAAGTGGAGGGATTATTGTAGCTTGGTTATTAAAGAATAATCCAAAATGGAGTTGGAGTGATGCGATGAATTATGTAAATAAATCAAGACTGATATTTCCTGCCATCGAAATAAAAGAGTCCGTACTCGATTATTTTGAGTCAATACAAGGATATAGAAGAGGAAAGTGAGATTTTTCAAACTCTATTTTAATTCTTTCAACTTTAAAATTTATCTGCTTATTTAATTGTTTTTCTTTTCCTTAAATTTTTATTGGTATTCTAAGGTAATCAAAGTAATATTTACCCAATAATTAGATTAAATAAAGTTTTACGAGTATTATATTTTGCCACATCGAAATAGTGTAAAAAACGAAAGAATATCATTTTATTTCGATATAATTTCAGGAACCGTTATATCATTAGTCTCGATATTTTGCATTATTTTCGTCTCTATAACGGAGGGTATTAAAAATTTTTCAATTTTCTATGTGCTAGGACTAGGATTTTGGATAGGTTGGTTAGGATTATCAATATTTCTTATAATAGTCGGCATTAAATCCTACTACAACGAAAAACATTTCAGATTAACCGGTGAACAAAAAAAAGCGAGAAAATTAAAAGCCCCAATAGTAAGCTAGCTCATAAGATTAAAGTACTAATTCTAAACAACTTTAATAAATTGACCTTTTCAGTTTTTAACATAAATATTTAAGATCAGCCTTAGATCATTTAATAAAAATTATAGTTCAATAAAGAGAAGAAAAAGGAGAAATTAAAATGCCTGAGTTTGAAGAAAATGTTTTAAGCTTGCTCAAAAAAATAGATGAAAAACTTGATAGACTACTTGGTGCTAAAGGATTTGAAACCGATTCGAAGCCTTCAATTGCTCAAAAAAAAGAAGTATATGTTAAACCGTCTGCTGTAGTTGAAAAAGAGGAGGAAGAGGAAAAAGCGAAAATAAATCCACCCGTTGAAGGAAGAAGAGTTTGTCCTGCATGTGGAGGAATAGCTTTCAACACAGAAGAAGATAAATCTCAAATATTATTTCAACAAGGTGGAATGAAAATTTTCGCAAAACGGTATATTTGTAGAAATTGTGGAACGGAAGCTTAAATCAGAACGACTAAAATGTTTTTTTAAAAACACATCCATAGAAGCTTTGTAAATAACGATGGATTTAAAGTGATTAGGAAATCATTATATCCAAAGACACATAAAAAAATGTTGAAGTAACTCAATATTATACTTACAGTTTTAACTATGCAAATCCAATTGGAAATTGCTTGATTACGATAATAAAATTTAATTTTAATCTTACTTTTCTCTTCGTAGTGAAATTTTTATGGCTAACGAAGAAATTATTATCCAAATTATGTTTATTACTCTCGCAATGATTGGTTTAGGCGAGATTCTCAATAGGATTATGGGTTTAAACATGGACTCTGCAAAAGAAATAAGAGAAAAATCAAAAAACCTACAAGAACGAATGAAAACCGCTAGACTTACAGGGAATTCTCAAGACATGTTTGAACTCCAACAAGAATCAGTCGCATTGACGAAATTAATGATGAAAAAGCAGATGATCCCCTCATGCGTAAGATGTTTTATTTTTATAGGAATATTTGCTTTGATAGGCGCTATTTACGCAGCTTACGCAGAAAATTTGCTTCCGTTTCCAATACTGATATTCGGTTCTGGTTGGTTTGCTGTATACTTCTTGTTCTCTCTCAGCTTTAGTCTTATCCTCTATGGAATTAAAAGACTTTATAGGAAACTAACTGGTAAAGAAGACAAGCGAAAAAAGGCATCAAAAGAAATTTTAGGCATGCTTTCGCCGGGATCAGGATATCAGTCGGGTAATATCCAGTTAACAAGATCAATTTCTAATAGACCCCCGCGAGATAATGTTGATGATGGTAAGCAAGAGGATAGTGATAGACCACCTAAAAGCGATTCATGGAAAGATCGAATACAAAAATAATTACATCAAAAACCAAGTTCATCTGATTAAAAATGACAGAAAAAAACATTATTAAGAAACAGATGACTCTTTATTTTATTTTTGCAGTTTGTATGATCCTCTTAAATTACATTATACAAAAAATTAATCAACTTGCTATTTCTCCCTATTTATGTTCTGTGTTCGGAGGAAATGATTTTATTCAAGTTCTATATTGTTCTACAAACCCTATAAATATGCCTGTACTAATAGGTTCTATCGTAGCAACCGGAATAACTTATATCATTAAGTTTTTCTTAGATAAGTACCTAGTCTTCAAAAAAACCAGTCTAAAGATCAAAGAGACTTCAGAAGAGTTTTCCAAATACTTTGGATTTGCGATTTTAACTACGATTGAAAATATTGGAATCCAATTTATCTTAACCAACGTATTTAATGCACCTTTAGAGGTAAGCGTTATCATCGCATTGTCTATTGGTTATGTATCTAAATTCTTTTTAGATAGAAAATATGTGTTCACCAAAGAATACTGAGTTTTCTTCTTCTTTTCAATTTTACTCCATTAATTTTTAATACTATTAATTTATTATTTTTAATATTATGTCACAAGAACAGCGGGATCAAAAAGAAGAAGACACATCGATGGTAGATGCATTAAGTTCACTTGGTTGGATTGAAGAGAAAGAGGAAGAAGAAGGACTCCCTGTTTCTGAAGTAGAATCTTTAAAAAAACAACTAAATCTCTTTCTAGAACAGAACAGACAACTAACTGAAGAAATCGCTAATCTCAGAGAAGATAATGAAAGTCTTAAAACAATAATAGATTCTTTTCAACACAAGAAGGAAAAGACCATTCAATTATCAAAAGAAAATAATGATGCAATTGATAATTTATTGCACACAATTGTTCAAAAGGATGAGTTAATAAAAGATCTCGAATCAAAAATTGATTTCTTAAATGAAACTCAAGTAAATGATTCAGATATTAGTATATCAATTCAAAATAAAGAAAAGGAAATTGAAGCGTTAAAAACTCAGCTAGAGGATAAAAATCATATAGTTTTAGAATTCAAAACTTCGAACCAAGAAAAAAATCAAGTGATCCAGAACCAATCTATAGAGCTTGAGAGATTAAATAAAATAGTTACAGATCAAACTCAAAAAATTCGATCTGTATCATCTGACATAGAGACGCTAAGATCAGACCAACAAACGAACAAAGGAATAACTGAGAAATTGGATGAAAAAGAAAACAAGATAAAAGAATTAATGGAACAAATTCAATATTTAGAGAATGATACAATCCAAAAATCAAAATTCGAGAAGCAACAGATATTACTTGAAAAAAAAGATGAGATAATCACTGAAAAAGAGAAAGAAATTTTCGATCTTGAAAACACACAACAAGCAGCAAACCAATCAATAAAAGACTTACAGCAGAAGTTAGAAACTTTTAGCCTTGTAAAAAAAGACATAGAAAAAAAGGAAGAACGCATCAAAAACTTGGTTTTAGAAATTGAGAAATTAACTCAAAAAAACATAACGAATGAAGAGTTTATTAACCAAATTCAAGCTCGATTGGAAGAATCTCAAGAAAAATCTGGTAATATAACTGGAAAATTTGAATTAGAAATAATGAATTTAAGAAATTTTAACGACGAGCAAATAGCAGAAATCAAAATGTTAAGAGAAATTGGTAATGATCTGAAAAATAAACTACAAGAATCTGAACAAATTGAAGATCGGATTCTTACGGAAATGCAAAATGTTAAGGACGAGAAACTCAAACTAGAGTCTGCACTTGATAACAAAGAGAAGGAACTAATCGAGTTAAAGAAAAAAATTAAAATTATGCGGAGAGATATAAAGTCATCATCATAATCTTTAGTGTTAGCTTTATTTTAAAAAAAGATAAAAAATATTTGTTTAATTTTTATTTCGGGGGTTATTTCTCCCTCCATTCGATACCACATTGGCCACACTTGTACTTTTTCCCGTATACGCGGGGGTAATCTAATATAATATTGCTTTTATCAATACTTTCGTGGATCATAAGTTTGTCTTCGATATTACACTTAGGGCATCTTCTACGGCCATCAGATTTTTCGATGGTTAAGATTGAATCGTCCTTAAAACCGGGGATTCCTGGACCTGCACTTGAAGCACTTGATTCCTTAAGGTGAGCAATATCTGCTATAACTTCATCAGCAATTTCCTCTCTTACCTCTGATTTAAATTCAGGTTGGATTCCCATAGCTTTTCTATCAGCTTCAGTTTCAGGTTCTAATGGGGATTCAGCTCTTAATTGAACTGCATCTGATTCTTTATAATCTTTTCCACGATCTAATGCTGCTAAAAATTCAGCGTCGTCTCCTTCTTCGAAGATTTGCTCATTTTGAGCTCCTGCTCTTTCTGAATCAATATTACGTGCCCATTGACCAGCTTTGACTTTTTCTTTAACATTGCAAGTTTCTCCTTGCCATATATATACTTTATTACCTAAATCAGCCACGAAACAATCTTCAGAATCTAACGAGTTTTTGGAAAAAGGAACTTGAATCATTTTCATGGAATTAATACCTTCAAATTCTTCGGCTGAAACACGGTAAAGAATGTTGCTCCACTCTTCAAATCCCGCCCAATCTCCTGTAGATACATCTTTTAACAGTGTCTTTGCGTAATTCTTTTCAACAACCTTCATCGCGCCCATCGAATTAATAGTTTTCATGAAATTGGGGGTTTCTTGCTTTTCATCAACCGTAATAATTTTAGCTGCCCCACCTCTTTGCTGGTCTAAAGTTCGGGCTTGAGCTGCTCCCGCTGTCTTTTCATCTACGCTACATTTACTCCCAATCCATACATATATTGTATTACCATCGTCAAGAACGTAAACGTCTCCTGTAGAAAATATGGGTTTTGAAATCTCTTTCAGGTTACCTTGTTCAACTAAAAATAGTTTCATAAAACATTCCTCAAATAGAAATTTTTTTAGAAATCTTTATATTAGATATAAACTCAAGCTTTTTAATTTATTGCAAAAACAAATAAAAGCAAATGGGGTAATATATAGAAAATATCAGAGTTAAATTAAAAATCTCTTAATGCGTGATCAATTCTACTTACGAACTCTGCAATCTTTCTTAAATCGATTGAGCAGTAAGCGATTCTAATCCCATTAATGTTATCATGTTGTTTTTCAATAGGAATTACGCCAACTTTATATTTTTTTAATAGATGATCCGCAAAGTCATTCGCTTTGATTACTTCTGGGTTTAAATTAACAAATATAAAGAAACCCCCAGCGTTTGAGTCTACCGATATGTTTTCGTTTTTTATTTTCCTAAACTCAGCATTGATTTTCTCATATCTCTCTTTAAGGAGATGCTTAACTTTTTCTCGTTTTTGTATCAAGCCATCCATTCCAATATCGTCAAAGAGCTTAAGAGTTAGACTTTGATAAAAATGATTAGAGTTTGAGATCGTAGTCCTAAGTAAGCCAGAAAGTTTATTATCGATTTCAGCTTTCAAAGTTGTTAATTCTTGCGCATTTTTAACCCAGTGAGGTTTTAATCCAATTGTAATGAATCCAATGCGCCCTCCATAAAGTAATAGCTCTTTAGTAATTCCATCTAACTTAATTGGAATTATGTCCTCCTCTAGTTCGTGCAATGCGTAAAAAATCGAGCGATTAATTACTTCCTTAGAATAAACATAGGGTTCGTAAGCGTCGTCTACTAAAATTATGATCGGTTTAGAAATAGTTTTTTGTGCTTCTATTAAAGCATTTAGTATCTCTGCTAATTCTTCCTGATTAGGGATATAACCCGTAGGATTATTAGGAAATCCTAAAATAAGAATAATTTTTTCTTGAACCTTTGATATTTCGTAAATAGCATTTTTCATTCCATTGATGTTGAAATTTTCACCTGAAAAAAAATCAAACGATTTAATTCTGGCCCCGATTAATTTCTCAACGATGTTATCGTAATTTCCCCATCTCTTATTAGGTGATATAATAAAATCTCCCTGGTTTAGGAACAGTGAACAGCAAAAAAATATCCCGTTTGTTAACCCCGCAGTAACTACAGGTGTAGTAACAAAATTCTCAAGTTTATTTAGCTTATCTTGTTCAAAATCTATGTTATAACAAGATTTTTTGATTATCCAATTTTTCCAAGAATTTTTTAAATCCTCAAGCCCAGAAATCTGAGGATATGGTACAACTTCGTTCACATTTAACTTAGTATAATTCTTTATATCTTCTAGATACAACGGGACCCATTCGGGAGTTCCTCCCTCAATAAAATCTTCCTCGAAGCCATAAGCAGATCCGAGAGTACCATTAATTTCGGCTTCTTTTTTTGCTCTTCCAGACCAATGAAAGACTCCCTGAGGCAAATAAATGCGTTTTCCTTGTTCTGATAAGGCATTATAGAGAGGAGTTTTTTTTATCATTTTAAACTCCATGATATTTGATGTAATAATTCCTCGAATTAAAGTTTTTAAGCTGAATGCTATATGTTTTTATTAACCTTTTAAGAATTGAGAAGTATTGTGAAAAAAATCTTAAAGAATGACCTATATGGTGAATTTAAATAGAACTAAGGTATATAATCTAATATAAATAATGAAAATAGTATGAGAAATCGTATCTAAAAATGTCCGATAAAGAAGTTTCTGAACAGAAAAAGGAAAAAGAAAACATCGTAGTCAAAGGTTGGAACGAATTTGTTTCAAACATAACAAAGGAGTACAATAATTTCCAAAAAAGTATTGAAGAAAGCACAAAGAAGAATACAGAATTGTGGAATCAGAATCAAGAAAAGATTAATAAATTTTTTGAAGGTGCTAAGGAAACTTGGAATACCACTATAAAAGAATGGGGGACTGAAATACCAAAAACACATAATGAAAATGTAGGTTCATGGAACGTTAATCTTGAAAAAGTTAACGCATTTTTTGAAAACAATCAACGATCTTGGGAAAATAAACTAGAAGAATGGAGTGCTGATTTTGAAAAAAGACAAACAGAGACTAAGGAACAATGGGAGGAAAGAAAACAGAAAATAGGCGAAGATATAAAGAACTGGCAAGATAAATCTAAAAGAGATTGGGAAAAAGGTCTGAAGACCTTCCGACGCGAAATGATGAAGGGATCGTATATGTTCCTTTTATTTATGTTACCAATATTAGCTGTGTTTGTTGTTATTGTGTTGTTAGTCACTCGATTATTTAATTATTAAACTCTGAGTTAATAACTTTTTGAAACATGTTAGAGATATTTATCTTTTCCTTTCTCGTTGCTCTTACTGGAGCGTTATCGCCAGGACCGCTATTAACATTTACAATTTACAAGTCGATAAAGCAGAAAAGAGGTTACTTAGCAGCAATCT
>CAZDTP010000021.1:50737-56861 GCA_964508365.1 uncultured archaeon
ACATTTACAATTTACAAGTCGATAAAGCAGAAAAGAGGTTACTTAGCAGCAATCTACATCCTATTGGGGCATGCTACAATTGAATTTATATTAATAGTCGCATTACTTGCTGGAGCATATCTCCTTATTCAAAATGTTCTATTTTTAACAGTAATAGGCATATTAGGAGGAATTTTTTTAGTAATCTATGGCATGTTGGTCATTAGAGATGTATTAAAAATAGATGTAACTATTGAATTTGATAATAGTCATCACAAAGGATTTAAAGGTAATAGTTATATAGGAGGTATAATCGTTAGCCTATCGAATCCATATTGGGAGTTCTGGTGGGCAATCATCGGTTTAGGTTTTCTTATATCCTATAATGTCAGTTTTGCAAATCCTATTGGACTTTTATTATTCTTTCTAGGTCATGAATTAGGAGATGCTGTATGGTACCTTCCAATTTCTACCATTGCATACTTTGGAGGAAAATCGTTAAATCCTAAAATCTTTAAATATGTTTTAATTATATGTGGTGCTTTTATGATTATCTTTGGAACATACCTTGCTATTAACATAGTATTTAACCCACCAACATTTTAAATTTTCAAAAGATCGGACTTAATAGTAGTACTCTTGGTGGTTTGATTTATCGAATTTTAACAACAAAAAATATCCTAGTATCACATGTATATAAAATTTAGAAAAAGCTGTTTTAATTGTTATAGCTTTATGATCAAATTTAGAAAAAGCTGCTTTAATTGTATTAGTGTTATGATGTTTGATATTCAATGTATAAAAGTAACCCCCGAATAAATTATGACCGATAAGCAAATGATCAACTGTCCTGTGTGTAAGATGAAATTCATCCCAAGGACATTTTACCCAGATGAAGCTATATTTTCTACTCACGATGGAAAAAAATTATCAGGATTTAATGGATACATTAGTTCGAGGACATTAAAACCTCCAGAAGTGATCGTAAGCTCTTGGGTAACTTACTGTCCCTCATGTAATTACATACTACGCTTTGTTAAAGAAATAGTACGAAAAGAAAAAATTCATACTCAAAACTCGAGTCCATCGGATGTCACCGAAAAATATAACAGCTACTATTACGGATTTCCATACGGAGATTATTCACAACACTTAAGGGAAGTAATAACTAAAGTAAAAGAAAAAATAGAAAACGAATTTCAAGATTTGAATTTTAGCATATGGGAAGATTTATACTCAATTGACGATAATTTTAAGTTTCTCGTGCGGTTTTTTGCTAGTTTAGAAAATTATTGCAATAGTAAATTGGGAATGGTAAATGATAAAAATATGGCCAATAAAATAAAGAAGTTAAATTTACCAAAAGAAATAGAGATACCTATGCTACAGCTTAACAATATCAAAGACGGTATTGTGAAGGGAGATTATGAATTATCGAGTGATGATGAAGATAATATTAACAACATTTTAGTAGTATTTGTTTTGCATCTAATTAAAAAACATATTCAACCCCTCATCGATAAAAAACAATTGGAAAAGGGATATAAATTCATAAAATTTGAAGATTTTGAACTTCAAATCAAATCATACTTAGGCAATTACCTCTATACCAACTTCAATAACGACCCTAACTCAACTAAACAAATTCGCCTGTTTTTAAGTGATCTCTATAAGGAAATTGGTGCTTAGTATTATTCAATTTTAAATTTGCAGTATATTTACCTTTAAATTCTTTATATTCATTATTACCATGAGATATTTCTATGTTCTTTAAATAAGTTCTTTAAAATTTAAGGTTGAATTAGAATTCCTTTAAATTTTTATGGTAAATAATACTCTTACTCAGAAGTTACCAGAGTTTTTGAATAGAAGACTAATAACAGTTTGTCCTACATGTCTAAAACCTATTTATGGAACAGATATTGAAGTTCATAGATTAATTAACTCTGATGTTAATCGTTGGCCAGAAAATTTCGTATATTGTCATACTTATAATCAATTCCCGAAACATCCGTTGATTCTATACATTGATTCAGATATGTCAGTTCGAGGTCAAGAGGTATCTGATTTTATCAAGCTCGAAGAAAAATAGAGAGATAAACTAAGGATCAAATCTAAATTATTAACTTTCGAAGAATCCTAAACTTGGATCTAGAAAAGTGTTCTGGCACATAGGACAAGAATTATGCTTGAAAAGCCAATCAGCTACACAAAGATAATGGTATGTACTCCCACAAAAAGGACAATTAATAAGCTTATCTTTAACGAAGTTTATATTTTTATGACATACCGTACACTGAACATTAGATACTGAGACGCCTTGCCTTGTTTTAGCTTTAGTAGTTAAAATTTCTTCTAACTTTGAACGTTCGAGTTCATATAGGCCCAAACTAGAAGTAATTTGATTTATTTTTGAGGTAGTCTCAGTTATTCTCTCTTTCAGTTCATCCTCTGATAATTTGTCTGCTAAGAAGGATGATAACGCAAAGTTAATTGGTAATCCTTCGAAATTTTCAGTCTGCTTCGTTATTTCTGTTATTTCTGCGAATAAAATAGATTCAGTGTCTATCAAGTCCTTGAAGCTTTTAAAAATTTTATTCATTAAGACAGTTAATAAAAAAGAAAGCTGATTTTTCTTGCGATTAAAGTTATCTTCCCAATGTTTTATAGTGGCATATATATCAATGTTGTTTTCTTTATACGATTCTAACTTATTGTACACTTCAGTTTTGATTTCGTCTATTTTTAATTTATAGTTACTTAGAAGGTCTCTAATTTGTTTTAGTTGAGGTAATTCTTCTTTGATTATCAAGGAAGTCTCGTTTTCGTAAGAGGTGATCATTTTATTTACCTCGGTAATCTTGGTGTCAACGAAAATTCTTACATCTACCCGAAAACTCTCATCTTTAATGTTATTCAAATAATTTAAGTACTCTTCTTTACGTCGAATTACCTCAGAAATGATATTTGCTAGAGTTTTCTTTAGATTTGCGGTAATGTTCGTATAGGGTTTTATAATCGTATCAAATTTCATTATCCAAGTATCGATTTCATCTATTTTTGCTGCAAAATCATCAACTTTTTTGTAACTTAAATTAATTATCTTTACAAATTCCTCGGGATCGCTTATATTATTTATACCTCCCTGAAATTGTTTATCCAAACCCTTAAAGTATAAATCGACAATTTTAGGGAGAATTTCCCTAAATTTCTGAGACATTAAATCCTCTAAATTTAATTTCCCAATTCCATGACCGTTTAAATCATATTTTTGATCTAATTCTTCTATTTCTTGTAAAGTTTCTCCTAATAAATCTTTGATTAACTCGATTACAACTGGACGCATTTTTTTTTTCAAATTCTCAATCGTTTCTTTCCTTTCCAAGATGTTTACGAACTTATCTCCCTCGTATTCTTCAAATATCCCCTTAGAATATAACAAATATATAAAATCGTTATAAATAGGTGTCTTGTCGTCTAATTTACTTAAGAAAAAGCTATGTAACTCGTTAAAATGAAAGGATAGCAAAATATCTTTATGAGCTTTAATTTTTTTGGTGGATTTAGCTTGGATTAAACTTAGTAAATATGCTTCCAGTTCTTGTATTTCTTCCCATATCTTTAAATTGCTCGGGATATCGTTTAGTTTAAAGTACAGATCTTTAATTTTATTTGCATCAATCCATAAAAGTGCATTATTATTGTAGAGGTTATCTATCTTTTGAAATTTTTTTTCTAGAATAGGAGTAAATTCATTAATGTTAGTTTGTAATTCTTTGCTAATTTTTAAAAAATCATCAAGAAATGTGTTATTTTTTATGATTCTTTTAACATTTCTCCCATTAGAATTTAAATTTGTTAAGTTGCTTGAAACCAGCTTCAACTCGCTTGTGATTTCTTGTTTCAACGAGAAATAATCTCTTTTTGAATTAGAAAATAAGTAATATTCACTAAATCTTTTAATCTCGTTGTAATACTCTGAATATGAATTAAAAACATCCATTTTAAATTCAGATTTAAGAAATTCATCTATTTCATGTGAGTTTAAATTCTCTGATTTAATGGTCGTTATTTTTTTTTTCAGGTTCAAAATTTCGTCTTTACTGTATCCTTTTACCTCTCTGTAACCCTCAAAGGTATTGTTAAACAAACGCAAAGAAAACCACCTAGATAAAAATATAAACAATTGTAAAAATATGCCATAGCATAAAATTTTTAGCAAAAATGAGAGTTAAAATGAATTATTAAATTAAGGTTTACTCGCCTAATTCCTTAATTTCTATACGTCTTTCTTCCGCACCGTCAATAGTTATTATAAGCAAATCAATTCCATTCCCAGACATTGCATCTCTTTTTATTGAATTTCTTATTGCTTTTTCAACAAGTTTTACTCCATCTTCAATAGACATATCTGGTTTGTAATCCGCTTCCAAAATACCCATTGAAAGTAACATTCCTGTTCCTGTAGCTCCAAATTCTTCTGGAATCAAAGAACCAAGAGCATCTAAGGTATAGACTTGCGGACCTTCTTTATCTACTCCGGCGATTATTAAATTTGTGTATAAAGGAGCCATCTTTCGAGAATATAACATGTTAGAAACCATTTTAGCAATGCTTTTTGTACCAATTTTATCGTTAGCGTCTAATTCATATAACGCAGCTTGAGCTTTCAATACTCTTGAAACAAATTGAAAATCTCCAATTAAACCATACGCAGCCATACCGACATTATCAGTAATCTTGAATAGCTTTTGAGTGGTTTTATTAGTTACTGTGTAACCCCATGTCGCTCTACGATCGTTTCCTAACACTACTCCGTCTTTACACTTAATTCCTACTGCTGTTGCACCTGGAACCATAATTTGTTGAGACATATTTTTACCTTTTTAATAATTTAAGTTTAAGATACAATTAATTGATCCTTCTTATAACTATAGTAAAATTCAAAATTAATTAAAATTTTCGTTTTAAATTATAACATTTTATTGAAATATACAAAAAATAAAGGTTTATTATCCTTGAAAACATTTTATCGATTTTTCATATTAGATTTAATCACGCAATTTCCTAATTGGAACTAATTTTTATTAATTAGGTCGATTATGACTTAATTAGGATGATCATTCAAATTTTACCATGACATTCATTGGGGATGATATAATTCAATTTAAAATTTTTTAGTAACTCATTCAAGGATAATAATCCCGATTTAAACCACTATTGAGGCTAACTTGATATTTGAATTATTTTGATTCTAAAAAAGTTAATTCAAATTTTTCGACTGATCAACCATTGAATGATCATACATTTTAATCCTTATATTGAAACCAAGATTTTTTGTCGTGATTTTTTATGCACTAAATTCTTGAAGTTCTTCTCACATAGGCAAAAGATTTAAATAACTCTTCGGATATATTACTATCTAAGACACTTTACTAATAAATACAAAAAAAATTAAAAATTAAAAAGTTAAAAATTTCAATAGTGGAGGAATAAAAAATGGCTAAAAAGAAACATAGTTTTGCATGGTCACCAATTCGGAGACTCATGAAACAACAAGGTGCAAGCATCGTAGCGAGAAACGCAGTAGATCTTTTAATTGATCATCTTGAGAAGACCGCTTCTGGCTTAACCGAACAAGCTCGAGCTTTTACCATGCATGCTAACAGAAAGAAAATTACTAAAAACGACCTCTTACTCTCAATTAAATACAAATAGAGAGAACCTTTAGCAGTAGACTAAATATTTTTTTTTATTTTTTTATTTTATTTTAAAAGACACTAAGATAAATATATCATTCTTTTCAGATCAGATTTCATTTTGTTCTTTAAATACAATTAATTCAATCGAAATCTAAATCATGTCGGATCATTGGATTCTTATCCATGCAACTAACTCCAAATTGGCATAGCTCACAGCCCACAGGAAAATTATGCGCTTGGTATTTCCAATTAATTCGACGACTGTATGTTTTAAGAATTGGTTTAATGCGTGGTACCATCTCTCTTGCGACTTTATTACGATATTTATTGCATTTAGTTTTATAACGGTGCTTTTATTAGGTCAGCTTCTTCTTTGTTAATATTATCACTCATAATCTACGATCAAAGTGTGTTCCTTCAAGGATTGGAATTAATTCATATTA
>CAZDTP010000022.1:0-46237 GCA_964508365.1 uncultured archaeon
AATTGCCGATGAACGCAATAGTCTTCAGATTTGGATATCTTCTCATATTTTTAAAGAAACTCTCAATATTTTTTTTATTTCGACAAGATAGAAATTTAAGATTACAATCAAAAATAAATTCTTGGGTTATTATTATTATTATTATTATTATAAGGATGATTTTATGACTTAGGAGGTCCTTCTCGAAGTCTAAGTAAGAAACTAAATACTAATTACTTAATATCTCCGGTCCATATTTTTAATTTACCATTTTCCCGTCTAAAAATAACCTTTTCTTCCCTCGCTAACCAGCCTATTGCCATTAGCAATAAATCTAGTCTATCTGCATACTTTTTCTTTAGCTGCTCTAAATTAATTTCTTTCCTAGAAGCTTTTTTAAAGATTTCTCCAGCAAGGAATCCTATATCCACATCGAAATTGGATTGGGATTTTATTAATTCTTTTAATAACGCAGTAAGATTAAGTGATACTACAGCTATCCGCTTATCGGCTGCTCCATAATAGATATACAATCTATTCTTGAAAATAGCAGTGCCTGTAGGAAAAACAACATTCCAAACATCGCCCATTTTCTCGTAATCCTCCTTTGGAGAAAAAAGTGGTTTCTTCAACCGACCAATAACTCTAAAGGGAGGTTCTTTTTCAAGTAAGGCCGCAGAGGCGTGATAGATTTGGCCTGCATTAGTATCCTCAACTGCGTGATAGATTAAGAGCCAACCTAATGGTGTATTGATTAGAGGTGCTCCACCACCTATATGGTGAGACTCGTAACTAAACTCTGGCTCCATCAAGACATGTTGGTCTAATGTTTTTAAATATTCTTCCCAATACTTTAGATTCTTTAATTGATTAAAGTCCTTGAAATCAATTAATTGAATATCTGGTAAGATCCTATGCATAAAAACAAAGTTGTTGTTATATTTTTCAGGGAATAAATAACAATCTTTTTCCCATAAAAGAACGTCTGGAGCGGTAATATCTTTAATATATGATACGAAGTGAAAATATTTATGTTTCAAATGTGATTGCTTGAATAAATTTTTTGCATCTTCATAACTTATTGAAGGAGTAATTAACCCATGTTTCTCCCAATTAATCAAATCTTTACTTGTTGCGAATGCAACTCTTGCATTTTTTCCATCATATGCTGTATAAAAAAGATAAAAAATCCCATCTAGTGAAACAATCCGAGGATCTTCTACACCGTGGATTTCATAATCATATTCGGGAAAAATAATAGGTTCTTCTTTTTTTTCAATAATATTTAAAGGACCCTCTAATTTAATATGTCCAATACTTGAATAATTCCCTTTTCTTACTGCACGGTAGAACATATGAAGGGTATTATCTTCTTGGTATATCGTAGGATTTAAAACTGCTTGATTTTCAAATTCTAAATCAGTCGCTTCAAGTAAAACCCCCTCTCTTTTAATCACTACCATAAGTTATTGATATATTTAAAGTTATTAAGTTTTATTAGTTTTTGTATGCCAGCTATATTTTCGACTAAAAAAATATAGACGGAAAAGACATATAAACCAGCGGATCTCACCTCTTAGGTAAAGAATACAATAGCAAAAAAAGGTTTATTTCGAGCCAAAAAAAAGTTTTCCCACCACAATTTTTTTATTTAATTCTCTTACAATTTTAATTTTGTTCAATTAACTTAATTACATCCTCAGGAAATTCTTCTCCTCTATTTTTCATCCTGTTAAACATGTCTTTAACTTCAGATATCGTGTTACCGTAAATATGCAAAGAATTACTAAAATCTAAGTAATGTCCCATCTCTAATCCAAGTTGATCGGCGACATACTTCTGGATTCGAATCATTCCATTTACATTTGCTTCCCACGCTCTAAACAAATCTCTACTCCTCCAGGTTGTTTGCATGATTAATTTATCATCTTTTACTCGCATATAAATCCTCTGAAGACAAGGAGGATCAATGTGAAATGGATCGACAAGCGGTCGCCAAGTTATTGCTTGAGCTCTACGTGAATATGGTTTTTCTTTTAACTTTCTAATTATATATTCAATTTGATCTATTTTTGGGAAATCTATTACTTCGATGGGTATTTTTTGGATTCCTACCTGGTCTTTTATCTTTTTATTTAGATTGAAATCAACTAAATGCTTTAATTTCCAGATTTTAGAATCATCAGAAATTTGAACTTTGCCTGCTTTCAATAGTTTTTTATGCTTACTTACGAAATTATTATCAACAAATTCTAAATCGTAATTTACATGGATAGAATCCTCCAGAGAATAAGGTGTATAATTAAATATTCTATCGTGGTATGAATATGGAAAGCTCGTATCCGAATCCCATAAATAATGATCGTTTACGCCCTCCATGATTTCTTCAATGTAGCCGCTTTGAATAGATCCTATCAAGTAAGTGTCTGCCATACAACCGTAAACTTCGAATGAATTTCCATATTTTGAGTTGATTTTCATTACTTTATCTTTCCGAGAAATAGGATTGCTCATAGGGTTTTCTATTTCGATTAGTACCGTCGCGTCTTTGGAGGGAAGGTCTTCTTTTTTATCGTATTCAGTTCTAATGTCATCTCCATTGTATAAAACTTGAGCGACGGCTGAAAGCCATGCGTCCCGAACTGTTTTCTTAGAAATAAAAATTACTTGAGCCATTTTCTTAAACCTTAAAAGATTCACTAAAAATCTTATTTTTATTCTATTAGAATCTAATTGTTAAAACCTTAACAAAATTGATTTTATTCCATCATATAAATCCATTATACACTCCCCGATTAAGTTGAAGGGTGTTAATTGAGTGCATCCAATTACATGTTCCATTTTTTATATATAATTACCAACAATATTTAATAATCGTAATTATTTAATCTTCTTAGTAGTTCTTATAACTAAGGAAGTGGTTTAAAAGTTGATATCCTTAAAGTTTAGATTTGAACCGCCATTTAACGAAATTACGAACAATACAAATCAAATCATTAAATTCGACCAAGAACTAACAGTTAAGGAATTGTTAGAATTTTTTAAAGCGCATTTTGGCGAAAAATTCTATGAATTACTCTGGGATAAAAAGAAAAAGAAAGAGTTTAGTTCTTTCCTTTCAATTATTATAAACGGTATAAGTTTTAGGGACGAGCATTTTCTAGATAAGACTTTAAAAGATGGCGACGATCTCGCGTTTTTATACCTCTATTTTGGCGGTTAATCTAAAAGAATCTTCAATTACTACGGATTATTTACAGCAAAAGAATCAGCCACATTCCAAAACCAGTTAAAATCGGATTTAAAATGTTATCCGAAATATGGTTTGCAAAAAAATCGACTATTAAGAATAAGACTGTTGATACTATTGCCATAAGTAAGATTTTTACAATACTCACAGGCATCCAAACATGATATATATTCATTACTATCAAAACAATTAAAAATGTAGTCACGCCACCAGTTATAAATCCCTCTATCGTTTTATTAGAATCTTTTTTTAGACTATAAGATCCGTACTTTTTACCTATCAGGCAGGCGGCAGCATCAGCCCCGGTAGTTATTAATGCAACTGAAGCCAAGATAGGAAATGGAGCAAAAATAAAAGGGATCAATGACAAAACCAGAGGTGTAGACGCTAAAAAAGTATTGAGCTCCTCAGGCCTCATCGATAAAAGCCAGCGTTTAGCCCAATTAGGAAGCATATAGAATTTATTTAGGCGGGCAAGATCAGCAACCTGGAACATTATAACAAACCCAAATCCTATCGTAATTATTAACCAATGAGAAAAGCTATAATTATCTAAATTAAATTGGCTTAAAATGCCAAAATTTTCAAGAATGGTTCCTAACGACCAAAAAAAAAGAATGATAAATGTAGTAAATAAATGTAGAAACTTCCTCCCGAATTCGCTCTTAAAATCGTCAATCCATCTATTAGTCACTTCCACACAATAATTATTATAATCCCTTTCTGCCATTATTTCAGGGTTTTTTTTAGAGATAATTGTATTATAAAGTAAAGTGGCAATCCATACGCTGATCTCTATTAAAAAAAATAAAGAGGTTAAGAACCATAAGAAACTCAATGACTCTAATGGCAAATATGGTGAGTGATACTGAATCATAAAAGGAAATAAAATTCCTGCTGTTAAAAATAAGATTGCTATCAATATCTCGTTTAATAATAAGTGGTTTTTGATCTTCTCGATTCTATTTTTTATAACATAAATGAATGTTAAAACGGAATAACCAATGAAAATCAAAGAAGTCGGTAAATAATTCATTTTTAATCGTAAAAGGTGAGTGCTTTTAAAAATTCTACTTTATTTAATCAAATCAATGTTAAAATTATTGTGTAATAATCTAAATTAAAAATAAACCGTACAAACAAAAAGATAAGGCTACTACCAAACGGGATTAATAGATTATCTGATACATTGAAAGGTTTATTTGTAAAAACATCAAAAATAAAGAAAGCAATAGTAAAAATAAAAGCCCAGTAAATGCCAATAAACAACATACATATAATAAAAGACGCAACTATTCCAGCAAATGCTCCTTGCCAGGATTTGTCATTATTCCACTTGATTTTATTTTTCCCGTATCTTATCCCCACTTGACTTGTTGCTAAATCTGCGAGAGAACTCATCCCTAAAATCGTTAAAAACACCATAGGTGGCGTAATTAAGGCAGCAACCATTTGACCGATGGCAAAAAAGAGATACGTTCCATAACTTCTTTTTTCTTCTTCACATAGTAGAACATGACAGAGAAAATTAAAGGGGAATCCAAGCTTCTTAGTTTTTCTTGTAAACTCATTTGCTAATGTAATAAGGCAAAACCCATAGAAAAAGAAAAATAGGAGATAATAAAACCAACCAAATGAAAATAAAACCGCACCAATACTATTAGGTTCTGTCATTATTGTTAAAAACACCAGAAACATGTTATTCTCATCTGGAATCATCCCACTAATTGAACCTGATACCTCTTTCACAAAAATTACTCCTAAATACCAAATGAAAAGTAAACCAATAAAAATAAGAACGTGAGGGATTTTCCGATAAATATCTCCTCTTAATTTACTTCTCTTATTTGTTTTTTCCTCTAACGAGCTCCAAAACTTCGATAAATCCTTATATTTAAAGATTTTTTTATACGAAAATAACAAAATCGATGAGATCAAGATTATCGCTCCAATTATAAGTAAAGGAAGTCCAAAAGTACGATAAAAAATTGGAACCGTTTCGAAATATAGTGTTCCATCTAGAAACATTAACAAGGCGACAATTAAAATAATTATAAAAGTTAAAAATAAAGCGCTAAATCCTAAAACATTGTTAAGCACTTCATTTTTATATGAAAAATATACATAACTAAATAATACAATGAAATAAGAAAATTCCATTAATAGTATCCAAAATAAAAACTCTGTCATGTGTATTTCAAATTTAACAAAATAATTCCTTATATTAATGATAGTGGGATCATTTTATAAATAAACTATTTTACTAATTTGATCATGAAAAAAATAATATTAGCATCAAAATCAAGGGATCGATCAGAACTAATTAATAGGCTAAATATTTCTTTCGAAATTCTCAATACAAACATTAACGAGAGCGATTACAAAGATCAATATTCTGACCCAATCGAATTGGTCAAAGAATTAGCTAAAGCTAAAGCATTGAGAGCAAAAGAACTAATAAAAAACGAAAAGATAGGAACAATTATCGTTGCTGCTGATACTATCGTGGAATTTAATGGTAAAATCATTGAAAAGGCCCAAAATGAAAAAGAGGCATTTCAAATTCTAAAATCTCTAGCCAATCGCTCTCATAACCTCATAACTGGTATAGCTTTAACAGGCGTAGGCGATCCTAAAATTATAGTTGATCACGATATTACCATTGTTACTTTTTTGGATTTATCTGATGATGACATTCGGAACTATATTAAAATTGAAGAATGGAAAGGTAGAGCTGGTGCTTACTCTATTAGGGATAGAGCGTGTTTATTTATTAAAGAAATTCGAGGGTCTCCTTCAAATGTAATAGGTTTACCTATGCAAAAGATATTTAATATTCTAAAAACGGAATTTAATTTGAATTTATTTGAGAATTAAATTTGAATATAGTAGTAAAGAAGCTAAAATTTCTATGTTTCTAACTCTTCTTTCCAAACTTTTAAATTTTGATAGAAATTTAACATTTTTTCGAGCTTGCTAACCATTTTTTCATAATAATCGTGATCAGCATATTGTTTTTTCGCCAGATTTCGAGCTAAAGTTAAATTTTCTTTATATCTTAGTATTTTTTCTTCAATCACATAGTTTTTTGAAATCCTTTGTAATTAAAAATAAAGAAATATCTGGATAACACCTCTGAAATTCTGAATTTAATAAGATATAGAATGAATATCAAATCGATTTATAAAAAAAAATTAAATATTGCATAACTGATATTTCTAAAATGAAAATTTTAAATGCTTTTATAGGTTAGTTTCTTAATACAATTAACACAACTAAATTACTTTATAAAATGATTAAATATGGGTAGACACTACAAAAACGAACAAATAATGAAATTCTTGACGATAGTTGGGGCTCTAGTAGGATTGGCAACGTTGATCCTTGGATTACTTGGACTCCCGAATTATGGAATTGTTAATCCTGTATTAGGATTAAATATAGTCCTTAATTTTATTGTCGGGTTAGTTATCGTTATTTTAACATTTTTAGTTGCATTAAAACCTAATGCACCACTTCCCTTTCACTGGTTAGTTTTATTTATCTTAGCTATCTTACTCGTTATTTTTGGAGCGGGAATTTGGGCTTGCGTGTTAGTAATCATCGCAGCGTTAATAGGTTTGATCGAAGATTTATAAAAATGTTTATTGTCAAACATCTATTTTTTTCTTTTTATTATTTTCAAATTATAACTTTACATTATTAAGGAAATATGAAACGATTTCTTCCGCCAAATTAGTATCACATACTTTTTGAATCGCTGTAAATCCGGGAATCGAGTTAACTTCTAAAACTAGTAGACCTTTTTCACTTTCTACAATATCTACTCCCGCAATTTCTGTTTTTGTTATTTTAGCAGCCTTAATTGCTAAATTTTTTACCTCTTTTGTGAGCTCTATTGGCTCCATTATTGCTCCGGAATATATATTTGTTTTCCAATTATTACTTACTCGGTACATACCTGCTATCGCTTTGTTGCCTAAAACTAAAACTCTAATATCTCGATTATTATGCTTGATAAACTCCTGTATATAAAAGATATGATTTAATTGTCCTAGAGAGTAAATTACATTTTCTGCAAAACCCATATCTGATATCCTCGTGATGCCAATGCCTTTTGATCCATAAAGGGGCTTGAGTACTATATCATTTCCTAATTCCTTAAAGGATTCTAATGCATCGTTAATATTTTCACATATTACAGTTTTTGGAGTAGGGATATTATGTCGATCTAAATAAATTGATGTTAAAAACTTATCACTTGCTATTTCTAGTGATTCTCGAGAGTTTATCAACTTGAGACCATATTCCTCCATCGCGTTCAGTAGATCAAGCCTAAAAAAGATCTTTTGAGTAGCGGCAGCTCCAAAACCTCTTACAAGAGCGCCATATGGATCGAGCTTTTCAAACTGTTCTTGAAATTGCTTATTATCTATTTTAACTTTTACATTTGATGGAATAAAATATTTTACTTCATATCCTCGGTTTTTAAACGCCTTAGATAACACCTGAACTTCGGGATCCTTAGGATTAGGCGTTATTATCATAGTATGCATATTATTCACTCATAAGAAAATTACATAATTCAACTGACACATAATAAATAAATTTAAGTTCTTAAAAATATATATGTAGAATTAAATGGATTCTAATAATAAGGAAAACGAAACGGAGAAATTAACACACATCCTTTCAGTAGTTCAGAATCTTTACTACAAAAAAAAAGAGCAACTGGAAGATTTAGAGCTAGAGATTACTGATTTGCAATCAGTCTTAAACCAAATAACCTCTTTAATATCAAATCAATCGTTTTCCAGCGCAGATGAATTATATTCAGAGTTGCAATCTTTAGAGAAAAAAACGGTAGACGACTATTTCAAAGAGGAAATTTCAGAAGAAACATTTAAAGGAACTAATATTAAAAGAAAAATCTTTTCAAATCAAAACCAGAAAGAAGAAAATTTATTATGTGTACTTAATCTCTACGATTTTAAAAGGGTAGAAATTAAATTCATTGAACCTGAAAAAAGAGCTATTCAGGAAACTTCAGAAAGTTTTATTAATGTTTTTCTTAAAGGAGCTCTGATCAAAATAAAAGAAAATAATCCTAATTTAAGTATCAGTTATCGCTTTAAGAATACTGATAAAATCGAATATATTACTATTTCTAATTTAAGCTCTATCGAAGATTACGATCTAATAACTGCAAAAATTCGAGAATTATTAGCTCGTGAAAAGTAATCCACCTATAAACTACGGATCAGATAAAGTTTGAATAGTATGTGTTATATAAAGATATTATATTGATTAATTAAAATACAAAGAATTAATTATACAAATTTCCATATTATTTTTAATTACTAATTTGGACCGTAAAAACAATGGCTAAGAAAAAGAAAATTTTAATGATGCCTATAATTCATTCGAAATTTAACGACAAAGACTTGGAAGATTCGCTCGTCAATAAATCGAGAAATCTTTTAACAGAAAAAAAAGGAGGCGTCGCATCCTTCATCTTTCTCTCTGGAAGTTTTTTCGATGTAAAAGGATTTGTTTACACAGGACTTCGAGCGTGGAAAGGGACTGTAAAACCATCAGATAGAGACGAGGGTAGAAGACCTTTACTGGAAGCTACATTTGCATCGTTATCCGTCTATCTCAGCTCTTTACTGGCTCTTCAATCAGATTTTTACTTCGCCTACGATGAAATAAAAGATATCTTATTAGAGAAAAAAAGAGAAGATCTATGGGCAATCGTTTCAGAAAAACTTCCTTTTATTTCATTACCACCAAAAGAAATGTATGGAAATCAAGTTTCTCCAATTTCTCCCTATTTTGTGATCGAGCAAGACGACGAGCTTACGCTCGGGGAAATTTATCCTTCAGCCTACCTAACAAAAGTCATCTCTTCTATTAAAACGAGATTTTTTGTGTACTTTCAATATTTAGGCTATTCCGCTTTTGGATTTTTCGATTCTTTACCTGAACGTACAAAGTTTGGATTTGAAGAAAAAGCGAGAGAATTTGAAGGAGAACCAACCTCAGAAAATATTCAAAAATACGCTAATAATGCTAAAAACTTAAAGGAAGTACTGATTGCACTCATTGAAGCTCATAACAACGCTTATCTCGGACAATACTTAATTGAAGATTATGAACTATTATTAAATAAATTATTAGAATCGGAGGAGCTCTAAAATGGTGAACATTGGATTACTTGGTGATATAAGCGCGGGTAAAACAAGTATTCTTCGCTTATTTGTAAGATACTTAAAAGTTGGAGACATAGAACATGTAAAAGGGGGACTGAAATGCACCGTTGTTAAAACAGACTTCTCAGGTGAAGCAACTGTTCCCGGAGGAGATAAAGAAGATAGACTCAACCAAAAAGAAACTAAAACAATTCATCCGAATCGTGTGGTATTTAGAGAAGACGCATCTGGAAAAGCACATACCATCTTCGCACCTGGTGGAGATAGGCAGAGAGCGGTGGTAAAAATGGGCATAATTACTATTAGTCGAATAGCTACGCAAATTGTAGCCGTATTTTCTTTAGATCGCGAATTAGAACGGCAATTCGAATTCTTCAACGATGTTCGCTTTTTCCCCGATAAAATTTATGTATGTATAAATAAAATTGATTTAGTAAAAGGAAATAGAGATAAAAAGATAGAAGAAGTTAAAAAGAAAATAGACTCCTTTTTTAATCAGAGGAAAATCTCTGTTATCGATCACTTTATAACCTGCGGAGAAACTATTAAAGACTTTGCTGAAGTTGAGGAATACAATAATCGTGTTGCCGAAATGATATTAGGAATAACCATACCTCGTTAAATAATCTAAAAAAACTCATATTTCTTATTCTTTTAATTTTAAAGCCAATCTTACAAAAAGTTTCTGCAAATCAAGTTTGTAGCCAATAAGAGGAGTTAATCGGATATTAGTTGTTTTTTTATCTATCTCTAAAAAACCTTCTTTTTCCAATATTTTTATATCATCTTTGACATCCTTTTTATTTCTTAATATCCTAATTTCCTGAATTGAGGTATATCCTGAATTTTTAAGGCAAGAAGTTAAAACACATAGTAAGGTCGCTGATAAACTCGGTCTGCCCTCAAAAGGATTAGCTGAAATTAATTCTGTTAGCTCAATATCATAATTTATAAACCAATGTGAATTTAACGAGTTGAAGTTTATTTGAAGTCCCAATGGCTCGAGATATTTGGATAAACCCATTATTAGGTCTTGGAAGTAAACTGATTTATTCTTATTCTTAACATTTAATGACTTCAAAATCTCTTTTTTAGTAGCTCCTATTTGATGGATGCTTTTCTTTCTACTTAACAGATACATTAAAATTGAAATTTCGTTCATTTATTAGATAACCTCATATGTATAATGTATTGGTATTTTTTTCATATTTTATTTTGCCTAGCTGAAGCAAATGTAGCAAGTATACAAATTGTTCATAAATCTCTATTTGATCCAGTTCATTATCGAACACATCTTCAAAAAAACAAGGGAGTTTTTTGTTTATTTTTTCATAAAATGCACTAATTTTTTCAGTAAATTTATACTTTGGAACCTCTAATAAAAATTGATCATTAGTTTTCTCTCTAATCAAGTGTTCAATGTTAAAATTTGTTATCCTTTCTTTAACATAACGATTAGAAGCGTAATCTAAAAATTTCATAGAAATTGGTTCGAAATGAAATATTTTTCTCCAACAACCGCGAAAAAGGTCAGATATTTGGTCCTCGCCAGGGTTAGTTTTCAAAAAATCTTCGAACTTTTTTTCTATATCTAATGAAGTTAGCAAATTCTTTAATTCTTCAAATTTTTGGTTGAGTAATTTGACTGCATTTTTATAGCTTTGCGAATAATTTTCGATGTTGGATATACTAATTGAGTCATTAATTTCGCTAAAAATAGGATTGAGTTGTAGATCTAGTAACTTAATCTTACCTGAGAGGACTTCTTCTTTTATAAGTGCGATCCTTTTATTAATTTTTTCTGATAAATCTAATTCCTCCACTTTCACCCTTCCCTAACGATTTTAGGATTAAAAATAGTCGACACTTCCTTTTTTCCTACTCTAGCAACTCCGATTAACTTGTCTGCAAGTAAATAAAGTGTGTTTGATGATTTTGGTAAGAATAATAGCATTTGAATAGAATTATTCTCAAGAGTTGATTTTATCATCTTATATGAAGCTTCTGAATTCCTATCATCTAAAAACATCCCAGCTTCGTCAAGCATTACAATAGGAGAACTTCTAATCTCTAAAAGTGATAAAATTAAACCAATAGATATCATGGATATCTGACCACCGCTTAAAGCTTTGCATGATTTTAACTGATCCTTAGAAATCGCAGCTTTAATATCTATTCCTAAATCTTCGAATTTCCCTATTAACTCAAGCGTACAATAGGCCTTAATATCTGTAGACTTAAATTTATCATTAATTCTCGTATTCAGTTTCTTTAATACTAAATGAAATTTGTTGAAATAAGTGTCCTCCATTTTATTTTCAGTCTTTAATGCTGCTTCTATATCTATTTCTATTTCTCTCTGATTTTTTGTAATTTCTTTTAAACCCTTTAGAATTTGCTCTTTTTCAACCAAGATACTATCATCAATATCTAAGTATTTCAAGAGATCTTTGTCTATGTTCAATATATCTCGATTTATGTCTTGAATAGGTCGAAGCGTTAGTACCTCTTCTTCAATTAATGGACCAATTTCAGATATAACACGCTTTAAGTCATCTTCTTTGATGCCTAATTCGCTTGAAATTGAAGTCTGCTTAAAAATCTCTTGTTCTAATCTTAAATTTAGTTGAATGTAAGATTTATCAAGTTCCTTTTTTTCAATTAGGGTTATATTTTTTTTTTCTTTAAACTCTGAGATGACATTGTTAACATTTAATAATTCTTCTTCAATGTTCTCTAATTCTCTATAAATTCCAAATGCTTTTTTATCTGACTTTTGGAACGCATCTTTTTTGAAATTATAGTTATCTTCGGATGACTTTAAATCGCTGGTATAATAATTTAATTTCTCACTGATCTCTTTTAGAGATTCTAGATTTTCACTAAGTTTTTCTTCCCATTTTTTTAATTCGTCGTTGTAATTATTTAGTTCGCTGGGAATTTCCTTGATTCTTTTGTTCCAATCGAAGAACTCTGGGTCTTTCTGAGATTCTAAATCGTTGAGTTTTCTGGACACTTCGCTTAGGTTGTCATTAAATTCTTTATTACGCTGCTCTAAGGAGTAAATCAGCTTATATTGATGATTCTTCTTGGTAGTTAACCTTTCTTTCTGTTTAAAATTGAATAGAAGATCGGTAAATGATTCTTTTTTTCTGAGAATATCATTTTGGTGTTTATCAAGTTTAGTTAGTTCCACTTTTAATTCTAAAACTTTGTTGTTTAACGATTTGATTTCTTTCTCCAAGAAATTTGATTGTTCTTTTTGTGTTCCTGTACTCAACAGTCCTTTTAACCTTTTTACGTGAGGACTTTCATAGGCATATCTATAAGATATAATTTGTTTTCCCTGTAATGTCACACATTTTCCCTTAAAACCACTAGTTCTGTAAATTTCTTTAGCAGACTGGTAGTCATCAACAACAATACAGTTTTTGATTATTGAATAAATAACCTTTTGAATATCAGAGTCTCCGTTTATAATTTCAATCAATTCGACTAAATATCCAATTACTCCATTCGCAGCAATTTTTGGATATTTAGTAATGTTGCCTTTTTTTGGAATGTAAACGTTACAATAAGCGTTATATTTTTTTTTTAACCTCTCCATTAAGTTTAGTGTATCCCAATCACTCGCAATAAAGCTATTTAGTAATCTTTCTCCAAAAACAGATTCAATTGCGTAGCTTAATTTATCATCATATTTTAAGTATTCAATTATAGGTCCCTTAACCCGATCGAATAAATCTCTTTTTTTAATTTCTTCTTTCAGAATATTTATATTAGGTGAGAGTACAATTTTTCGTTCTCTTAACGCAGTTTGTATTTGTTTAAATTCTCTTATTTTTTTTGACTTATCATATTCTATTTTTTCAATTTCAGCTCCAAAATTTAATGTTTCCACTGTTACTCTTTTAAGATTTATATCTAACTGTTTTAATAGATCTTCCGTAGGATTTTCTAAAAACCATTTGTTATTAGATAATTTGTGGTCAATATCCTTCAAACTCTGAAATATATCGTTTATATCTTTTTTAATGTCTTCAATGTTATTTTCGTTTTCTTGGATGGATCTTAGAATAGTCTCCCTCCGTTGCGATAATTTATTGTACTTTTCTAAAAAAAGATCATTCTCTTTAATTTTCCTTGTTAAATCACTTTGCTCCTTGATAATACTATCAATTTTGGTTTTTATAAAATCTGTCTTTGTTTTTATTGCATCGGCTTTCTCATCAACATTCTTTTTCTGATTTCCAATATTTTTTAAGATTTTTTTCTTTTCTGCAAGTTTTTCTGCTAATTTATCCAACTCACTTTTAGCAGTAATTTTCTCTTTTTGCCATTTACTAATCTCGTTTATAAATTCCTGTTTCTTATACCCTAATACACCTAAATTTTCCGAAAAATTGCTAATTTTAGTATCAACATCAAGAATAATCTTTTCTTTTTCATTGATTAAATTTTGACACTTGTCAACTTCTTTTCTTATAATATCAATTTGGATTTCGGTGTCACTGAGATTGGCCTTTAATTCTTCAATTTCTTTTTGTAATTCGCCTTTATTTGCCCAAAGTAACTCGTCGGTGTATTTCTTTTTAATATCTAATAATTTATTTTTCTCCCTCAATCGTTTTAATTTTGGCGTCAACAGATCCAGGTTAATATTTAGAGCATTTTTTCTTGAAACTAAAGATTGAAATTCCGTGTTTAATGCCAATACACCTTTTTTTTGTTGGAGGATTTCATCTCTAAGGCCTTTTAATCCAATACCCTCTTCTAGAAATGAACAAAGCTCTATTGGTTTTAAATTCTTTATAGCATCAATTTTTCCTTGGCTTACGAACGCAAACTGGTTATCAGGATTAATATCTAGCTTAGAGACTAATTTTTGAACTTCAGTTACATGAGCTTTCTTGAATTCTTTGTCCTTGTCAAATTGTATTTCAAAAAAAGGAGATTTCCCTTTTACTACAGTTCTTCGAATTTTAATAATCTCGGTATGATGTTGAATATGAAGCTCTACCATAGCGTGTGCTTGGCTGTTTCTTATAAAATCAGACCATTTCTTATATCTCTCATCTCTTTCGTTACTTCCTAATGCAAATTTAATAGCTTGAAAAATTGAAGTCTTACCGCTCCAATTCGGGCCAATTATCAAAACAAAACGAGGAATTTCCTTAATTTTTTTGGTTGAAAAATCAACTTCATCCCGTTGGAAAGATAAAAAATTCTCTAAAATAACCTTCCGTATATAGGTACCACTCTTGTTTAATGATTTATTTGTGGTGTCAATCGTTTTTTTTTTACTAGAAATAGCCGTCTTTTCTCTCACCTACTTACTTAATACTCTCCAAACGCTCTCTTTAAATTATCGATACGTTTCTTCGCTTTTTCTAAATTAATTTGAGCCATATTAGGACTATCGTTAAAAATAAACGCATATTTAGCTAACAATTTTCTCTCAATTTCTTCTAAATGCTCGTTCTTGTTTAATTTGTCAATTATCAGCACAAGCTCGGTATAATTTTTAGATGCCGCGTTTTCGTACAATTGATTGAGCATAAAATCTGTAAACCTTTCCTCTTTAATTTCACTGCTTAAGTTTTGAGTGTAAATGTTTTTACTTTCTATATTTCTCCCGTTCATGGAATTTTTTTTAGAAAATTCATTATTTTTGTGAAAATTTGAATCTAAGTTTTCGATATTTCGTTCTGTCTCTGAGGTAGTAGGAATATACTCTCCTGATTCTATCAAATTAATTAAACCGTCTGTAATTTCATTACTCGACTCGTTTAGTTCAGAATTGAGAAAATGTTTAAATATCCCAATTTTTAGTAACTGAATTAGGTCTTTTGTCTCCCAATTTGCTGTATAATCAACTAACGTCTTAATATCGAACACTATTTTCGGATTTTTCTCAGAAAAAGCTCTAAATATCGTCTCCCTTTCTATCTTATCCAAAATTGGCACTTTGATAAAGAGATCAAATACTTCAAAAATCAGTTGCGAACTTTTTTTGATTTCTTTCATAGTATTATTAATCCAGATTAAAACTAATCCATCTTTTATAAAACTTGTTCTATTCTTATAAGATACCATAAAAAGTTCTAAAATATTCTTCCCATTTAAGTTAATACTGGAAAATTTCTGTTGGTCTATTATCAATAATCCTTTAATTTTAGATTGTCCAGGATCGTGTTCATTTGATCGAGATGCTTCGTTGTTTTTTGTTTCATTTTCTCTATTTTTCAGCGTCCGTTCTATTATACTCTCTAAAATGTCAATAAAATTAGATATAAACTCGTCAGGAGCCTTTACAATTTCTTCATGATTCAGTTCGAAAAAATTTAAATAATAATTTTTAGATATTAATTTTAAATAATCTACGATATCAGTTCCAGGATTTACCTTTATTAATATTGCACCTTTAAGGCGAATGAATTTAATGTAACTCTGAATAACTGATTCCTCATCATTAGTTAAGATTATTTTCAAATAATTTATTATATCGTTATATTTTTGACGATAAAAAATCTCCTCCCTATCAATATCCATTTCATTTGGCGTGATTAACCGATAAAATTTAGAAAATTTCAAATCGTCTGTTTTACCTTCCATTCAGAATGCCATCAATTTTTTATTTATAATTTTTAAACATTATTTTCAAGATAATTATCACATATATATTTAGCTATAGGTTATCCCCCGACAATATTATATACATTTAAATGTCATATATCAATTGTTTTAATTCATAATTAAAAAATTATGTGAAGATGTTTAATATAAATAAAGAGAGTCGATAATTTAATAATACTATAAATGGATAAAAAAAAAAGAAGGTTTTTTATATCTAAATTGCTTTACATCAAATTTTAATGATAGTACAAAAAGGAATGATCCTTTAAGTGAATTACCATAAACTTTATAAGTAATTTGCTTAATGTATAGAAGATTTTCGTTTTAACCTATTTTTTCAGGCATGCAGAAATATCCTTTCTCTAATTCGTACTTTGAAAATAACCCACATCCAAAACAACTACAACCTTTGTTTTGAATTTATGAAACTGGTTTTTTAGATTTTCCTCGTGAACAAAATAACGCATGTGGCTCAAACTTGTTGAGTTTATTTGGTTTGAAAGAAGGGCAAGGATCACAGAATTTTATATACTCTGCCATTGACTCTTCAGTATCTAAGACTAGTAGTGGCATTTTATTTTTCCTCTTAAGTTTTTTGATGTATTTTGAATATTTAAAAAAATTCAAATAAATCTTGAAATGTCCTTTTAAGCTATTAAATTTAATATTTATAGATTATTAGTTTTTGAGGATATTGATACCTCCTTGAGCAATTCAGAACAAAAAAAAGTTAACAATATATTCATTATAAATTTAAATTCTGGTTAAAAGTTATTAAGTTATGCTTCAATTCTTCTTTAAATAGATGATAGTAGGTGAATTTCTGCTTTTTATATCCTTGAATTAACCCCGCAGCAACTAATTTTCTTAAATGGTGAGATATTGTTGATTGTGATTTATTTAATATAGTTTCTAACTCACAAACGCACCTATCTTGCTCTTTTAAAGCATTAATAATGATTAATCGCTCTTTTGATGCAATCGCGGATGTGAATCTTTCAATGACATCTAAATTCTCATTCTCTTCTAATTTCTTACCCAATATTAGTAACTTATCGAAATCAGAGTTTGAATTTGAGCAATTTTTACAGGCACACAACATCTTCTTAATTTCTTGACTTCTTTTTTGCTTCATATAGTGCCAATTTTTATATATATCTCTTGTATATGTATATAAAATAAATCGATAAATATAAATTTATAGGATTTAAAGCTCCATATCTTCTCAAATCGATAACCTTAAATTTGAAGTATTATATTTTATCTTAAGCTTCCACCATAAATAATATGAATCTATGAGAAATTATGGATAAATCCTATAATCTAAGGGTTGGGGTAATTTTAGATGGAAAGTATGGTGAAAGAGCTTATGAGAATATTAAGAAAAGATTAAATGCATTTTGGATAACTCTCAAACAATTTATAACTAAAATAAAAAATGAACAAAAAGTTAGAAAAGAAAATTCAAAACTTAATTGATCATTATGGTTGAAGAAGATATTGAAAGTAAAGCAATAGATAAATTAAATAAATCAGAAGAAGCAAAACAAGAATCAAGAAAGATTAACTACTTCGAAAAGCTTCTTCCTATATGGGTGGTATTATGTATCATCATAGGTTTAATTCTTTCCCAGTTTGTACCAGAGATAAGTCAAGCGATAAATTCTTTACAAATTGGAGGTATTTCTATACCAATTGGGATTTGTTTATTTTTAATGATGTACCCCGCAATGTTGAATTTACAAGCATCAGAATTGAAGAAATTAGGTAGAAACCCAAAACCTATAATCTTGACATTAATTTCTAATTGGCTTGTTGCTCCTTTTGTGGGCTTGGCGATGGTTAATATATTTCTACCAGGCACAACTGAATCTATAATACAATTGAAAGTTGCGATAATATTACTCTCAAGTTCGCCTTGTACGGCTATGGTTTTAGTGTGGGGATGGATGGCGAAGGGGAACCAAGAACAAAATGTGTTAAATACGAGCTTAAATACGATAACAATAATCTTTTTGTACGTAGGAATGGTTTCCTTATTAACAGGTATTCAAAATATTCCAATTAATCCATGGTTATTATTAATCTCTTTAGTATTCTTCATTGGTATACCATTATTATTAGGAATAGTAAGCAAGAGATTAATCATCTCATCAAAAGGAATATCGTGGTTTAATGAAAGCTACAAACCATTTGTTGGAAAGATTTCAATTGTTGCTTTATTGACAACTTTAGTTGTTTTATTTTCTCTAAATGGCGAAGTTCTTCTAGATAATCCTGATTTGTTACTACTAGTCTCAATTCCTCTTTTAGTAGGTTTTGTTATTGTAGTTGCTTACAACGTTTTTATTACTAAAATCTTCAAAATGAAGTATAAAGAGGCAGTTATTACCGTAATTATCGGATCATCAAGTCACTTTGAAATTGCCATTGCAACAGCTATCGCTATATATGGAGTTGGTTCCATAGCAGCTTTAGGAACTACAATGGGTTTATTTTGGGAAGTACCTGTTATGCTAGCAATAGTATATCTTGGAAAATTCCTTGAGAAACGAGGTTTCTGGAAAATTAATTAATCATAATAAAAAGATATTAAAAAATGAAAGAGGTTTAATATTAATGGCAGTAGTATATATGCGTAAACTAGAGCAAGAACCTGATAGTTATGATTCTAAATTCACAGCACTTACAAAGGGAGTAAATTTAGAAGTTAGAGAATGGATACTTGATAAGGTTGGTACGTCTAAATCCATCCTAGAAGTTGGATGCGGAACTGGTAGTCTCGCCTCTCAAATGGCGTTAAACGGAAATAATGTTACCGCAATTGATATAAATTTTCAAATGATCAACTACGCCATGCAGAACTATCCTTCTGATTTAAAAGAAGGTTCGCTTTTATATCAAAAGGGATCTTTTTCCTACATGCCAGTAGAGGTTAATTCCCAAGATTTGGTAGTTAGTACCTTTATGTTATCTGAACTTCGGCCTTTTGAACAACAAATCTTTCTTAGAAATGCCTGGAGAGTTTTAAAACCACATGGTAGCTTATTAATCGCAGCAGAATTTGTTCCAAATGGTTTTTGGAAACTGATATTTAAAATAAAAAGATGGAGATATAAAAAAAAACTGAGGCGTCTTAAATTGCGGAGTACTTTTCTATTAAAATGGTTCTTCAACTATATTGAACCAATTGGATTCAAAATCAATGCAAAAGAAGCCTGGAAACATGGAACAATTCAAGCTCTCGAACTGATAAAGGATGGCGATAAAGGAATCAATGAGCCAGGATATTATCAACCTAACCCAAAACGATTCAAAGGGATAATATCACAGCTAAGAATATATCGCTGCATTTACACAGGTCAAATTGATCTCGTTCCAATAGATCCTGGTATTTACAAATCTGGTAATCCTACTGAATCCTCTCCTATAATAGTGACAGCTAACTATGAATTCACTTACATTAAAGTAATGAGAGATTTAAAGGGTATTGATGCATGGGTATTATGTGTTGATTCTAACGGGATTAATGTGTGGTGTGCTGCGAGAGGAAATGATTTTGGAAATAATCAACTAATCGAGGCTGTTGAAGCTACTGGTATTGAAAGGTTAACAGACAAAAAAACATTAATTCTCCCACAATTATCTGCAGGAGGAGTTGCTACTCCAGAATTGCAGAAAAAATCTAAAAATTTTCCCTTTAGGGTTGTTTATGGGCCTGTTTGGTCTAAAGATTTACTCGAGTTTCTTGAAAAACGCCCCGCTCGAAAACCCGATAGAATGAAACTTGCTAAATTCACCCTAAAACATCGATTTCGTGGTTTTATCACGCACACAACATTTCTATTAAGAAAGATTTTCATGCTACCTCTTATAAGTTTATTCGTTGTATTCCTTATACTTAATGCTCTCAATATATCCGCTAAATTGTGGTGGGTTGGTGAATTATTACTTTGGATAATTACATCAAATTTCATTATAATTTTTGCATTTCCGATAGCAAATTTCACTCGTCGGTTTATTATTAAGGGAATCTTCTTTGGAACTTTGAATGTTTTTATTTTGGGAATAATCTCCTATTTATTTCATAATTCGATAATTTTTACACTTTGGAACTTAAGTTTTTTCTTTTGGGTTTCATTTTTTTCAACAATGTCTTTAAGTGGATATACGATGGCCACTAGTCCTAGCGAAATACAAGAGGAGTACCCCCTTTTTAGTATTTTAAATAAAGTTTTATTAACAATAAGTATAATTTCATTATTAATTGGAATCATTTTTCTCTAAAAATAAAAATAATGCAAAAAAATAAAAAGAAATTGATATTTAGGAGGTATGTAAAATGACTGAAGCAAAATTTAAAGCGAGTTTAGATAAGTTATCTATAAAGGATTTTAAAATCTTTATAAAGGAAGATATTTGCAACGGATGCGGTTTATGTGCAGAATTGTGTCCCTTTGGGCTTCCACAACAAATGGATTCTGGGAAATACGAAATTAATAATCCTAAGCTATGTACTGAATGCAGTGCTTGTAAGAGGAATTGTCCCGTAAATGCCATCATTATGATGGAAAAGAAGGGGTGCGGTTGTTTATGGAATGCAAGAGCAAAAGCAAAAAATTCCAATTCAGGAAATAAAGACATTAATAGTTGCGCCTGTGATCCAGAAAATGAAAGTGAAACAAAATCAAATTGTTGTGGTTAAAATGGTATCAAAAATTACTCTAATTTAGAATTAAAGAACATTAATTTAAAAGGTGATAAAAATGGAAAAAGAAGGATTAAAAATATCGGTTAGTGAAAATAAAAATTGTCAAATAAAATTAGAAAATTCATGCTGTGGTTCATCAAATTCTTGTTGTGAGGACTTAACTTCAAAAGAATCGTCTAGCACTCACGAAATTAATTTGAAAGAGACAGTAAATATCGATTCGAATAAATTATCAGTAGATGTATATGTTCCTCTGAATGCTTGCGAATGCGTTTGGTCTCAATTTATGAACCTTGTATTTTCGGCACTTAGCCCTTACATGAAACACATAAGGTTTGAAACAAAAGACTTAGATTCTGAGGAAGCTCGCAAGCTTAACTTAACGGGAAATTGCGTTGTTATTGACGGTACAAAGAAATATATAACTTCATTCGCATTAAAGAAAGATTTACCTATACTTCTAAAAGAAAAAGGATTATTATAAACTTAAGTTGTTTTATTCTTTTTTCTATAAAAGGTGATACTATATTAAAAAAATTAAATTAACAATTTTTGGACCTGAAAAAGAGCTATCAAACGGAATTGAGTATGAAGTTTCTATAGAAGAGGAAGGAACGATAATTGAAGCATTGGCGACTCTAGATAGACAACTTCTTAACAATCCTAAGCTTTCACCGTTTCCTTTATATAAAGGTCTGATTAAAAGCTATCTCCAATTAATCTGGGATCCACAAAAGAATGCGATTTATGAAGACTGTGCAAGCAATGCCTATGGACCAAATAAAGCGTTTATGCCTCTTCTGGACGATGTAAGCTTCAATCTGTATCCGAACAGCGACATAACTCTTATAGTCCACGCTGATTGATGAGCTGATAACATGAGAGAACGCTTAGATTTTGGAACATTCAAGAGAGTAATCATGAAAAAATATGGAAAAGAACACGATACTTTTGCTCATTATTTTATAACAAAAATAAAAGATTAAAAGCAAGGATGATATCTTTCAATAAATTTTAGTGGAAGATTGACCACGGGATTGCTTCCCTCATGCTTTATATTACTACTACCTTTTTTTCAAACCTAAAGGTCTTTATTTGAGTTATTATTCCATCTACATTAAATGATTCGTTTCATTGATTACCCAAGCATACAAATTAATGGCATCAAAACTCCCAACCGCAGAATAAAGAGGTTCATGATCATATCTTGCAACATAAGCGTTCCAGAATGGAACGGATACGGCTATTTTTGAAATATTATGCAGAAATAATAGAATTGTCTCGTAACTGCAATTTCCACTTGAATCTGCCCAAAATGTATCAAGTTAAGATTGGACATCAATTTCTATAACAATAAAACTAGGTTCAACACCAACGTATGAATAATATTAAAGACTAATGATGATTTTAATTGTATTTTAGAGTAATAAAGAAATAAACACAAAACAAGGAATTAAAAAAAAAAAAACATAATTAATTTTTTTGATATCTCTTTATGGATTCCAGGTCCATGTTGGATGAGCTACTACTGGTGTTTGATAGGATCCCGTAGCTAAAGTGTTTGGATAGGGATTACCATGAGCGGGTACTACAACTTTCGTACCACCTGCTTGCCATTGCACGAATAGCGTATAACCATAGGGATATCCTTCTTGAATGTCATGACTAGGCGTAAAAGCACCCATTCCTCCAGCGCCAGGGAGGTAATTTGCTCTAGTCAAAGTCTCAAGCTGGGCCACTATAGTATCAGCATTGAAGGATTGAGATTTATTGATTGCCCACGAATACATTTTAATTGCATCATAACTACCTACTGCCGTATAGAGGGGTTCGTGGCTAAATCTAGCAATAAAAGCATTCCAGAACGGAATGGAAACCGGTGTCTTTGCTGTCGCGTGCAAGGATTGTAACACAGTCTCAAACTCACAAGCTCCAAGAGAATCAGTCCAGAAGGTGTCGAGTTGAGATTGGACATCGATACCAATCACGACAAATCCGTATCCTGGTAAGCCTGCTTTATAAGATTTCATCATCAAAATACCACCCTGGGCAGAGATGACAGGAATTAAGATCTGGGTACCGTTTGTTTGAAGTTGAGCCACGTACCCATCCATATCAGTTTGAGTAGCGGTAATGGGGTAGGCGACGGAAGCGACTATCTGACCTCCATATAAAGGAAGAACACCTTTTAGCGCACCTACTAGCGGGGTGGTCCAATCTAAATCTTCATACAAAATACCGACCTTATAATGGCCTAATACATACATATAGGTTGCAAGAAATCCGATAATTTCAGCTCCTAAAGAACTCGAGTTGATTGGGTTGTTTCTAAAGAAATACTTGTATTTCGCATAATTATCCAAAACATTTTGACAGAAGGAATCAGTTGCTGCTCCGGTATTGATGAATGGAATCTTTGCGGCCATGACTGTCTCGATATAAACTGCCAATGATTCTGTTCTAAACCCTCCAGTAAGGAATTGAGCTTGCTTATAATTAATAATTCGTTCAGCAGCGGCAACTCCTTTGGTGGTATCCAGGTTTGGATTGGATTCATCCGTGTCTTCTGAAGTAACTCCAATATAATAGGTTTTACCTCCAACATTGATCCCTCCAGCACTGTTTATCTCATACGCAGCTTGAATTGCCCCTTCTACTTGTCCTGCACCTTGAATCTCATAAATGCCACCAAGAACACCAATTCTTATTATCTGATCTTCCGTTATGTTTGCAGGTGCACCAGGACAGTCTTTAGCTCCCCAAGAATAGGGCGCTACGAATATCCAGACGGTTACACCAATACCCACACCAATAACAGCAATCAATACAATAGCTAGGATTCTTTTTGTTAATTGTTCCATTTTTTTTGTCACTTTTTTTTAAATAAAGATTTACAAGTACTATTTCAGATAAACATCTATTTAAAGATTTATACTTTTATAGGTAATGTTAAGTTATGATTAACTGGTATACTTTTTATACAGTCAAAGCTCCATAAAATAAAAAATAAGTTTTTTATATTATGAAATCAAAGTAAATATCAACATAAAAAAAATGGAAGTTTCTATGAATTAAATCCATTATGTTGTATTTTAATAGGTGAAATAATTTGTCTGATGCTCTTCTTAATTTTTTAATATTTGGAACCATTCAGGGTTCCATTTATGCTTTATTGGCGATGGGATTTTCATTAGTATATGGCGTAGGGGGTATTTTAAATCAAGCTCATGGCGCATTTTATGTTATAGCAACCTATATCTTCTATTGGTGTTTTGTTAATATTCCCCAGTATGGATATTATGCTGGGATGATTATCGGGATAATTGCTACAACCATAATTGGAGGATTGATTTATATATTGCTAATTAAACCATTAAAAGAAAGCCACGTGGGAGTCGTTATTGTTACCTTTGCTTTCGCTTTCTTTGTCGAACGATTAGTAAGTATTGTTGTCGATTCAATTTATCACAATATGCCGTATATAATCCCTGGATCCTTTAATTTTCTCGGTGTGAATATTCAATATCAATATATCATAATTCTCATTGTATCACTATCTTTATTAGCGCTCATCACGCTTTTTATCAATAAATTTAAGTTAGGTAAATCCATCCGAGCAGTAGCTCAAGATTCTGAAGCAGCTTCGTTAATGGGTATAAATGTAGATAGAATTCTTGCATATACCTTAATGATATCTGCATTTCTTGCGGCAGTTGCAGCCGTGTTATATGTGCCAGTTGAGACAGTTGCCCCACATATCGGATGGAACATTCTACTTAATTCATTTGCAATTGTAGTTCTTGGTGGCTTAGGAAGTTTACCTGGTAGTGTAGTAGGCGCATTTGTTTTGGCTTATGCCAGAGCTTTTACGAATTACTTTATCGATCCCGTTTTAAGTGCCTTAATCCCAATAATCGTAATAGTATTGATGTTAGTTTTAAGACCAAGGGGTCTTTTTGGCAAAAAAGAAATTAATTAATGTTAATATTAACAAGAGGTTAAAATTGTGAAAGAAACTAAGCACGATAAAATCTCTAACTTTCCAAGTTATCTTAGAGATTGGATTAAGACATTTAGAGGAAAAGCAACCATTATTTGTCTTATTGGATTAGGCATCATTCCATTCATTACTAACAACTCGTATATTATCGGTATTTTCAACACATTTATGATTTATACGATTTTTGCCGCTTCGTGGGACTTTTTAGCAGGTTATGTGGGGCAAGTTAGTTTTGGACACGCTATTTTTTTAGGGATTGCCGGATACACAACTGCTTTTTCTACCCGATATTTGGGATCGCCATGGTGGATCGCTTTATTGCTAGGTGCTTGTTTTGCGGTAGGATTTAGCCTGATCGTGGGTGTTCCTGCCTTAAGACTAAAGGGACCTTATTTGGCCTTGGGAACCCTCGCAATGAGCTTGATCTTGTATCAATTATTCTTAATGGGTTCCTTAGGAATTCTTTGGGAAAACGCTTTTCCCGGAACTGAATTATTTGGAACGGATGGAATAGGACAAGTTCCTCCAATCTCAGATATTCCAATCGTTCAATATGTCGCTATTTTTTTAATAATGTGCGCTTCGATGTTAATTTTTACTCATCTCGTTAAATCAAAGACCGGGACCATATTCAAGGCGATAAGAGATGATGAAACAGGCACTAGCGCTTCAGGAATTAATACGACAAAATATAAAATTTTAGCATTCTTGATTAGTGGCTTTTTTGCGGGTATTGCTGGAGGTTTATATGCGTTAAGATTTAGCGGTGTAAATCCAGGAGTTTTTCAACCATTATATTCGTTTTATGCGATTATCATGGCAGCCGTTGGAGGGATTGCTTCAATTTCTGGAGCTGCTCTAGGAGCATTTATTTTTGTATTCCTCGGTGAAATTCTCCGATTGCTTGGAGATATCCCCCAACTTGCGGTATTTGGGGGTTTTGTGGAACCTATATTTATATTTTCTATATTATTAATTCTGATAATTCGATTTGCAGAACAAGGAGTATTAAAACCAATGTTAGAGAGATTGCAAAATATGTGGGATCTCTTATTGGGAAGGTAATTTAAATTTATAATAAAAAATAATAAAAATTTTGATGTATTAATATGGGAGTACTTTTAGAAGTAAAGAACCTAACTAAAAAGTATAGTGGATTAACAGCAGTCAACGACTTTAGTTTTGAAGTTAAACGTGGGGAATTTACTGGCCTAATTGGTCCAAATGGAGCTGGAAAAACCACTTTATTTAATCTTATATCAGGATTTGAAAAGCCTAGTTCTGGAACAATTCGGTTCGATGGGCGTGATATTACTGGGATGAAACCTCATAAAATTGTAAATTTAGGTATTGCGAGAACTTTTCAACTAGTTCGATCTTTTAAATTTATGTCACTATTAGACAATATTTCTGTATCGTGTCTTTCACCTCGCGGTAAAAGACTCGCAAAGGAATACGGAATAGATGAATCTGCGAGCTCAATTTTAGCAGCTGTTGGTCTTATTGATAAAGCAAGAATACCCCCAATAATCCTACCTCATGGTGATTTAAGAAAATTGCAAATTGGAAAAGCTTTAGGTACTAATCCCCAGCTACTCCTATTAGACGAACCATTTAGTGGACTTTCTCACGAAGAACAGAAAGGCATTACAGAATTGATAATAAAATTGCACGCTGATGGAGTAACAGTTTTTATGACAGGTCATGTATTACGTGAACTAATGCACCTAGTCCCGAGAGCAATCGCTATGCATCAAGGTAAATATATAACAGAAGGACCTCCAGAAGAGGTAGCAAAAAATAAAATAGTATTGGAAGCATATCTAGGAAAAGGAAGTGAAAAACTTGCTTGAAATGAGAAAAATATATCATTATTATGGAAAAGCTAGAGCCCTTGAAGAAATAAACTTAACAATAGAGGAAGGAGCTCTTGATGCTGTAATTGGGCCTAACGGAGCAGGGAAATCAACGCTCCTTAGAGTTATTGCTGGGTTGGAAGAACCAGATAGAGGTAAAATCGAATTTCTAGGGGAGCGAATAGATGAACTAAAGCCTCATAAAATAGCAAAGAAAGGAATTGCTCTTTGTCCTGAGCGTAGAAGGTTATTCTACGATATGACTGTAATGGAAAATATCGAAATGGGAGCGTATTCGTTAAAAGATAAGAAAAAATTTGACGAGCTCTTAGAATTTATTTTTAAACTTTTCCCTCGCCTAAAGGAAAGAAAAAAACAAAGAGCAGGTACATTGAGCGGTGGAGAACAACAAATGTTAGCAATCGCTAGAGCGATTGTAGCAAATCCAAAATTGCTTCTTTTGGATGAACCTTCTTTAGGATTAGCTCCTAAAATCAAGGATCAAATATTCGTTGCGATCAATGAAATTAAAAGAGAGGGGACAACAACTTTGTTAGTTGAACAAGATGCTGTGTTAGCTATGGATGTTGCTGAAACTATTTATTTATTAGAGGAAGGAAAAATAGAAATGAGAGGAACAAAGGAAGAACTTGAGAAAGAACCTCGAATTAAAAAAGTTTATTTAGGAATTTAAGGTGATTAAAAATGTCGGCTACCTTAGAACAGTTATTAAGAGATGCGAGAATAGATTTAGTTTTAGCGAGAATAGAAAAAGAATCTACTGTTATTGAAGAAGTTATTAGAAATGTAGATAATGAATCACGTTCTATCCGCTTTAATTCGATATTTGTTCTCGGTGAATTAGGAGAGAAATCAGGTGAAAAGGCTGTTCATAAAATTACTGAATATTTAAATGATGACGATTGGAGTATTCGTCGAGAAGCAGCTAGATCACTAGGAAAGATTGGAAAATTAGCAAGTTCTTCAACTAACGAATTATCTAAGTGCTGTTCAGAAGAAGAAGAATCAATTCGCCTTGCAGGGGTTACCTCCCTTGGCACTATTGGTTATGTTTCAGAAGAGGTTTTAAAAACTCTTAGAAATGCATTGAAAGATAAAAGCGAGCAAGTACGAATTGAGGCCGCAAATGCCTTAGGGTTATTAGGCTCCGAAGCATTCGAAGTTATGCCTGATTTAATGAGGAGTATTAGCGATCCAAGCTGGGCGGTAAGAACAACTTCAGCTCGAGCTATGAGTGGTATTGGCAAAGGCACAATTAAAGCAATTCCTACCTTAGTAAATGCTCTCGATGATAAAGATTGGCGTGTACGGTACCACATTGTTAATACTCTTAGAGAAATTGGTGAAGAATCTATTCCTCACTTATTAAATGCGTTGAATCATAAAAATAGAGTTGTAAGAAAAGATGCGGTGGATGCTTTGGGAGAAATAGGGATAAAGACTCCTGAAATTATTGAAAAATTGACTTCAATGTTGAAAGATTCCAAAGAAGAAGTAAGAGGAAAAGCTGCTAATTCTCTTCGAAGCTTAGGTAAAGAAGCAGTCCCTGCTTTAATTGAAGCTATAAAAATTGCTAATACGAAGATGAAAATTGTTATTATATCTGCGATTAGTGGGATTGGATTAGAGGCAAAAGAAGCGATTCCCGACTTAATAAGCCTATTAAATGATAAAAAATCTTCTGTCCGAGTGGAAGCCGCCAGAAATTTAGGATCAATTGGCATAGATTCAGAAGAAACGATGATAGCCTTAGAGAAATCTTTAAAAGATCCAAAAGCAATTGTTAGGCGAGAAGCAGCTCTTTCGCTTGGAAAAATTGGGCCTATAGCAAAGAAAGCAGTTCCGTCTTTGTTAATCGCATTGGAAGATAATAAACCTGATGTCCGATGGAGAGCATCTGAAGCCTTAGGAAAAATTAAGCTAAATACGCCAGAAGTAATATCAGCTTTAAAAATTCTAATTCATGACGAATGTGATTATGTTTGTGAATCTGCTGATTTTGCAATTGATGACATCACAGAAACTATTTAAATTTTAACTTATTTTATTTCAGATATATTATATATTAAAAAGAAAAAATAATATTAACTCATACAATCAAAAAGGACGGTTAAAATGATGAATGAAAATCCATATGCTGCTAAGCCTTGGTTAGAGCATTACGATGAAAATGTGCCCTCGCATATAGAATATCCTAATATGAATATTTTCGAATTTTTGGATAATTCTGCAATGGATTTTGGTGGTCGAACAGCAATTTGGTTTATGAAAAACAAAATTTCCTATAAGAAATTTAAAGATATAGCTGATAGACTCGCAACTGCTCTCGTTGAATTAGGAGTAAAGAGAGGCGATGTGGTTGCATTAATGATACCTAATTTCCCTCAATTTATTTTCAGCTATTATGGGATATTGAAAGCGGGAGGAATAGTTACTGCTTGTAGCGTTCTCCACACAGAACACGAATTAGCTTACCAATTAAACGATACAGGAGCAGAGATCATCATAGCATGGGATAACCAAGTCGAAAAAATAAATAACATACGAGCTAGAACCCGATTGAGACATGTAATAATCACAAATATATTTGATTATACAATGATGGCACCAAGAAACCCTCCTGAAATCGCTGGAACAAAGCAATTTATAAATCTCATTAATAATACGAAGCCTGATCCTCCAAAGTTCGAAACAAATGCAAAGGAAGATATAGCCTGCTTACAATATACTGGTGGTACAACCGGATTGCCTAAAGGCGCAATGTTAACTCATAATAATATTGTATCCAATTGCATAGCAACTCACAAATGGTTAGGTGCGGAAGTTAAAAGAGGTAAAGATACTGGGCTTACCAACTTACCATTATTCCATATATATGGTCAAACAGTATGTATGAATACCATGATATACAATGCCTCAACCATCGCTTTAAATCCAGATCCGCGCGATCAAAAATCTCTATTCGAAATAATTAAGGCAACTAGCCCTGCAATGTTTCCAGGAGTGCCAACAATGTACATGCGTTTATTAGAACGGGATGACCTAGAAGATTACGCTAAAGATTTGAAATCTATTAGAATATGCAACACAGGAGCAGCCCCCATGCCTCCTGAAGTCCTTAAAGAATTTGAAAAGAGGACGGGTGGTAAAATTATTGAGGGTTACGGACTGACAGAGACGTCACCGGTCGCTACTACTAACCCTGTTCAAGGAGAAAGGAAGATAGGTTCTGTTGGAATGCCCATTCCTGATACAGAACTAAAAATCGTAGATATTGACGATTATACCAAAATTATGCCTCTTGGCGAATCGGGTGAAATTATGATAAAAGGACCTCAAGTTATGAAAGGTTATTGGAACAAGCCTGAAGCTACTGCTAATCAAAAAAAGGGTGACTGGCTTTTAACAGGAGATATCGCGAAAATGGACGAAGATGGCTATTTCTTTATAGTTGATAGGAAGAAGGACATGATAGATGTTAGTGGTTTTAAGGTATATCCCAGAGAAGTTGAAGATATATTATTTGAATACGAAGCTATTGAAAATGCTGCTGTTATTGGAATCCCTGATCCTAATTTACCTGGTAGTGAAAAAGTAAAAGCCTACATCGTTCTTAAAGACGGATACAATGAGTCTGAAGAATTAAAAGCTGAAATCAAAGATTTCTGCAGACAAACCATGGCACCATATAAAGTACCTAAGTTTATTGATTTTAGAAAAGAACTACCCGAAACTCTCGTTGGTAAAGTTTTAAGAAAAGATCTGAAAGATATTGAAGCTAGAAAGCGAGGAGAAGAAGTTTAATCTTTAGTAAATTTTAATTTTTAACTTTTTTATTGGCTTTTAGTTATTATTAATTGCGTTGTTAATTACTATATTTCATTTAGGATAATAATTATTATGGATCTTGAAGATATAATTGCAAATGTTCGCTCATTTGCATATGAAAATTCCATGAAAGACGATATTCACGGTTTTAAACATACTGAAAGAGTATTAAAACAGAGTTTAGAAATAGGAACGAGTTTAAATGCAAATTTAACAGTAATTAAAATAGCCGCGTTACTTCATGATATTGGTAGAAATATTAAAAACGGGGAATTAGTAGAAAATCACGCTGAAATCTCTGCAGACATCGCAGAGGGATTCATTTACAAAAATAAGTTTGACATAACTAAAAATGATATCAAAAATATCCTTCACAGTATCCGATCCCACTCATTTTCGAATGATAAAATACCCAAAACTCTCGAAGCAAAAATATTGTCCGACGCAGATAAATTGGATGCAATAGGGGCGATTGGTTTATATAGAACTATAGGATTTACTATTCAAAATCAGGGAGGAATTGACAAAGTAATTCAACATTTGGAAAATAAAATAATGAAATTGAAAGATTTATTATATCTGGATATCAGTAAAAAAATCGCAGAAGAAAAACAACAAATTATAAAGGATTTCTATGAAAAGGTTAAAGATGAGATTCACCGTTAAAGGTGGTAAATATATATTTGGATAGTCCAAAGCAAGAAATTTTAATACTTGAAAATAAATTATTTAATTTCTTTTTTAGCCAGATTTAGAAATTATCATATAATTAGCAATTATATCAATTAAAGTTTCAAGTATTTCAGGATACTTTTCTTTACCAATATATACGACAGTTTCTTCGTCTAATCCTATAGTAAACAGAGATTTTAGTATTCCTGCTAGAATTTGAGGGTCCTTATTGATAATAAAGCCACTATTTTGCCACATTTTTATAAATTGTGGGATATATTCATAAGTTTGCATTATTTGCTTTATATTAGGATTATTTTGTAATTTTCGAATCAAATAATCTCTTGTATTTTTGTCTGCTACTTGTTGGATTATTGGTTGCTCTTTTGGGACCCGAAAATGAAACCTTATAAAGTCTTTAAATGTTTCTTTAGGATTTTTTTTCATATTTTTTAGTAATTGCTGTACTTCTTTTATTACTTTTTTTTCTGTTCGCTGTAAAATGTCTAGAAATAATTCTTCTTTAGAACTATAAAAGCTATAAAAAGAACCTTTAGCAATATTTACAGCACTTGTTATTTCTTCAACATTAGTCTTTTTCAATCCATAAGTTCCAAAAAGATCTGTTCCTTTTTCAATTAGATTATCTTTTATAATCTTTTTTTCCTGTTCAGTAAAACCCTTCGGCATTATATATATAAAATAGTATTTAATCCTTATAAATTTATGACTATTTGACTATATGAATCAATGACCAGAAAGTTTAAATAGTCCTTTTAATATTTCTAGAATTATATAAAAAATAGATGGTTAAGAAATGTTTATAGAAAAATTAGGTTTATCACAGGACTCTCTTGTAGATAAAGTCGCAGTCATTACAGGAGCTGGAAGAGGAATCGGGAAGGAACTTGCTAGAGCCTTAGCATGGTTAGGAGCTAAAGTTATTATCGCTGAAATTAACGATTATGGTAAAGACGTTGAAACTTTAATCAAATCAGAAGGTGGAACCGTTTTATTTGTAAAGACTGATATTTCTAAAGAAGAAGACATCAGATTCTTAGAAAAAAAAGTTATTAAAACTTTCGGAAAAGTAGATATTTTGATTAATAATGCATATGCTTCTGCATCGGGTTCTGTATTGGAAATTCCAATGGAAGATTGGGATAAAGTATATCAAGTCAATATCCACGGCGCTGTCTATGCAATTAAAACTTTTTTGCCTTATATGATGAAACAGAATGAAGGTGTAATCAATAATCTTACCTCTGCGGAAGGATGGCCATATATGGCACCTTATTTTGCTACTAAAACTGCTCTAACATCAATTACTAAATCCCTAGCAGCCGAATTAGATGATACCAATATTTCTGTGTCTGTATTTGGACCTGGAATGGTTGATACCCCTGGATTACAGGAATACTGTCGTATTCTAGCTCCTAAATATGGTATGACAGAAGAAGAGTTTAAGAATCAAGGAGTAAATCCAGGTTACGAAGGATTAATGCCGGCAGATCATTGTGCAGCAGGATGGGCATATACAATAGTACATGCTAAAGAGTATCACGGACAAATTACTGAGCCATTTTCACCACTCTTAAAATTGGGTTTTATTACAACCAAAAAAAAAGAAATTACATCTAAAAAACAAATAATAAAAACTCAAGATGATTTGAATAGTTTTATTTCAGAGACTATTGAAAACTCCAAAAATGTATATGAAATCATAAAAAAACTTCAACAAGAAACAAATGAATTAGGTTTATTTGCAAGAAAATGGATGAATCGCACTTTTTCGAATAGGTGTGGAATGAAAATTGAAAAATGTGTTGAGGTTATAACAGAACTTGACAGTGAAATTCAAAAAATATCTAATCACGTCCAAAACCAAAAATTAGATAACTCTCTTCCTATATTGAAAAAACTATCTTGGTTCATACTCGTTTTGGAAAGCCTTACAAAGCATTTTCGTGAATGTAAAGATGACGCTAAAGGATGGATAAAGGATCCTAATGATTTGAAAGTGGCCTTAGACACATTAGATATAAGAGAACAATCAATACTAAATTTAATCTCTAAACTTAATCAAATCGAAAATCTAATCTAATTTTTTTTTATCCTATTTTTAAAATCATATTCACTAGAAGAGTAAATTTTTCTTTTGAACCCCAAACTACATAAATTTTATTATCAATGGGAATAGCTACTAGTTTTATAATAGTAATAAAATCATTGCCTAAATTTATTGCTGAATTAGTTCCTTCTCTAAATTTTACAGATATTTCTGCCCCTAAATAATTCTTTATAGTACTTTCTAAAACTTTTATTTCCTCTAAGTCAGGATGTTGTACAATTTCATTTTTAAGTTTTTCTGTATACAATCTAAGCTTTACCCGATCCAGGTTTTCTTCATCTTTTATTATTCTATCATACTCAAAAATTACAATACCACAGTCTTTCTCAAAACCAATGATTTCGTATATATCAATATCAAATTGCATTTTTAGATCTTTATTGGCGTCAGATATTATATGCCATCCATTTTCAGGAGTTTCACTTAAAATTAATCTGATTCCTTTTATTATTTTTATTTCATCTTCCTTCTCTTTTATGATTCTATCAATTATATCCGATAATGGTCTTGCAGAAAAGTATTGAGCACTTTCTGGCAAAATTGATTTTTTTTCAACCCATCCCTTTTCCGTTAATCTTTCAATAATTCGATAAATATGAGTTCTTTTTAAATCTAGTTCCTTATTTAATTTTCCTACTTTTTCTCCTTCAAAGCCTTTTCTTAATAGAGATAAATAGACTTTCGCATCTGCTTCACTTAAACCAATACTTTTTAATCCTAATTTCTCTAATATATGAGAGTTTTTAGATAATATTTTCGGTGTTAAATCCACTTCTTTTTCTCGTATAGTTTCTTGCTTTTCTTTAATTAAATAAGGTTTTTTAGAGCTAAGATATCTTAATATTTCAGCTGTTTTTGGTACTGCTAATAACAAGAATTGACCTGTGGGATCTTGGGGGATTTTACATAGTATTATCCTTTCATTATCTTTAAAGCCAACTATACTTTCTTGGTTGACAATTTTATTTTTAATTTTAATTAGGGACACAGCAATCAGTCTTTCTAATGTATTTTGTAATATTGTATATTTATTTCCTGAGATAAATAGATACCTTTCCTTTTTAGAACCCCAAATAGATTTAATATGATCGAAATCTTCACTAATATCCCAATTATCCGTCGTATAAACAATTTTATTTTTACCTTCAATTATTGCCGCAGCTATAATCTCTGGGTCTTTTTTAATATCGTAATCAATTTTAGATATTATTTCTTCCATTCTTTCCACCTCATAATAAAAAAAAAAAAATAAATTATAATTAAATTAAAAACATCTATGTATTACTTCGGGACCCATTTCCTTATATTCTCTTCTCGTTATCCACATTCTATTAAAAGTCTTCAGAGAGCTTAATATTGACCCCCCAATCCAAACCGAATACATTCTCTCAGGTGGAGCTATGATTTTTACGTCGATTGACTCTGGAATCAACTCTTTTATCTCCTTTGTTAATCGCTCTTTAACTCCAGGAAACATTGTTGAACCCCCTGAAAGAACGATATTACCATACAATTCTCTACGGAGATCTACATCACATTCAGATATTGCTCCTACGATAAGATCATCTAAAGGCTCTAATTCTTTCCCTAATACTGAAGGATTAAAGAAAGATTCAGGACCTAAAAATCTCTCTAACCCTATGTTGATAACTTCACCATCGGGCATCATATAACTTTTCTCCATACCAGATACTCTCTTCGAAAGTATTACTTCTTTTTCAGGATCCATGGCTACATAACACAATTTTTCTTTGATATCTCTTACGATCTCCTTTTCTGCTGAACTCGTGAAATTATAACCTCTCTGTCTTAACAACCTTTGTAAGTAAGTTGTAATATCTCTACCTGCGAGATCAACTCTTTGAATTGCATGACTAAGCGCGAATCCCTCAAAAATCGGAACTATATGCGATACTCCATCCCCAATATCTAGAACGCAACCCGTTGTTCTACCAGACGCATAAAGAGATAAAACTGCTTGGGTTGCTACGTAAAGTGCTGGTACATTAAATGTTTCAAACATTATTTCTGCTAATTTCTCTCTATTTAACCGAGGATTTAAGGGTGCCTCAGTTAAGAGAATTGGATGTTCTGAGGGATCCACTCTAAGATCCGTAAAAAAAGTATAATGCCAAATCCGTTCCATTGAAGGCCAATCATCAACCACTCCATGTTCAATTGGAAAATGAAGGTTCATAAGCCCTTTGAGTTCTATGGCTTCCTCTCCAATATACCATTCTCTTGAATATTCCTTCACATCAGGCATAATGTTTCCATATTTTGGTTTACCTATTACGGTTGGAAACACAGAACGTGGTTGATCTTCACCAGCATAACCATTCTTAGAAATTCCCGTTCCATTATCTAATACTAATGGTCTTCCACTTATAAAATCACCATTGACTGACAAAACAAACCCCTTTTGTTGTTCTTATTTAATTTTTCAATTTTTTTAATGATAGAAAATAATTCTAATATTTCCTATTTAGTAGTAAATAGAAAAACGAGTATTTAAATCTTGTCACAACTCTGTGACAAGTATGATCTATCATTGTGACAAAAAAATTATAATAAGTAAGAGCCGGTCTTAGAATTTACATTTTCCTTTATCTCTTTAGGAGTACCAGTTGCGATCACTTTTCCTCCATTTGGACCACCTTCAGGACCTAATTCGATAATGTAATCCGTGTAAGATAAGATTTCTGGATCGTGTTCTATAATCACAACACTGTTTCCTTCTCGAACTAATTGATCTAGAAGCTCCATTAATTTAACAGCATCATAAAAAGATAAACCAACTGTAGGTTCATCTAAAATGTATAACGATTTGGTTTTTCTAGCTCTTCCAAGTTCTTTAGCAAGTTTTACTCGTTGAGCCTCTCCACCACTCAATGTAGGAGCTGGTTGTCCTAATGTTATATATCCCATTCCAATCTTTTCAAGAATCTGTAAGACATTAGATATACTAATATCTGACGCAAACAATTGTAATGCTTCTGAAACGGTCATATTTAATACATCTGCTATTGAATTGTTTTTATATTTCACTTCCAATATTTCTGGTTTATATCTGAGCCCATGACATTCTTTACAAATAATGTTAAAGCTACTTAAAAACGATATTCTTAGGTCTTGTTCGCCGGTCCCTTTACAGGTTGGGCATCGTCCCTTGTCAGAATTATAAGAAAAATGACCTGTGGTATATTTACGTTTTTTAGATTCAGTTAGTTTTGAAAATTTATCTCTTATTTTATCCCAAATTCCTATATATGACGCAGGTGTAGATGTTTTTACTCTTGAAATTGGTTTTTGATTGACAACTATAACTTCATCTAGTTTTTCCCATCCGTTAACCATTCCAGAATACTCTAAAAGCTCATCACCATTTTCGTCCTCACCATTTTCACTATCTTTATTTTCGTTTTTATCTACGCCTCGCTTGAAAAACGGTTGCAATAATGGAACTAATGTGTCTAAGATTAGAGAACTTTTCCCGGCTCCAGATACTCCCGCAATTCCTACCATCATGCCTAAAGGGATTTTGACTTCAATATTTTTTAAATTATTTGTGTTGGCATTCCTAATAGTAAGAAACTCTGTTGAATCACCTATAACTTTTTTTAACTCGTTCTTTTTTTGAGGTAATGATAATTTTCCACTAAGAAATTGCCCAGTATAGGAATTACTAACTTTTTTTAACTCATCTAATGTTCCTTGGAAGACCAATTCTCCCCCATTAATTCCTGCACCTGGACCAATGTCGATAATCTCATCAGCTATCTCAATAAAGCGTTTATCATGCTCTACAATTATGATAGTATTTCCTAAATCTTTTAATTTCTTCAACATTTTTATTAATGAGTCTTTTTCTCGTTCATGCAAACTCATACTTGGCTCGTCCAGAATATATATAAGGGAATCAATACCGGCATCTAAATGAGTCATCAATGATAATCTCTGGAGTTCTCCACCACTTAATGTGGGTAATGCTCGATTTAAATGAATATATGATAATCCTACATCTCTCATACTATTTAATCCTTTGATTACTAACTCACATAAATTCTTTCCCTGTATAGTTGAGAGAATACTTTTGTTCAATTCAACTAGAAAAGAGATTAATTGGTCGATAGGCATCATTGCTAGCTCTCCTATATGGTTATCTCCAATTTTAATGCTTCTTGCTTGCTCGTTAATTCTATATCCCTCACACTCATCGCATTTTTTTAATAACATGAAATTTCTATTAATCTTAGTTCGTCGATATACACTTTTTGATTCGCCAAGAGCACGCTCTATATGGGGAATAATTCCCTCAAATTCTCTTTCTAATATCCCAGTAAATGTTTTAGACTCCCAATTAAATGGTAGCTTCTTTCCACTCCCATATAAAAAGATTTGTTTAACATTTTCTGGTAAATCTTTATATGGAGTTTTAATATCAAATTCATAAAATTTGGGTAGTTGTTCTACAAATCTGATTTGATCCGCAAATACTGCTGAGCCGGCTTTAGTAATTTGAATAAGATTTCTATTATAATTTTGAATAATCAATTCTTCAGTAAGATGCATTTGATATCCCCGTCCTTTACAAGTTAAGCACATGCCACTTGGTTCATTGAAACTAAAGTGTTTAATCTCCAAACGTTCTACTACCATTCCACATATATCACATTCAAGATTTTTTTTTACTGGTTCCTTACAAATAGGACAGATTAAAATACCCTCTGTTGCATATAACATTCTTAGAAGATTATATAATCTAGTTTTTGTACCAACTGTGGAACGAGGATTGAATATGCGGGTTGTCCTTTGCTCCACTGCTACGGTAGGACTTAATCCTTCAAGTAAATCAAACGGTTTTTCATCTTCAAACTTTGGAGGAAATCCAATAGATTGTAAATATCGATTCATCCCTTCGTCAAAAATGATGTCAAAAGCTAAACTTGATTTACCTGAACCTGATACACCAGTAATTACTACCATTTTTTTTTTCGGAATTTCTACATTTAAATCCTTTAAATTATGAAGTCTTGCTCCTACTACTTTTATCTTATCCATATTTTTTACCTTTTATTAATTAATCTCCTTTCTTCTGTAAAATATAATACGCACAATCGCTATCATTAGGATTGGCCTTTACCCACTTAATTTCAGCTTCAATAGCGCTAATATTTTCGAAAATATCTGAGTCTTCTTTTTTTTCACGAATCTGTTTGATTTTTCTCTCCAATGGTTCATAATAATCCGTCCACCAGCAACCCTCAGGCCAGTTCAATTGTTTGATAAGATCAAATCCACACTTGGTTATCAAATCTTGATTCTTATCCATAGTTTTAATAGCTTCTCCAAGCACTAAATACCCTCCATCCTTTAGGATTCGATGGCACGCTTCGAAGCTTTTCTTAAAACCAATGATGTGCACCACGCCTGCCTCCCAAATTAGATCAAAGTATTTATCTGGAAAATAATTTTTTAAAAGATCCATTCTTTGAGTTGTAATTCTATTTGTAAGATTTCTTACCTTTATTTTTTTGATTAATCGATCTAAGAGCACTTGGTCAATGTCTATCGCAATGATATCACCATTGGTCAATTTCGCAAGCTCGATAGTAAGAAGACCAGACCCACAACCTAATTCAAGTAATCTCGGTTTTTTCATCTTGGGTAAAAATTTAAACGCATCTCTTGCGTATTTAAGAAAGTTTGCCCTTAATTGTTCCGTGTATGATTCTTTATATGACATCTTCTTCTCCCTATTATCTTATATTCGGATTAATTTTATTACCACAATCAAAACATTCAGCATCGTGGACGCAAATCTCTCCATTACAATCCGGACATTGATATAACTTTTCTTTTTCTTGTATCCATTGTTCAAATCCAACCTCTTGAAGTCTCTTCAGATTCTTAATGGGACTCACACCATATTTTTTAAAATATCTCTCATCTATCCTTTTTAAATTTGGACAAGGAAAGTTTTCACATTCGTAGCAGAATTCTATTTCGTTTTTTCTTATTAACGCACAATCTCTTTTTATAAATGAACAATTTTTATTTTTAATCCGACAGCCTTTACAACCACGCTTATACCCTTTTTCTTCTAAGAGATCTTCTTTCAATAACAAATATGATCTACAAGCACCACAATAAACTCCACATGGAGCTGCTAAATTTTTTTCATACATTTCTTAATTCACTTCAAATTTTTAGTTTATTCAATTGTAAAACCCTTTCAAAACTTTCATAGCTTTTAGAGTAAGCCATTTACTTTCTTTACCCTTTTGCTCAATATTTGCTTGCATTCGTCCATTAAAGGTTTTTTCTAATATCCATCTACCATTTTCATTTTGCTTGGATATAATTAGATCAATAGCATCCTGCATTCTATCATCCTTACAACCTAATCTTGTTAATATCTCTAAAACCTCCAAAGCATCAGTCTTCCACATTAACGGGAAACCAAATTGTGTCCATTCTTGCTTAGCTATCGCATTTAAATTATGACTTTGCTTATAGATGTGATGAACGAGTAAGTATTCAACTGCTTTCTTAATAACATTTCTTACTCCTTCCGTTCTCATGTTGGTTGGAATTTCAGATAGAGCTTTTAAATTTTTAACAACACACATATAACAAGTATGTTTTCCCCAACATGCTTCACCCTTTTTGGATCCAACATTATAAGGCCATTTATCAGGAGCAGGTTCTAAACCATCGTCAAAACGCTGATAATTGACAATCCAATTTATTCCTTGTTGAATTCTTGAATCAGTTAAATATCCAAATTTGATTAAGCTCCAAAGCATATTACCAGTAAGACATGGCAGAATTTTATTCTGATCTCCTCCATTTCCATTATTATAATACGCAAACGATCCAGATGATTTATCTTGTGAGTTTTCAAGAATAAATTCGCATGTTTTTTGAATTCTTTTATCTCTACCATCCGCACCAAGTTCTGCTAATACAATTATTTGCCATACAGTTCCTTTATATTTTGTTCTGATATAGAAGTTTTCAGCCATTTCCCAATAACCCCCATCTTTTTGTTTACTAAGAATTTTAGGGGCTATTCCTTCCGCCATTATTTTCTCTTTGGCTTCTTTAACTTTACTATCACTTTCATTTTGGTTCATAATCTCTATTAGAGTGAAGTATCGTACTGAAGGATTGTGTTCCTCTAATAACCATTCAGTTGGGTCTGATTTCAAATAACTTTTCCACTTTTCCACTTTTTCTAACACCCATTCTTTAAACTTTGATTTTGGCTAGATTTTTAAACAACTTTTCCTCCAGTATGAGAATCTCTAAAATTATCCTATGTAAATTTTCAAAATCTACATGATTTAAACATTCCTTTTTATATTCATCAGCAGAATTTTTTAAAATTTCAGCAAACATAGTCCAGTTCTTAGCAGAATCACTAATTATGGGTATACAATCTTCTATTATCTTGAATTCTATATCATTCCATGCCATTGAACCCTCTCTAAGCACCTTATGACTTAATAATTCTTGAAGAAATTGCATGTAAAGGTTACGAAAAGCTGCCCCTCCAGTGCCCCAAGTCTCAATATATCCATGTAATAATTCAAACATAAGTCTCGCTCGTGAAATATTCTTCCCTGTAGGATCCTTTGATTCACCTTCCAATTTAACTTTCCATTCTGGGATTGATCTTGCTAATAATTTAATCCCTTGGATTCCACTATTATTTATTGATGGACGCAACATATTATCGACTACTTTTTTAATTGCGACTTTTACTCCTGCTGCTAGAGGTGGATGTTTTCCGTCAGGTCTTCTCACCATGGAAAATTGAACATTGTTTGGATACATAAATTTTGGACCATGTTCAGAACTCCTTGCTTCCTTTAGTTTTTCTATAGGGACTTCCTGGAATCCTTCAAGATCGGTATCACCTACATAAGCAATTCCTGCCTCCTCATCATAACCCGCTAAAGTAATTGCATGTCCACCAAAGTGAACATCTCCCACTTCTTCAAAATAGGGTAAATACCCTAAATCAACTTTGAGGATTAAGGGATTATTTTGGATTAACATCTTTTTTGACTCTTCCCATGCTTTATTAGCACTAGTGAAAGACTGCTTCCTTAATGTGATTCCTAATAATCGGCAAGCTAAAGAATTTGGTTCAATTGTTCCCTGCTTACCTCCAAGGAAAAAAGGAATATATGATTCTGGGATAAACGATACACTATTTGTAGTGTCGAAAAATCCAAAACCCATCGTAGCATCTAAACCAAATGCCATAGATTCAGACATAGGAAAACCATGAAATTCAAAAAGATCTCTCATAGCAGATGATTCGCAATGCTGGCCTTTTCTATGCATAAAATCTTTAATGATATACCCTTTCATTCCTCCTATCTCCGAGATGTCCTTCTGAATTATTAAATTAGCATTCTCATACCAATAATCCCTTTGTTCTCTGATGTAAATCCTCCTATTAGGATTGAAACCATAAATTTTATGGCATGATTTGCATAATGGTGCAGCATTATTTATTTCATCAGAACCACCTTCACTTTGAGGAATTATGTGATGAATGTCTAAAGCTTTTAGCCTGTGGCATATCGAGCATCTATAATATGCTTTTTTACTTAAATCATTTTTAATCTTTTCACTAAATGGCATAGAAATCACTCCAACACCTTTTTTTCTGATAATTTTTTGTAATTATTATTATCTTTAGATACTTCTTTGATAACCAATTCTAAAAATTCAGTATCCGCTTGTAATATCTTAATTGGGTGGATAAATAGCCCTCGAACATTGAGAGGTTGATTAATGTTATGTTTTAGCATATCCTCCAATTCTTTCTTATGATTTTGTATCATGTTAAGAGAATTGGAAAAAACTTCAATTTGTTCTTCCTGTGTTAAGTAGGGTAGCATTGAGAAAGCCATATAAAAATCATGATCATTTTTTCCAAAAAATTCATTCAGAATTTTATATATCATTCTCTTTAATAATTTAGTTCCTTTCAGGGTAACCTGATACATTTTGACAAATCGATTATCTTCTTCTTCCACCCATGATTCTACTAATCCTTTATCCTTTAGATTTTTCAAAACACCATATATTGAAGATTTTCCAATAGCAGTCCAACTCCTCATACCTCTTTCTTCAATTCTTCTATTTATATCTTTCCCATGACATGGATGCTCAGATACTAATCCCAGAACAACGAAAGCTACATGGGTTAATTCTATATTTCGTTCAATTGACATTAAAACCAATCATTCCAAATCAAGATCATTCTTAATATAGAATGATATGAAGCAAGAATATATAAATTTTTCCTTCAAAGAAATTAAAAATAAATTCTGTCATATTTTTACTGAAAGCAAAAAAAAAGTAGATCATCAATGAAAAAAATTCAAAATAAGAAAAAAGCAATAATATTAACAATAATATTAGTAATCGCTGGTATTTCTGGAGTTTTATTGACTTTAACATTAGGTTTCAGACTATTATTGAAGAATTTATTGATAGATTTTGGTGATTGGGATCCTGCAACCAATCGATCTGGATCATTTCTTTTCTTAGAGTCAGAAGATAAAGACTTCTTAGAATTTGGAGCGGAAGTGACTGGTCTAGAAGGCTCAAAAATCTTACCAACCTTCGAATATCGAGTATTAGCAAATAGTAATGTGTAAGCTCCTTGCGATGGTTTTATCATACGAGCGGATTTTCAAGCTGATACGAATGATTATGAGATTTTTATTGCATCAACTAGCATTTCCTGGGTAAAAGTCTCGATAGTTCATATCTCTAACCTTACTGAAAGCTTAGGGCAGTATGTTAAAGCGGGAGAAATTATTGGGAAACCAGGCACCTGGTATGGTGAACTTAGGAGAGTAGAGTTATCTATCAACGAAAATCCAAATATCCATCGTGCTCCTTTTGCACTTTTCGATCCAGAGCTCCAATCAGAATATGAGGCGCTTGTGACTGAACATATGAAAGATTAGGAATTATTTAAGGGTAACTCTCCCATATACGATCAAGAGAGCATGTTTTATCCAGGATGTCTTTATGAAAATTTGGTTGGAAACTAAATTCGCCTTTTTCTTTTCTTCTTTATATTTATCTGAGGTTTGAAACAAATTTGAATTAAACTATAAAAATGATGACGAACCAGATATTTTTATATGTAATTTTTCTATCTATTAAAAAAATTTGATAAAAATGCTGAGATATCAAAACATATTTTCAATTTTACTTGTTGGAATTATATCCTATCTGTTTATAGAGTCGTTTTATAATGTAATAGTCGATATAAATGCGTATATTTTTATGAATTTCTCAGATATTATTACTATAATGCCGAGTTTGATAATAGCAGTATTTATTTTAATCGTTGAGTTTTTCCTATTCATGTTAGGTAAGATTAAAAAATATTACAAACCTTATATCTTACTTTATCTTATTTGTGGCTTGCGTATAAGTTCCCAGTTTATTATTATTCCAAGTGCGATATTTATCATTAACTTTTTGATGATTTTTTCACTTCTACTTTTTTTCATGGCATTTATAATTCTAGTCGAGACAAATGATGCTTACATGTCCTTTTCGCAATTTCTGGGAAGTGTGATAATTGGTTTAGGAATTTACTTTGCTTTCTTAGTTGTTAATATTTCCTCAAATCTTACATCAGACCTTATCAAAATTATTCCGACTATTATTTTTGTAGGAATAATAATTTTCGTTAATCAGAGTCTTTTTAATCCTAAACGTATTGAAAAATTGCTTTCTGATGTTAGTGGCAAAAATGTACGTGATCCAAATAAAAAAAGCGTATCATTTCTCCATTTTATAATCTTAGGAGTTCTTTTTATTTTTTCAACGATGTGGATTTTTAATCCAATGGCTCTTTCTGCGTATGATATAATCAACCTAAATATTAATGGGTTAATTTCAAACTCAATTAATATCTGGCCCGCTTACGGATTTACTTATTATCTCTTGTTGATATTAGTTGCTGCCATATTGAGTTATGTTTTAATTGTGAAATATTTATTTTCGTTAAATCTAAAATTACTAAGGATTACTATTGTTATGTCCATCAGTATTACATGTATTTTAACGTTCCTCGCGATTTTCGTAATTCAACACGATCTTACCATCATATCTTCAATATACATATCAATTATGACGATATTTGGAGTATTTTCTGTTATCTTCTATCTATCATATTTATTTAATTATTACTCATTTGATTCTTCGAAAAAGTTATTTGTAGGAATTATATTTTTCTTTGCCTCTGCCCTTTTCTTTCTCATTCTCCATACGACTATAATGTGGTACGAGTACATGTCTTTGTTGAATCATCTTCTTATTCAGATAATCACTTGTGTTGCTCTAATTTTAATAACCGAAATAAAAAATTTGAGATATTCATTCAAGATAAAAGAGCGAACTTTAAGCTTTAATAAAACTATAGCAATCACCTTCATAGTTATTCTAATAAGTAATATAATTTTAATTGGTGTTATAGTTCAGAATAGCAAAGTTGAATCAACACAAAAACCTGAACCTACTCTGATGACTTGGAACATTCATAATGCTATTGGAGATGATGATATTATAAGTTTAGAGCGTATTGTAGAAGATATAAAGAAATATTCACCAGAAATAGTTGGTTTAAATGAAGTGGATTTAGGAGCACTAAAAACTGCTTCTATTGATTTACCCTCTTACTTTGCCCATAAACTAAACATGTATTACTTTTATGGCTATACATTTTATAAGCATTATGGAAATGTTATTTTAAGTAAATATCCCTTTTTAGAAGTAGAAATTATTTCATTACCACTTGCTATCCTGTCAGCTGAACCAAGATCATTGATAAGAGCAAAGCTAGAAGTAAACCTATCAATTTGGACTGTTTTTATTACTCATTTATCAACTGAAGAAGACGATCGATTAATTCAAGTTCCTTTCATAATCTCTGAGATTGAAAAGGAAATGACTTTTGAGAAAATTGTTTGGATGGGTGATTTTAATTTTGAACCCTCCTCTACTGAATATTCTTTAATTAATAGTACCTCAATTCTGAATTTTACTGATACATATTCATTTCTAAATTCTGACCTTGGATATACAAGTCATTTCGATGAAGATCATATTCCACATAAGAGAATCGATTATATAATGTGTTCTCCTGATTTATTACCTAAAACTAGTGAAATTTTTTGTTCACTTAGTTCTGATCATTGTTCTGTGATAACCCAATTCTAAATTCACTTCTTATTTTTTTTTAGTTTTTGGAACCAACCTTATTCTCAAGATGTAAAAAACTTTAAGCAATCTATCCTATTTAAATAACAATGGCTGAAGGCAATCAGAATAATGCATATAAAAACTGAAAAATTACTTACACTAATTGCAGAAAAAGCTCAATTATCGGAAGGAGTTGAGGGTATTAGATCAATACTCCTTACGATGTTTCGCTTTCCTTCATTAAAAAATAAAAAAGTTTCCCAAAAAACTGGAATCGCCATACCTGCCTTAGCTGCTGCTCGAGGAGAATTAGTAAAAGCGGGAATTATTGAAAAGAAAAATTTTCTTGGCGAAAATGGTAGAACTTGGATTCAAGAAAATTTGAACTTAAAGTTCGATTATGATCCTCTTCCAAAGAATTTTGACTTGTCTTTAACTCAAATTCCGGAAGAATTTGCTTCTATTAATAAACTCGAAGAAATTTTAAGCAATCGTCCTGAACCAGATTTTGCTTTAGACCAATCACATGCTATTTCTTCTACAGTAGTAAATCGTGCTCTTTATCTCTTAAAAAAAGGAGATCTTGAGGGAAGAAAAATAGTATTCCTTGGTGATGACGACGCTACTTCTTTAGCTGTTGGCTTATTAAACTTAGCTGAAGAAATAACAGTTATAGATATCGATCCTAA
>CAZDTP010000022.1:46247-55591 GCA_964508365.1 uncultured archaeon
CCTAATGTTATAAAATTTCTTTCTGAGAGTGCGAACAACCTTTCATTAAAAAATTTTTCAGTTATATCACACGATCTCAGAGATCCATGCCCTATTAATATTCTTAACAATTATGATATTGTTGTGATGGATCCTCCTTATACGAATGAAGGATTACGTTTATTTCTAAAAAGAGCTAAACAGGTATTAAAAACTAGCATAGTTATAGAAGAAAATGTACATATGGTCCTAGGGAAAAAATGTTTCTTATGTTTTGGAAATAAACCTCCCAAAGAAATGCAAAATATTCAAATGTCTATTTTAGATCATGGATTCATAATAAAAGAAATGATTCCATATTTCAATCTTTATAAAGGAGCGAGTATATTGGGCCAGTTTAGTCACCTCTTTTATTTAGAACTAGCTGAAATTCAAAATGTAGAAGATAAATTAAGTTTAAATATACTCCCAATTTATACTGCTGAACTAAAAGAAAGAAAGCCGAATCCCTACCGTCCTATTGGATATCATTTTGTTGGAGAAATGCGTTTTTCAGACCAAACCTTCCTTTTAGAAAATGAAAAAATTCAAAAAATTTTTCTAGACTCTTTAACTTACGCAGATTTGATAACTTTCGATATATTTCATCACAATTACCAGCCATATGGATATAGTGCTGTTGCTATACTTAAAACAAGTCATGCAGCAATTCATACCTGGCCAGAACACGGATATATTAGCGTTGATATATTTATATGTGACGAGTTTTCTAAAGGTTTAGAAGTCCTAAAATTCTTGAGAAATCATTTTAAACCTGAAAAATATGAATTTCTTTATATGGAGCGAGGCAAGGACTCTATGATTAACTATGAGCCAATTGATTTAGAAAACAAGAAAGAAAGTTAATAAAATAAAAATATCTTGTATTAATTGTTTAAGCCTTTCATTAGAATGTTGAGAGGTTGTTATAAATAATTATATAAATATTTTTTAAATCTGATAATTATATTGTACAAGAACTATACGAGGCACCAACCATGGAAGAAAATAAATTAGCAGAATTAAGTGATCTTAAAGAAATTGCAATAGGAAAAATAAAAGCGGCATATAATCGCTCGATTGACGCTGAAGCAACACATTCAGTTCTTTGGGATATCACTGAAATAAAAAGAAATATGATACTAAAGTTTACTCTATTAATTAGCATTTCTATTATAATATTTGCTTATTTACCGTTTCTCTTTGGCGAAGTTGTAATAATATGGGTTTTTAGTTTAATTGCAGAAATTTTAGCATTTTTAATAGCTGGATTAGCAATTTATGGGATTTTTCTTGCAAATTATTCGAAAGCACATAAACAGCTTATTCATGTCGCTATTCTTTTGCGAAGGCAGAGTTTGGATTTCCTCCAATATAAATTAGATAATTTAGATAAAAAGGGATATATTGACGAATTAAAGGCTTTAGAAATAAATGATAAGAACCTTAAAGATAAAACTCAGCTGTATACTGAAAAAATGACGACTCAATTAATAATGAGAATTACATATGAAATAGAAGAACTTGAAAAAGCGAGATTTAAAAAACATGTTATTTCTCAACAAGCAATAGATTCTGCTAATGAAAAACTGCAGAAATTTAAAGCATTAAGAACTTGTGAAGTGTGGCTTAAATTTGATTAATATCTTTTTTTGTGTTAATGATCGCTCTTAGTTAACATAATTGTCTTTTATCTTTATTTTTGTATGTTCTATCAACACAAATTAAAATTTGTATCACTTGCTTTTATATAATTAGAAAACAAATAATTATTGAAGGTAGTAGAAATTCGAGCTAACATTGGATTTCGCCCTCTATTAAACTCAAGTATGAGTTTAATTCTCTCTTAACCTATAATACTTCGGCTCGAATTGGAGCTCCTTTTCCTTCTTTTCCATAGAATTATCTATTTTTTGATTGAAATCGTTCCCTCAAGTTTAAGGATCGGTTTGCTTAATCACCCAATCACAATAATTTCTTTAATATTTGTTAGAACTCCACTAAAGAATTTAATTAATTATGACAAAAATTTTTATAGAAATTAAATGGTAATTATATTGTTAGATTTCTACATAAAAGTAGATAATTATTAAAAAAAACCTGAATCCGGAAAGATAAAATGAAAAATTCAGCTGTAAGGCTTACTTTTTTTGGGGGCTTAAATGAAGTTGGAGGAAATAAAATCCTATTAGAAGATTTCAACTATGATGTAAAAATATTTTTAGATTTTGGAATCAATATTAAGAAGTTCAATGAAAACTTTGAAAAATACGAGGAACCATCTTCAGTTAAGGATTTAATAAAGTTAGGATTATTACCTAACACAGAATATTCTTCAATTGAGAACTTATATACTAATTACGAAGCTAATAAGAGCCAGAAACACAATGATTTGATTACAAATATAGATGGGATTCTAATCACACATCCACATAAAGACCATTTTTATGGTCTATCATTCATTAACAGAAATATTCCCATTTATACAGGAGTTTTTACAAAAAAAATTATTTCTGCTTATTATAAATGTTCAAAAGATTCGATCAGCAATAATTACGGTGGATTAGAATGGAATCTTTTTCGTACTGGAGATGTGCTTAATATCAAAGGATTAAAAGTAATTCCCGTGCATGTAGATCATTCGATTCCAGCAGCTTACGGATTTATAATTAAAACATCTAAACACAATATCGTTTATACGGGAGATTTTCGTATGCATGGACCCTTATCAGCCATGACTCTAGATTTTTTACATGAAATAACAAATATAGGGCTTGACAAAATTGATATCTTAATCTGTGAAGGGACACATATTCATAGGGGAGCAATTGAGTCCGAAAATAATGTAGAGAAAAATATTGAACAACTTTTCCTTGAAAATCCTTATGATTTTTTTTTAGTAAAGTATGATCGTTTAGATTGGGATCGTTTCAGGACTTTTTCTTTAATTGCTAAGAAGCATGGTTGGAAATTTATCATTACCGAAAAAGACGCTTATTTCTATTATCTTATGAATAAAGATGAAATCTACGAAACTATGAAAGATCCAAATATAATTGATGATGATCACATTTTAATATTATCTCATGGCAATGCAAGGTACCGTTGGCAAGAAAAAATAAGACAAGCACTACACAAGGAAAAGAAAGGTTTCCGGTTTATAAAATATAATGAAATTAAAGAATTAAAAAGTCAATTTTTCTTATATATTACTTCTGTCCAAAAGGATATCATTGAAAAAATAAATCCGAATCTCAAGGGCGCGTTTATATCGTCTAGTATAGATCCCTATACGGAAGAATATATTGATAATAATAGAACATTAACCCGCTATTTCCGTCAACTTGGCATTCCTTCTTATAGAGTACACGCGTCTGGACATGCAATGCCACATCATTTAATAAACTTTATCAATTCAGTTAACCCCAAATATTTAATTCCAGTTCACACCGAATATCCCCATTTTTTTAAAACTTTTTTCAAAAATTCTGAAATTAAGGTGCTAGTTCCAAATAAAAACGATAAAATCGATTTGGATTGAAATCAGATATAATAAAGGGAAGTGGTGTTTCTTAAATTGAAAAAGAAATGTTTGAAATGCGGAATGATCCGTTCTAGTAAGGATCTCGTAAAATTAGAAAGCGGAGATTACATTTGCTTTTCCTGTTGGAATAAAAAGTTAAATGATAAAGACAATTCAAGACAAAACTAGCAAATTTAATGATAAGAAACTTTAAACGCATTTTGTCAATAAGAGAGCAGATATGTATATTTAGTGAGGTTAAATTTTTTGAGTTTAATCTCATTCTGAGTTTCTGAGCCTTGAGGTATTAGTGGCATTTTAATTACCCAGTCGTATTCTTCTAAATACAAATTATTATAGAAGATATTCGTGTATTTACACCAATCTAAAAACATACTTACTGATATGCTCTCGTTTTTAAGCGATGGGACTGCCGACATAAAAAACCTCAGTATATTTATAATTAATTGAATAACCCTATGCAGTGAAAATTGTTTCGCCTAATTTATATAAGATGTACCCTTAATCAGCTTTTCCTGTTAAAGGAAATAGCGTAATTGGAAATACTTGATATTTTCAGCAACCATCATAATATTAAAAATTGACATATTTATATGTTTCGAAGTTTTGCTCAAATGAATAATTAATCATAATATTAAAATGAGTTGCCTTCTCTTTATTAAAACAACCTTCGTTAAACAAGAATGTGATGTAATAAATGAGATATGGTTTTTTTGGAAAAGTATTATGGGTTGACCTAACAAACGATAATTTTAGGGAGGAGGAAGTACCTGAAAAGATCTATCGTCAATTCATGGGTGGATACGGTTTAGGATGCAGATTATTATATGAAAGAATGCCTTCACACATAGAACCCTTGAGTCCTGAATCCATAATTGGATTTTTTCCAGGATTAATAACGAGTACTGCAGCTCCTTATTCAGGAAGATATATGGTTGTAGGTAAGTCACCACTTACAGGAACTTGGGGTGACGCAAATAGTGGTGGAACTTTTGGACCTGCGCTTAAAGCTTGTGGCTACGATGGAATTCTAGTTATAGGGAAATCTAAAAAACCAATATATCTTTCTATTATAGATAATACAATTAAAATTTTAGACGCTTCAGATATTTGGGGAAAAGATGTTATAGAAACCGAGAAAATCCTTAAAAATATGCACGGTAACTCCATCAAAACCGCTGGTATTGGACAAGCAGGAGAAAAATTATCGAAAATATCTGGAATCGCAAATGACAAGGGAAGAATTGCCGCACGTTCCGGTTTAGGAGCTATAATGGGCTCTAAAAATCTTAAAGCGATAGTTCTTAGTGGTAATAAGAGAGTTGAGATCTTTAATCGCGAAAAATTTCATGATTTGATAAAAGAGTATAATAAAATAACCAAGATTGAACCTATAACCTCAATGAAAAAGTTGTTTTTAGATAAAATGTTTGGAATGGTAAAATCTATGCGCAGACTTAAAATTGGAATGATTAATGCGCCAAATCTTATGCGAACAATTTATCGTAATTATGGAACTAGTATTGGAAATACAATTAGTGCGGAGACAGGAGATTCTCCTATTAAAAATTGGGCAGGAATAGGTATGTACGATTTCCCTTACGAAAAATCAGTCAATTTATCATCAATTAATATAACCAAATATAAAGTAAAGGAATATGGATGTTTTGCTTGTCCTGTTCAATGTGGAGCAATCCTGAAAATACCTGAGTTAAATATTGAAGAAATGCATATTCCTGAATACGAAACTTGTTGTGCATTCGGTTCTCTTTTGCTTAACAATGATTTATTCTCAATATTCCAGATTAATGACATCTGCAATCGAGCCGCAATTGATACAATTTCAGCGGGAGCTACCGTTGCTTATGCAATTGAGTGTTTCGAAAAGGGGCTTATAAGTTTGGAAGATACAAATGGTTTAGAATTAACATGGGGCAACACTAAGGCTATTTTGCGTCTAATCAACAAGATAATACAGAGAGAGGGTATTGGTGATTTACTAGCTGACGGTGTAAAAATAGCAGTGGATAAAATTGGAAAAGAAAGCGAACCATATGCCATTAATTCGTTAGGTTCAGAAATTCCTATGCACGATCCACGATATTTTGAATCTTTAGCATTTTCATATGCCTTTGATCCGACGCCAGGAAGGCATACTACGGCAAGTATTGATTTTGCTGAACTTGGACCTTATGATAAGTTCGAAAAGAAGCTAAATCTCCCAAAAAGGCAAAAAAAAAACGAAAACATGAGAGTTGAAGCGCAAGTTATTACTACAGGGTTTCATCAAATACTAAACTGTGCTGGGATGTGCATGTTTTCAACTTCTTTTGGGCCATATCCTTTTATTGACCTTTTAAATTCATTAACAGGGTGGGAAGAAAATATTGATGAATATATCATAACCGGTTTAAGAATCCAAACATTGCGTCAAGCGTTCACATTAAGAGAAGGGATTAAAATATCAAATAATGAGCTTCCTGATAGAGTAATAGGAATACCCCCCGCTCAGAAGGGACCTCTAAAAGGTAAAACTATAGAATATAAAGACTTTTATAGAAAGTACTGCATCGGAATGGGCTGGAATCCCGAAAATGGATATCCGTTAAAAGAGACATTAGAAAAACTAGACCTTGAATTTGTGATTAAAGATTTGTATTAAAAAATCACTTTTAAAAACTTAACAATCTAATTAAAGAGAACATTCTTACTCTTATGGCTTCTGATAATGATACTCAAGAAAACCTACAAAACTTTCTGAAAAAAGAAATTTTAAAAGATGCTAAAAGAATTAAAAATAAATATCCTCCTATTTCAGAAAAGGTTAATGGAATCTCTAAGTCCTTAAAGATTAAGAACATTTATGAATTAAAAGGAAATTTAAATAATTTCATTTTCATAACTACAAAAAACTATGCTAAAAATCCTAAATACAGATATTTTTTGGCCATATTATTAGCTTCTCAAAGTTCTGATCTTTTAGTTAGTTTAGCAAAAGAATTTAGCAAAGAAAATAGATTAAAACTGATCCAGTTTTCACTATATCCTCAACACTTCAGAGTTGGTTTATTTTCTTTGAAAGAAATACAAGGTAAGAATAATTTTTCAGAAGCAGTCAATTTACTAAAAGAATTTAGAACGATATATCGAAAAGATTTAGAAAAACTCAGAAAATTAATTGAACAAGTATAATATTTATAACCAGACACAATATTAATATTAATTATTTTAGTTTTGTATTTGAATTAAAGATTTAAATTTGAGATAAAATGTCCTTCAGAGAGAACACTGTTAAAATTGTAAGCACGATTGGTCCTGCATCTAGTTCAAAAGAGATGATTAAAAGTCTAATCGATGCAGGTGTCGATATTTTTAGATTAAATTTTTCTCACGGAACTCATAAAGAAAAAGGTGAATTAATTGAAAGAATTAGAAGTATCGATGATAAAGTTGGAATTATGGCGGATATACAAGGGCCTAAAATTAGGGTTGGCAATTTTAAGAACGATGAAGCCTACATATTAAATGTTGGACAAGATGTAAAAGTATTTGAGAGTGAGATTCCTGGAGGTGGAGACCAAACTCAATTTTCCATTCCGTTAGTGGGATTTCTAAAGTCAATGAAAAAGGGGAATGTTTTTTTTGTTAACGATGGGATTATTAAAATTGTAGTTAAAAGTAAAGAAAAAGATCACTTGATTGGAGAAGTAATTGCTGGTGGATTAATTAGCAACAATAAAGGGGTAAATATTCCTACTGGGGAACTAAATCAATCTGTGCCTACAGAAAAGGATATTAAAGACCTTGAGTTTATAGCAGATATTAATCCAGAGTTTGTCGCAATTTCATTTGTATCTAGAGGGGACGATGTTCTCACAGTCAAAAAACTCCTTGAAAATTATGGGAATGAAGAGATAAAATTAATATCTAAAATCGAACGTCCTATCGCACTCGATAATTTTGATCAAATATTAGAAGTATCTGATGGTATTATGATTGCGAGAGGAGATTTAGGCGTTGAGATCTCTCCAGATCAAGTTCCGTTAAGACAAAAAGAATTAATTTTTAAATGCAACCGGGAAGGAAAACCCGTTATTGTAGCTACCCAAATGTTAGAGTCTATGATTAACACGCCTGTACCCACTAGAGCTGAAGCGAACGATATTTTTAACGCTGTCCTCGATGGGACAGACGCAGTAATGCTCTCTGCTGAAACTGCGGTAGGAAAATATCCGATAAATTCAGTCGAATATATGAATAAGATAGCAACAACAGCTAGCGAAAATGCCCCTATAAGAGCTCCTGACGAATATGATTCCGATCGATTAACACACACGCAAACTCTTGGACACGCAATATATGCTCTTGCTCGAGAAATGGAAGAATTAAATTTCAGAGGTAAAATTTTAGTTATTACGAGAAAGGGTTTTGGTGCAAAGATGATTTCTAAATACCGACCTCCCTTGCCGATCATTGCAATGACACCCTCGATAAAAACTACGCGAGAATTAAACCTTATTTGGGGTGTACAACCCATATATATCGAGAATATCGACTTTTTTAATTTAGATGCTGAAAGTTTAATCGAGCAATCAGTAAGATTTGGGGTTGAGACTGGCCATATCGACGAAAATGAGCATGTTATCATCCTCCTTGTGTCGAGAAAATTTCAAAAAAGAGGTAATCTTGTTGGTCTTTATTATGTTGGGGAAATCCTTAATCCAGAGACTTAAATCTGATATATCTTGTTAATTTGTTTAACATCCTTTTTTTCATTTTTCTCTATATCTTTTATCTTTGTTAAATAATCTGAAAATTGCTCCAAAATTTATTAAAATAATATGATCAATTTTAAATTTAAGGAATCTGAATATTAACTTAATTTTATATTAAAATTCAAAAATTTATAGAAATACAATAATACAGAATTTGAAATAATGAGGTAGAAAAAAATGGGAGAAACTGAATGGAAACACGCTGGTTGGGTATCTGGATTAGGAAAATGGGCTTGGATAGTATTATTTGCACTAGGAATAATTGGGATTCTTGTTGAACTAGCCTTGTTAATACCAACAATAGCAGCTTGGGAATCCCTTCGAGCTGCTTATGCAATATTATATCCGGGAGTCTTATACCCTGTTCCAAATCCAATAGCAGGATTAATATGGCCTTTAATCGGTGGGATTATATCAATAATTTTATCGTTATTCATTATTAGACCTAAATTTTCAAAACCATGTGGAGAAAAAAACTGGGACGCATTATATGGGTGGACTTTAAACTTAGGTGGACTTAACATCCCTTGGATGCTAATTTGGGGTATAATTCTTGAGCTTTTCAGTTGGTACTATGTGGGTGGAATATTTGTACTACTTCCTGCTGTTATGCTAATATTTGCTGGTCCTAAAGCATATAATTGGTCTTCAAGTGAAAAAAAAGCAGCAGAATAGAATCCAAAAAAAAATTTTTTTTTTTATTTTTATTATAGTTAACCTATAAAAAAATGCTTAGATTTTAATATTTAACTTAGTTGAAAGCTCTTTATATCTGGAGCGTAAGGTAACTTCTGTTATTCCTACAACATCAGCAATATCCTTTTGCGTTAGTTCCAATCCTTTCATTCTACACGCTAAGTATATAGCTCCAGCTACTATTCCTTTGGGATCCTTACCACTTGTGGAAAATCTCTCAGAATAAGCATTAACAATTTTGGTAGAATTAATTTCGATGTCGGAATCGAGTTCTAAGGTAGCTACATAACTTGGTATTAGCGTACTTGGTT
>CAZDTP010000023.1:0-54338 GCA_964508365.1 uncultured archaeon
CAAGCAATATATTTCCAAATTTAGTTAAGATATCTGGAGTTAAATCACTTCTTTCTAACCATTATATGCTCGCATTTTTTAAAAAGTTTTGTGATGCAGTTGTTTCTCGAATGTGGCGTCTTAAAAAAGCAAGAAATACGAGATATGAAAAGGAAGACTTCTTGAAGGTGTTCTTTTTCTCTGAAATTATTGGAAGATCGATTCATGAGTCTAGTGAGCTGCTAAACGAACATTTAATGAGTAGGAGAAGAGGAAGGCGAAAGGCATTTACAGACGGTCGGAGAAGACGGATGGTACCCCATCAAACAGAGGTTAACAAGTTTCTGAGAAGAATTGGACTTCAGAGAGCACGCAATATTTTGCGTGAATGTCTTGATGAGCAATTGAAGGAAGCTTTCGAACAAAATTTGATTTCACAAAAGGTGAATGTTCTAATTGATTTTACAGAGCACCCTTATTATGGGAAACGGGAGGATAAAATGATCAAGGGCACAGATCGGCAGAAGGGAACAAAGAAAATGCGACATTACCTTGGATTTTCGCTTCTTTCTCGAGGGGTTCACCTTTACGCAGGATTAGAACACGTGGCGATGGGTCAATCTAAGATTCCCATTATTATTAAATTTCTCGATCATTTACTAAAATTAGGATTTGAGTTGAAATATGTATTGATGGATCGTGAATTCTATAGAGCCGAACTTATTGACGATATCGAAAGAAAAGGAGGACATGTTTTAATCCCTGCCAAGCAATTCAAGAAAGTCAAACAGTTCATTACCGAATATCTCGAAGGAAAGCATGGTCGGGTGCGGAAATACACCTTTTCAACCGCTCCCGCAGCAAAAAGACGATTTTGGAAAGATGTTTACTTAATAATAAAAGCGAAGAGGGGCTTTTCTCTCCAAGGCGTCAAAAGAGATTACAAAAGCGGAAAAATAACCTTAAAGGACGCTCACCATAGAATATTTACCATGATGACTACTGAGAAGCCTAAAGGAAAGACAAGCTCGTGGGCGTCCCGCACTTCGTTATTTTATCGTCGAAGATGGTTAATTGAAACGGGATTTTCCGACTTAAATCGAATTAATCGCCGATGGAAGTCAAACTATGATAGTCTACGATATTTAGATATAATGGCAAGAATTCTCCTTTATAATTCATGGAAGATGAATAAAAAGCAGATTCAAAATACAGTAAAAAAATGTGGAAGAAAAAAAGCTTGGACATTAAACCAAAACCAAAATTCATTAACAAAAGCCTTTCTTTCTCTGGAGAAAAAATCACAAGGGGTGATCGGGTAAATTACAAATAATGTCGGTGTGTCGACCACAAAAAATAAAAGAAAAAAAATAAATACTTCGATACTGATAAAAAAAAAAGAAAAAAGAACGCTTTAATTATTCAATTTAAAGCCTAGATTTAATTTGCTTTGCTCTAGATCTTAATGTGACTTCTGTAATCTTTGCCGTATCTGCCACTAACGACTGCGTTTTCCTGATAGCTCCATCCTTTGCTGCGATATAAATGCACGCTGCAGCTAAACCTTTAGGATCTTTTCCAGTTCGTGCTAAACCATTCGCAGAAGCCTTTCGTAAATATTCTATTGCGACTTTTTGAATTTTCATGGGGAGATTCAATTCGTTACCAAACCGAAAAACTAAACTTTCTGCGGTAATTGGTTGATATCTCAAACCTAATTGAGGAAGAACTTCTCTTATAATCATCGCTAAACTTCTATGAACTGTTCTTCTAGGAGTTAACGAAGCTTCACAAACCTCATCTAATAAACGAGGAAAATCATGAACTCTAATTGCGGCATATAAAGATCCCGCTATAAATCCATTAATTGACCTTCCCATTGTTAATTTCTTCTTAGCTACTATGCTATATATCTTCCACGCAGTTTCTGAAATGTATTCGGGAATATTTAATTTTGAGGTAAGCATTTTTAATTTTGGTTTTGCTTCCCAAAAGTTTCGTTCTATACTAGAAATAAGAGAATTTTGAATTTTTGATAAACGTGAAAACAAAGCTTGCTCCTTAGGACCTATTGATTTCCCTTTTGAATCCGTCTTTGTCGTAGGAAGCATAGTTCGAGGTCCAAAATCTCGCCAACGCGGTTCAGTTCTTCTCCTGTTCTGTATTTCTTCAACTGTATAAGCTCTTCTCTCATTACCCACATATGTTCTTTCTGCTATCATACCGCAATTTAAGCAAACTTTATTCCCATCACGTTCTTCAATGGATGGGTTTGAACAACACTCGTTAATTTTACTAGAGGGCAAATTATCTTGATCATTATCTTTAGAAATTAATCGATCACGGTAATTGCTATTCATTATAATATCACAAAAAAAATGTTATAGTCTACAGTGCCATCTAAACATAAGACTTATAAAAAATTAGATGATGTTACACTTTAATAATATCATAATATCCCAATCGCATTTATAAATGTTTGTACGATATTGAAGAAATTATACATTTTTATTCACTGGGAATAACGTGGGAATTAATGATAACAGTATTTTTTTTAAGATACCTTGTTTATTGTTCTACTAATTTCTATTTAATAGCGGTTGTTGAAATAATTCTTATGAGAATCGCAGTTAAACGAAATTCAATTTTAAACTTTTTTTCTACAGTCAAAATCTATATGAAGTAAAACTTAAGAAAAATCTATATTTTAAAAATATTAATTAATCAAGGAAAAAATGTGTTTAATATGGATTTTTATGAAACTGTTAAGAGAAGAAGAAGTTATAGAGTATATAAATCTGATATCCCAGAAGATGATAAGGTTAATCGCATTATAAACGCTGCTAGATTGGCTCCAACTTGGGCAAATATGCAAGGTATGCACTATATTGTTGTTAAAGACCCCGAAACAGTAAAAAGAGTATGGAAAGCAGTTGGTCAAACAAAAAAGTTCGTAGAAGCTCCAATGTACGTTGTAGGTGTCATTTCTGAATCTGGTTCGGGGAAAAATCCTAATGGGATAAAATATTTTCCTTTAGATTGTGGAATCTGTTTTGAACATTTGATTTTAGCAGCAACAGCTGAAGGTTTAGCCACTTGTTGGATTGGTTGGTTTAACGAACTCAAAGTAAAAGAAGTCCTTGAAATACCTAAACATTTTAGAGTCATGGCTTTAACACCATTGGGATATCCTGTTAAGGAAAAAGGAGAAGTTATAGATCGCAAATCATTTGATGAAATTGTACATTACGATAAATTCTAATTTTTTTACAAACCTATTCTATATGAAAGAAAAAGTAAAATAATTTCAAATTTTATTTCACTTATGAATATTGTAAGAATCAATGTAAAATTAGATAAAATTGATTATGAAGAAATAACTAATGATTCTAAATACTTTCTTTTAGGAGCGCGGGGGTTAAGTTCACAAATCGTTCACGATGAAGTTCCTCCCCGATGCGATCCACTTGGACCAGATAATAAACTAATCTTGGCAAATGGTATACTTACAGGAAGTCCATTTCCAAATTCTGCTCGGACTTCAATAGGTGGAAAAAGTCCATTAACGAATGGCATTAAAGAAGCAAATGTAGGGGGGAGACCTTCATTAATGCTCGCTAAACATGGTATAAGAGCATTAGTCTTGGAAGATATATCCTCAGAATTAAGAATAATCTTAATTAACGAGAACGGAATTAAGTTATTTCCTGGTAAGGAATATAAAGGTTTAGGTAACTACGAATTACATCAAAGACTAAGAGTTAAATACGGAGAAAATATAGGGATTTATTCTATAGGCCCTGCAGGCGAGTATAAGATGCTATCGTCGACCATTGCTGCCAACGACTTAGAAGGTTATCCAAGTAGACATGCTGGTCGCGGTGGATTAGGTGCAGTCATGGGTGCAAAAGGCATTAAAGCTATTGTAATTATCCCTCCAAAGGAGTCAAAGGTAAAAATACACGATCTTAAGAAGTTTAGACAAGCTTCAACTCCTTTTGCTAAACATTTGGCAGAAACTAGGAAGGTTTTTTCTACATTTGGAACAGCATTGAATATGAGGGCAATGAGTGAACATCAGGGAATTCCTACCAAGAACTTCCGATTTGGATCCTTCGATAAAATTTCGAACATTAGTGGAGAAAAACTCCATGAACTCGTAATCGCGAGAGGGGGAAAGAAAAACTTGGCTTGTTCTCCTTATTGTGTTATAAAATGCTCTAATTTAATTGTAGACGAGAACGGGAACCACATAACTTCAAGCCTTGAATATGAAACGATGGCTTTAAATGGAACTAATTTGCTCATTGATGACTTAGATAGCTTAGCTAAAATTGATCATTTCTGCGACGATATAGGAATCGATACTATTGAATTCGGAGGTACAGTTGGAGTCGCTATGGATTGTGGTAAGATTCATTGGGGAGATGCCAAGGCAGTTTTTAATATCTTGGATAAAGAAATCCGGGAGAATACTGAAATTGGTAAATTATACGGGAATGGTGTTAAAAATATTGGAAATAAGTTAAATGCTCAAAGAATACCAGAAATAAAAGGACAAGGTATACCTGCTTATGATCCTAGAGTCTTTAAAGGAATGGGTGTAACATTCGCTACTTCGCCTATGGGTGCAGATCATACTAGTGGAGCAGCTATAGTTGGCAGAGTACCAAGTCAAACCAAAGACTATGGCGAACTCACTAAAAACGAAGGGAAATTTGATTTATCGTTTGAATTACAAATATACACTACAGTATTGGACTCTATGGGCTGTTGTTATTTCATAGGACCGAGCTATGAGAACATGGAAATTGTAACTGCTGCTATTAACGCGATGTATAATCTAAATCTAACAAGAGAAGAAGTAATTAATATTGGAAAGCATATTCTTAAAACTGAGCTAGAATTCAATGAAAAAGCAGGCATTACCAAAGATATGAATGATGTTCCAGAATTTTTAAAACTAGAACCTTCTGAACCTAGCGGCTTGAAATTCACATTTACTAAAGAAGAATTACAAGATTTTTGGAAGAAATTAGAATAAAAGACAATATTTTATGCTTTTAATCAAAGATATTTCAACCATCCCTTATTTTTCATTATTAATTCCGCTGCCATTATTAGAAATAACCCAAGAGAGATGATTATTAGTAGAATTAAGTTAATAATAAATAAATGAGAAACTGACATACTATCCAATAATATTGGATAATGTACAAAAAAATAACTAATACCACAAACTAAGAAAATAATCTTATGTTTCTTGTAAATTGAGAGCGAAAAGTGCCAACAAATGATAAGTAGTATATTAGAGCTTGAAGCTATAATAGTTGTTAACGCTAAGGATGTGTTATAAAAGGCAAATATTACGGAATTTATTACGATAATTTCTATGAGGACCAAATATAAGAATTTTTTAGCGTTATTAAAGAAAAAATCTTGTTCTAGCTTTAAAAGGATACTCAAAACAAAAGGAGGGGCTGTGATTAATATCAAGGTAATGGATAAGATCGGATCGTTAAGTGCCAGAAATTCTAAAATCAAAGCTAATACAAGACTTATTAGAAGTAAAATAGACCCTAAAATTCTATAAATTCCTTCTTTTTTGCCTATAATACTCATTTTGAAACCTATATTTATTTATTAATTCCAAGAAATTATAAATTTAAATAGAACAAAAAGTATTGTGAATTAAGTGATTTTTATTGAGAATATATAAATAGAAGATTAAAATATATTATCAACTTAGAGAATTTCAATTTAGTTGTAGTGATGGGAAAAATGAATAGGGAAATTATATTAAAGGAGCTAGAGAAGATTGTAGGAAAGGATTATGCAACTAACCGTTCGGAAGATTTATATATATACTCTCAGGATCCCGGAGCATCTATACCTCGCTCCGTTGATTTTGTGGTAATGCCAAATAATACTGAGGAAGTTCAAGAGATAATTAAATTAGCAAATCGAGAGAAAATTTCTATTGTTCCTATGGGTGGAGGTTTAACATTAAGCGGTTTAATAATTCCTGTTAAAGGGGGTATAGTAGTAGATATGAAAAGGATGAATAAAATCCTTGAAATAAATCAGTTTAGCCGATATGCACTTATCGAAGCGGGAGTAACTACTGGTCAAATACTTTCACATTTAAACGAAAATTACCAAAATCTACAACCACCTATTCCAGATGCGCCTCCTTCTGCTACTGTCGCCGGAAATATGTTAATTCACGGTTCAGGATATTTATCGCAAAGATACGGAGGGCATGGAACTATGATTAATGGCCTTGAAGTTGTATTACCTAATGGAGAAATATGTAAATTGGGATCTTGCGCGGTTTCTGATTATTGGTTTGATAGAGGACCAATTCCGGATTTTATTGGCTTATTTATTAGTGCTTTTGGAACAATGGGAGTAATAACTAAGCTTTCAATACAATTGTTTCCAAAACCGAAAATGAGAGATATTATTTTTGGATTAATGAATAATCCAAAAGATATACCAGATTTGCTACTGAAAATCACGGCGACTGGCTATGCTGAAGATATACTTCTAGGAATGCAAGATAAGCCTGAATGGATGAAAGGCTATGTTTTCATTATGACTTATATCACAGGTGAGACAGAAGATGATATAGATCGCCAAAGTAAAGCTCTTAAGCGCATTTATCGAAAGTCTAACGCAAGATTTATGAAAGCTCCAGAAAAAATGCGAAATCTTTATTTAGATAAACCTATATTTGCTTCAGGAGCTGCTGATTTTAGAAAAGGGGGGGGATTCGAATATGTGGGTGCGTTTATACCTCTCGAGAAAATTCCCGAAGCATATAAAAAAGGCGCAGAACTCTCAAGAAAATATAACATCCCTCCAACTTTAGGCTCTCGGTTAATAGGAGGAGTTCATAACATCGTTATGTTTTTTTCTTATTCATTCAATAGAGCTGACCCTAAAGATATGGAAAATGCTAGAAGAGCTCTTCATGAAACCAATAAATTGGCATTAGAATTGGGAGGAATTCCATGGAAAGCTGAGCTAGAAGGACAAAGATTAACGCTAGGAAAAATGGATTCTAGTTATAAAAAGTTGCTGAAAACTATTAAAAACACTCTGGATCCGAATAATATCATGAATTCAGGGAATTGGGAGGTAATTTAAATATGGAATTAAACGTGGAGCAAGATTGGAGGGATATCGTTCATAGATGTTTTAGATGTGGATATTGTAAATTTACGTACGAATTTTCTGATTTTAATTGTCCAAGCTATAAAAAACATCGGTTTGAGACGTATTCCACTGGTGGAAGGTTATGGCTCATTTATGGTTTAATAAGTAGGGAAATCCCATGGAGTCAGGGCGCAGCAAATGTGCTTTTCGCCTGTTCTACTTGCGGAAATTGTAATGAAAATTGCCGGTTTGACAAATTTAATGATTTTCTGGTAGATATTATTGAAGCTGCTCGAGCAGAGGCTGTGAAAAATGGATTTTGTCCAGAGAAGCAAAAAGCTTTAATTGAACGCATAGAGAACCCTGAGATGTACAATCCATATGGCGAACAAAATTCTAACAACGAAGATTTGAAGAAAGAATACGACCTACCAGATAAAGCAGAATGGGTTTATTTTATTGGTTGCACATCTAATTATCGTCAAAAAGATTTAAGAGACGCTACTTTGAGATTCTTGAAGAAAGCTAATATCGATTTTACTTTGATCGACGAACATTGTTGTTGTAGCCCAGTAATACGAACTGGTCAAATTAATTCTGTTAAAGACTTCATAAATTACAATATTGCTCAAATAAACAACGCTGGAGCATCAAAGGTCATCACATCGTGTGCGGGCTGTTATCGTACTTTAAAAAAGGATTGGTTAAAATATGGTGCTGATTATGATTTTCAGATATATCACACCGTAGAATTGGTTAAAAAGCTATTAGATGATGGGAAATTAAAAGTTATATCAGAATATAATAAAACCATCACTTATCACGACCCTTGCCACCTTGGAAGGCATATGGATATCTATGAAGTTCCAAGAGAAGTATATAAGTACATTCCAGGAATTAAATTAGTAGAAATGAAAAGAAATAGAGAAAACGCTTGGTGTTGTGGTGCTGGGGGTGGTGTGAAAATAGGATACCCAGATTGGTCGATTGAAATTTCAAAGGAAAGACTTGAGGAAGCAAAAGAAACGGGTGCTACTGTCATTTCTTCTGTATGTCCGTTTTGCAGGACTAATTTAAGCGATGCTAACATTAAATTCAATATGAATTTTGAAGTTATTGATTTAATAGAGATTTTAGACAAATTAGAATTTGAAATCTTTGGTATATAAAATAAAATTAACATTTTTTGTAGGTGCTATTAAAATGAGGTTAGGGGCTCATATGAGTGTTTCAGAAGGTAAACACATGGCTTTTCATAGGGGTAGAGAGCTTGAATGCGAAACAATTCAAGTTTTTATAAGAAATGTTCGCTCCTGGTCGACAAAACCTTTAGACGAGAAAGATATAGAGGAATTTCTTAAAACAAAAGAGGAGTTTAAAGATGAAATATGGCCGATAATTAGCCATAACAGTTATTTAATTAATTTAGCAAGTATCGATAACGAAAAATTAGAGAAATCGTATAGCGCTATGTTGGATGAACTTAATAAAGCTACCCAACTTGGTATTGAATATGAAAACATGCATCCCGGAGTTATCCCTATAAATGATAAAAAAGAGATTTCAAAAGATGAAGCACTTCTCCAAATAGCTACTCAGTTAAATAAATTGATGGACGAAACTAAAGGTTCCGATGTTAAAATTTTATTAGAAACTACAGCTGGTCAAGGTAAGGGCTTGGGTAATAAATTTCACCATTTTGAGACAATGATCAATAAAATAAAAGATAAAAGCAGAATTGGAATTTGTTTTGATACAGCACATTCTTTTGCTGCAGGTTATGATTTTACCACTACTAAGAAATATAACGAAATGTGGAACGATTTTGATGATATCATTGGTTTGAAGTATTTATTTGCTTTTCATTTAAACGATACAGAGAAAGAGTTAGGTTCTAGAGTTGATCGTCATACTCACATCGGTCAAGGAAAAATTGGCAAGGAACCATTTAGATTTTTGTTAAATGATCATAGATTTAAAGATATTCCGGGCATTTTGGAAACTCCTAAGGGCAATGACTTGAAAGAAGATATCATGAATCTTAATACGCTTAGATCATTGATTGAATAAAGCCTAATCTATAACTTCGAACCACATTGGAGTTTTATCTCTAACTAGACCATTATAGTTAACTGTTAATTCATCCCCTTTTACAATATTTCTAATAGCAATGTATTCAATTGCTTTACTTTCATAATCGTATAAATATTTGATATTAGGACGATATGAATGATTCATTAATTGACTTATGCTCATGGTAATAGCGTTTTTAAATGCTGGCATAAGTTTAGGATCTTCCCAGATATAGCAATAATTGTTCAGATCTGTTTCGCTAATTTTTTCATAATCCTCATTTGTGAGTAATATAACTGATGCAACATCAATAACAGTTCCTTTTTTGATGTTCTTTCTCGCAAATGCACCTCTTCCTTTAGTTTCAGATATAAATTTAACTTCTATAAACTCATGCAATGAAATCACCAACAAATTTATTCTATTCTTTGTTATTCTATTGAAGCATGACGCTTATCAATGTCGATTTCAGTAATGTTTAATTTCCCCATTAATGAAGCTCCAATTGAATCCAATATTGCAAGCGTAGAAATATCAAATAAAGATGTAAATGGAGCTAATGTTATTAGAGATGTAGCTTGATCTTTACTTTTTCCTTCAACTTGAATTATTAAATCTGATAAATTTCCGATTGCGCTTAATGGATTTCCCGTAAATAATGCTATTTTTCCCCCTATTTCATTTGCTTTCTCTGCGATAGCTAATGGTGAAGTTGTACTCCCACTTCCACTTATAATGATCAGTAGATCTTCTTTGCTATATCGATAGGTAACTGCATCAGAAACAAAACAAGATGTAATTCCTAGGTGCATCAGTCTTTGAGCAAAACATCTACCTATAAAACCCGATCGACCAGCTCCATAGACAAAAATCATATTATTGTTCGAATCAGTGTCAATAATCAGATCGATGAGTTTTAAGATTTGAGTCGTGTTTATTTTTTCTGAGTTTTTTTTAACTACTTCAGAAATTTCTAGTAAAGTATTCAAAAATCTTTCTTCAACTTGATTTGAATTCATCTTCTTCATTATATTTACTCCTCTTTTAATTTATTTGGATGAACACAGCTTCTCCATTGATCTACAGTTTCTTTAGGTCCTAAACCAATCAATAAATCTCCTTCTTCAAACACAAAATCCGTGTTAAAACTATAAATCCATTTATTCTTACGTTTTAAAGCTATAATATGAAAACCACGCTTATATTTTTGATTTTGTAACTGCTTGTATGTTTTATCTTTAAAATAAGAATCTGCAGAAATAGTTTCGCGAACTACTATTTCTGAAGTCTCTTCAATTGCCTTTTGTAGAATTATATGAGGTTCAAAACCCTCAAGGATATTTTCAGCTAAATGGGCTGCTGCATCCGATATTAATTCACAAGAAAAAATAATACGCATTATACCCGTTAAAATTTTCGGATTATTTAATAATTTAGTTAAATTTAAAAGATCCTTTTCAAAATTAATATTTAAGCCATCCATCAACGATTCCATCTCTAATACATCCTCTGCAACCTCATAACTATTAAAGAATAATGCTGCTAGAGCTAATTCTATCATCGTTTCAGAAATATCTGTTATTAAAACATAATCTTTTTTAAGTTCCTTTATTTCTTCGTAAAATTCAGGATTTTTCAGATCAAAATCCGATTCTTCTTTTATTTCCCCGATGTCAAAAGAAAAAACTTCAGAATCATATGTTAATATCTTTAATTCTTTGAGTGGTTTTAATTCACCTTTAATGATTAAAGTATCATTCGTTTTAATTTCGTTTTCCTTTCCAAATAACCAATCGTCTTTTCTTTTAATCGCAATTAGGTCTACTCCGTGTTTCGATCTGAAATGTATATCTTTCCGTTTCATGCCTATGAATTCACAATTATCATTGACCGTAATTTTTACAATAGGTTCAGGGACTTCGTCCCAAAATAATTGGGTAAAATCCGAAATATCACTATTAATATATACAACTCGGGCGATATCTGCAAGAGCATCGGAGATTTTGTCAATAGAAAAACCCATAACAACAATAGGTTCTAAAGCTTTTGCTTCTTTAAAACCACCAGTTTGAGTCTGAATAATTTGTAAATTCAATAAGAATGTTAATTCATGGATTCTTTTTTCAATTTTAGAAGTCTCGTCCGCAATTTCCTTACTACTAAATTTAATAGCGCTATAAGCAAGATCAATCATCAAATCGATCTTCTGTTTCATCTCTTTTAAAATATCTTTTAGGGATATAGGTTGATATTGAAATCTCTTTCTTTTTTCATGCTTTTTAATTATTTTCTCACTCTCGTTTATATATTTACAAATATCTGGATAAAGATTATTATAAATAAGGGGGTTAAAAAATCTGCTAACGATGTTATCATTGGTATTAGAAAATTATTAGGATCATTTCCTTTTCTAAATATTAATATGGAACCCATAAATAAAAACACGAACATAAACACAAATAGAATCAAAATAGTAATAATTAAAATTGATATGATTAACAAGGGATTTACGATTTCGATTCCAAATACATTTCCCAGCATGTATCCTAAACTTATTAATGCAGCAAGGCTTAATAAAATTGTTATAGCCAACCCATAAAAATCCTGTTTTAATCGATCAGAGACTTGAATTTTTGGAGACAATGTACCTATATACAGATGAGAGGTAAGACGAGATACTAAAACAGTTGATATATCACCTATTAAAGAATTTAAAGACGGTAAAACTAATAAAATTATAGGAAAACTAGACAATATTCGTTGACTATTAGATAGAAGTGTTCCGGAAAAGAGTCCCAAAATAGAACTAATTAGGACAATAATTATTGATTCTTTGAAAATTTTTTTAAAGTAATCCAGTCTTATGGCACCCCCAACATAATAATTGTTAGATAAAAGCAAATGACGGTAAAAAAGTCGTCAATCGCTGTCATTACAGGATTTACAACATTATTTGGATCTAAACCGCGCTTAAATGCTAAAAAATTTAAGATCGTTGAACACGGAATTGAAATCGTTAATGTTAAGATTATAGAAATAACAGGAATTACGATTAACAAACCAATATGAAAAATATAGAGTTTAATTAATAAAAAATTAATAAGAATACTAAAAACACCGATTGCTAATGCTGTAAATAACGATAAAGTGAATGTAGCAAGTACATTTTCAAACCATGATTTCTTATTAAATTCGCCGATAATAAAGTCTCGTGAAGTTCTTGCAATGAAAGGACCACTTATATTACCTCTAAGAGAGAGTAATGCTGGTATAATTAAAATTAATAAAAGAAAGCTATCAAATGTAACTATTAAAAGAGATAGGATGATTCCCGCAAGGATATCGCCCACAATGGAAACCATTTCAGACGGGAAAGTTTCTTTAATGATTCTACCTTTAGTATCTTGAGCTTCCATATGTCATCATCCTCATCAGATGAATTCATTATTAAGTTTTCCTTCATTCTCGTTATAATTTATTAAGATTCGAATTTATTTAAAATTTCCTATATACCATTTAAGTTCTAATTTAAACAATTAAAATCAAATAAAATCTTCAATTATTTTGGTTTGGAGAAAGAAAATCGATGATTTTTTTTAAATAAAATTAGATGCACCTAAAAAGAAAATATAAAAATACAAAATAAAAAAAATTGAATTAATAGTTATGATTTCTTACCTTTATTTAAATGTATCATAATTAGAGCTACAACACTTACAGTTAGAAATCCGAGTGTCATTAAAAGTGAAAAGCCTGGAATTGATTCTTTAGGACCAACATAGATGTATGAAACTGCCATAATAATGGAAATTGGACCTGAACTACCACCTACTGGAAAATGTATTGTCAAAGAATTATCCGCATAATCATAGACAAACATACTAGCCGCTTCTGGAGGGGCTGCTTCCCATTCATTATTACCACTCATGTTCCATGCCCAAAAAGTAAGGTTATAGTTATCTAGATCAAAAGATTCATCGAATTTGATGTAGAAAGTTATGTTCTCTAATCCAGTACTGTTGGTAATTAAAAGATCATTATAGTATAGTACTGTTCCATTGGTAATTGAGGTATTTATAGGATTATGGTTCAACATTGCATTTACTAACTCTACTTCCGCGTTAGTAGTGATAATTTCAATATAGGAGACAGTTATTCCACTTACAGCATCATTAGGAACTGATATACTATTAGTTCCAGAGTGAAGCGTTTCATTAAACATTGGATATATGCTCATATACATCCAAGATGTGTCGTCTCCTCCCGGCAAATTCATCCAACCTCCCATAAATGTTATTCTACCAGTGGTTATATCAATATATGCGTCGTATTCTTTATTATTCGTCGAATTTCTGAGAAGAACATGGTCCTCCGTAAATGTCATTTCATCAAACATCCCTCCAAGCATTGCTAAGAGATTTTCAAAATCTTCTCCGGTAAAACCTAGAGGTATAAATAATGGTGGAGCACTGCTTCCAAACATAGCTAGAGGCGATATTGACCAATATGTATTAGCTTCAAGAAACAAATCATCTCCCTTATTTTGCCAAATTCCTGTTTCTTCATCAAATTCTTCAAAATCAGCAATGAGTACCTTAAAGAATTGCAATTCAGGTTGCCCAGGTATTTTTGTGAAGATTCCACCGCTAAACAGTTCCCATTCCGTCAAATTAAAGAACTCACCATAAGAAGCGATAATTGTTGCTCTTGCATATGTCTCACGATCTTGAGAATTTTGTTTATAATAAACAACATCACCTATTTCTAAGTCCCAATCTACTAATGTTTGGTGTTGTATTTCATAATATAGCTGAACATCACCATGCTCAGTAAATAGATATGATTGCACTATTCCAGATGATTTTTCAGCAATAATACTTACTCTAAAGTTCGTAGAAGTATCTCTTAGGGTAATCTCAAAGTTTGTATTCTCAATAAGCTCAATGTCATTAAATGGTAAGTTCCATATATTTAGAGTGTAATTGTTCCACATGAATTCAATATCTTCCTTGACTGTGTTATTAGGATAGATAAAATTAAACTCAGGTGATATACCTTCATCGAAATATTGGAAATAAAAGTTGTTTGCATATCCTATTGGAAAATATGAACTATCTAAGGTATACTCATATCCATCCCATACGGATAAATTGGAATAAACAGCTTGAAATACCATATATATATCTTCATCCGAAAAATAATTATGAGATTTAGGAAGCATAACATCTACTATATCAATAATCTCAATTTTTATATCGTAGCAACTACTACCTCCTTCGGTGTAATCATAATAAAATATATCTCCAATATCGACACCCCATTCAATCTCGTCAGTTATATCATAATCAAGAACTCTTTGCATTGTTACATTAACGTACATTGGTCCTCCCATATCAACTTTCATGTATCCTTCTACAAATTGAACTACTCCATCTGTAATACCGTACTCGAGGTACATATAATAGTTTTCAGACGAATTTTTGAAAAGAATACTGTTATTGACAGCATTCGATGAATATTCATTAAACTGATTGTATCCCTGCGTAGAGAGGGGATAATAAAACGATTCGTTGAGAATATCGTCTAATACATCGACTTCTAAATTGTTTGACCCATTCAAAGGTAATATGTAAGGTGCTCCACCCATTCCAGCTCTATATTTATGTTGAATGGTATCCGAACTATTATATCCAAAAAGAGCGAACTCTAATGGGCCTCCATATGGTTCCAATTCTCCTTCAGTCACATTGTAGTAGCATTGCGTAGCATTGACGAGAGAAAAATCATTTACACCTAACCAGTCTGTTGTTACATTTTCAATAGAAGTTATATTATAAATCCAAATATCTCTAAACATCATGATAACTTCTCCACTTGAGCCGTTTGTAGTTATTACTTCTACTTCCCAATATAGTTCGTCACCAACATCGATACCCCAATGCCAATCATTATATGCATGTTCTTCTGGTACATATGGACCCGCTTTCACTGAGGTAAAAAACGCACTTAAATTTATAGCTGCGATGAATATCAAAAGTATGATTCCGATTGATTTTGTCCTATTTCTTAAATTATTCAAAAACTTCAACCCTTTTATCTTTAGAGATTTTTCATTAAAATTTTTATTAGCTATCATATAAGTTATAAGTTTAAAAATACTTGCTCTTGAGTTTTTTAACTCTAATATATAAAATTAAATGTTATGAAAAAGTAAATAAGATTAATTTTTAGATTCAATTATTTTCAGCCAATTTGAATCTATATTGCTAAGTGCTTTTTCTATTTCTTTTCTTACAGCCCAGTCATCGTCCCATAACGATTTTGCCAAAGAATTTAACGCCTTTTTGTCTCCTAGTTGCCCTAAGGCTCTTGCTGCAGCAATTCTAATTTTTGCATCTTTATCTTCAAGCATCTCTATAAATGGAGAAATATCGCTAATGTTCTCGAATTTTCCTAATGCTAGAGCAATCCAACTTTTAATGAAGAGATCATCATCATTAATTAAAGGTAATAGAGCTTCTAAGCTATCTTCATTTCCTAATTTAATTAAGAGCTTAACTGCTGCTCTTTTAGTCTTCCAATTCGAAGAATTCAAGAAAGATTTTACCTCATTAATATCGTTTTGGTTTTTTATTTTGGATAAGGTATCAATAACGGTGTCGCGAACTCTATTTTCAGGATCTTTTAAAAGATCTAATAGCAATGAAATTTGCTGTTCGTTACCCAGTTTTCCAATTATCTTTGCACATAGGCTTCTTATTTTCCATTCTCTCGACTTAAGACCTTCAAGAACTTGACCTGGAAGTTTATCTTTAGATATCTGAACTAGTGAAGTATAGGCTAATTTCCTGATTTTATTATCGCTACTCTTAAAAGAATTAATCATGTAATCAATAGAATTCTCATCTTCAAGTAAACCTAAGAGTTTGATTGCTTCCTTCCTTTCTATCATATTTTTACTGTTAGCAACTTCATAGATTTTTTCATAAGAATCAAGTGAAGCATAGATTTGTTCTAGTGATTGAATAGATAACTTACGAACCTCTTCATTCTTATTTTTTAATAATCTTAGAAGGGGTTCAATCGCTCGTTTGCTTTTAATTACTCCTAAGGCTTTTATACTTGCCTTTATAACATTCACATCTATATCATCCAATAAATTAATAATTAATCTTGCATCCTTTACTTGAATTACTTTCTCTAAAGCTTGAATAACATTACATCTGACTTCAGGATCATTTTTGTGAAGCAATTCTTTTAAATAACTAGTTGATTCATTACTTTGAATTCTACCTAAGATTATTGGAATTGATCGTTTAACATGAATATTTCCGTTATCAAAATAATTAATAATCCCACTTACATCTCCTAACTTTCCTATATTCACGATTGATGTAATTACTTCATCCTTTATTTCTAAAGAAGGATTACTTAACATTTCTAATAAAGGATTTAAAGCAGAGAGGAACTTAATTTTACCAAGCGCATTCACAGCAGCTTTTCTAGCTGTTATAAAATTATCTGTAAGAGCTTCAATTAATATTGAACTTGAAGCTTCTGGTACACTATTCGCAATAACTTCTATAATTTTTGCTCGTACTTTACCGTCTGATTCATTCTTATATTGCGTAGCAAAAAAACTCAAATTATTTTTATCAATCAAATTACCAAATGAATTTATCATATCTATTTTATTCTCTGGAACAGTTTCTTTAAGGTAATTTTGTTTAAGTTCTTGAAATTCCATTTTTCTAATCCTTCATCCTTTCTTTTCAATAAAAAGAGCGTCTAACTATAGAATCAATTTCCTATTTTTATTTTTAAGTAAATGGAAAGATAGAATTTGTGAATATTAAAATTAAATTCTCTCTTATCATATTGAACTTTGATCATGAAATTTGTTCCTTATGAGTCTAGATTCAAAGCAGGCGAAATTTTAGCTGAATTTATTTTAAGTCAAAATCCAGTAATAAAAAAGATTATCAGTAATAACATTGAAAAGGTCTTTTCATTTGCAATTCCTAATGGTGGCGTACCAGTTGCAGAAGGATTTTGTAATGTACTTAATATAAATTATGATGTACTAATTGTAAGAAAGATAAAGATTCCTTATAACACTGAGGCGGGTTTTGGTTCGGTTACAACAGATGGAACTGTTTTAACTAATGAAGCTCTATTATCTCGATTAAACCTTTCAGAAAGTTCAATAGAAAATTCCATAGAAACTACGAAGAGAGAAATTAGAGAAAGAATTGATTTTTACAATAAAAGTACCGATATAGAATCATCTTATAATTCTTTCGTAAATAATAATTATATCTTTATAATGGATGATGGATTAGCTTCCGGATTTACTATGTTGGCAGCAATTAAAATGATAAAAAAATATAATCCAAAGCAATTATATATAGGAGTTCCTACAGCACCTCTACATACAGTTACCTCTATTCAACATGAAGTGGATGAAATTTATTGTCCTAATATAAGAAAAACATCTTGGTTTGCCGTAGCTGATGCTTATAAACATTGGTATGATGTACCAGAAACCGAAGTTTTAGATATAATCAAAAAATCAAAATTCTATTTTAGGGATTAACGCCAGATATCAATTCGTCATAAATTGGATTTTTTTGTAGATGATTTTATTTATTAAAAAAAATATATTTCCGTTTATAGAAACATTATATTCTTCTTTTAATTAACAGTATAGAATATAGAGTTAATTGAGGTCTCTTTACCTCTATAAGCTATAAAAGAAAAGTAAAAAAAATAGAAATTTACGAGCTAAGCAGTTGAAAGAGAATCGTAGCGTGAGGGATATAGAATTGATCTTTAACCTTAATCACAACAGTATGAAAATATTCAGCTAAGCCTAAGAAACCACGAATAACTGATTCATCTTCTTCAAATTTAAACACAATTTTAGCAATAGCTGCGCCAGTGCTGAAAGTGGCTTTTTCATAGACTCTTTCGTCAATTAAGGGGATTTTAAGCTCATTGACAATTTCATATACTCGCTTGATGAAGAGTTCTCTCTTGGGAATATTAAAACACCTATTTATATTGAATACTAATTATTAAAATTACAAATGAAATATGATATATAATATATTAGATTTGAAACATTTAATAGTTTTTTTTTAACCATGAAAAATATTGAAGCATTGAATTAAATTTAGGTAAAACTATGATACAAGTATTATAAAAAAATAAAAATATAAATTAATAAATTACAATTACTACTATAGCTATATAGTATTCTTTTAAAAAAATTGATTAAAATTTTGGAGGAATTGAACTAACCTTGGTTTCGAAGGAATATAAGAAGATAGAGAGAGTCGTTAGTTTTATGAAAAAGGGTTTAACCTCTTTAAGCGACGACTTGGAAGAGACGGTTAAAGGGATTAATGATTTTAAAAAATCGTTAACCAAAGCCTTGAAAGATTTGAAAGATGTTTCTATTGAACCAGAATTAAAAACTGTTAGTACATCCTCTAAGAAAATTGTAGCACCTGCGGATGAAACCGCTAAAACTGCAGCAGCGAGCACTTTATTTACTTTATTAAGTAGTAGCCCTGCTCCAGCACAAGAAGTACCTACAGCTACCACAGCTGCAGCATCACCAACTGTAGGTGGCCCTCCTAAAGCTCCTGGAATTGGCCCTCCACAAAGACCTGCAACAGGAGTACCTCCAAAAGCACCCACTACAGGTGGGCCACCTAAAAGATCTAATTTACCTCCAGCGCCAAAATTACCCCCTAGTTCAGATGGTAAGCCCCCTAAAGCTCCCAGTTCAGGAGTTGTGCAAGCACCGGCATTTGCTAAGAGACCAACACCCCCAGCAGCGCCAATGACGGGTATTCCAGCCAGACCACCTGGAGTTCCAGTAGTTTCCCCTGCACCAGCGCCTCAAGCAGGAGGTGGTTTAGGTTCTCTCCGAGATGAAATGTTAGAGGAATTAAATCGTCTAAAGAAGATTATGAGAGGAGATTAGTAACTAACTCCTTATTTCTTATCTATTCCTTATTTTTATTACTTTTTAACACAAGTCTTTGCAACTTACATAGTTCAATATTTTTAATTCAAAACATTTTTAATCATCGATTATAAAATATTTAGTATAGATGGACATAAACAATTCTATCATCTGCGAAAACGATATACCAATCGTCGTCCCTAAACGCATAATGGTGCTTGCTGGTCATCCAGATGACGAAATAATATCTTGTGGTGGCACTCTTCTGAAATATCAGTCCTTAGGATCAAAAATAATCGTTATAGTTGCGACAAGTGGTGTTGGTGGCTATGCCAGAACTAATCAAAAAGAAGGAATTATGAATCAAAGAAAACACGAGCTTGATTCAGTTCGATCATCGTTGAAGTGTGAAATTATCGAATTAGAATTTCCTGAAATGGACATAACCCGAGAAAAAATCTCTAAAATAACAAATCTTATTAGGGATATTAAACCTCAAGTTATATTATTGCCTCATCATTCTGATTTTCATCGAGTGCATAGAAATTTATCCCTAATTTCAAGAGAAGCTATTTATCATTGTTCAACAGGCAAAGCTTATGGGGGTTACGAAAGAAACTGGATTCCATTAGGAGTGTATTATTACGAATCTCCTTCATGTAAATTCGAATATATTGATAGTTCTGCTTTTATTATAGTAGATATTGAAGAGTATTGGGATAAGAAAAAAGAAATATTCAATATGGCTTACTTATCTCAGAAAGAAGTTTTAGAGAGAGTTATAGAATGGGCGGAAGATACTGCAATTTTAAGAGGAAATGAAATAAATTCGTCATATGGAGAAGCTTATGTTTTAGAAACTACTTATACTCCACTTAAACTTTTATTAGTATAGATATAAAAAGATTAAATGTTGTTAATTAAATATGCGAAAATTTCGCTAAAATTAAATGGGTATTATGGGCAATCTTACTGTTGTTTTAGATATAGGGCAGTTTTCCGCAAAAGCGGGTTTCGCTGGCGAAGATATGCCCAGTCAAGTATTCTTTACGATTGTAGGAAAGCCTAAATATAGACAAATTGATTACGAGTATGGTAGTGTTCGACAGGACGACTATTACGTAGGAGATGAGATTCAATCCATAGGTTTATACAAATTGTTTTACCCTATTGATAAGGGCATAATACAGGACTGGGTCTCCTTCGAAAAAATAATTGATTATATTTTCTATAATTTAAGAGTTGATTCTAGTTTAGTTAATATTTTATTCGCTGTCCATCCATTGTTTCCTCGTAATGATTTAAAAAAGTTATTTGAATTATTTTTAGAGCATTATCAATGCAATGCATTTTATCCAGTATTAGATTCTATGCTTACTTTATATGCTGGAGGATTTCAAACAGGCTTGATAGTAGAGATAGGAGATAGTCTAACAAGAATAGTCCCAATTTATCAAGGATATAAACTTGATCATGCAATCAGAATTCTTGAAATTGGTGGAAGAAGCTTAACAAGGTTTATGGAAAAAATATTAGGTGAAAAAGGGTATTCAACAGATTCTTCAATAAGAAGAGAGCTCGTTAGAGCCTTAAAGGAAAAAGCATGTTTTGTTTCCCTCGATTACAAAGAAGATTTGAAGAGAGTTGAACAATATGAAAAAGAATATTCATTACCCGATGGCTCTACGATTTCTTTAGCTAGAGAGAGATTCGAAGTTCCGGAATTGTTATTCAATCCCTCAATGGAATTAGAGGAAGATTCTCTCCCAGAAGCAATTATAGATGTAATTGAAATGTGTGACCTAGATATCCGTCCGGATTTATTAAACAACATTTTTTTATCAGGAGGGTCTTCGATGTTTCCTAATCTCAAATCTCGAATCTATCAAGAATTAGAAATAGAATTAGCGCGGCGTAAGAAGAAAAATCAAATTATTAAAATAATAGCACCCCGGGAACGGATTTTCTCAGTTTGGGTTGGAGGATCGATTTTAGCAATGATTCCCGAATTCGAGCAGAATTGGATAACCAGAGCGAAATATTTTAAAGAGGGTTTCCCAGAGAACCTTTTATAATAGACAGAACTAATAAATAGAACTCGGTTCAAACCTTAATTATCAATATTACTAGCATATTACAGATTTATAAAAATATTATTCTGGTATTATATATTAGCGTAGTTTCATCTCAATTGGAGGAATAAAAATGCAAGAACCTCATAATACTAGTTTTGAACAAAGTAAAATTTTAAAGAAATATTACAAACCGGATTACTCTCAATTGTTCAACAAGATAAAAGACATCAAAACTCCTGTAAAAAATGAAATTTTAATGTCCTTACTTGATGGGAATTGGCATACTGAATTAGATTTGATAAGAGTAGCTAAACAAAAAATGCAATATATGGGTGCAGTAACCTTAGGGACAATGATTCACTCTTTAAATCACCACCTAAAGAACGATTATGTTGAAAAGAGAGAGATAAACGGAAAACTGTCTTACAGAATCTCAGATAATTATGTCGGTCTTACTCGAGCGGCATACAACAAATATAGGTTTAAAATGGACTAACTTTTAATTAATAATCTTTTTTTAGTTTCTTTTTATGCATTGCTCTTTAGAAATTTGGTAATCTGTACAATTAGAACAAAAACCATTAGTACCTTCTTTATAGCTATCACTCCAACATTTTGGACAAATATAATAGATATAACTTTTATTATTCTTCCTTTTTAATATCTTGAACACATCGAAACCACACTTTAAACAAGTTGTGGATTTTAATATGGTTATCTTCCCAGTTTTTGGAAGTGAGAGATAAGACTTACAATTTCTATCAGAACATGCCAAGAATCTTTTCTTTTGTGGAGTTGTAATCAATTTCATTGGATGATTTTTACATATTGGGCATTTTGAAATGGTTTGAGGAAAATTTATTTGCTTAGAAGTTTGTTGCATTGTTGTTTTTAAATCATCTTTAACGCTGTCAAATTTAAAAGTTATTGAATTTTTCTCATTACGAAATTTATCAAATAGATCAAGAAATATCTTTTTTACAGTTGTAACGACATTTTCCATTGTTTTCCTTTTTTCCTTTACATCTTCAAGCAAACTTTCAACAAACCGGGTGAATTCAGGTTTTAAAAATGGTAACCATACTTTGATTAGCTCTTGGATAAGAAATTTACCCCATTCCGTTATTTTAAAACGATTTTTAGCAATCCTATAAGTTAATTTACGATCTAACAGAATTTTTATTATTGTTGGACGAGTGGATTTTGTACCTAAATTTTCCCTCTCCATTAGTTTTAATAAAGTTGTATCTGTGTAATGTGGTGGAGGTTGAGTTTCCTTTTCGTCCAAAATGATTTCATTAACTGGAAGTTCTTTGGCTTCAATCTCGAATGCTTGTTGATAAGGTTTTTTTAAAAATGGAGCGATTTCGTAAAATCCACTTTGAGTTAACGACACGATTTGGGACGTAAATAGTTCGTCTTTGATTGATATCCTTAATTTAATTCTCATTTCCTTTGCTTGCCTACCGAAAAGGGCTAAATAATGTCGTGCTAATATATCGTATACTTTTTTCTCCAGATTGTTTTCAAATTTTGAGCTAGTTTGCTCTAAACTTACTAAAGGAGTGATAGGTGGATGGTCTCCAGCATCAACTTTTCCTATTGTTGGACTTAATCGATTTTCTTTAAATAACTTTACTGTGTAATCTCCATAATTCATATGGGGCTTGAAATTTTCTAAGTATTGAATGTGGTTAAAGTTTGAGTTGTACTTATCGCTATCAGTTCTTGGATAAGAGATGATTTGATTTAAATATAGGGAATTCATAGCATTCATTACATCTTTAGCGCTAGATCTTAAGATTTTCGTTAACAAGACAAGAGCTTTAGAAGTATTTAATGGTGTTGGTGGATTAATTGTTCCAGATTCTGTAGTATTGTTTAAAATTATTGCTATTTTCTCATTTTTAATTTTTTGAAATATAGCTTTCGCTTCGGATTCTTTCTCCTTAATAAATGGATTCTTCGTATGCATAGCTTTTATAATATGATTTTTATACTCTAAATTAGCTGTAATCGTCCAGTATGGTTCAGGATTAAATTGTTCGATCTCAAGATCTCTTAAATAGATAAGATAGAGTAATGATGTTTGTACTCTACCAATCGATACGAACTTAGTATTAATCTCGTTTAAAATAGGTCTGAACGTATTTGTGACTTCCCTAGTACTTGAAAAGCCAATAATAGCGTCAATGATTGCTCTTGCTTCTCCCGTTTCTCCCCAACTCCATTTAGGAAGAATTAAATTTCTATATTTTGAAACGATCTCTTTTTTCTCTAAGGAACTTAACCATAATTGGTTCACTTTAATATTTCTATTAGTTTTAATTACATAAGGCAATGCGTCAAAAAGTCCAATATTACACCCTTCTACATCTGCATCAGTTGCAATCACACATTCGTCACATAGTTTAGAGAACTCGATTAAGGTATTGATATATGGTTTAGCATAACTAATTGCGACTTTATCGATAGAATTTGGATTTGTAATGATTTCTCTTGGATCTGAATTAATCCAGCTTTTAAATTGATCGGTATTTCTATACTCTAAAATATGTCCTCGAAGAGGAACAACATAAATATTCTTAGAAGGGATTTGATAAACTTTTAGAGATTTTGATTTGTTTATGACTGTTACCTGTCCCAACGCTTCTGCAATTCCTTTGGCTACTTTATTTTTTTCAGATATTATTAAAGTCGGCATTAGGTTATAGGTTTTATGCCATACATAATTTAGATAGATTATTATTACTTCAAGCTTTTATAAATAACTATAGATTGATATATTTCTAATTGTTTTTAAATAAAAAAATCCTAATTTGAATAAGATAATTCAACTTATTATAATTTTTTATTGTAGATATCGGTTTTGCTTAAAAATCTTAAATGGAAATGGGTTTCTTATTTTGGGAGAATAAAGCTAAATTCAGCACCCATATCTCTTCCTTTTGATTCAACCCATATTTTTCCTCCATGCGCTTCTATAAAACCTTTAGCAATATATAATCCTAATCCTGTTCCTTTATTTAAAGTAGAATGTCCATCAATCCCTTGTTCAATTGTCACGAATTTGCCAAAGATCTTTTGAATTTCTTCTGGAGTCAAGCCTTTTCCATTATCCGTTATTTTAAATAGAATACTTTCATGTTCCTCTACAATAGAAATATCAATTTTTCCATTCTTCGGAGTAAATTTGACCGCGTTTGATAGAAGATTCAAAAAAGTTTGTGAAATTCTGAAGTGATCTACTCTCAACTTAAGAATTTCTGAGATGTCAAGGTTAATTGTTAATTTTTTTTGTCTAATTTGAAACTCTAATTCAGAAATACAGTTTTTTATTATGTCATGAATGTTTTCTTCTTTTTTAACTAACTCTACCTTTTTTGCTTCGATTTTCATTACATCTAACAACCGATTGATATACCCATCTAACCGTTGTACATTATTCAAAACTCTATTTAAATCCTCTTTAACCTCCTCATTCAATCCCTTTTCTCTTAAGAGAATCAAATCGATATATCCTCCTACGGAAATTAAAGGTGTCTTTAAATCGTGAGCAGCAATGCTGATAAAATCTGTTTTTAATCTATCTAATTCTTTCAATTCAATATTTTGTTGTCTCAATCTTCGTTCAGATTCTTTTAATTTCTCTTCAGCGAGTTTTTTTTCAGTAATATCTTGTATTATCGTAAGAATCATTAATTCTCCGCCAATTCTAACGGTAGACAATTCAGATTCAACCCATACTGGTTTTTTAGCTTTAGTATAAATTTTCGTGATTTGAGGCTTCATTATTGGATTAGATGGTTCCCCTTTAGACATTAAATCATTAATCATTCTCAATTCGAGTTTTGTTTCTTTAGGAAAAATATCTATGAGATTCAAATAATTTTTATTAATTAGATCTTCTTTTTTGTAACCAAATATTTCTGTAGTCTTTAGATTCATATCAATAATTTTACCTTCATAATTTAAAAGTACAATACTAAATGGAGAATTCTCATATAAGTGGCGATATTTTTCTTCAGATTCTTTTAACTCTTCTTCAGCTTTCTTACGATCGGTAATGTCTATACCAGATATTAAATCAGCTGGACTTCCCATAAAATTAATCGTTTTAGAATAATTATCTACCCATTTAACACCTCCCGTCTTATCAAAAATTCGATACTGATAATGAGCCACGTAATCTTTTAAACCTTCTTGCTTTTTCTTTAATTGTTCCATAACCAGTTTTCTGTCATCTGGATGAATACTTTGAAAAATATCCATTAGGTTAAATTCTTTTACTTCATCAATATTATAACCTGCTAAAGCAGCAAATTGTTGATTTATATATTGAACTTTATTATCTTGTAAAATCCCAACTCCCATTAGTGAATTCTCTGCGATAGTTCTAAATTTTTCTTCTGAATCTCTAAGTTCTTTAGTTCTTTCTTGTACCTTTTTTTCTAATTCTTTATTTAAAATCTTCAGTTCCTCTTCTGATCTTTGGAGTTTTAAGTCAGCTTTTTTTTTCCCAGTAATATCTTGTATTAAGATTTGAATAAGTGTTTCATTTCCCAGCTTAATTTTTGAACTACGTATCTTTATCCATTTTTCTATTCCATCTAACCGGGTTATTTTAAATTCTAACGCTTTCATTGGTTTGTCTTGAACAAAACTATCAAATTTACTCTTAAAAAAAGGAATGAAATATTCTGGTCTATGAAACATTCCTAATACTTCCACGAAATTTTTCCCTATTATATCTTCTCTCGTGTATTTCGAGAGCATTATATTCGTAGTTCTATTACAATCAATTAGTTCGCCATTTAAATCTACTATCCAAATCGCATAAGGAGAACTTTCAAATAAGTGCCTATATTTCTCTTCTGATTGTTTAAACTTAAGTTCTAAGTTAAATTTCTGAGTAATATCTCTACTTATCCCATAAAAACCTATTTTTTTACCAGAAGTGTTTTTATTTAAGTATACAGAGGTTTCAACAATAACTTTTGTATTTCCTTTTTTAATAAATTCAAATTGGAAGTATTCTTGTGGTAAACCAGAATTATAAACTGAATTAAATTTTTCAAACACTTTCATTTGATTCTCGTCATTCAAAAGTTGTTTATAATTTTTTCCTATCATTTCATCAAATGAATATCCAATCATTTGAGAAAAGGATTTGTTCGAAAATGTGAAATTTCCTTTTAAATCCACTTCAAAATATGCTTCTTTTATATCATCGATAATCTGTCTGTATTTTTTTTCGAAATCTATTGATTTGCGCTCCGCTTCAACTCTACTCGTAATATTATTATAAGTGCATAAAATCCCTACAATATCATTATTGATATTAAGAAGTGGAATACGATTGATGTCAAACCATGCCTCATTTCCATCAGGAAGTATCCATGCTTCAATAATGCTTTCACTTTGATTATTTTGCATTAGAGTTCTTTCTCTTTCATAAATTCTTTTAATATTCGCACGTGACCATGGCAATTCTATATCCGTTTTACCAACTATGAAATTTGGGTCATCTAAATTATTAATCAATGCGAAATTTTGATTACAACCCAGATAAACCATTTGTTTATTTTTCCAATAGATAAATTGAGGGATATTATCTATGACTAGATCTAACATTTCTCGTGAATTCTGAAATGAGCTTTTCTCATCTTTAGTTTGTAATAGTTTCCAGAATCGAATCTCTTGCATCGTTTCTGCTAATTTTCTTAATTTTTTTTCTTTTTTAACCCAATCTTCTTCTTTCTTTTTGAATTGAGTAATATCCCGAATTGTAATCAAATATTTTATTTCTTGAACTTCGTTTTTGAATACTCGGCCTTTAAATTCATAAAATCTGAACTTATCACCATAACGAACTCTTAAGGTTTCTATTGCTTGTTCAACCTTTGAAACATTTTGGAGAAAATCCACACCACGCTGAAAATCGTGGGGGTGTAGAATGTCCGTTATTTTACCTTCTAAACTTATCAGACCTAAGTTTTTTAAATGACGGTTATTAGAGCAGTATTCAAATTCGTAATCTTTGTTTAAAATAAATATGGGATCGTCGAGATATTCTTTTAGAACATCGCCGATATTATATCCAAAATTAGAAGTTAATGCCATTTTACCTAAAGACCTCTAAAAGTTATTAAACTCTTAATTTATATTATCACTTATTAAATATTTTTAATTATGTATTTCATACCTTTCAATTATTTTAAAAACATATAAAAGAGAAAATTCAGATTCTTAATTTAACAATAGAAGAAATAATGTTATGGCTAATATTGAACCTTCTTTTGAAATTGATGAGAAGGGAAGAGTGATCTGCCAATCTCACTCAAAGTTTCCATATTTTATTCAACTAAATAAAACTTATTTGGAGGAAAGGCAGATGGAGAATGAGTTAACATGTCTTACTTGTTCACATTACGAAAATGACTATTGTTATTTTCCAAAGTCTGAAATTGATAAAATTGAATTGGACAGGTTAAGCAGGTCTCGATTTCAATGTAACCTATGCGGAAATAAAATCGACCGCATGCTTACTATTATGCAAAAGATTTATTATGAAGTTAAATTCAATATGAAAATGCCGTTAATCTGTTGTAGTTGCTATGAGAAGCTACAACAAAAAAAATTTAATGAATATTATGTCAAAAGAATTTGGGAATCACTCAGTTTTTATCTACCTAGTTTCTTTTTAATATTTAATCCTTTTCCCTTTAATATGATTGCAGTTCTAGCATATATAATGTTTATTATTATATTTAAAATAATAATTAAGCAAAAGACTCATTATAGTCTGTTTTTGATTGATTTAATAAAGGGAAAAAAGTATTACGATAAGAATTTTAAAGACAAAATTGAGTCATCCTAAATTTCCAGCCCATCCCCTTACTTCTTTTCGCATATTCTCTTGTTTTGATATAATAAAGTCAATTTCTTGATTAGACTTGTTTTTTAAATTTTCAATTTCTGGTACAAATTCGTATTTAACAAAATAGTTTTTAATTTCTCTTGATACTAATTCTTCAGGGATATTTCGAGGATTTGTAAAAAAACTGTTATAGTTATTTTCCCATAAGTCAAGAAATCTCTCAATAGAATCTTTATATTCAAATATGGGTAAGGTTCCTAGATTATTTACTGTTGTAACTGCAATATTTGCCCTCTTTACTGTAAAACGATTACCGTTAAAAGAAACAGCTATTCCACCTTCGTCCTTTAATCGTTGAAGCATATTAATATCTGTGATAGAGTCACCTAGCACAATAATTTCAGAAATTGGTATATTAGTCTTTTCTGATATTTCTTCGACGGCTAATTCCTTTCGAATTCCTCCTCTAACTTGAACTTGGTTCATTGCCTTGATATAATCAGATTCTCGCTTATTCCAAAAAAATTCGTTTAGATTTTCTATTATTGTGCTTAATTTTTTATCATGTGTTAAAAATTTCTGGAAGATATTCTTGACTAAAAAATCCACATCGCTTTTAATGTTAAAAAAAGATTTCTTTCCATTTTTTAAATTCAATTCAGTACAAAATACATGATCCCGCGGAATATTTAAAAATTTTGCAGCGCTGTAAGCAAAATGTGTGTAACTTGTCGTAATTATATATATATCCCATTTCTTCTTAAGAATCTTCATTAATTCTGTACAACCTGGTAATAATCCTAAGTTTTGTTCTGCCAAACGAATTAATTCTTTATCTGAAAAGCAAGATATATATAAAGGCGCAATTAATCTCAAAGTATCACCTGGTTGGTAATCGTTAATATTCAATTCCTCTTTTACATCGGGAATTTCAATAAGATAGTCGTCATACTCAGAAAGCATCTCGAAAAATACACCGAAGTCAAAATTTTGTAATTCGAGAATAGGTTTTTGATTTAGCAATCGACTTAACTCAGCAGCAAAGTCGAGCACACTGATGGGTCCTTCTAAATCCCAGCAACAAACATTTTTAACTGTCACTTCTGATCAATTTTAGCATTAACAAAGAGAATGTAAAGATTTAGGCTATATGAGGTTTACTAACATTCTTATTAAACAATTATTATTTGCATGAAATTACGATGATAATGGTATAAGAAAAAGGCTAATTTGAAGCTTTAAAGATATCTTGTAAAGATCGTTCTTTTTGATTCTTTTTAACTATTTCTCGCCAATTAGGTTGAATTATATCAAATGCGTTTTGAGCTAGTTTGAGAAGTTTATCATCTGAAGAATTTAAATAATAACTTATTAATTCTAAAGCTCGTTTATCCTTAATTCGAGTTAAACTTTCAATAATGAAAATAATCCTTAGTTTATCTAAATCGTCTTTATTTTTTTTCATCTCGATTTCAAACTTTTCTAATATACCTAATGTAGCTCTACCGTCTCCAATTCGACCTAACGCTTCTATAATTCTGTTAACTACATTTGGATTTGTTTCAGTTTTTAACGCACGACATAGTAGATTAACTGATCTTGCATCGCGAAGAAAGCCTAATTGTCTTGCTGATGCAGCTCTTTTCTCAGAATCATTATCGTGGAATATCTGTTTTATTAAATTATTGAAATTGGTGTTCTTTACTTGCCAAGCCATAATCCATATAGATTTAAAATCGAAATTATTATAATTTATTCTTTATAAAATATAATTCTACGCGTAGTTCTTAGATTTCTTACAATTTTAATCAGAAACTATCGTGAGAGGGAATTCATGTGATTAATTCTTTTTTGTAGTAGTTTTGCCGTTCCGATATCTTTTCTATAAAATAGTTTGCCACTAATGCATCCAACTCCTTGTTCAGCAACCTTTTCAGCAGCTTCTAAATCATTAGCAATGCCGACAATTCCCATGGCTCTCGATGATGTAGTGTAAACATTTCCACCTTCTCGGTAAACTGACGCGTAGTAATATTTTGCACCAATTTGTTCCAGTTTCATCTTATTTATTATTACTAATTCATTTTTTTTCGGAGAAGTAGGGTATCCTTCGGGAGCCAAATACTTGCAAACAGTAGCTTTTTTTTCAAATAGTATCTCTGATTTTAAATTACCGTTAATAATTCCCATACATATATCGATAAAATTAGTTTTTAAAAGAGGTAAAGTGTTCATTGCTTCAGGATCTCCAAGCCTTGCGTTAAATTCTATTAATTTAATGCCATTATTAGTTTTAATATACCCCCCATAGAGAAATCCTTTAAATTGAACTCCTGTTTCTGCCTTTGTGGCTGCTACTACTTTCCTCATATCTTCTATTGCTTCGTCTACATCTTCCTGTGATATAAAAGGCATCAAATGGTCTTCCATTGAATAACTTCCCATGCCTCCGGTGTTGGGGCCTGTATCGTCTTCATAAGCTCTTTTATGATCTTGAACTAGTGGAGTAGCGACTACATTTTTTCCATCAACGAATGTTTGAAGAGTAAATTCTTCTCCATCGACTTTTTCCTCGAGGAGAAAAGAAGCCTTTTGATCGACTAATGCTTGACAGTATTCTAATATATCTTGTTTAGTAAAAAGATGATCTCCATAGACTTTTACACCTTTTCCTCCAGTCAATCCATCTGGTTTAACTACAATATTTTCTTTACCTAAATCTTTAATAAAACTTTCTACATTTTCCATTGAACTGAAATTTTTACTTAAGATATTGGAAGCGATTTTATATTTTTCCATAAGATTACGCGTAAATATTTTCGAACCTTCTAATTGAGCGGCTTCAATTCTAGGACCGACACAAGGAATCCCGCTTTTTTCCAAAGCATCAACAATACCAACGACCAGAGGTGCTTCTGGGCCAATAATAGCGAAATCTATACTATTTTCTTTAGAAAATTCAATAATTTCCTTAAAATCTGTTTCAGAGTGAATCTTTATCCTTCCTTGGCTTAAATCTTCTAATCCTGCGTTTTTAGAACTCATGAACGCGTATAAAGTGGCTCCATCTCTTACTAAAGTCTCTCCTATTACGTGTTCCCTAGCTCCATGTCCGATTATAAGAGTTTTGACTGTCAAATTTTATACTCTCCTTTAAATGAATTTCTTTTGAGTATTAAGATTATATAATTGAATTTAAATTGTTTTACATCAAATTTAAAGATTAGAAAAATTGGTTATAATTTTTGAAGTTTAACTCTTTTTAAACTAGAAAGCAATTAAATATTTAATTAAAAAATCAGTCGAAACTTTAATATAGGAATTATCTTAAATTTAATTAAATTAGGATGATATAGGATTATGAAAGCTAAAGGTATTCTCACTCTAACCGGCGAAAAACTAAGATGCTCAGCTATGCCTTTGGGAGGTATAGGTACAGGCACAATTGCTCTTGGAGGAGATGGACTTTTAAAACAATGGCAAATTACTAACACGGTAAAACATCGCGCTTTCGTGCCTAATAGTTTTTTCGCTGTAAGAACTCGAACATTGAACAACTCGAACGAAAATCCAATTTCACGAGCGCTTATATGTACTAAAGTTCATGATGGTATTGATTTCATACCCGCTAAATCTGTTAGTGATCATATAATCACTAATAATATGAAAGAGTTCTTTGATAAATTACCTCAAGTAGAGGACATAGTTTTTGACGGAGAATATCCCATATCGTTCTTAAAATTTGAAGATAAATCATTACCAATTGAGACCAGTTTAATCGCATTTACGCCATTTATTCCACTAGACTCAAAAAATTCGGGAATTCCCGTAATTATATTCCAAATTCATATTAAAAATATTTCTGATTTTCAAGTAGAAGCGATTGTCTTAGGAAACTTAATGAATTTTTTAGGTTGGGACGGGATTAAAACAATTAGAAATGAATCTAGTCCGCTATTTGGCGGCAATTACAACGAACAAAAGAAACTTCAATCATGGAAGGCAATTTGTATGAAATCGAAGACTCTTCTCAAAACCGATAAGCGTTACGGCGATTTAACATTTGCGATCGATCAACACGATGCTATGGTATCGTCTCAATGGGAAAACTTGGATAAATTTTGGTCAATGTTCTCTGATAAAGGAGTATTATTTGAAGTTGAACATGGTGATATAAGTGAATATGAAAAAACTTGGACTGGAAGTCTTGCGGCAAAGAATGTCTTGAACCCTGGTGAGAACAAGGTAATCAATTTTTGCCTAACATGGAACTTTCCAAACCGTATAGTCGATTGGCATATAAATAAATCTTTAATAAATGACGATAAAACAGAATATTGGACAGGTAATAGATATAACGAGTGGTTTAAAAATTCGTTCGATACTCTGAAATATGTTCGGAATAATTGGGAGATGCTATTGAATTATACAACCAAGTTTCATAAGGATTTTTTTTCTTGTTCCTTACCATATGATGTATTAACTTCTATTTCTGCTACTCTTTCGACGATTCGAACACCAACTTGTTTTTGGAACAGAGATGGAACATTTCATGGATTTGAAGGATGTCATGGAGCCTCTACAGGTAAAAGTTCAGGAGGATGTTGTCCTCTAAATTGTACACATGTCTGGAATTACGAATTTAGCTTAGCTCATTTGTTTCCTTCTCTCGAAAGAACGATGAGAGAAACAGAGTTTAAAATGCAGCATAAATTAGGCTATTTACCACACCGGACAGTTATTCCATTGTATTTACCACAATTTGGGGAAATCCCGGATATCGGAGATGTTCCACCAGCCATTGATGGAATGTTTGGAATGATATTAAAAATTTATAGAGATTTTCTAATAACAAACGATAGTGATTTTCTTAAAAGATCATGGGTATATATTGAAAAATTAATGGAATTTATATTTAAAGAATATGAAAACGAATCTGATGGATTGATAACGAGAGCTCAACCTAACACATATGATTGTTCTATTTATGGATTAAATACATTTATTAGTTCACTTAATTTAGTTGCGTTATTAGCGTGCGAACGGATTGCTTTAGAGTTAGATAATAATAGTTGGGCAAAAATTTGTAGAGAAAAATATAATTTTATTAGAGAAGTAATCGATAAAGAATGTTGGAATGGAGAATATTACATTCAAATATTTAACATTTCAGAAATAAAAAAATTTCAATATGGCATAGGTTGTCTTTCAGATCAACTAATTGGTCAATGGTGGGCGTTTAATTTAGGTTTAGGGTATATTTTTCCTAAAGCACATGTCCTACAAGCTGTAAAGTCTATTGTCAAATATAATTTTAAAGAAACCTTAGATGGTTTAAAGCAAACTCCCAGAGAATTTGCTTCTAATTACGATTCAGGTTTATTGAATTGTAGTTGGCCAAATGGAGGAAAACCTGAAGTTCCAACATATTATACGGATGAAGTTTGGACTGGGATTGAATACGAAGTTGCTGCGCTCTGTTTTTATATCGGAGAAATTGAGTCGGGATTGAAAATAATAAAAGCAGTTAGAGATCGATACGATGGAACTCATCGGAATCCTTGGAACGAGGTAGAATGCGGTGATCACTATGTAAGACCGATGTCTTCTTGGACTTTACTTCATGCTTTAACAGGAATATCGTATTCTTCAAAATTGAATCGATTATCCTTATCTCCTAAAATAAATCAGCGAGATTTTCAGTCATTTTTTATTACTAATTCAGCTTGGGGTAAAGTATATCATAAAATTACTCAAAAGAGGCTTAAATGTTCCATAGCGATCTCCTATGGAACATTGGAATTGAGTTCGATAACGATTGATATAAAAGGCGAATTTAAGGAGTTAAAAATTAGCAAATCAATAGTCATATCAGAAGGGAAATATCAAGACGTAATTGTAAAGCAAATATTCAAGGATTCGATTATCAAAATATCATTTGATGAATCCCTAAATCTGAATGAAAAACGCCAACTCCGTTTAGAATTTGAATATGTGTAGACAAAAAATATGAGTAGATAAATTTTTTCTCAATTATTAATCTGTGAAATTACTAAAAAAGGGTTTTAAATGGTTTTAACTCATAATTTTTTGTTTAAAGATATCGATAGTATCCGAAATTTCATTTAACCGCACTGAAAATTCTTTTGGCTTCAATTTCTTTAATTTTTCAAAATCATTTATGATTTCCTTGAATTCGTTAATCCAGATTTTCATAAGTATCTCGTTTTCTTTTCCTTCGACTTGCTTATTGATGATTGTGCTAATCGATGAATTAACTTTATCCATAAATGACTTTTCATTTATTGTATAAGAGATTTTTAAAACATCTTGCTGAGTTTTAAGATTTTCTATATCTTCCTTCATAGATGATTTGTGCTGTAATAATTCTTCATTGAACTTATTTATCATATCCATGATGATTTCTTCTTGAGTTCTAATGGTTTGTTCATTTCGTTCTTGGCTAGAAAAAATATCATTTTTGATTGATGTTATCTCTTGTTTTACGGACTTCATCTCAAGTTCTAAATTAGATACTTGATCTATTAAAATTTGAATTGCTTTGGTGTTTGATTTAAGCGAATCCATTTTAGATATAGTCTTTTCATATTGATCTGCTAAATTTTGCATAATTTTCGGGACATTTTTCAAAGAATTAAAATCTTTTTCGAGACTATCAACTTGTTCAATTAAATTTTGAAAATCTTTGGAAGTAATTTCTTCAATTTTATCTTTTTTAGGAATTATATTTCACCTTTAATGTTCTAATATGTTGCATAATAATTTTTAATTGTTCTTATCAGATTTCTCAAGCTCCAAAATTGAATCTAATTTTAATTCAAAGTCCTTATTCATATTTGATAGATCACTTAGTGATTTATCAATATTCTCAATTAGAGCATTGATTGGAGATTTTTTTAATTCCGAAATTAACTCAGAAATAACAACCAAATTGTTTTTGAAAGCACTGAAAATATTTTCTTTGATTTTATTTTTATCAATATCAAATTCTCTGATTTTTTTAAGATCACTAATTTCCTTAAGAGGAACGAGTTCATTATTGGTTAATTTTATATTTTTTTTAGAAATTTTTGGAGTAATTTTATTATGAAGCGTATTTGAATCAATTTCATTAATGTTAATAATTAATACATTTAATTGATCTTCAGATTTAGATACTGAAGTTAAAAAATTCTTTGAGATATCTTGAAATTGTGCTTGATTAGCACTTTTCTCCAATTTTTTTAAAAAATCATAAACTACAAGTGTAAATAGCTCTGCAATATTATCTTGGGTTTTTGCAGAAACGAATACTATTGGAAATCCTTGAATTTGATATTTTCTTATATTGTTCAAAAGAATTTCAGAATCTTCAGGTTTTACTAAGTCAGATTTATTTCCTATTAAATAAATAACGCATTCAGGAGAGTATTTTGCTAAGTTTTTAAGATATGAGTCTTTTATTTCTTGAAGACTCTCCTTTGGGTTGTTCAAGTCAAATAATAGTAGAGCTGAATCCAAATTACTAAAAAACACGGGATTCAAAGGGTTGAAACTTCTTTGCCCCCCAATATCCCATATATTTAACCTTATATGGTTATTTGTTAATCTATATTCTTTTCTGGCGATATTACTGCCAATAGTGGGGATGTACATAGAAGGAAAATCTTTTCCCACGATTGTATTGACCATGGATGTTTTACCGACACCCCATTGACCCAATATAGTGAGTTTAATATTGATTTCAGAGATTATCATGAGTAGTAATTAAAAAAAATATTGACAATTTATTAAACTATAAAAAAAGGGCTATTTAAATCTGCTTTATTCTTAAGCAGAATCTATTATAAAACAATATCAAATACTCTTTTATTTAGAAGGATTAGTGTGATTTTTTTCTGAAAATTCTTTAAAAGCATACACTATTCTTTGGAGAACTGTTACATTAGTGCCAATGGCAAGAAGAACCATTGTCCACCAGATTGCGGTGGGAAACCAGATTTGAAATATCGAGCCTATAAAAAGGATTGGAACCCTATCTGTCCTTTCAATCAATCCCACACCGTATAAATTTGGAACTCCTAGACTTTCTATTTTGGCTCTAGTATACGAAGTTAAAAATGCTCCCGCTAATGTAATTAGTCCAATATAGACATTAGTATAGCCACCAAGAATAATGCCAAAAAAAATGAAGAAATCTCCTATTCTATCTAAAGTAGAATCTAAAAAAGCTCCCAATTTAGTTGGTCCTTGCAATCGAGCTACTAAGCCATCTAATTGATCAAAAAATTCAACTATAAATAGAGTTATTATAATGAAAACTAGATTTTGGACCATAAAACTAAGAAGTGTTAAAAACGCGAAAAAAAGACCTAGAGCAGTAATAAAGTTAGCGGGTATATTTCTTATCTTTTTCCCCAATGGAAGTAATAATTTTTCTGAGAACTTTTTTACTCCTAATAACATCTTGCTTTATTATATTAGATTTAATGGGTTATATCTTTTTCTAAATATAAGGCATACAATAATTTATAATTAATGAATCAAAGAGAAAAAAAAAATTTTTTTTTATACACCATAAATCGGGTAAAATTTCTTTTCCAAATATTCTATAAAGTAGTCTGGATTTAAGCCTTCTCCCGTTACCCTTCTAATCAAGTCTTTGGCTTGATAGATTCTTCCGTATTGGTGGATATTTTCTCTTAAAAATGTCAATAAGTTAGAAAAATTACCCTTTTCATACTCTTCTGGCAAGGCTGGCTGCTCTTTAAGCGCTTTTTTATAAAACTGTGCTCCATATAAATTACCTAAAAAGTAAGTTGGAAAGTAACCAAAAGATCCCCCAGACCAATGAACATCTTGTAAAACACCATCTGCATTGTTTGGAGGTGTTATTCCTAATAAATCCTCCATTTTTGAATTCCATATTTCGGGTAATTCATTAACCTTGACATTTCCCTCAATGATATCTCTCTCTAATTCGAATCTTAAAATTATATGCATTCCGTACGTCACTTCATCAGCTTCTACACGAATAAGAGATGGTTGGACCGTGTTAATACTTCGATAAAAATCATCCATAGATACACCTTTTAAATTGCTTGGAAAACTTTTTTCTAATTTAGGAAACCAAAATTTCCAAAAATCTTTGCTACGCCCTACCATATTTTCCCACATGCGCGATTGCGATTCATGAATACCCATTGAACAGCCATCGGCTAAAATGTTATCATGAATTTCTTCCATAAATCCCATTTCATATAATGCGTGCCCACATTCATGAATCGATCCAAAAAGGCATGCTGGGAAGAGATCTTCGTTAATTCGTGTGGTAAATCTTGTGTCCGTTGAAGAAAGAGATATTGTAAATGGATGTGCAGATTTATCTTGACGTCCTTTATTAAAATCATAATTCAATCTCTTTATTACTTCAATGCTAAAATCCCATTGTTTTTCTGCTTCCCATTTCTGGGTAATAATGGAAAAGTCTGGTTTATCTTCTGATACATCCAATTTTTTTATGATTTTATTTAGTGCTAGTTTTGATTTGCTGAAAATCTTCGAGATCCAATCATAGGTAGCTCCAGGTTCGTAGAGATCGATGAGCGTTGAGTATGGATCAGGATGTGTATCTAATTTCTCTGCTACTTGAATTTGGAGTCCTATCATTTTTTCTAATAGTGGTTGAAATAGAGAAAAATCATCTTTTTTCCTGGCTTCAACCCATTTAACATAGCCTAAAGAAGATGTCTTTGAAATTTCTTCAACCAATTCCGTTGGTAATTTAACTTCTTGTTCGTAATCTCTTTTAGCTTCTCGTAAAGTGGCCGCATCAATTAAGTTTAAATGATCTAACTTTTCAGATTCTTTGATCAGATTTCCTATTTTATCAGAAATTAATCGCTCATGAACAATTTTACTTAAGAGAGCACTTTGTTCTGCTCTGCCACCAAAAGAGCCTTTAGGTAAATTTACTTGTTCATCCCACGCTAATAATTTACGGATATAATTAAGTCGAGTTATCTCACTAAATTTTTTCTTAAGTTCCTCCATAGAATTCATATTTTTAAACACTTGCTTTAAATTATTATTGAAATTTATATAGGCGACTTAAATCTACGTAAATAAAAAAAATTTACTTTTCTTATTAGAAACTAAATTATTTTATTATGTGAAAATCTAGTCAAATACCTCTACATGGAGTCGTGTTTCACAAAAAAGTTAGCTGCAGATTCGATATCCTCAACAGTAAGAGGTCTTGCTAGAGTTTTTTGTAGTTCTGTTATTAATTGAGAACATAATTTTAGACTTAATGAGCTTCCACTTTGTTCAATCATTTTTTGAAGCATTTCAGGATAAATATTTTCGCTCTCACTTTGTTCTAGCGTTGGACGTTTCTCTTCGGGTAAAACTTCGTTTATATCAAGCGTAATGTCTTCTTTATCTATATCTACTGCTTCTGAAGCATCTGATTTTGAAAATAATAATAAATCCTCTGTCTCTTGCTTAACTACGGGTAATCTTGAAGCCTTAATCGTAGCTTTAGGTACTTCGATTGGGGGAGGTTTAATATGGGGTTCATTGGATGGCAATGGTTGCACTTGAATTCGTCTTGTAAATTGAATTTTTCCTGGCATCTCAAATTTCTTTTTGCTTTCTATTTGTTTTCTCATTTCAGTTTGTTCGTCGATTTTTTCTTGTAATTCTGCTATTTTTTCCTTAATTGTGGAAATGTAAGTAAAATCTTGATAATCACTTGAAATTTTTACAAGTTCTTTGTACCTAGCAATTGCGAGTATTAAATTCCCATCATTTTCAATTCTTTTAGCTTCATTAAACGACTCAATAAAATGATGAGGTAAAAGTTTTTTTAAATTGAGGTTTCTAGCGATTAAGAGTTTAATTTTTTCTTGAACTCCCGTTTCTATTAATGAAATTTCTTCAAAATCAGAAATGTCTAATTCGTTTTTTGCGATTTTCAAGTCATTTTTATTGATTAAATCGCGTTTATTTCCAAGAATAAGGAGCTTGGAGAATTTGCTTTCTTGTTTCTGCAAATCAAAAAAATGGTTAATAACTCTGATATGATAATTAGATAAATCGAACAGTAGAATAACCAAGTCAGACCCTTGTATGAATTTTGACCATAAAAGCGAAAAATTATCTTTTAATTCAAAATCCCAAAGATCGAACTTCAAATTATCCATAGTAATAATCGATGCTCTTGCGAAGTTCATAATTTGACGTACCTGGTCGCTCTTTATCATATTGAATAGTTGAGTTTTACCAGAATTAGTTGGTCCAATAATTGCGATTTTTGAATGTAATTGGTGTTGCTGTTCTCTCAAAAAATTCACAAATTCTCGTTTTTTATCATCTGGATTACTTACATCTGTTGGATTTGGAAACAATTCAATAAACATTTTTATTGTGTTGTCTAAAATTGGGGATATATATTCAAGACTATCAACTAAGTCTGTAATAAATAAAAATAATACATTTTTTTCTGATTTATGGAATATTTGGAAATTTTCTGAAACAGGTCGATGAAAAGTTTTGCCCATCATAGGCATATCTAAAAAAGACTGGATAACCCTCCTAACATTTTTCAACTCCTCATCTCCTAGTGCGAGAGCGTATGTATGATTATAAATATTTTTTCCAGAATAAAATATGTGGATTTGCCGAAGTATTTTTATCTCCTCATTTTTCAAGGAATTCTTTAATGGCTTTAATAATATATATTTAATCTCTCATTAATATATTTTACAATTAAAAGTACTTTCAGTTAGTTAGTATGAAACATAATAGAAAAGTTTAGAATCGGTGTTAAATATTATTTAAAATGTATATTATGATTTTCTAAACCAAAAAAGCTCTGAAAAATGCCACTCCAACCTGAACATATTGCCAAATTTTTCGATGAAGATACAGATATGAAGTTCAAAACAGAATTACTTGAGCTTTTAAGAAAAAGAATTGATAGATTGTGTTTTAAAGAGTGTGAAATCGATAGAATTCAATGCACCTTGACCCCACTCTGCACAAGAAGAATACTACTAAAAATTCGATTACTAAATGGGCTTACAATCGAGGATCAACCAAATTTCTGTTATAGTGTTCATAAAAATATAATTTTTCGAGATTTTAGAAACAAAACTGTAATCTATAAACCTAACGATGCCTATTTATATCTGATTGATTTTTTCGATGTTTTTTTCCATGGAGATTATAGAAATTTAAATAAATTTTTTTCAAAAGGAGATTTTAAAGGAGCAAGCAAGATTTTTAATGATAGAATTAATAACAGAGACGAAAATTTTCGTTATCTTTTAACTAAAGACCAAGAGTTTATGGTATTTAAATACGACGATAAAATTCATGTTTGCTTCATAAACGAGAAATACGCTTTATGCAATGCAACTAGAGAAAATATTACAGATTTGAAACTTTTATTTGGTTTATGTAAACTCTTTTCCCAAATATATTTTCCTGAGGTTAAGTTAAATTTAATTCCAAATGAATGCGTAGAGATTACAACTATTATTCCAAAAGACACGCTTTCTACCATTAGTAATGAAATACCTAAAGATGAAAATTCTAAAAGAGATACTTATTTATGGAATGTTTTCCCTAGCGATTTAGACGCTTTAAGCCAATTTAGTAATGAAATTAACATTTTTATTGATAAAAAACAAAATTTAGCAATAAAATTAAGCATAAATTTAAAAACAAAAAATCAAAAGAATAGTATTTCACGCGTTATACTTCGATACCGAGATTTGCGTTTAATATTTAACATTCTATTTCGACTGTATAACGATTTCTACATATTACATGTTTAAATTTGAGATAAAACAATAAGATAGTTGAGTAAAAATGGTAGAGAATAACCAAGAAAATCCAGAAATAGTAAAAATTAAAGATTTTGTAAGAGATGATAGATTAGATGACGCAGTTAAAATAATTGCCTTATATCTCGGAGATTCGAATCAAGATAATTATTTGGACAGGCTAGAGAATGTTATCGAAATGCTATTATCCCTTCATGGAGGGAGAACCGTATTGAGATTTCTAATTGAGCAACTTATAATCGATATTCCTTCATTACTTGAAAATCTCTCAAAACGTGATTCTGTCCTTCGATATTCATTTTTATTACTTTTAAAAACACTTTGTGAAAACGAATGCGATTTGTTTCTCCCTCATAGTGAAGATTTATTGAATTCTCAGGATCCAAATGTTCGAGAGGCTGACTTACAGCTTATCATTTTTATGGCAGGAGGAGATACCGATATTGAAGATGAATCACTTATTAACAAAATCGTGCTTACTCTAGCTGACGAAAAAGATTTTGTAATCGAGAAAGCTATACAAGCACTAATAACAATTGGCCGAAAGCACCCATCTTTAATTACAAAAGCAGTTAATAATTTTGTTAAAGAAGATCCAGAAAACGAAAAATTGAAGACTGCTGTAGATACCGTGCTAAAATCAATAGTTACTGTTGAAAAAATTGATGAATTAGTTGAAGAAAACCAAAAAGAAACAATATTCGATGAGAACGCATTAGAAAAGGAAGAAACTGAAATCATCGATAAAGAATTAGAATTAAAGAAAAAAGAAATTGAAATCAAGAAAAAAAAATTAGAATTGGAAGAAAAAGAGAAAGAATTAGAAGAAAAAATAATCGAAGAGAAAGAAAAAACGCTAAAACTTAAAGAAGAAATTTTCGAACAAGGAACTACAGTAGATTCTGAATCGGAAGTACTACCTAAAAAGGTTAAAAAACAACTGAAAAAGGAAGAATCTGACATTATAGATAAGGAAATTGAACTCAAAAAAAAAGAGTTAGAAATCAAGAAGAAAAAATTGGAGTTGGAATTAAAAGAACGGGAAATTGAAGAAATGGCTATTCAAGAAAAAGGAAAAGCTTTAAAACTAAAAGAAGAATTAATTGAAAAAGAAACAGAACTATCTAATGTAGAAATTGAATTACATCAGAAAAAAATCAAGGAGAAAGAAAAAAAAATCTTAGAAAGCGAACTTGAAAGAGCAGAGGAAAAAATAGAAGAGCTTAAAGATGAAGATTCTAATAACATTGACGAAGATAGTTGAATGTTAAATAATTTAAAATAGGTTTTATCCCTAATTGATCTTATCTTCTGTGATTGGAGCAGTATACAATCTTTTTACTATTTTCCGGATCTCAGCAACTTTAACACTATCAGGAGGTAAACTTTTTTGTATAGTCTTAGCAAGGTTATAAGCAAGCTCGATATAGTTTAAATCTTCTAAAAATTCAACAATCTGGATTTTATAATCAGTATCCTCTACTCCTCCCCCATATTCCATTAATTTCTCTTTAAGTAAGATATCGATCTTATTCGTTCTTTCGATAAAACGCACTTTTTTAACTAGTTGTTTAAAGGAATTAAAAATGTTGTAAAGCTCTGAACGTGGATAATCATCAATATTTTTTAACACATAGAATATAAAGAGTTCTGCCTTTTCATAGCGTTTAATTTTCAAACTCACCTCTAAAAGTTCAAGAAGTGCTTGTTCGTAAAGAAATTTACTTTCCATATTAGGAACAATTTTATCGAATATCCAATCAATTAGATTAGGTTGATCAAACCTTTCGATAATGTCAATAAGTAATTTGATAATAGAAAAATATAGCTTAGCATTTTCAGTTTTGGTTCCCGATAAGAACGAAACTAAAGCATATTTAATCCTTCCCATAGCATCCTCCATATTAATCGGAGTTTCTGCGAATTTATAAAACGCTGATTCCAAAATTGGTTGAATTTTCTCTCTATTTTTAAAATCGTAGATGAAATATTCGCCCCAATTCGGAGCAATCTTTTCTGAAGTTTTTTTATCTATGGTTTTTTGAGTAGTTTCAGTAGCAGTTTTAGTAGCAGTTTTAGGTTTTGATTCTTTTGTTTTTACAATTTGATTTTTTGCTTCTTCCTCTGTTAATACTTCTAAAATAATCCTATCCTTTTCTTTTGGAACTATTATTTTGAAGAATGTTTCTATCTCTTCATTGAATAAGGATTCTCTTAATTCTTTAGGAAAAGTGATACCTGTTTTAGTTTTTTTAATAACATCTTCAAAAAAAACTTCTTCCTCTGGTTTCTTATCTTCTGCCATATTTATTTGTAAGAATAACCATTTTTTAATTCTATGTTGAATTGAAGTAAATTATTATTCTTAAATTATCTATTTAGATATCAAGACAAATCATCCAGTAATGTTAACTAACTCTACACCCCTAATATCATAATTTTTATCAATGAAACAAAGAATAGCATGACCATTGTGCATATATACAAGAGGTACGGGGTAAGATTCGGCGTTTTCTATAAAACTTTTTTTAACGATGATGGAAAGGACAGTATTACACACCATGCAGGGCACTTTAAGCTCTTTTACGATGCCAAGTTCATTAAAGTCCGCAATAATAGCTTCAATATTTTTATTAAATGAATTAAACATCGTCGTAGAAAAATTACCAAATGTGATGTATGACTCAACATCAAATTTCATATTAAATTCTATACTCACTTTTTCTATTAAAGCTTCAAGCAATTGGAACTGAACTGTATTATTAGAACCTGCAGTATATATTAAATCGTTTATTCGAATATGCACAATTTTCATGTTACCCTTGAAAATATGGAAAAAAATATTACTCGCAAGATTCTGCTTAACAATATTCAAATCTAATATAAAACTTTTATATGATCTTGGAGGCTTCCATTCAAATATAGTAAATTCATCTGTACTGATGTTTAAGAACTCGAGATTTTGCAATATTTTCGTATACTCTCCCATTTAGATCAGCTTGTTTTCGTTTATTTTGATATTACTTACTATATTTTCGATAAAAATTAGCTCGATTTGATTAAGTAATTATTATTTATGATATAAACCATACCCTATTATAATCATTTAAATATTTGTATATTACAAGGAGAGAATGTTATTAAAGAAATTAAAAATATTAGTTTTTATTAGATCGGATATTTTCCAGATGTTTTTAGCGTTCTCATAATAGCCTTTATATTGTCTATGGGTAATTCACGGGGAATTTCACAACCAAATGCTAGCCAATATCCTCCTCCTTCAGCAGCTATCTTTAATTTTTTAGAGCAGTCGTCTGAAACTTGTTTAGGATCAGCTACTGTAAGTTTATTATAATTTAGGTTGCCCATGATCGTTACTTCTCCGCGTAAAAGTTCTTTAGCCCAAGCTAAATCAACTTGATAATCAAATTGAATTGCCCCTCCAGGATTAGTTTCTTTTGAAAAGTGTACACATTGAGGTACATAGCCACAACAATGAATTAGAGGTATCATCCCAAGTTTTTTAATGGCATGGCATGCTTTTTTTTCTGGATCTAAGCAAAATTGTTCAAAAAATGTGGGAGACATAAAATAAGCGGCAGTTTCCCCTACACCGATAATGTCTGCACCCACTTCATACATCGCTTTTACGACTTCAATTTCGAAATCCGTATACCAATCCAAAATTTCTTTAAATTCATCAACATGATCTAAAATATAAAAGAATGACATGGGATCTGCTCCAGATAACAATGTAACACCTTGAAATGGTCCTTCTGTCCAACCAATTATAGGGACTTCTTCCCCAACCTCCTTTTTAGCCAATTTTATTGCTTTAATTGACTCTGTTAACCGTCCAGCTTTCATTAGGTCAGGCATTTTTAGTTTTTGAAAATCTTTGTACATAGATGAGTGGCTAAGTATTGGTTTTACAATTCGAGGGACATCGTCGTAAGGAAATTCGACTTTTGCACCTAAGGCACCAGCATATATTCCTACATCTGAAGAAAAACATAAAGCATCCCATCCAAAAGCTTTATAAGCTTTTATTTGTCCTTCTACAAATTTCTCTGCTTTACTTACATATGCAGAAAATGGAATTTCAGCAAATTTTGCAGTGAATGTTTGAGCAAAGGGCATAAATGGAACTCTATCTGGTTCTTTATGCTTTACAGATGTCATAACGCGATCGTATGAAGTCATTTCATCTTTTAAATCTCTAGAATATTCTAGAGCTTTTTTCAACAATTCATTTACATCTTCAACATATGCATCAACATTGTATTTCGCAGCCATTGCTGGAGAGCCCGCAGGACCGCTTAAAATTGTCCTAATTTTGTGGCGCACTCCAAGCTTCCACAATTCATTTTCTAATTTTTCGACCTGTTCTTTTGATTGCATAAGATAAATCGCTGATGCTACTATTCTAGCATTAGATTCTTTAACTACTTGCGCAATTTTCTCAGGAGATACATCCGATCCAGCGTTGATTACTTCAAACCCGTTAGCTTTAAGATTTGCTGATACAATATTAGTGCCTATCGTCCACGGTCCACCCATGACTCCTAAAACTATCTTCTTTTCAGGTTCTTTAGGTTCGTCGGATAAACCTAACGATTGTATCCCTACTTCAAAAGCGCCCGCTGATTTTATAATGTCGTCAAGATACATACCTTTAATTTTATACCTTTTACTAGTGTCAGATATGCCCGCTGATAAGGCTTGTATGATTATTTCGCGTGAAATCCCTTGCCGTGAAGCTTTTCTTACTAATTTTCCTATACTTTTATAATCGCCCTTTGAAGTAGCTTCCGTTATTTGCTCAAGATTAACGTTTGACATATATTTCCCTTTTATGTTTCATAAATTTTTACTTTTACCAGACCAAATATTTGAATAAGTATTGCACTAAGATGTTAATAAAGTTATATAAGTAATTTTAAAAAACTATAAATAGACCTTAGTTCAAAGCATATCTAGTTTAGATAAAATTTTTAAAACACTTAGTGAATAAAAATGAGTAATGAAGAAAAGTTAGATAAATATTCCAATAAAAAAGGAATCTTATTTGGTATTGGACAATTTTCAGATGCTATCGCCTCACAGATGTTTACAATTTATGTTTTTACTTTCTATTACTCTATAATAGATTTAGATATTAATCTCATCACATTTGGATTTATATTATGGTCAGTTTGGAATGCTATTAACGATCCACTATTAGGTGCTTTATCAGACAGGACGAAGACTAAATGGGGTAGAAGAACTCCATATATGTTTGCCTCTATTATCCCATTATGCATTGTAATAATATTATTATGGACACCACCTATTGATTCAGCGATCTCTTCATTTATATATTTTCTTGTCATTATGGTGTTGTTTGACACTTTCTATACTATGTACGATCTAAACTATTGCGCCTTATTTCCAGAGATGTTTCAAGATTTAAGTGTTAGGGCAAAAGCTAGCGCCTTTAAACAAATTTTTACTGTCCTTGGTTTGCTTTTTGCTTTTTTAATACCGACATTCATAATTACTGATTTAACGGATAGTGCTTATATAACTGAATATTTCTACGCTGGAATAGTTATGAGTACTATAATCTTCATAGGAGCAATTATTACGATAAAATTTGGAATAAAAGAGAGAACAGAATTTTCCGAGGATTACAAAACGGCACCCTCAATAATTACCTCCCTAAAGTATTCGCTAAAAAATAAATCTTTTAGGATATTTATTATTATGAATGTAGCATATTGGTACGTCGTGGGTATGCTCCCCATTATCGTACCACTTTATGGAAAAACAGTATTGGGAATAAATGATGCAACGCTATTAGGTCTAATGTTAGGTTTAGCTTTTATTTCAGCTGCGCTTTTTATGGCACTTTGGCGTTTTATCGTTGTTAAGGTGGGAATGAAAAAAGGAGTAATGATCTCTATGGTAGTTTTTATAATTACATTAGCCCCGTTTATGCTTATTTTTGACATAACAACTGCTTTTATTGCTTTTTTTTTTGCGGGAATTGGAATTTCAGGGGCAATTTACTTTGGAGACATCCTTCTTGCGGCAATAATAGACGAAGACGAATTAACAATCGGTACAAGACGAGATGGCGGTTATTACGGCATAAATGCTTTACTTACCAAATTATCTACGATTTTAGTAATTCTTAGTATTAATGTTGTTTTCAACAGCGTTGGATGGGCAACGTTTGACCCAGTAGGAACTACTGACTACACTATTTTTGGACTTAGAAGTTTAATGTTCATTTTTCCCGCTGTAGCGTTATTAATTGGATTAATAGCAATAAGAAAATTCCCAATTACTAAAGAAAAATATGACGAAATTAAGCTTAAACTAGAAAATTTACACAACGAAAAACGAGAGAAAACTCGTAATCTTTAAATTTTTTTTTTATAAATTTTTTATTTTGAAGCATGAGATATCCTTAGTTAAGGAAATGATAACCGATATGATGTAAAAATCAAAAAGAATGCGTAATTATTTAATGCTTTACAAATAAATTATCATCTTTATACAAATGTATAAAAAAGATAGTATTATTACTTATCATTGTAATCAACAAATGAGGTGGTTATTTGCCTAAAATTTCACAAAATATAGAAATTAGAACTAACCTTGAGAAAGTTTATAAAATTTTGACAGATGGAGAACAGACAGTAAAATGGAATCCTATTGTAAATGATATAACTCCACTCGAAGAAAATAAATATTTACTAAAATCAACAATTGGGGATATGACTATTAATAAAATAGAGAAAGTTAAAGATGTATATGTCAAATGGATAATGGAAAAAAGTGATTTGCATTCAATGGGATATATTTTGAATGAAAAATTACCAATATCTAAAGTTGCACTATGGGTTGAATTTGAAAATAAGAAGTTTAAAAAGCAATTCAAGGAAGCTGCATATTCAACCTTAGAAGGTTTAAAAAAATATATCGATTATATAGAAGCTGGGGGCAACATTTTAGAGTATGATAAACAATAAATAAAATTAGCTCATGTTTAAGCTAAGCTTTATTTTTTTTAATTTAAATTTAATACTAATACTTAAATATATTAGTTATTAAAAAATTGAAATTTTGAAACTATGAATTTCGCAAAAATAAACGGTTTAAAATTGTCATATCAATTTTACGGAAAGGGTTTTCCTATTATCTTTATACATGGATATGGCGCAAAAAAAGAGATATGGAAAACTCAAGTGGCAGATATAAGTAAAAAATTCCAAACCATCACATTTGACCTCCGAGGAACAGGAGAGTCTGATCGACCTAATATTCCATACACTATGAAAATGCTAGCTGAAGATGTGAAGGGTTTAATGGACTTTATTGGTATTGAAAAAGTACATTTAGTAGGTCGCTCGTTTGGTGGAATGATTGCCCAACATTTTGTGCTACAATACCCCGAAAAAGTTGAAAAATTAGTGTTGATCGCTACTAACTTCGGACGAACTGATCCAGATTGGGTCGAAATTCCTAAAAAAGGGCGTCTTGAAGAGATTGAGACGATTAAATACGACCCACTAAAAGCCTTTAAACAAAAATCGCGTTGGGTCTTTCACGTAAAGTTTAGAAAAGAGATGGAAGCTAATCCAAAAAAAAGATTTTTTGACATTTTTTCTATGGAAGATTTAATCAGAGAAAGTGCAATTAATCCTTCAAATCCTCAAGATGTAATAAATCAAGCAGAGGCTATGAAAACACATTATACGCTAGAAAAATTGCATGAAATTAAAAATAAAACGCTTTTAATAGCAGCATCCCATGATCGGCAAACTCCAGTTTCAATAATGGCTGAAATGCATAGAAGAATCCCTAACAGCGAATTGAAAGTTATTAATGAAGCAGGTCATTTTATGACGCTTTCAAGAGCATCGGAAGTTAACGATATAATTCTAAATTTTTTAAAAAATTAATATTTCTTAATTATTCTAATGATTTTTAAAGACTTTTTTTCTATAGAAAACAATAGATTTTTATATCCTTAGAATAAAACTGTTTATTATTCAATTCTATTAATATTAATTTTGTGTTTAAAATGAAGGATTATTCAGGTTGGGAACCGATTTACGATTATGAAAACGAGTCTCCCTATATCGAAAATTCAAATCGCCCCTGGCTAAAATACAGAGCTTCTAATGTTCCTAAATCAATAAAATTTGATCCAATTCCGGTTCACGAGCTTATAGGATTATCTGCTAAGAATTATCCAAATAATGTATGTATTTATCACAAATCAACTGATAAAAAATATACTTTTCGCGAGTTAACCTATATTTCAGATAAAATTTCTAACGCATTATATCAGTTAGGTACAAAAAAAGGTGATGCTATAGGTATAATGACAGAAAATTGCCCTGAATTTATATTTTGTTGCCTTGGAATTATGAAAACTGGTGCTACCGTGATTCCCATTAATCCACTACTTAAGGAAGCGGATGTTTCTCACATCTTAAAAGAATCTGGAAATATCAAAACTGTTTTTGTTCACAAAAGAAATTTTAGAACAATGAAAAAAGCACAAAAAGGTGTAGATTTAGAAAATATAATCCTTTTGGAAGCATCCTTAGCCAAAGAAGGGACTATAACTTTAGAGGATTTTATCGAAGGTGTGGCACCCATTCGACCAGATGTAGATATCGATCCTTCAAGCGATCTTGCTACTCTTTTATTTACTGGTGGAACTACGGGATTACCAAAAGGTGTAATGTTAACTCATACTAATCTGGTTTCCTGCACACTCTCAACTTTATTAATGGCTGGTGAACCAGAAGAGGGAGAGGATACTTTCGGTAAAACTGTCAACTTATCAGTCATACCTTTATGCCATTCTTTTGGATTTTTAATTATGATTGCAGCAGTTTTTGGAGCCGCAATGTTAGTAATGTTTCCTTCGTTTAACGCTTCTGACATTCTAGAAGCAATTGAATATTACAAAGTCATAAATTATATTGGAGTTCCAGTTATGTATCAAATGTTAATAAATCATCCAGATTTCACAGAACGAGATCTTTCAAGCCTTGAAGAAGCAAATTCAGGTTCAGCCGCATTACCTCCAGAGTTAGCTAAAAAATGGGAAGAAATTGTTGGAATTAAGGTGGGACAAGGTTTTGGGTTAACAGAAACTTCACCCATCACTCACATGGCTGCTAAATGGATGCCAGAAATCCGCTCTGAGAGCATTGGCGTTCCGATAATCGATACTGACGCAAAAATTGTTAATCCCGACACTTTAAAAGAACTAGAACTTGGTGAAATTGGAGAACTATTAATAAAGGGGCCTCAAGTAATGAAAGGATATTGGAAAAATCCCGAAGAAACAAAGAGAACGATTATCAATGGTTGGTTAAGGACAGGAGATCTAGCACGCATGGATGACCAAGGATATTTTTATATTGAAGGTCGCTCAAAAGACATAATTAAATATAAAGGATATAAAGTAATGCCGCGTGAGGTCGAAGAAAAATTATATGAGCATCCAGCAATTCTAGAAGCTGGCGTTGTATCGGCTCCAGACCCAAATATTGGAGAAACTATTAAAGCATTTGTAGTTTTAAAACCAGAATACAAAGATAGCAATATAACTGAGAGGGATGTTATTGATTGGGCTAAAGAAAGATTAGCTGGGTATAAATACCCCCGCCAAGTAGAATTTTTAAATGTATTACCTAGAACTTCAGTAGGCAAAATATTTAGGAGAAAATTAAGAGAACGGGATGAAAAAAAGCAATAACTTTAGCTTACAAATAAAATTTGTTTAATTTTTTTATATAACACTTAATTTACATTTTATATATGTGTCTGACTTATTTTATTGTATAAAAGATTATATTTTTGATGTGAATAGCATGAATAAGGAAGAGATATGTTTTATGTCCGCCATCGACATGTTCGATGCAATAAGAAGGCAGGAACTAACTTCAATAGAAATAACTGAAACAATAATTGAAAGAATTGAAAAAATCAATCCAATAACAAACGCTTATTGCACAACAACATTTAATTTAGCCCGAGAGATGGCAAAAGAAGCAGATGATAAAGTGAAAAAAGGTGAAAAGCTAGGATTATTAAATGGTATCCCTACCTCAATTAAAGATTTAAATCCTGTAAAGGGAATTAGAACTACCTATGGCTCTAAAATTTATGAAAATTATATTCCTGATCATGATGACATCGCAGTTCGAAGATTAAAGAAAGAAGGATGCGTAATCTTAGGAAAAACTAATACACCAGAATTTGGTTTCAAGGGCGTAACAGATAATTTAATATTCGGATACAGCCGCAATCCATGGAACTTAGAACTTACAACGGGAGGATCCAGTGGTGGAGCAGCTTCAGCAGTTGTTTCAGGATTAGGACCTCTAGCACAAGGATCAGATGGAGGAGGTTCAATAAGACATCCTTCAAGTTTTTGTGGAGCATTTGGTCTTAAACCAACTTATGGAAGGGTACCAAGATACCCTACGATAGATCCAATGGGTTTGGATATAGCTGCAATTGGTCCGATTGTTCGATATGTTAAAGACGCAGCACTGATGTTAGACGCAATGAAAGGTCCATTTGAAGGGGATAAAGCTTCATTACCTAAAGATGGATTTAGATACATTGATAAAATCAGTGAAGTTCCTGAAGGACTAAAAATTGGTTACTCCTTAGATTTAGGGTACGCAAAAGTAGTTGACGCTGAGGTTGAGAAGAATATTTTAAGTTCTGTGGAATTATTTGAGAATTTTGGATGGAATATAAATCATGCTAAAATGAAACTGCGGAAAGCTCAACTTTCATTTACAACGATCTATACTTCTGCATATGGGTATAATTTAAAGTCGTATTTAAAAGAATGGCGAGATAAAATGGACCCGGATTTAGTAAAATTAATAGATGCAGGTTTAAGTTACGATGGAATGTCCTTACCAAGAGCAATAGCCATTCGAGCCCAAATATATGAGACCATTTACAGAGTTTTCAAGGATTACGATATTATTATAACTCCTTCAACTGCTATTCCCGCTTTTAAGTTAGGAATTATGTTTCCCTCTAAGATAAACGGGATTAATGTATCTCCAACTGCTTGGATGCCGTTTTCGTTCCCATTCAATTTAACAAGTCACCCCGCAGCTAGCATTCCTAGCGGTTGGTCAAGCAACGGATTACCTATCGGGATGCAAATTGTAGGTAAAAGATTCGATGAACTTACGGTCTTACAAGTTTCTAAAGCGTTCGAAGAATTAGCTCCTTGGCAAAATAAAAGACCAAATTTTAGTTAATCCTTCCCAATCATTCTATTTTTTTTTATTGTTTCTAAAATAAAATTTTTTACTGCTAATTAATTTGCTATTCATGAATTATTAGAATTTTTATGAAAACAAAATGAATAAGAAAGAACAGAGAAAGGAATTATCGAGTTTTAAAAATACTCAGATAGCATCTGAATATAGTAATTTAGAGTTTTCAGTAGTACTTAACAAGCCAGAACACGCTGCTAATATCGGTGCAATAGCTAGACTGATGAAGAATTTCAATTTCGAACACTTGATTATCTATAATCCTATTGAAAAAGCAGAAAAGATACGAAGTTATTATACACAAGGATTCGCGATGCATGGTAAAGAAATCCTTTTTAACGCAGAAATTATAACGATTGAAAATCAAAGGGACCATCTTTCTGGTTTTAAACAACTGATGAACAGATTCGATATTAAAATTGCTTCAACAGCAAAAGGAATGCACTATACGAATATAAGAAGATTAGCTACTTTCCCTGCAGAATTAACTCTCCCTATATCAGAACAGCCACTTAAAATTGCTTTAGTTTTTGGGAGAGAGTCCCACGGTCTTACGAATAATGAAATCGAGATGACTGATTTTGTCATACGGATACCATCTGACGAGGATTACCCTACACTAAATCTCTCTCAAGCTTGTGGGATTATATTATATGAAATTTATAAAAAAATTCACAATCTAGAAATCGGAAGAGGACTCAAACCAGTCTTACTTGCAAATAAAAAAGATAAGCAAATTTTATACAATTTAATTAAGAATTTAATTAATTCTCTTAGAATTCGCACCTATAGAAAAGAAAATGTATTTTTCGCCTTTAAAAATGTTTTTGAGAGAGCGTTCCCATCTAAAAAAGAATTAAACCTTATTATAGGGGTATTTTCAAAATTGAATTCGTATTTTAAAAAAAAAGAATTGTCTGAAGATTAAATTTAATAGTTCTAAATAGCTTGATAATATCTAGGCTTATGGTCATAGACGACTATTAGTTTCTCAGGTGTATCGGTAACAATTCTTCTAATCACTTTAGACAAAGCATTATGCGTATTGTATCCCATCGCATTAGCCCATTCACCCGCAGTAGATTTACCTAATTCCTTCAATTTATCCAAGCACATTTGTTCATATGTCCTTGGAATTACTTTTTTTACTTTTGACATTAATGCCTACCTCCCAATTAGCTTTTTCCACTTAAATTTAATCTTTTAAGAAAAACACATTATTAGTAAATGTTTTAAAGATAATTGTTATCAACACTACTCCTAACAATAAGAGAAGTGATTTCAATTCTAAGCTTTATTCTGGTGGTATCTCCTAGTATTCCAATAAAATCTATCCTAAAAAAAAATTAGATAAGGGGCTATTTAAAGCATTATGTTGATTCATTGTAGAAGAATACATGTTTTTTGTACTAAGATCGAAATTAACCCGTTATATAAACTCAAAAATTTACTTTTAGTTAGGAAGAAAAATACAAGTTTTTTTTGACAAAATCGAATTTTATGTTATTAAAATGTAATTTAGGAAACAAAATTAATAAACTAAAAATAGTATTTTAACGAATCTCGAATTTGCGTAATATTTTTGGGTTAATGATTGTTCCACTAATAAGATTCCACTTTAAAATTTTTACTCATTTAAATATGTCTTCAGAATTGGGAATGGTTTCCCATACAAAAATCGATTTTTTTATGATTTAACAATTAATGGGTTAATATTTGAGAGTTAAAGAATTAAAGAAAATTAGAGAATTACGATAAACCGCATATGTGAAGAGTTTTAAATAAAACTGAAGAGTTTGTTATTGTGAATAGACCTAATGTTAGAAAAGTCATGTAAAATAGGAAAAAAGTACAATCAACCAAGACTCCTGCGCCACTATGAATTTTTGTCTTTTGGTAGCGTAATAATTACGCCCAATCAGTATTCTTCCCCTATTTAACTTTTTTACCTAACTATTAGGTCTTGGCGACAGGAGTCATCTTTTCTAAAAGAAAGAAGTTTAATTTTGGAAATACAAT
>CAZDTP010000024.1:0-52815 GCA_964508365.1 uncultured archaeon
GCTGAAACCCAGTCGTAATAACCTTTTGCTTCTAAATGTTTAGGAATTTCTGCAAAGAACTGTTTAGTTATTTCTTTAACATGTTTTGCGGCTACAGGATGGAACATCATGGCTAAATCTAGGCCCACTAAGCTCAGAGATAATGCGTTAATGATTTCCCATATTGGTCCTCTATATTGTCTTAAACCCCATTGAGGTGCTTGTTTCTCGCTCATCCATGCTTCACGAGCTCCCCATGCGTTAGTTGTACCACCGCTGATTGGATATGCTAAGTCTGTTTCTCCCAAGAGTCCAGCAATTCGCATCCTTTGGTAAATGCTGAACGAGTACTCCATTCCGTAACCTAATTTCGTAGCTGCATAAGAGATTTATGCGTTTTAAGCTGTTGCGCAGGTTGGATCCATGACGATCCTATTACGGGGGAGTCCTAATTCCAATGCGTCTTTATTCATTTTTATTTGATTATTTAAATCCAAACTCGTCCAGAGTAAGCAATTATGATCGTATTTAACGGCTAAAGGAATAACATCTTCCCAAGTCGCCTTATCTGCAGCAGAGAGCATCAATACTTCGCTTTCAGCGATAGCCGCAGTGGCTTTAAACATCTCCACATCTTTTTCCTTATTTCCAGAACAACCAATAATGACTGGGACATCAACAGCCTGCAATATGTCTTCTAAGTATTTAACAGATTGCGAAATAGGTGCGTCCCCCATTCCAGGATCTATTTCTAGAGAGTGGAAAGTGATACTTTCTGCACCAAATTTATTAACAGCAAATTTTGCCCATTCTGCGGGATCTGCTAAGACTTCTCCATATTCTTGCTTAATTGGTTTTGGTAACATCATTTTAGAGCCCATATCGAAAACATCATATGTAACGAGAGGGGGATTTGGGTTTCTTTTATCGAGACCTAGGAAGTTATAGAATGGAGGCACTTTTTCTCCGCCTATAACGGCTTTTTTACCGTTAGATCTAATAAATTCGACAGTTTCAATTTGTCCTGGAAAATCCAAATCTAAAGAAAATTTAGTTGGGGTCCATTCTACTTTTCCGATACCAGGAAGAACCGCTTGTGCTGCAGATTGAAGAATCCCAGGTAACATTTGAAATTCTAAATACTCAGCAAAAAGTTCTACATCTTGTAGCTCAATTTCTTCCGTTTCCTTCATAAGTTTAGCTAATTTTTTACTAATTTCATCGAACGCCATTTTGCTTCACTTTATATCTTTATATAAAATCTATAAATAGGCTATTGGTGAATTGAATTTAAAATTATGTGATGGAAATTGATCAAGGATCGCCTAAAATGTTGATTTTGCGAGATTTGAACTAGAAAATTATTAATATATTATCAAAATCAGCAATCATTTAAATATGATGTACTTCGGAATTCGTCAAACGAAAAGAAATAACTAAGAAATCGATAAAATATTAATAATATGAGAGTAGAGCTATAAAGATTAAATTCAAGAAAAGTATCTGTTAAATTTTGATTAAATTTTAATAACAAAGAGACGCTATGTATTAAATAATAAGAATATCATTGAATTTGCTAAAAACTGATTAATAATGAGACGAAAAACCGTTTTTATAATAGTAATAATCTGTATATTTGTTGTAAGTATACCAGCTATTTTTTGGATAATAAATTTTGAAAATGGACATTCTGGAGATAATAATCCCATTATTTCAGGAACTTATATAATAACTCATAATCACGGTCATCTGGAGGATTTAAAAAGTATACCAATTGAATGGATAGAAGAGGCTAAAGAGAGCCTTAATATTGCTTATGGTCATACTTCTCATGGGAGTCAATTAACTTCAGGCATGGCTAATTTAGATGCTTTTATGGGAGGGAATGATATTTATATATACGGCCCAGGTGGTGCAACTAATGACTCAATTCTTGAATTTTATGATTTTGATAGTGGATTTGGTGGTGCCTTAACGACAACTAGCGCAAGTGACCTCGGAAATCCTAACGATGACGCTTGGGCTGCTGCAACAGAAGAATATTTGGACCATCCGAATAATCCAGGAACTAATGTAATTATGTGGTCTTGGTGTGATATAGCGACACATGACATCGCAAAATACTTATTACATATGGAGAATTTAATTTCTGCATACTCTGCCGGCGGTTCAAAAGGACGAAATTCAACGAATCAGGTAAATTTTGTGTTTATGACGGGTCATGTTGATGGACAAGGGATAAATGGGACTAACAATTTACAAAATAGGCTTATTCGAGAACACTGTATGGTGCATAACAGAACTTTATACGATTTTGCTGATATTGAAAGTTACGATCCAGATGATAACTAGTTTCTTGATAAAAATGTTGATGATGGTTGTTATTATACTGGAGGAAATTGGGCATTAGAATGGCAATCTACTCATAATGGCGTTAACACAGAACCAGAAGGAGGAGAATGGTACTCGTGTGGTTCTGCTCACTCTCAACCTTTAAATGCAAACTTAAAAGCTTATGCTTCGTGGTATCTTTTTGCCAGATTAGCTGGTTGGGAAGGTAACTAAAATTTTTAAACTTCTAAATAATTATAAAAACAAATTCTTTTCATATTTTAATAGAATAGTCTAAAAAACAGAATCTGGTTAATTTGTTATTATTCTTCTCTTATAAAGGATAAGAACTAATCCTACTGTTAAGAATGACGAAAGAATTAATAATTCTACTTGAAATCCGGGTACAATAGGGAGGTAATATCTCGTTAGCTCGTCTATATTAGTTCTTAAAAAGAACGTATCTGGTCCATTGTCGACTAAAATCAATTCTATGTAGTATATTTTTGATTGAGATGCTGTGTAGTTGATATAAGGGTTGTCGTCTATGCTGAAATTTACGGCCACCTGAAAAATGATTGGATTAAGAGTTTTATCTTCTTTTACATAAGGTTGAGTAGGGCGTGAATCGAATAGAAAGAGCGTAAAGTTCCCATCTCCAGTATGAGTTATATTTATTTCAAAATTCTCCCCCTCTTCTAAATCTACTAAAAAAAAAACGGAAATACCGTCGTTTATGTTGTCAATATGCTCAAATCCAAAAGTACTTCCTATTGGAATGAGAAGCATTAGAGCGAGAATAGGAACTGTAAGATATTTACGCTTCATAGTTTAGCTTACTAAGTAATTCTAATTTTGATATAATGTTGAACCTAACTTAAGCTTTATTGAAATTTCAGACTTAATCTTTTAATTGCTTACAAGAACTAAAATAGGAATTAATGCTGCAGCAGATTTATATTCTCATTAATTTTGAAACCGTAATTTTTTTCAATAATGGGACAATTAATCTATAAGGACATATAATAAATAGAAAACTTAGCAAGTGTCAGTAAAATGGATAAAATATTATTAGAAAATCTGGATTTTGAGAAGCACCATGGCTTAGGCAACGATTATATCTTAATTAATAATCTTAAGTGGGATATTCCCGATGATAAAAAAGCAGATTTAGCAATAAAATTATCTAAACACCATTTTTCGGTCGGAGCAGATGGTTTAATCTTCGTTTGCAATTCAGATATAGCAGATATTAAAATGCGAATTTTCAATAAAAATGGCTCAGAACCTTCAATGTGTGGAAATGGAGTAAGGTGTTTTGCAAAATACATTTATGAAAATGATATATATACGAAAGAAGAGATTGAAATTGAAACACTTAACGGTATCGTGGTTGCTAAACTTAAAGTTGTTAATAATGAAGTTGAGACAGTAACTATTGATATGGGGCCTCCAGTTTTGGATTGTGATAATATTCCAGTGAATTTGGAGAGCCCCGTTAATCGTTGTGTAAACGAATCTATTGTGGTATTAGATAAGATTTTCAATTTCACTGCGGTTTCAACCGGCAATCCTCACGCGGTTATTTTTACAGAAGAGGTCATAAATGATGAGAATCTAAAGAAATATGGAGTTGCAATTGAATCTCATAGAATTTTTCCTAAAAAAACTAATGTGGAATTTGTAAAAGCACTATCCAAAGATGAAGCTGTTCTAAGAGTATTTGAAAGGGGTGTAGGAGTGACGAATTCCTGCGGAACTGGCACTTGTGCTGCAGTGGTAGCGGGAACTATTTTAGGAAAATTTAGTCCAAACACTCCGGTAACCGTACATAACGACGGTGGAGACTTGAAAATTACTTATAACGGTAAAACGGTATTTATGGAAGGTCCCGTAGTAAAAGTATTTAAAGGGGTTATCGACAGAATTGAATTTTAATTTAATGATTGTATAATATAATTAAGTTAATTGTAATGCTGAACTTGAGGTAAAAAAAGTGAACTATTCAGATTGGCTAACCATGAAAGCTTTAGAATATCGAGACGATGTGCTTTATTTTGCAGGAAAAAATACATTAGAAATTTCTAAAGAATATAGCACGCCTATATATGTGATTAACGAAAATACGATACGAGAACGCTATAAAAGTTTAAAATCTCTGCTAAATTCAGAATATAAGAATAATAGAATACATTATGCTGTTAAAGCAAACTCAAATTTATCAGTTTTAAAAATACTTCATTCAGAAGGGTCTTTCTTTGATTGTACATCTATGGGTGAGATATATGCATGTTTTAAAGTAGGTATTTCTCCTGAAAGGATAATATATACTGGAAATATGTTTACTGATGAAGATTTTAGATTCGCAGTTGAAAATAAAGTTCTAATAAACCTTGACAGCGTAAGTCAATTAAAAAGATTAACGAAAATTCATGACGACCTTGGGAAGGAAAAATTAACAATTTCTTTTAGAATAAACCCAGAGTTTGGTGCTGGTCACCACCCTCATACAATTACAGCCGGGAAAACGATTAAATTTGGTATCTTAGAGGAACAAGCGATAGAAGCTTTTAGTAAAGCAAAAGAATATGGTTTTGAGAAGTTTGGGATTCATCAACATATTGGATCAGGAGTGTTGAACGCTCAAGATTTCAAAAAACCAGTAGAGAAATACATTAGTATTATAAAAAAAATTGCTAAGTCTCTCGAAATTGAATTTGAATTTATCGATTTTGGTGGCGGTATGGGTATTCCTTATCGCCCAGAAGAAGAACCATTAGATTTGGAAATTTACAGAGAAAATGTTATAAAACCATTTAAAAATCTCCTCAAATCTGAGAATGTTGGTGAACCTATTTTTAAAATTGAACCCGGGCGGTATTTAACTGCGGAGTCAAGCATTCTTTTAACGCAAATAAACACGGTTAAAAACAATGGATATAAATTATTTGCTGGCGTTGATGCTGGGTTTAATACACTATTAAGACCTACTTTATACAATTCCTATCATCATATTATATCGTGTAATCTGAAAGGTAAAGAACAAACATTAACTTATGATATCACGGGGCCAATCTGCGAGTCTGGTGATATACTAGGCAGGAATAGAGAATTAAAGAAGTTAGAAGAGAAGGATGTACTTGCAATTCTCGATGTAGGTGCATATGGCTTTACGATGAGCAGTAGTTATAATTCTAGACCTAGATCCCCTGAATTTTTAATCAATAATGGAAAGATTTATAAAATCAGAGAAGCAGAGAGTCTTGATGACTTGTTAAAACTTCAAATTATTCCAGATCACTTAAAGTAAAAAAAATAGTAGTTTATTTTGATATAAAAGAATAAAAATTTTAGTGCTTTCTTCTAGTATGAGATAAAATTATAATAAAGGAAGTTTTAAGGACTGGATACCCTTTAGAGCTTCTAAATGAAGAGTTGGCAAAATGAAATCTGTATAAAGTAGATTGATGATAAGACTGATCTGCTCTGATCTTTTATAATTTTATCTCTTTTTAAAAAATTCTTCAAACAATTTAACCACAAATTTAGATTTTATAAAAAGATTTCTATAATCTAAACAAGGTTTAAGAAGAAATTTTTGGTTATTCTTACAAATAATAATGTAAATACGACTATAGCCAATTTAAATCGTATAATTAGAAAAACTATAACTCGGATGAATAAATACGGTAATATTGTAATTAGTGAAGGTTGGTAATATTCGATCTAATCTGTATTCAAGATCAATAAAAAATTTGAGTATATTCCCTTCTGTTTTATTTGAGAGTAATACTTCAATTAAGCCAACTCCAATTCTCATGGCATGCTCGTATGTTAGATCCCAAACTAAACTGATGATGTATTCGCTAGTAACTGGAAGAACTTCAAAATTAATATCTAAATATTCAGTTCTATTTAAATATATATAATTCAAATTATAAAATTCAATTGTTGTTACAATATGATCTTTCTTAGGAATTAAATATTCTCCTGATGTATGAACAGGATATGGGAAGAAATCCCTAGCCTGATTACAAAATCGTTGCCATTTAAAGCAATCTACTATAAATACATGAACTTTACCATAAGTAGTTATTGCACTAATATTACAAAAATCTATCCCTGATTTATTAATGTTATTGGAATGATAATGATTAAAACCTACTTCTTCAAACTGACCTGTAACCGCGGAAAACTGTGTTGTTCCATTAATAGCTTCATAGAATATGTCAAATTTTATAATTTCTGCAGGAGACCACATTTTTATATATACATCGTTAGGAGATTTTAAGTTTATATTGAAGTTATGAGATTTATTGAAATGGTTTGCCCATTTTACATTAACTCGTCCCGATAACGCAGAAGCGTTAAAATTTGAATAAGATATAAATCGAATATTCCAAATATCAATGAATTGATCACCTGAATCTGATGTACATAAAAAATCTTTTGAGAAAATTGAATGATCTAGAATTAAATTAATATCTCCAGAAATCGTTGATATTTTAAAATCATTATATATTGAGCTTTTATTTAACTGAACATCAACATTTCCTGAACTGGTTTTAATTTCAAATACACTATAATTAATTTTATGTGTATTGAATTCTATATTACCATTTCCACTATCACTTTTAAAGCTATAGTTAATATAATTTGGGTTAAATAAAATAGTGAGATCTAAATGTATAACATCAGCGGGGTAATTGATTGTGCTAAAAATTTTTAAAACAGATTGTTGTTCTACATATGTAATTGCAATAAATTCCTTTGGATCGTTGAAACCCTTATAATTTATTGTCCATTCTGCTTCTAAAATATTACTTGAATTTTCAGGTAAAGTCATGAAATTAATATTACCTTTCTGAATTTGATTATCAATTTCAATTTCAGAAATATCTTTTCCCTCACCAGAGATTTCATAATATCCAGAAATTTCTTTTGAACTCTCATAAGATATAAAGACACTTGCCCCAACTATAGAAAAACCAATTATAAGTACTAACGATAGTGCAATTATGACTTTTTTTTCCATAATGTTTATACTACTATTTGTTTTTATAAAAACAAGATTTTAACAGAGAAGAGATACTTTTCTTGATAAATTATTATACGCAAGTCAACTTATATATTTTTTTTCTCTAATCCTCTAAAATTAGATGATATTGTTTCTGGGGAATTTTTAAATAGACCTGTTATGATAATTTATAATACAGAGAGTAGAAATAAAATTATATTGAATTCATGCTATAATTGCTATAAATATCAAAGGAATAGAAGATTTTAAATTTAGATCTTATAGATTTAAAACATCTTTCATAGTATAGATACGATTTTCATTTTGTTTCGCAATGAATTTGATTGCTTTTATTGCTCCGTTAGCGAAGCATTCTCTACTATGAGCTTGATGTTTTAATTCAATTCGTTCACCTAGTCCAGCGTACAGAACATTATGATCACCAACAATATCACCACCTCGAATTGAATGAATACCTATTTCGTTTTTAGCACCTATATTCCTTTTATTGGGACCCCTTGAACGTCCAAATTTTAGTGTTTCTTCTGGATCGCACCCAAGAGTATCACAGATTGTTTTAGCGATCGTCAATGCCGTCCCTGAAGGTGAATCTACCTTGCGATGATGATGACTTTCAATTACCTCAATATCCCATGCTTTCAAATAGTTCGTTAAAATTCCAGCGATTTTAAACAGAACATTTACTCCAGTTGCCATATTTGGTGATATTACCGAAGGGGCATCGTTTTTTTCTACAAGTTCTTCAAAATCCTCCAAAAACTCTTTCGACATAGCGGTTGTTCCAATTACACACCTGATTCCATTTTTAACACAGATTTTACAGTTTTTTTCTGTTGCACTCGCGACTGTGAAATCTACAACCACATCTGGATTAGTTTCATTAATAATTTCTTGAAGTTGATTCACATCTTTGATCTTTATATTGTCAGGGTTAGGAATTGCTAACAAGGATCCTAGATCTTCACCTTTGTGTGCTAGATCACATGCTGCTACTACCTTAATTTCATTATCGGTCAACGCTAATGAGGAAATTAATCTTCCCGTTGATCCAGAAGGACCTAGTATTAATAATCTTATCATTTTAATAACTCGATTATGCTCTGCATTTAGATTAAATTTAAATTTCTCAATACTGCCTTTATTTTTTCTTGATTTTCTTCCAAAGGTGGCGTTAAAGGTAATCTCATCCTTTTATTCATTATACCCATCAATTCAGCGGAAAACTTAACGGGACCGGGATTGGTTTCCACAAATAATATTTTAAAAAGATCAAAAAGTTCTAATTGTAATTCCCTCGCTTGCTCCCATTTTCCATTAAACATAGTGTTTGTGAAATCTACTAACTTAGCAGGTATGATATTTGACGCTACGCTTACAACACCTTTACCACCTAGAGCCATTATATGGAACGTCATTCCATCATCGCCACTAAGTACTATGAAATCATCTGGTGTTGTTTTTACAATCTTCGTAATTTGATCTATGTTTCCGCTCGCACATTTAATCCCAACGATGTTATCTTTTTTATGAGCTAATTTGGATATTGTTTCAGGTTCAAGATTACGTCCAGTTCGGCTGGGAACATTATAAAGAATTATTGGCAAAGAAATTGAATCTGCCACTGCTGAAAAATGATCGATTAATGAATGCTGAACAGGTCTATTATAATATGGTACAACTACTAAGCACCCGTCTGCGCCTGCATTCTCAGCGTATTGGCAAAGAGAAATCGCTTCTTTAGTTGAATTGCTCCCAGCACCCGCTAAAATAAAGGGATCTTTTCCGCTCTTTTTGCCCTCATCAATGGCAATATCCATTGCAACATGGTGTTCTTCGTGAGAAAGAGTTGGAGATTCTCCCGTAGTTCCCATGGTTAATGGTTGGCAACCATTTTGTATCTGAAATCTGATGAATTCACGATATTTTTGTTCATCAATGGTTAAATCTTCTTTAAAAGGGGTAATCATTGCCGTAATTACATTTTGTAACTTATCTAATTTTTTCACAACTTGTCACTTAATTTCCTTTTTCTGTAGAGATTTTTTGTTGGAAATATATAAATAAAAAATATTGATTAACACATAATTAGGTAAATTACATTTATAAGGATTATTGCTAAACTAGTCATAAACCACGCTCTGAATTACAATCCCGCTTACCTATCCTATTAGTTCAACCATAGAGGAAACGTTGAAATTTAAGAATAAAATTAAATAAAAAGTTAATTATGATTTTTTTATAAAGTTCATTTTTTAACTATGAAGACTGATTATTTAGATAAGTTCGCTGGAACTTTATTAGGAGTAAGCATTGGAGATACTTTAGGCCATCCTTTTGAAGGGATGATTAGGGAACGAATATACTCCCGCTTTAATGATTTTAAAGAATTTATAAGGAGCAATACAAAGTTATTTAATACTTACACTGATGACACTCAATTAACGTTACACACAGCAAAAGCGCTTATTCAAGGATCTGGTTTTAATGAGGACTACTTTATTAGAGAATATGTCGAATGGCTTGAAGATCCCCCCATAGGTCCCGGATTTGGATGTATATCGTCGATACAGAAACTAAAATACGGGATTTCGTGGAAAGAAGCAGCTTCAAACTCAGGAGGTAACGGTACAGCGATGAGAGTTTCACCTATTGGATTATTTTACAATAAAGATATAATAAATCTAAAGAATTTCGCATTGCAATCAAGTGTTATTACTCATTCTCATCCAGCAGCTTCTGCAGGGGCGATTGTAGTTGCAAGAGCTATTGCTTTTTTAATAGATAAAACAATAGAAACAAAGTTCTCAGTTGAGGAATTTTTTGATGTCATTATTTCTTCTATCTCTAATTCGGGAGAAGAAATATGGGATGAATTTATAAAGATTTTAAATAAAATAAGGAATAGTCTTAACATTTCATTGGAAGCAGGGTTAATTAAATTCTCTCAAGTGGGCGTAAAAGCACCCTATTTTATCGAGGATTATTTAGGAAAAGCGTTTGTTCATCCATATACTCTAAGCACAGTAGCTTGCGCAATCTTCATCTTTTTAAAAAATCTGAATTCATTTGAAGAGTGTATTTTCCAATTAGCGACTGCTGGTGGTGATAGTGATACTGTGGGGGCTATAGGAGGTAGTTTAGCAGGAGCTTATTTCGGCAAAGGAAACATACCCAATGATTTGATACAGTTAGTAAGAGGTTATAAAGATATCCTAAAAATTAGCGAAGAACTATGGTTGAAATTCATAGAGATATATATAACAAAGGCTAATTAAAACTATCTATAATGATTTCCATTCTATTAGCACATTCTTCGCAAAATTTAGGCGGTTTTTGATCAGTATCTTCTAAAGTATTTGAGAATTTCATTACGCAGAAATTTGTGCAATGCTCTAATCCAAATGTATGACCTAGCTCATGAATTGCCTCTTTAACTATTCTCAGCTCAAAAAGAGCGACATTTTCAGTTCTTCTATAAAATTCTTCTTTTAAACGAGTAACCGAAATTAATGCGCTTCCAAAGCTTTTGCTTTTAGGCAGGTCGGCAACACCAAAAACAAAGTTTAAATATTTAGAAAAAATATCAACATCCAAAACACCCAGGACACGATTATAGTCTTTAATTTTAACGTACTTAATTAATCTTTTTTTTACCTTCAACGCATCGTATTGTCTTTTATATGAATCATATTCAGATTCTACTAAAGGAAGTGGATCGGGAAGATTTAAAATTTTAAAACCGTATTTTTTAAAGAACCACATCAAATCTTTTTTTAATACAATTAAAATCCCAGGATCAATATCTCCAATTCTCTGTAAGTAAATTATTTTCTTCATTTCAAAACTAAGTGGAAGAGAGTTCCTTTTGAATTTTAAGTAATACTAATTTATTAGATTTAACAAAAACTATTGATAGATGGGAGTCAGAAATAAAAAAATTAAAAATCGAATAAATATTTGGATTATTATTATTGATATCTAATAATTTGAATATCGTTCCAAAGTTATTTTTTATCAATTTCCTTCTCAATCTTAAGGGGAGGGTGGTCTAGCTTGGTATGATTCCTGGTTTGGGACCAGGTGGCCGGGGGTTCGAATCCCCCCTCTCCCATTTACAAAAACACTATTTTTAGAATGAACCTTAATAAATTTACATTTATCAGAAAAGGAATTGTTTGATCTTAAAAAGAAAAAGGGTTAGATTTCGGGATATTCCTCGAGATTTAACGACTCGTCTGTGTTAAAAAATATATCTGGTATTAATTCTTGAATTGCTGTAAGAAGGGACAACATTATAGCAGGATTATCTGAAGTAATTTTATAGTATATATGGAACCCTACTCTCGTTTTTACTTGTATTCGACTATCGAAGAATTCTATTAGTTGCTGGATATCATTTTCGAATTCTTTATTTTTTTCAATCCAAATAAAAATTTGTTTTTTTTTAGTTTTATTATTCGATTTAATTTTTAATCTTAATATCATGGCAATCGATTTGTAAATTTAATTCAATTTTTCTTTTATGAATTAACCATACATCTAACTCTAATTATAAAAACGAGGATATTTTTAATTCAATAAAAATTCTTCAAATTTTAATAAGAAGGGCAAAAAATAACGGAAATCATTTGTCAAAAAAAGGTTTTAACTGAAATTTTTCACATAGACTTCTGATAGCAATATCAAATCTCTCAGAAATGTTTAGATAATGATTGCCCCATCCACTTGACAGTGAAATTTCTTGAAAATCTGATGTAGGCGCAAATAGAAGGATAAGATCTTTAACTTTTGAAAAATCTTCGAGTTTTAATTTTTGGATATGATCATCTATTTAAAAAATCAATTCATCTTTATTATCAAAATTTGACCAAGAAATGTCTGTTTTGGGTTCTAGGATTAACTTTTTAATTATTTCTAGTATTTTAATTAGAACTGTTTCATTATTGTCAATGGTTTCCAATCTGTTTTCACTTAGGCATTTATCAAAACTGTTTCTGAACTAAACTTCTCCAACTCTTTATCTAATCCTTTTTAATTCGATTTTGACAACATTATAACGATCTGGACATTCTAATTCAACTATATCCGGGTCTTGTGACCAAGGAAAGGTACCACCAAATTGTAATGTTATAATAGAAGGAAAGATATCGTGATAAAAAAACCCACATAATCCTCCAGAGTCGTGTCCGCTCAATTCGATCACGTCTCCTTTTTTATGTTTTGCGGTGCAACGGCCTTTAACATCTTTTATAGTTCCAACTAGTTTATACATTTTTTTCTCGTTTTCACTCATGATTTAAGCACAATAATTATTTTTGGATTTTTTTTTTTAATTCTTTAAGAATGTTATCCACTTTTTTATCTTTAATCCAATATCTTATTTTGGAGGATTGTAATAGAGATTGAATTTTGGTATTAAGCTCGCTAAACTTTTGTTTATCCTCCTCAGATAGTTGAGGAACTTCTACTACTTTCGACTTGGTAATTTTTTTAATATGTTCTTCTATAGATGGAATTTCTACTTGCTCCTTTCCTTCAATAAGAGCTTTTCTTAATATTTCTTTAATATTCTTAACCCAACCTTCTATCCAAGGATATGATTCACTTTTTTTCGGATTTTTAATTTGGATATTTTTCCTTTTAACAATAATTAAATCGTCAGGACAAGAATTTTCGCACGCTCCACAATAAAAACACTCTTCTTCATTACAGGCAATTTTACCATATTTTACGACTTCTTCTGCGCTCTCAGGGATGTAAAAAGATTCTACGGGGCAGATATTAACACAAGCCTTACAACCTTGTGGATCACATTTATGTAACATGTTTTTCTTAATGATGACTTCTCCTTCGATTGGAGTACTGATTGAAAAACAATCAGCGGGGCATTCTTTTGAAATTTTAAAATAATCTTGGATGTGATTCCTTTCTCTTACTGTTAAGCATAATTGGCAAATTTCATTTTCTTTATCTTCAGTACACTTATCAAAATCGATTTCATAGAATTTCTCTATAGTAGGAAATTCATCCATAACAATTTGTCCTTCTGGCTCAATATTTTCGTGGAACGCATCGGTGGGGCAAACAACGACACATAGCATGCAATAACAGCACTTATCGTGGTCAATAAAGAGTTTAGGATTTGAATCGTCTAATATATTTTGGGCAATTTCTGGGATTGGTCCAAGTTCTATGGCGTCAACCGGGCAGACAAGTTTACATAAACTACACCCGATGCATTTTTTAATATCGTACGTTAGTTTCTTCTTAACATCCTTATATTGCCAATTTAAAACTAACTGATCTCCAGCAACATCTAGAGTTTTTTCAATCTCTTCTTCTTTTTCTTGATCTAATTTATCTTGACCTGAAGATTCAGTAATTTTGATTCTCCCGAGCACTTAATTAAAACTTATCTAATTAATTTAAATTGTACTGATTAATTAATTTTAACTCTTAAATACAATTTACAACAAAAGTTAAGAAAAATACGATTGGCTCTCTCTATCGAAACCGCTTACATATTCTATAAACATACCGTCTGGTCTTCGTTCAGGAGGTACAAAGACAATTTCCAAATCTGGTATAAATACGCCAATTCCATTTCTCGCGAGAATCAATACTGGGTGATTTTTGTCTTTGAAGATTTCTTCACTAATGTTGAGAGTAATCGTTCTGCACTGTTGCTCATCAATAACTCCTAACGAATGAATGTATTCATGTAATAAAATGTGATAGGTATAAGCCCAAATTATTTCATACGGCTGAGATTCTAATATGATTTTTAACGGAGAAGTGTTCATAACAATTTCTGTACCGGGATGAAAATGCATTCCACCTATGAAACCGCCCCGAATCATGCCCATTTCGACCAACCCTAAGCTCAAACCCGCCCGCTGACGACCCATTATCTTTTTCACATCTTTTTTAACATTTTCGAAAATTTGGGGCATCTGTTGTTTTAATTCTTGTAGGTTCATTGAGCACCTCGTAATAAATCTATTTTTTAAAATTGAATAAAAATAAATAACGGAACTAATGTGGTTTTAAAAATCGAAAAACCAATCATCATCATCTTCCGAAAGAAAACCCATAAATGATGACATATCTTTCAATAGGGATTTAATGTTTGTAACTTTAGATTCTCTTGTAAAAGGATCTAAATCAGAGAAAAATAAATTATCTATAAGTTTATCAATACTAATTCTTTTGCGAAATTGTACTGGATTGTAAAATAAAGTATAGAAAATTTCCCGTTCTAGATTTTCTACTTCAGATTTTGATTTTAGGAAATTTTTATGGTATGATTGATTAATTATATTTTTAAGTTCGATTATAAAGCACTCTTTATTCTGCAGTAATTTGCTTCTTTCTCCTTCTAAATTCTTAATATTTTGCTCTATATCTCTAATTTGTTGCCCTAAATATCTTATTTTATCATCAGGAGATTTTATGCTCTCAAATTTGGTAGAACATCCAATATCTTTAAGATCAATGGATTTAACATCATCGTCGATTTGAGCCATACTATATTTTATATTATAATAATCTGGTGATATATCAATCCTTACAGAAAGATTGCTTTTTATTCTATATTTCCCACCGCGCTTTTCATCGCCAATTCTATCAATAATATTACTTGAGCTTAAAATGTCTAACTGACTGTGTACGGCTTGTCTCGAAATGCCTAAAATTTTAGATAATTCTGAAGTGGAGTGTGGAACTTTTGCTATTTTAGACAATATAATCCGTCTAGTCGGATTACCTAAAATTTCTAATAGGTTATCTAAACTTATGAATTGTTTGCTTTGATTTTTTTTTTCTATTTCCATCTACATCACTTCATTCTCGTTTATTACTTTAATATCATCTATACATATCATCTGATTCTTTTGAATAGTGTTCGTGAACCTTCTTCGCCCTATCTGCTCCTCTTATGATCTTATCGATTGCTTCATTGAATTCTTCTTGTTTTATTTCGATGTTAGCAACTAACTCTAATTGGGCTTTATTAATTCTATTTTCTACCTCCTGAATAGCAGCCTCATCGCTTTTTTCAGCTTGTAATTGCTCCAGATGATCCTTGAGCTCTTGTAACTCTACTTTCTTCTTATTAACAGTGGGGATTGCCTTTCGAATTGTTAATAAAGTAGCTTCCTCAGCAATTGCTTGGATATCAGCCCCAGTATAATCTTCTAAAGCTTCAGCGAGTTTATCAAATTTCACATCATCTGCCAAAGGTTTATTCCTGAGGTGAATCTTGAATATTTCCTTTCGCGTTTCTAAATCTGGTATAGTAATCTCAACATGCCTACCAAACCTACCGGATCGAAGTAAAGCAGGGTCTAGCATATCAGGTCTATTAGTCGCTGCAAGTAAAATTACATTTTTTAAATCCTCTAAACCGTCCATTTCGGTTAACAATTGAGAAATCACTTGATCAGTAACCTCAGAGCTTGCAGTTCTACCTCTTACTCCAGCGATCGCGTCAATTTCATCAAAAAAGATGATACAAGGAGCTGCAGATCTTGCTTTCCTAAAAGTTTCTCTTACCGCTTTTTCGCTTTCTCCAACCCATTTGGAGAGAAATTCTGGTCCCTTCACCGAGATAAAGTTAACTTCACTTTCATGGGCTAATGCTTTAGCTAATAATGTCTTCCCAGTTCCAGGAGGTCCATATAGTAAAATTCCACTTGGAGGTTTTGACGATAAATGCGTGTATAATTCAGGGTACCTTAAAGGCCACTCAATAATTTCTTTCAATTGTATTTTAGCATCTTCCAATCCACCAACATCTTCCCATGTTTCCTTAGGCTGAGAAATTACTACTTCTCTTAATGCAGAAGGTTCTATATTATTTAACGCAGAAGTAAAGTTTTCCATTCTAATTCTTAAAGAATTTAAAATTTCAAAGGGAATCGGTTTGTCTAAATCGATCTTTGGAAGCATCTCTCTAATGGCTAACATCGCTGCTTCTTTAGCCAAAGCTTCAACATCAGCACCGACGAAACCATGGGTTCTCTCTGCTAATGTTCTTAAATCAACATCTTCAAATAATGGCATTCCCCTAGTATGAATTTGCATGATTTCGAAACGTCCATCTGTATCTGGGACCCCTATTTCGATTTCTTTGTCAAATCTACCAGGTCTTCTCAACGCGATATCTATATCATTAACTCGGTTCGTAGCTCCTATAACGATAATTTCTCCTCTCCCTTCTAATCCATCGAGTAAAGATAATAACTGAGCTACTACTCTTCTTTCTACTTCTCCAGTGACTTCGCCTCTTTTTGGTGCAATTGAATCTAATTCATCAATAAAAATGATTGAAGGAGCGTTCTTTTTAGCGTCATCGAAAATATCTCTTAAATTTTGTTCGCTTTGTCCGTAAAATTTACTCATGATTTCAGGACCGCTAATAGTTATAAAGTGAGCATCAGTTTCAAATGCAACTGCTCTGGCTAATAGAGTTTTCCCCGTTCCAGGAGGACCGTGTAATAAAACACCTTTGGGTGGATCGATTCCTATTCTTTTGAATAATTCTGGATGTTTTAATGGCAATTCGATCATTTCACGAATTCTCTGAATTTCGTCTGCTAATCCTCCAATATCTTCGTAACTTACCCTTAATTTTTCTCTTTCTATAATTTCTTTATGGGTTTTTTCACTTAATTTAATCTCCGTGCCAGAATGGATTCTAACTGCATCAGTTTTTGGTTGAAAATCAAGAACTACAAAGTCGTATTTCTTGTTATATGAGTAAAAACTTAATATATCGTCCTTAGTAACCACTCTATTCTCTAGAAGTGAGTTTAAACGCTTTGGGCTAATTACCACCGATTCTGTTAATCCTGCGAATATCACTTTTTCCGCCAGAGCAACTTTAATTTTGCGAATCTCAACAAAATCGTCTAAGGTAGTATCAATATTTCTTCGCAAAAATGGATCTAGCCGAATTATACCCGTCCCAGTATCTTCAGGTTTACTTGGAAATAATAATGCTGCAGTTTTTAATTTTGAAATGGAGTTAGATATCTCTATTGCATCACCATTTTTTAGTTTTAACTTTTTTACGACTTCAGCGTCAATCCTAATTCTGCCTTGTCCAGAATCGTCCTTGAAAGCGTCTTTTACTCTAAGCCTATTATCTTTTCCTTCTATACCACTTGAAATTTCACTCATTTTGTAATCACACTCAAATGTTCTTCTTTTGCATTATAATCGTTACTATTCCGTTATTAACTTCTAAAATATGATCGTCCATTGTAGACTCAAAAGGTAATAGTATCTCTCTTTTAATATTAATTAAATTGATTTCGATTGATACTCTAAGAGTTCTCTCATCCTCACTTAAACTTAGTAAAATATGCCCTTTTTCAATTCCTGGAGCTTCGATAATAATTTCAGCAGAATGTTCATAAAGGTTGATCTCAAAATATGGATTTTTTGATAAAGAATCTCCTTTTTCGTAATTAGGTTGTAAAGAAAGCGGACCTACATCAATAGCTTGCCTATCCCTTGAAGGATTTAACCGCTTAAGATGTGGATGGTTCGATAAATCAAAATTCTTAAAATATTCCTGAAGCTTTTTTTCGTCAAAATTACCTTCAACCTTTATTTCTGGTTTATCCATTCCAGATTCAAAATGATAAGTTACTTTAAAAGCTTTAAATTTATCATTATTACGAATCGTTTTTGGATCAAAATTCGGTTCAGGGAGAAATAAGAAATCCACATCAAAAGCTCCTTGATCTAAATTAAGATGTTTTTTGATACGCTCTAAAAAATCATTATAATCATCAGTATAATCATCATCATACTCATCTGACACGAATATCACCATTTCTAATTTTGTCAACAATCAATTGACAATAATAATATGTCAAAAAAGCTATAAAAACTTATTGTTTTTTAAAAATAAGCAGTTTACAGATAAAAAATGATTTTTAATTTTTTTATTTATATAAAATAATAATTTAAGAATCAGAAGTTAGACTCTTAAATAAATAATCCTTAGATTAATAACATGGATTTACATTAAGATTGAAGATCTATCTAGTCAAAAATTGATATAATTTGTGATTTGTATATTTTTTTCAATATAAGTTCGATAAGCTCTTGAAAAGATTCTACAACGCCATATCCGTGAAGTGCTACCGTCTTTTTCGTTTTTAAGTTCTTAAATTTGAAAGAATTGATATTTTCTAAGAAATCGGTTGAATTAAACTTTTCTTGCAAATCCTGTTTATTAAAAGCTAAAATTTTTGGTAATTTAATGAAATTTTCTTCAAAATAGTTACATAATTCATTCCACGAGGTCAAATTTCGATAATAAGCGGATTGGTGAGAGTCAGCAACGAAAACGATTCCATCTATCCCTTGTAGTGTTACAGGTCGGGTGATTATATAGAAATCTTGACCTGTTGTAGAATATATGTGAATCTTAAGCCGCCATTGTTCATTTTCAAATGTAATTGTACCATAGTCAAAAAATAGAGTTCTTCTTATACTACTTTCAATACTTAATACACTATCATCTTTTCCAAATTGTTTGAATAAGGATTTAAGAGTTGTCGTTTTCCCAGATAATGCCGGTCCAAAGTAGCAAATTTTTAATTGAATAGTTTGGTTCAAATGATCGATTATCATTTTTTATTTTATTGCATTGGTTTTTGTCTTATTTTTTGATTAGAAGTATATTAATTTCTATTTTTTTTGGAAAAAAAATATAAGAGTTCTGAGAAATATACTCAAGGAATTGAGCATAACTGAATTCTACTTCAATAATTAGATAAAATATGATTTCTATCACAAAGATCTCAATAAAGATAATTTAAACCTGTTTATATAGCATTTCTTACATCCTTAATGACTTTATAAGTTCTCTTTAGTAATTCGTAAGCAACTTGGGGAGGATTCCATCCTTTCAATCCACAATCGGGTCCTACGAATTTAACTCTATCCTCATAATGCTTAAGAGCAAAAAGCAAATTTTTCTTGATGAATTTTTCTGAATCAATTAAGCTCATAGTGCCTTCAAATGTTTTAAGTTCATCAAGTAAAGTCCCTGCATCCAATTTCTCAGCCATTATACTGTTTATATTCGTTCTCGTGATACCGACACGTATGAATTTATCATGCTTTTCCAAGTCATTTTTTGGAATGACATTTGAATGATCAGAGGCATATTCACATGTGAGCACATCTATGTTTTTTGCTTGAATGGGAATTGAGTATTTTTTTAAAGAATGAAGGTGGATTTGGACAAGAGCGTCTATTCCTTCCACAGTTTTATCAAAAGCTTTAATCACATCATCTTCTTCTATATTAAACATTTCAATATACCCAAATGACGGTTCATCAATCGAGATTACTGAATTTTGAAGATATTTGGTGTTTTTTATTGATTTTTTCAATATCCTGTTTAATGACTGTGCAAAATTGAATACGATATCGGAATATATCGTGAAATTGTGTTTTTTTATGTATAATTCTATGGGTCCAGTAATACATACTTTTATCTTAAGGGCATTTCCAGTTCTTTCATAATAATCTTTCGCAAATGATTCTAATATAAAGAGTTCTGGAATAATAGCTTTTTTAGAATCAATCAGAGATGGCTCTACTGCATAATCTTCAATAGGCTTCAAAAATTGGGTATACATATCCATATGTTGGGGATAATTGATTATCTCAACTCCCGCATTTAATTTTAACTGAAATGATTGGAGAAATGGATGGATGAAAAAATTATAAATTCCTCTATTCTCGAATATATCGGCATTATTAATAATTCCCTTATACCCTATCCAATAAAATTGGTTGAATTTGTCAAGATCAACATAATCTGGTAATGGAAAACTACCTACATCATCGAATTTTGGAAATTCTATCATTAAAAATCAATCACCCACAAAAACTAATATCGTTAATCATAAATAATCTGTTATAACAGATATATTTATGGAACATGAGTTAATTAGTAAACAAATCAAAAGAAAGAAAAAACAGCAAATTGCAGAATTAGCGCTAGCTGCAAAAGCTGCTAAGGAGAGAGGTGGTAAGCCATTTATATTTCACTTTCTTACAACTTTAAAATGTAATTGCGATTGTGAAACTTGTCTTTGGAAAAATAATACGAAAAAAGATGAACTAACACTTGAGGAAATCAAGCGTATATATTTAGAAGCAAAGGAAGCAGGATTTTTAGTAACTATTCTATGGGGTGGAGAACCTCTCATTAGAAAAGATATTACGGAAATTATTAAATTTGTTAAAAGGGAGTTAAAGTTTACAATTGTTGGAATTGTTACGAATGGCTGGTTCCTTCCAGATAAAATCAAAGATTTTGGAAATGATATAGATTTTATTCTTATATCTCTGGACTCCCCTAGGCCAGAAGAACATGATCAGATTAGAGGGTTGCCTGGATTGTATGATAAAATAATGGATTCTGTTACTATTGTTAAAGAAAGCTATCCATTGATTTCACTACAATTTAGCTTTTCAATTAGTAAATATAATATAAATCGTGTTGAGGAAATGATAATTTTATCAGATAAAATTGGAATTCCCGTAGCTTTTAATGTAATAAATACTGTCCGCCATTATTCACATGGTGATAAGGATGAGAAAGGCATGCTTTCTGCTAATGAAAAAGGTCTTAGTAACGCATTTGAAAGAATTTTAGACGCTAAGAAGAACGGTTCGAAAGTGCTAAATTCAGAAATGTATCTAAACCATTTTATAGGTGGTAAAAAGCAATACATATGCCACACAAAAAAGGTTTTCATGTTTGTAAACTATAATGGAGATATTGAAAATTGTCTTCAGATTGATAAACCGATTGCTAATTTACGACAAACATCTGTTAATGAAGTACTACAGCTTCCTCAGTTTATTAAATTTATTAAAGAGAGCGAGAAATGTCATAGTTGTAATTCTCCCACAATGATCGATACTAGTTATTTATGGGATGATATAAGCTTGTTAACAAAATCGGGAGGAATATCATTTGGGTAGATTTTTATTATCTTATCTAATAGTATTTCTCTATCAAAAGGTCTATATCCTCCTCCACTAAATCAAATAGTTTAAAAAATAAAATATCTATTATCCTTCGGGGAAGTTTTACATCTCGTATTTGAGAATAAGTATTGGGGGCTATTTCCCTTAATTTATCTAATTTGCGCTCATCTACGGAAACAATTTTGTGAATTATAGTTGAAGTGAAATGTCGAATTAAATCAATTATTATTAATTGATATTTAGACCGAAATAGTGCAATATTAGGGATTGGTATTTCTTCTTCTAATTTAGTCTTGCTTCTCTTTATCGTAATATTTTTTGCCCTAAATAAAAATTTCACAATTTTTGAATTAAGATAAGCAAGAAAAAATAAGTAATCTATATCGTTCTTCCCTTCCCTTAACCATAAGAAATAAGTATCAGAGGTGGCATAATATGAATCTTTAGTATATCCAAATACATTTGATTTGGATATATAACTAAAAAATATTTTAGGTTCCTTATCATAGTGAGGTTCGAGGTTAATTAATTTTCTTTTATGTTCCGTATTATACTGAGTAATAAAACTCCCTCTTCGTGGAAAATAGATGTCTTTAATATTTTCTTTGGCATTCCTAAGTATAATTTCAAGTTCTCCTTTGTATTGGTTTAAGTATGCTATTAGATTAGGATATTTCTTCTCTATAAGTTCATTACGTATTGCTAAGTTTTGATTTTTAAATTCATTTTTATCAAGATAGATTAAATACCCGGAAAAATCATTTTTATCATAATTGAAAGGTTGTATGACTTTACTTTTATATATTTTTTTTAATTTTTGTTTCTCTCCATCGTTTAATTTTATGAAAGCATCGTCAATCTTGATAAGCATGTCCGAATCGACAATTTTGAGGTTATTATTCTCTTTTAATATAAAAATATCATCTTTAATCAGAATTAATCCATTTCTAATGACAAAAACATCAATTAAATTTGATATAATCCCATTAAATCTGCAGTGTTTCTCAATTTTCTCAACAACATTCTTTACATCATGAGGATACTTTAAAATCCAGCCGTTATTTTCAGAGAGGTCTTTATTTGTCATTGCTGATTGGTATTTTAACAAATGTGGGGGATTTTCTTTATTTAATATTTCTGTAAAACTCTTTTCAGGCGGTTTTTCATTAAATTGGTTATTACCTGATTTAACTTGAATTACATCAATTTTCTTATCGGTTTTTTTTTGTTTTTCTTCCTCATACTTTTTTTGAAGTACAAAAATACAATTATATTGACCTTTAGCATCTTGAAAAACTTGAATTTTTGATAAATCAATATATTGTATCATGAAACAATCGTTTGTAATGTGAGGTTTAAGATACTTTATCCCTGTCTTTTTTGATTTAGTTAGCCAGTAATTAGTTGTGATAAAAGATAATAACCCTCCCGGTTTTAATTTGTCTATTCCTAAATGAATGAAAAAATAAAATAAATCCATATTCCCAACGAAATATTTTTTACAAATCGAATAATTCTTTACAAGCTCTTGAAAAATTTGAGCGTTATAGTTTTGTCCTAAATAAGGTGGATTTCCTACGATGATATCGAATTTTTCATTAGCGTCTGATCCTAAGAAATTCTCAAATCTAAGCTTTATATTCGGATAACTTTTTAAAAGGGGAGTTTTTAAAGTTTGATCTAATTCATAGGCAGTAATATCAGTAAATCCTTCACTTATTAAATGCTTAAGGAAAATTCCTTTACCTGCACTAGGTTCGAGAATTTTAATCTTATCAATGGTAGACTCTTTATGTGTGGAAAAATAATGTTGCTTAATGTTTTTGACCATAAACTCCGCTATATAATCAGGAGTAAAAATTTGGCTAAATCGATTTTTATTCGAATCCATTATTTACTAGATTGTTGAAAGAAGCTAAATATTTGAAGTTTTTACTTAGATTTCATTTTCATCTTAAAAGAAATGATAAGAAAAAGAGATTTTTTTAATGCTCGTGATGATGTTCATGGTCCTGAGATTTAATATTTACTGGTTGCATGTTACCAATTGCCCAACCAGCTACTTCATTAAGAGAGGGATGAATTACCATCGATTTATAAACTGGCATAAAAGAACCAGCCTCAGGACAAGATCTCCCTAACTTATTAGATCCCGTTCTTGCGGGAAAATCGGGAGAATCACAGGTATATCCTGCATTCATTAAATATACAAAGGGTTGAACAAGTATCGCAGCATGGGGTCCAACTGCATGTGCACCTAATAATTTATAGGATTTATCGATGATCAGTTTAACAAAACCGTTATCTATATCATCGTTATCATACCCCATCGCAAACCCTTTCGCTACTGTAGAGTAATTCTTAACTGCAACAAAAATTTCGTGCCCATTGTTTATAGCTTCTTCCTGGGTCATACCTACATGTCCAATTTGAGGAGATGTAAAAATAGCCCAAGGTACTACAGAATAATCTACTTCCTGTTTTTCGCTTTCAGGACCAAAAATGTTGTTAGCACAAAGATCCGCTTCATAATTTGCTTTATGTCTGAATTGATAAAGACCGTTAGCGTCTCCAAAGCACCAGATATTAGGTTTTACAGTTTCTAAGTATTTATTAGTTTTAATCCAACCTCTTTCATTAGTTTCAACTCCAGTTTTCTCGACCGCTAATAAATCAGCATTAGAACGACGTCCTGCAGCAATTAAAATTTCTTCGGCTTGTAATTCAATTTCTTTTCCACTTTCAACACTTTGAACTGTAACTGTTTTAAAATTCTTTTTTGTACCTACTTGAATCGCTTTATGGTTTACTAACACAGTCATATGGTTCTTAAAATTACGCTCTAAGAACTCGCTTATTTCAGGTTCTTCAGACATAACTAAGCGAGGTAACATCTCTACGATGGTCACTTTTGTGCCAAACGCAGAAAAAATATGGGCAAATTCAGCTGCAATCACTCCACCCCCGATTATAATTAGACTTTCCCACGGTTTCTTAGGAAATTTTTCACCAAAGAAATTCTCATTTGTTATATACTCGATTTCGTTCAATCCTTGTATAGGTGGAATAAAAGAACGCGCACCAGAAGCTAATACAAATTTTTCTCCTTTAAAGTGACCAATGATCTTTGCAGAACCAACAGATTTAACCTGCATTTCGTAATCTCCAATAAATTCACCTACTCCTTTATAAAGTTTCAAGTTTGGTACTTGCGATAGTCCTTCTTCCATTTCTTTGCTTTCGTCTATTTGACTCCACATTCGTTTAGCAATTAAGTCCCAGTCAATGTCTTCTACTCTAAATTTGATTCCTACTTTTGTTGCACGTTCTGCTTCTCTTATTAAATCTGCGGGGTGAACTAACACTTTTGAGGGAATACAACCACGAGTTAAACATGTAGCTCCAAGTTTCGTATCTTCAACTAGAGCACACTTTAACCCCATTTGAATTCCATAATTAAGAACATTTAATCCTGCTCCAGATCCTATAACAACTAAATCGTAAGTTTCCATAAGTTCAATTTTACCTTAATAATTTTTAAAGTTTTTACTAATTTTTTAAAGATCATACAAAAGTGAGACTAATTGAGATTCTTACCTCTATTTGAAAGTTTATTAATATTAATTAAAGGAAACTATGATCTACTTTCTCATGTTGATAAAACCGCCAGATTTCATCAACACACAAGGCTTAAGGTATTGTTTATCGCTTAATTCCACGAAATCTTCTAACATTTTAGACCATTTTTCGTAATTTCTTTTTCCAGGACCGAAAGGTCCAGGCATACTAGTTCCAGTCAACATCACATCATCAATAATTTTATATCCCGTAACTATATTCTCTTCTAACAATTTACATCCTTCATTTAACATAATAGCCATTGTCATTTCTGGATTTAAAATTCCTGCTTTTTTATTTAAGTATATTTTTGGTTTCCCCATCGTCCAGTCATAAAATCCTCGTCCTGTTTTTCTTCCTAAATTTCCTTCACTTACAAGATTTGTAAGAACTTTACCAGGGGCAAAATCAGAAGAAAATATCATCTCATAGCTTTTCAAGACATTATAAGTCGTATCTACACCAAGATAATCAGTTAATTCACAGGGTCCCATTGGAGTTAATTTTCTTGCTTCGGCATCAGCATCGATTTGTTCCCATGGAATGCCCTTCTCGAAAGCCAGATCGAAAATCCAGCTAAGATAAATAATTGGAGGAGTAAGTAATCTGTTTGCTATAAATCCAGGGCTCTCTTTCTCAATACGAACGGAAAGTCTTTTTCCTTTAAGACAGGGTAGTCTCTTTCCAATTTCGACACCAAGATCTAAGGCTTTTTTAGATGTTTTTTCACCCTTCATTACTTCAACACAGCATTGAAGGACAACGGGGAGAAAAAAATGCATTCCAATAACATTTTCTGGCTTTTTTGAATCTTCAGCGATGTCCGTTATTCTAAATGTCGAAGTATTTGAAGCAAAAATGCAGTGAGGGGGTGAATTCTCCATAACTAATCTACATATTTGTTTTTTAATATCTAATTTTTCAACGATAGCCTCAAATACGAAATCACTCTCTTTAACTGCAGATGATAAATCAATTGATTTTCTACATCTTGACATTATATGAGAAATGGATATTCCTTCCTCGAGCTTACCCTTTATCTGAGCTTTTTTTAAACCTTCTTCGATTTTATTTAAACCGTTGTTAACTATGCTTTCTTTAATATCAACGATTGTTACATTAAATCCTGCCATTAAGGCAACTTGGGCTATACCATAACCCATAACTCCCGCTCCTACAACCGTAATATTATTAACCTTACTAATATCCACCATTTTGAATGCAGACTCTTAAAAGGTAATATTCTTTTGCTTAAAAATATTAATTTCAAGATTTTTTTTATAAATATAATCTTTGATATTAATCGCTAATTTAAAAAAATTAAAGGTGTTGATAGCTCGCTTTTATATATTCTTAAAAAAATTAGAAAAATTGAAATTAAAAAAGAAAAAAGTTATGATTCTATTTAGTTCCCGATAATATCCTTTAACTTAGGGAATATTCGAGGATAATGAACAGCCATACAGTGAATTCCGTCAAGGAGGTTTTTATTTCGTAATTCTGTTACGAACGGTTTAAAGAACTCATAATTATATTGATCGTATAATTCTTTCTGCTGCTTTTTGTCAGTAACCTCTTTCTTTACGCTCTTCCACTTAGCTAAGATTTCCTTAGGAACGCTAACGCCAGGGACAAAAGTGTCAAATCCTTTAGCAATTCCATATGATTTCATCGGGAAGATTCCAAGTAGCACCGGCACTTTATACTTCTTAATTTCTGATAAAAATTCTATAGTGCGATCCAGGTCGTAAACAACTTGAGTTTGTATAAATTCAGCACCTGCTTCTGCTTTTCTACCTATTTTTAATATTTCTGCACCCATTGGTTCAGCATTAGGATTTGCAGCCGCTCCAACGTGTAGTGTTGGAGGTGCTTCGATTTCATTCCCGTTAATAGAGCCGTTGTCAACCATTTCTCTCACTAATTTTATTAGTGTTGCGGAATCAAGATCAAAAACAGGTTTTGATTCGGGCATATCTCCAAGAAATGGATGATCACCTGTAAGGGAAAGCACATTGCGTATCCCTAGAGCATGCGCGCCCATTATCATTCCAGCAATTCCTAACTTGTTAACATCTCTAACGGTCATTTGCCATACGCATTCTAAACCGGCTGCTTTTTGGATTAAATGCGTTGCAGCCATAGAGTTTATTGTTACAATTCCTAATGGACTATCTGTCACATTTGCGGCAATAACATATGGAGCCATTTCTTTGGCTTCTTGGATAGTATGGGAAAGATCTGTTGTCTTTTCTGGCTCAAGTTCTCCTGTTAGGATGAATTCTCCCTTTGAAAGGGCTTCCCCTAATTTTGAATATGTCTTTACTTCTGTCATTTTTATATCTACCTCCAAACTACCTCTCTTTGATGACCAATTTTACTCCAATCTAAGGGGTCTCTTAATTTTGAGAATAAGTCTAAACGACCTAGCTCTTTTAGACGATTATATATCAATATCCAACCGCAGTCTTTCTCGTAGTTGCCCACTTCACATTTTCCATCTACCATTCCTCCACAGGGTCCATTCATAAGCGCTTTAGCGCAAGTTGTGAAAGGACAAATTCCACCAGTTTCGTTTAACAAACAATCGCCGCACCCTTTACAACGCATATAGAAACGTCCGATGCGTTCTGTCATTCCCATAAACTCAGTGTTATTAGCCGTGAAAACGGGTATTTCTGGATGAGTTTTTGTAAGAACTTCAATAATTGATTGTACCCCTAAACCGCAGGATAAAGTTAAAATCGCATCGGATTTCTTAACATCATCATCAATCTTGCGTAAGTCTTTTTTCATCACACGGTTATCACAGACATCATCGCTCACTATTGCATTAGTAACATTAAAGCCTCTTTCTTTTAGTTTTTCCGACCATTCCTCGGCTCCTTCAGTTCCTCCAGTTTGACAGAGAGCCGCGCAAACCCCACAGCTCACAACTAATATATTTTTAACCTTAAAATTGTTGAGAGCTTCGAATACTTCTTCCTCTGGTTTTTTTGTTGTTATTACAACCATCGTGTTTAACTCTTTTTTTAGGATTTTAGTTGATTTTAAATTTAATTTACTTGTGTTAAGAAATTAATAAAATTATTAATAATTTATTAGAATGGATCATATATTGATCGTTTTACAAAATTGTGTTTTTGTATTTTATAAAATTTTTTTAATTGCAATATTATAGAAAGAAATTAGACTTACATTTGAATAATAAATTGGAGAAATAGAATTTAGTTTATATTAAATTAAAAAAAAAGAAATAGATGATTATTGTATTAAGGTGGGAAGGATTTTTGCTAACGGAACGGCCAGTCCACCGAGTAAGGAGCCAATAGATGTCAGTTTTTTTAAGTAGTCTTTCATATTTTTAGTTACTTTTATAGTTTTTGTTTTTCCTTCAATAATAGTGCCATCAGCTGACATTAAGAAAATTTGAATCGTCTGTTCTCCCGTCTCTCTAGGCTCTAAAGTTAACCAAGTTGTATCTCCGTTTTCTAACATAGTTGATAATACACCTGCAATGTCAGTACCTTCAGAAGAAATTAGGGGAATGGGTTTATTCGGAATTAAAAAGCTTCCTCTCCCTTCAACTTTGATATCCAACTTCAATTTGCTAGGCTCAAAACCAGGAGCGACTATCTTTACAGCATAATTCTTATCTTCAGGAGCATTATTGTAGAGGAAAACCATCACATTAAGTTCTGAATTCAAATATACAACTTCTGGAGCTGAAGAATCCATATAAATTGGATCTTTTGAAAGGCGTTCGATATTATCAGCAAGTTCTAATTGAAGCCTATCAATGATGTTAAAAAAGCCAGGATTGTATTTTTTGATGTAATTGAATAATTTGTAGATGTCAGAAGTAGAGAAATACCACAAACCGTCAATTAACAACCCCTTTTTAATGTCAAAAGAAGCAGAATCTACATTAATTACTTCTTTTAATTCACGGGTAAATTGTTCATCCGTTAAAACGCCTTGAAATCGCAAGTAGTATAAGAATAATATTGATTCAATTCCAAAAGTTAACGGTAATTCATCTTCCTCGGCTTCTTTAACCTTTTGAATAAATGTTGGGGTTAAAATTTTTTCAATCCCTGCTAAGTATTCATCCCATTTAAGATATGTAACCGGATCCAAATGACCTGAAAAAACCTCCGCAAAAAAATTATCTAGAAAAATCTGATGAGTTGTAGGCTTATAGAAATCTTGAAGACCGTTTACATCGTGAATATTAAGGTTTAAACTCCGAATAATAACTGCTAAACCTAACCCAATTAGTGCAAATCCTGCTGCTGCGAATCCTAAGTTTAGATCTCCAATTAATAACATTACCAAGAACAAAATAAGTGCTATAAAACATATAGTGGCAATAATCTTTAGCAAATTAACAACTCGTTTAACGCTAGAAAACAACATTTCAAAACCATCGAGGCTGTCTATTGGTCTCCCTCTTTTTCTTTCAAATTTTAATCTTAATTTAAGAGAAGAATTTGTAGAATTTGCTCCTAGAAATAGCATTATTGAATTGAAGGCATATATTCCTAAGATTACGAAGAAAACAATTTTTAAAGCGAAGTCCAATACTGAAATAAAAGCTAGAATGGTTACTATTAAGAGAAGAATAGGAAGTACGAATAATAGAATTTTACCAATTCCAGAGACATATTTAACCATTTTGCCTTGAAATCGTTCCTTTTTATTTATTTTAGATAAATCTTTTTCTAATTCTCTTTGCATTTTATATTTCATCTGTTCAATTTCTGTAAAATTTAATATAGATATAGTTAGAATAATAGAAATCGTGATTTAAAATATTAATGTTAATATCTTTATTAACATATATAACGAAAATTTATACCTAGAAATAAACTAGATTAAATAACGAAAAAGATTGGTAATAAAAATGAAAAACAGCGTTAAAGGGGATTTTTCTTTCTCTGAAATTGAAACTAGTCTCAACCCAAAACCATTTTATACTTTATTTTTTAATTTGGTGGTTTTGAGCTTATTCTTCATTCAAGCATTAAGAGCTTACGTACCCGGAGTGTATGTTGCGATGTTTCACGTTGTTTTTGGTCATAATATTGCAGAAAATTTACTCATTCTTCTGACTTTAATCTTTTTTGCATTACCAGCGCTGACAAATACTTTATGTAAGAAATTTAGCATTAGGCGTGTAGCGATATTTTCCATTTACAGTATTGCTATTTGTAGGCTTTTAGTCGCTTTTCATTTGCCAAATATCTGGCAAACTATCCTTTCTGGAATAATTATTGCCATTTATGGAATATTCATTAGTACTATGATTACTTTTTGGTTTGATAATGATATTAAAGGGATTAAACCAAATAATAAAATAATTTTTGCGGTATTTTCTATATTGTGTGCGTTTCTTCTCGATTATCTAATTAGAACAATTGGTTTCTCTCAGGATATTTCTTTAATGCCCCCTGGATTAAGTGCTGAATATTGGTATATCACACAATATTTATGGTTATTTATTCAAATTCCGTCAACTGTTGTTTGTATCTATTTTACGAAAGCAAATTTTCCCCTATCTATGAATAACGCCTCAAGTTTAGAAGATAGCGATAAAATAGGTACTGTTTACTCTTTACTTTTTGTGGGAATCGGGATGTTTTGGTTTCTTTTATTTAACGTTTTTCTTTATCCAAATATAATTGCTCATTATACAGATAGTAGTTATTATTTTAGCAATATTTTGAGTATTATTGCCGTAATTATTGCTATATTAGTCATTTTGAGCGTAAAGAAGAAAATACTCTTGAATATCAAAGTATCCGTAATTTTAAACTGTACCATGATAGTATCAATAAGTTTATTCTTATTTTTAGGGAGAATTCTAATATATTTTGCGGCTCTTTTGGTTTCGATATCCTTGATTATCATGTATTTAAATTTCTTCCTATTATTTACCCGCATGTCTACTATTATCTTTAAATGGGAGAAAGTAAAAACTATTTCCAACGCTTTCGCAATTGGGCTTGTATTTTACTTTTTATTTACAGTTCTTCACATTTTCACAACTGATTGGGCTTATATTATTTCGGCATTTAAAGGATATGGCCCAATTATAATACTTATAGCAATAGTCATTTTGTCAATCTCAACAATTATTTCAAATCAATTAGACCAAACAAGAGGTAAAAAAGAATGATGAATAAAAAGTTTAAGTGTGTGTTGATTACTATCATACTTGCACCATTAATTATCTCTATTGTAACATTTAGTATCGCAGAGTTACCAAGAGAAACTTCTCCAAAAACAGATCTTACCTTCATGACTTATAACATTCATTTTGGTCAGGGAATGGATGATCTACTAAACTTAGAGCGAATAGCTCAAAATATATTAATCGATGATCCTGATATAATTGGATTACAAGAAGTAAGAGTTGGGCGTATTGAGACTCAAGGAATAGATATGACATTTTGGTTAGCTAAAAGGCTAGGGATGGATTACTATTACTTCAATCCTATAAACAATCCGCATGAAATGGGAAATGCCATCCTAAGTAAGTATCCTATACTAATAAAAAATGGATATGAGTTACCAAGCACTCATATGGAAAGGACATTTGTGCATTGTGTTGTTGAAATTAGTTCTAATCTTAAAATTGATGTATTTTGTACTCATATCGGCATAAGATCCGAAAATAAAACTGTTCAAATCAATTTTCTCCTTGAGAAAATAACTGAAATTTCAACATCATCCAAACAAGTTTTAATGGGAGACTTTAATTTGCGAAATGATACACTGCAGATAGGAAATGTACTTACATATTTCAACGATACAGCTGAAGAATTTGGCGCTGATCCTCGATCTTCGATTGATTATGTATTCGCTACAGGTTATCAAGATATATTAAATAGTCACGTGATTACAGATATGCTGCTAAATATAGATTTACCAGCAGAGTATGGTTCTGATCATTTACCAGTTGTTTCGATCATTAGATTCCCTCTTATTTAAGATTTCTTACTTATATAAAATACAAATAAAAAATCAGTACATAACCTTAAAAAAATATTCCGTTTTTAAAAATTTAAATTTGGGACGAAAACATTTACTGAGTTGGTTTGATTTAATTCAATAATTTATAAGAAATGCTTAGATTTTTACTAACATTTTTTGATGGAATAATGCTTTATTCCTTACATTTTTTCATAAATGGTGAGAAAAAAGTCAAAAAAAATATGTTTTTCGTCATTTTTCGATCTTTTTTTTTGTATATTATACATTTTAGGAGGATTATTTTCCCAAATAATGACAAATTCCTTTTTCAATCAAAGTGTAGTCAGAAATAGTCAGATTTTTAAGATTTCGCCCAATCTCGTAAAAAGAGTAAAGGAAAATTTCCCAATGCATTTAAATACTAACATTGGTTAAAAAGTAATTAGCTATAAAAACAAATCAATTAAAAAAAGTGAGTGATAGAAAATATGGAATTATTAAAACTTCAAGAAAAAATGTTAAGCCTATCAGATGATAGACTAAGCAGTATTTATTCTTACGCAAGTAGAGTAACTCAAGAAACCATTGATGACTTATCTCCAATTCTGTTAGAAATTTGTTTAAAGGCTGAATCTGGCATTTTAAAAAATCAGTTAGGTCAGGTTATCTTTCATTTACAGAAAACCGAGAGATTGAATACCCGCATTGGTTTTGAAAAACTATTACATGGTGCTCTAAAAGTGAGTATCAAAGAAGTGTTTAATCTTCTCGAGTCTGGTGCGTCAGATGCAAAAGCATTAGTTGATAGAATTAAATCTATTTTATAAAGAAAAAGTTTTTTTTAAACTTCTTATTTTATTTTATTAATGGTAAACAGAGATACTCAAGCTGATTTAGATAAAGCATGGGGGCATTACGAAAAAATCCGAGACTCTCTTAACGGTTTATACGAAATTTTGAACATGAACTTAGAGAAAGAAAACATATTTTACCAATGCGCAGTCGATAATCTCGAAAATTTAAAAGATACTATAATTGATCTTCTTAAAAAGGATTATAATCCCACTGAAATTAAGATAAAAATGCGGGAATTAGAATTTGATATGAAAAAGACTCTTTTTTTTGAAAAGAAGGAGAAACATAAATAAATTGTTTTATAAGCCAAATCTGCTTGTATCAATTCTGTTTTAATTATTTTTAAATTTTATTAACTTAACATTTCAACTATCACTTTCATTTATAAAGGGGATCGAGCTAATTTATATTAGAGTTTTATTATTATTTTATGAAAATTAAAAACGAATAGGGATGATGATATGTTAACTGTATTTGGTTGGATAGATGGGATTACTGCTTCTGGAGTTGTCATTTTTGGCTTCATTTTTGGGTTTTTCTTCTTATATAAAGCGCGTAAGTCTGGTGCTAAGATTTTAACTATTTTAGGGATAGTAAATATTTTAGCAGGGCTTATGTACTTAGGGGTTTTTACAGATTTTTTAGTGGTTCTGGTAACAGATACTAATTTGGATAATTCTTACGGTTTAGTTGGGATCTTAAGTTACATTTGGTTCGCTCCAGTAATAATTCTTGCTCTCTATATTGGTGCTGAACTCTTAATACCCAAGAGAAAGTGGTATCTCATGTTTTTGGTCATTATCGTATGTATAATATTTGAAATTCTTTTCTTCTTAGACCCAATGGGTACATTTAATTTTGTCCCTCCACCAGTTCTGGGAGAATCATTAATTGATTACAATGTAAATATGTTTACACCTGCGGGAATTATAATGGCATTATTATTACTCATGGTCTTAATTATTCTTGGGTTTGGTTTTTTAATAAAAAGCTTCCAATCTTCAGGTGTATTGAGAAAAAAATTCTTTTTCTTATCGATAGGTTCGATATGTTTTTGTATATTTGGAATACTTGAAGGTTTAACAGCTCCAGGAGTGATGGTGATTTTTGTTAGAATCGGCTATCTAATTAGTTTTTGGCTGATGTATTACGGTCTAAAAGATTAGATTTATCCTACAAATCTTTTTTTTTCATTTTATTCTTTCAAAAGGCAAATTAAAAATTGCTTCATTTATTTATTCACATAAGGATTAATTATTGACGGTTTGGTACTATTTTTGCATAAATTTAAATCTGAAATCGATAAAATTGATGATGTTTATCAAATTAAAATTGACGTCCCCTTTCAAGTAAAATTCGTATCTCTTTATCTTTTTAAATTAGAAGACCAATATATTCTAATTGATGCAGGTTTAAATATGGGAAATTGGAGTAAACTATTTTTTTCAGCGTTAGATGATATAAATATAAGCATTGAAGATATTAATTATTGTTTTATTACTCATATTCATTTAGATCACATAGGATTAGTAAAAACTCTTAAAAGAAAAAATCCAAATCTGAAAGTAGTGATGAACGATATAACCCATAAGATTTTACGATGGGAAACCCACGATTCAAGTATAGATGAACTAAAAACTGAAGCTAAAAAGATTTCCTCCCTAATGATAAAATATGGAATTAGTAAAGAACAAAGTGAGAGAGTTTTCCAATTTTTCACTTATTGGCCGAAATTTCTACGATATCAAAAGCCTGATATAGTAGTGCACGATAAAGACAAGTTTTTAGATAATTTAGATATCATTTGGACTCCAGGTCATAGTTTTGGTCATACATGTATCTTTAACACAAAAACTAAGCACCTTTTTTCAGGGGATCACATTCTCTCGAGAATAACTCCGCATATCGGGAATTTTTTGATACCTAATACTCTTAAGGAAGAATATAAGGAATACAACTTCAATAACATTTTAAATCTCTATTTGAAGTCATTAGATAGAATTGGAAAATTAAATCCAAAAATTATTTTTCCTGCTCATCAAGACATAATTTATGATTCAAGTAAACGAATTTTAGAAATAAAAGAGCATCACGAGAATAGGTTGTCTGAAATTTCAAGCTTAATTAAAGAAAAACCTATGACTCCTTTTGAAATATCTCAAATTCATTTCGGAACTGATTTGGATGAAATGAATTCGTTTATGGCTTTAAGTGAAGTTTTAGGACACCTTTTTTATCTTGAAGATCTCGGAAAAATAGATAAATTTGAAAAAAGCGGTAGATTTTATTATAAAAGTTAATTTTTATTACATTCCTCAATGATTTTTTGCTTAAACCTTGAAGTTATCCATTAAAAAAGAAATTTAAAAAATTTATTTATTCTTAACGATTAAATCAAACAAATCTGTTTTTATTTCATATTTATTTCGCACTTTTGATTGATCTAAGATGGATTTTAGTTCTTCTGGGATATACCCTGCCATTATTGATGTTTTCCAGCCAAGTCTCATGAATTGAGGCATGAAGAGTTTGATACTATGAAAAATTATTTTTGCGAAGTAGTTTATATCTCGGCGTCCATCGCTCACGCAAAAAATTCCTTTATCCTTAACTACCCGTATGATTTCATTAAAAACATTCTTTGGATTAACCCAATGATGTAAACTACCGTTTGAAATTACAACATCAAAAGAATTATTTGAGAATTGATTCATATCTTCCGCATTTCCATGGATAAAGGAGACTTGAGATTCCACACCCTCATCAATTACATTTTTTTTAGCAACGCGTATCATGTCCTCAGATAATTCAAGCCCTATAATTTTAAAAGTTGGATTCATTTGCGCCATCATGATGCCAATCCAACCTGGACCAGGTCCAATCTCTAGGATTTTTGAATTATCTTTTGTACCTAATTCATTTAATACAACTTTTATAAATCTTCGATATTCTCCTTTCATTTTTTTGCATGCTTCACTATAATCTTCTGTTGTGAAATCTAATTGGTCTAATATTGCTTCTGCTTCTACTATTCTTTCTTTAAATTTTTTATTTTTTGACATTTCTTTTCACTCTTGGATTATTTTTTAATACAACTGCCAATTTATACTATCAATTTTAAAATTTTCCACTTTATATACCTTATTTTTGTGTTTTACTCATAGTTTAAGTAAGAAAAAATTCATTTTTAAACTTGTCTATATTGTCATGACTAACCGACAATTTTAAATATTATGAAAATTATATTAATAACAGAAAATATGGACTTTAAACCTTGAACGATAATAATATCGAAGAAAATATCAATTATTTAACTAGTTTTGGTTTAACTAAAGAGGAATCAAAAGTATATCTCATGTTATTGCCTCAAGGAAAGAATGGAGATGTGGTAGGACATTTAAAAGATAGTTTAGCGATTGGAAGAACTACGATTTATGGGATTTTAGAGCGTCTTCTTGAAAAGAATTGGGTTAAAGAAGAGGAAATCTCTAAAAATCCCAGACGAGTGAAATACATTGCAAATCCTCCCTTGATGATAATGAATTTAATGATTGAAAAGAAAGAGGAGGAATTAATTAGTCTTAGAGATAAGAGCTTATTTATAGGCGATTTACTTGATAAATTATATCAAGGGCCAAAAAAGATGACATTAGAAAACATTCATCCCATTGGACAAAAATATCTTAAACCCCTTATTGAAAAAGAATGGAAAATAACATCTGAAGTAATAGAACGATCCGATTCCATGGGGAGAATTACATTTGATTATGAACTCAAAGGAAAAGGATTTCCTAAAGATAGTGGATTAATTATTTTTCAATATGATAGGGATATTGAGGAAGATGGTTATCTTATTCAAAGTGTTCTTAGTATGCTTAAGAGTAAATCTGATTATGAGATTAGAAAAGATAAAATACCCGGATTTGAAGATTTGAAATTGGAGGATACTACCTTTGGAAATTATAATGGTTTTTTAGTATATATTAAATTAAAATTTAAAAGAAAGTGGTGGCTGGTTGGGAAAGAAGTAGTTATCCCATTAAAAAATCAGATATTTCTAATACATGGTAATAAAGAAAATTTTCAAGAGTTAATGGATAGAGTTCTTAATGCTGAGAAATTCCACCATTTAGCATAAAAAAGAATAAAAACTATTGAGAAGTTTTAGGACACCTTTTTTACCTTGAAGATCTCAGAAAAAGAGATTAGTTTCAAAAAGAACTGATAAAGTAAAAAATATTAACAAACCCCTACATAGGAACCTTTTCATTTTGAGCCATGGTCTTAATTGGCTTGAGGACCACACAAACTCGTTCAACTCCTTTAACATCACTTCTACCTCTAAAACTTTCGATAACCGCATCGAGTTCATTTATTTCGGGAACATTTACTTTTACGAGGATGCCGCATTCTCCTGCCAAAAAGTAAACTTCTTCACACTGGGGGAGGACTTGTGCCTCTCGTAGTAATTCCTTTAATTCGGATTGACTTCTCGGGATTAATGTGATAAATGCTATAATACAGCGCTCATCCTCTCTACATACTTTAATCGTGAACTTCTCTATTACATTTTCATCTTGAAGTTTAATTACTCTTTTTCTTACGGTGGATTCACTCATTCCTATTGCGTCTCCTATTTCTCTATATGGTCTTCGTGAATCCTCGATTAGCATTTCAAGAATTTGTTTATCTTTCTCATCTAAATTTTTCATATTTCTATCACACCCTTCCAATTTATTCAAATACAGTAAAAAAATTTTCTTAAAATCATTGTAAGAGAATATACCCTTATTATCTTATCTTTATATCAAAAATCTTTAAGGAGCGGTCCGAAAAGTCTTTCATAATGTACTGCCATGCAGTGAATACCTGCAGCTTTAGTTGTTTTCTTTATTTCTTGAATGAATGGTACGAAAAAATCAATGTTAATCTGATCTATTTTTGCGTATTTTTCTTTTTTATCCTCAATTTTTTTAGTTGCCTTGAGTGCATTAAGAAAATCTTTAGGAACAGAAACTCCCGGAATATATTCGTTAAAATACCAAGCAATCCCGTAATTCTTTATAGGAAATAATCCTAACAATACGGGAACATTGAATTTTTCGAGCTCTTTCAGGAATTCTTTGGCATCATCAATATCAAAAGATGTTTGTGTTTGAACGAAATCAGCGCCTACTTCAACCTTTCTTCCTACTTTTAAAATTTCAGGTTCTCTTGGATTTGAATTTGGATTAGCAGCGCATCCCACATTCAATTCGATTTTTCCTCCTTCAATTTCATTTCCCTCCAAATCAGTGCCGTCATCTACCATTTTGGACACGAGATCAATTAACTGTGTAGAATCTAAATCATATACAGGTCGAGCATTTTTATTATCTCCTAATGACGAATGGTCGCCGGTTAAAGCTAATAGGTTTTTTAGACCAAGAATCGAGCCTCCTAATATATCGCCAAATAAAGCAATTCTATTCCTATCTCTAACGGTCATCTGCCAGACGGTTTCTAGTCCTACTTTCTCTTGAACTAAATGACAAGGTACCATAGAGCAAGTGTAAGCATCTCCTTGTGGCCCATCAGTGACATTAGCAGCCACTATTTTTCCTGTTTTCTTCATTTCTTCTGCAGAATGAATAATTGAACTTAGATCAATCATTTTAGTAGGCTCAAGTTCGCCTGTGATTACAAATTTACCTTCTCTTATTGATTTCACTAAATTACTATACGCTGATCTTTTTGGCATTTTATTTTTTCGACTCCTTTTGCGGTTGTACTTCCTCGTTTGTGTATTGTTTATTTATCTCTATATACCGTGGACTACTCCAAAGTCTATAATTTCTTGGTGGACGATATTTAGTAAAGAGATCAAGCCTATTGAATTTCTTAAGGCGTTCGTATATCTTTACCCAAGCACACTCATTAATATATCCACCAACTTCGCATTTGCCATTAACGGTACCCCCGCATGGTCCGTTACTAAGATTTTTGGCACATCCGGCCATAGGACATACTCCACCAGTGACGCCAAGTAAACACTCTCCACATGTTTCACAGTATTCAGTAAAAGAATTTTCTGCATTATTTTCAGCACCTCCAAACATACTATTTTGAGCTGGGAAAGTGAGAATATTATCGAATATTCGATTCATCATGACAACACCCAAACCACAGGATAGAGATACAATTGCATCGTATTGCTCAATAAAAGGTCGAACGGTAGTTGCTGCGATTCTATCGTCACATTGCCTTAGGACTGTTATAGCTTTCCATTTTAGTTCCTTCCCTTCACTCCGAGCCTTTAATTCTAGCATTTGGGCTAATATTTTAGCCTCGTTGATAGAGCGTGGAGGTTGACAGCAACCATCACACCCAGCAACTAAAATTTTTGAATATTGTTTTACCATATCGTATATTTCTTCAATATTTTTTTGCTGCGTAATTATCATATTTCATAACTCCTTTATTTTAAACATAATCTATCATTTTACAATTTCAATTGATTTTTTGAAGTCCGATTTAAGAGGACTCAATTTTTTTATTTTCTTGACAAATTCTGTCATAGTGTCTGAAAAGATTTTTCCTTCGCTCGCAGATATCCACTTACGCATAAACCTATCTGGATTTATTCCTATTGATTCAAGTTCCGATTCAATTTCAAGCGTCCTTCTTAAGGCGTCTTGGTTTCCGGCAATGTAATGACAATCTCCAATATGACACCCACCTACGAAAACTCCATCCGCTCCTTCTAAAAATGCTTGTAAGATAAAGCTTTTGGAGATTCCACCAGAACACATTACTCTTATTATCCTTACATTTGGAGGATATTGATACCTACTTACTCCAGCTAAGTCTGCTCCAGCATAACTACACCAGTTGCAGAGAAAAGCAATGATTCTTGGCCAACCGTTACCAAACTCTTTGCGAGCCGCTTCAGCTATCATCGGTTCAATTTGGGAATTTCCGAAATGGCTCATTGTAATTGCCCCCGCAGGACATTCTGCAGCACAATCTCCGCAACCCTTACACAGTAAGGGATTAACTTCGGAGATCATCAATCCTTGTTCATACTTTACACCAACAGCACCGTAATTGCATACATCAGCACACCTATTACAGCCAATACATAAAGCGGGATCGACCTTTGAAATTACACCTTCTGTAAACAAAATGTCTTTTGATAATATTGTAGTAGCTCTCGATGCTGCCGATAACGCTTGTGCAATACTTTCACTAATCGTGGCGCTTGCTCGGGCAGTCCCGCATAAAAAAATTCCGTCAGTTGCGAAATCTGAAGGTCTTAATTTTACATGAGCTTCTAAAAAGAATTTTTCATCGTTAGTAGGTACTTTTAACATCTTTGCTAAGGTTTCGTTTCCTTCACCATCGGAGATAATGCCAGCGCTTAATGCCACTAAATCTGCGTTGATATTAATTTTATCTCCTTTAGGTGTAGCAACATCTACGCTGAAATGTGTTTCTTTTTGAGTTATTTTAGGGAGAATATTATTATCAAATCGGAGAAAAACAATTCCTTTTTCTCTCGCAATATTGTAATATTTCTCTTTAAATCCATAAGTCATTATATCTCTGAATAAAACGATGATATTTAATTCTGGATTAATTTCTTTCGCTTTTATTGCGTTTTTTATTGCTTCTGAACAGCACATTCTACTACAATAGGGATTTTCTTCATTTCTAGATCCAACACACTGGATCATTACTATTGTTTTTAAATCCTTGATTTTTTCTGCATCGGTAAAAAGCACTTTTTCAAGTTCAGATTGGAGTATTACTTTATCTGTTTCACCATAAAGAAATTCTCCTTCCTTTGGTTTATACTCTTGAGCACCAGTAGCAACAATTATAATTCCATGCTGAAATTCCTTTTTTTGCTTATCATTCCCAAAACTTAGGTTAGTTGTGAAATTACACACATATCCTCCAATAGAATTGATTTTAGCATTAAGGAAAACATTGACAAGTTTATGATCATTAACTCTTTTAATTAAGTTAGAAATAAGTTCTTGAACATCATAATTCTCAATAGTTTGATATATATTGTTTGAAAATCCACCTAATCTCTCGCCTTTCTCAACAAGAAATACTTCAAATCCTTGATCTGCTAAATTCAGGGCTGCAGTCATCCCCGCAACTCCTCCACCAATTACCATTCCTTTATGAATTACCGAAACTTGTTGTTCTTGTAAGGGTACTAACTTACGAGCTTTTGCCACTGCCATCCTTACGAGATCCATAGATTTTTCCGTGGCTTCTTTTGGTTCATGCATATGTACCCATGAGCATTGATCTCTAATATTAGCCAAATCGAAAAGGTATTTATTAAGACCGGCTTCTCTAATAGTTGCCTGAAATAATGGTTCATGCGTTCTAGGTGTACACGAAGCGACAATTACTCTATTTAAATTAAGTTCTTTTATTTTTTCTTTAATATTTGATTGCGTGTCAGCTGAACAAGTATATAGATTTCTTTCAGAATAAATTACACCGGGTAGTTTACTAGCATAATCAACAACGGCAGGAACATCAACAACTCCGGCAATATTAATACCACAATGACAAACAAAAACTCCTATTCGAGGAGGTTCCCCAATAATATCGATTTCTTTCGGAAGTACTTTTTCTTCGATTAATGTATTTCTCACTTCAGACAATAAAACATTTACAGCTCCAGCAGCTGCACTTGCCTCTACTACGGTTTCGGGAATATCCTTAGGTTCTGAGAACATCCCACAAACATAAATTCCTTCTCGAGAGGTTTCTATTGGAGAAAATGGTTTTGTTTTACAGAAATTCTCTTCATTTAAATCGATTTTTAGCGTTTTCGCTAACTCTTTCGTACTCTTATTTGGTAATGCTCCTACTGCTAAAACTACTAAATTGAAAGTTTCATTAGCTATCTTTCCATCTTCAGATTCATAGTTAAGAATTAAATTGTTTGATTCGGGAATTTCTTTAATAGATGAAATCCGACTTCGAATATAATTTACCCCATATTCTTCTTGAGCCCGTTCAATATATTTATCAAAATCTTTTCCACAAGCCCTTATATCCATTGAAAATATGGTTGGTTGAACGATTGGCATATGTTCTTTAGCGATTACTGCTTCCTTAGCAGTGTACATGCAGCAAACTGAAGAACAATATTCACCACCGTGCCTTTTATCTCTTGACCCTACGCATTGTATAAATGCGATCTTTTTTGGAATTATTCCGTCTGAGGGTCTAAGAATGAGTCCTGAGTGAGGTCCACTAGCGCTTAATATACGTTCAAACTGAATACTCGTGACCACATTAGGATATCTTCCAAAACCATAATGCTGTGTAGGCTCGGGATCATATTCATCAAAACCAGGTGCTATAATTAAAGCCCCTACATTAAGCGTAGTTTTTTTATCTTCAAGTGTGTAATCTATGGCTTTAGCTTTACACACACCTTTGCAAAATCCACATCCTATGCATAAATCTTGATCAATTGAAAAAACCAAAGGAACTGCTTGGGGGAATTTTACAGATATCGCAGATCTTTTCGAGAGTCCTTCATTAAAGAAGTCAATCGCTTCTACGGGACATTCTTGAGCACATACACCGCAACCGGTACACTTTTCTTGATCTAAAAATAAAGATTGTTGTTTAAGATCAACTGTAAAGTTACCTGCTTTTCCTGTAATTTTTTCAAGAGTCGTATTGATTAAGAGAGTAATATTTTCATGCCGCCCTGCGGCTACCAACTTTGGAGCAAGGATACATATGGCACAATCATTAGTTGGAAATGTTTTATCTAACTGGGACATGACACCTCCAATGCTCATCGTTGATTCTATTAAATATACTTTGTATCCAGAATCAGCCATATCCATAGAAGCTTGTATACCCGCAATTCCGCCTCCAACAACAAGAACTGAACCTACTTTTTTCATTCTTGTCCCTCCCTAATTGAAATAAATGTAGGTATTTCCTCGTTAATTTCGTGAACATCCACTAAACCTCGCGATCTTAAAACAACGATATGATCCAAGACTTCCTTAGCTTTTATGCCAATTTCATTTGCTATATCCGGAACGGATTTGCCAATCTCTTTTATTTTTATAACTATTTTATGACGAATAAATTCATTATGGATGGCATCATTAAGAAGGATTTCAAACCTTTCAACTGGAATTTGATTACCATATACATTTTTTTCAGTAACTAAATCCCTTTGGCGAGCGATTAAACCTCGAAGTCGTGAACTCTCCAAAACGCTTTTAACAGCTTCGAGATCATCAATAATTTGAGTTTTATTTTTACTTTCTTTTATTGGAGATGGTCCTAATTCTTGTATATATTTGGTAAATTCCGATACTATTTGGGCAAATCGGTTTCCTTCTGCGGCAGAAACCCAATCAAGTCGCATTCTATCAGAAAACTTCACTAAACTTAATAACCTACTTAGCGAACTCATTTTTATTTCTGCTTCGTAATTGCCAGTTATGTAGTGACAATCCCCCAAATGGCAGCCTAATACAAGAACTCCATCAATTCCATGCAGGAAAGCATCAATAACGAATGTTGGATCAACCCTACCTGAACACATTACTCGAATAATCCGAATATTGGTAGGATACTGAATTCGGCTAACTCCTGCTAGATCTGCACCAGCATACGAACACCAATTACATAAAAAACCCAAAATTTTAGGTTCAAATGAAATTTATATTGCACCTCCATATGTGAAAATCTCAGCTCGTATTTGGTCGCTTGTAAAGTGGTGGATAATTATCGCATTTTTTGGACAACTTGCGCCACACAATCCACAGCCTTTACATACTATTTTGTTCACAATAGCTGTATCGGTTTCCTCATCTTTAGTAATTGCATTGTAGGGACAAATTCTAATACAAGCTTCGCACCCAATACATAATTCTGTTTTAACCTCTGCTGTTGATCCTTCTACTTCCAAATGATCTTTCCATAAAATTGTAGAAGCTCTAGAAGCGGCAGCATTTGCTTGACTTGTACTTTCAGCGATATCTGCTGGCCAATGTGCTGATCCACAAACATAAATTCCATCAGTAGCAAAATCGACTGGTCTTAATTTCACATGAGCCTCCAAAAAGAAGTTATTTTCTTCTAACGGTACTTTTAGCATTTTCGCTAGTACTTCCGAATCCTCGTTTGCGATCAGAGGAGTTGATAAAACTACGAGATCTTGCGGTATTTTAATATCTTGATTCAATAAGGCACTATATACATCTACAAAGTCTTTTTTAATAACTGGTGGTTTTTCAGGCAGATAATTTATAAATAAAATACCCATTTCTCGAGCTTTTCTATAATATTTTTCATATTCTGTCCCAGCTGATTGTATATCTCGAAACAATATAGTAATATGAGCATTCGGATTTTTCTCGATTAATAACATGGCATTTTTAATAGCGCTCATACAACAAATATTCGAGCAATACCTTCTCTCCTCGTTTCTACATCCAACGCACAATATCATAGTAATATTGTTAGCTTTAACTTGATCATTTTTTAGGAGACTTTCTAAATCAAGCTGACTAATAATTTTTTTTTGATCGTATCCAAAATAGCCCTCTGGAGATAAAGGAATAGCTCCGGTCGCAACGATGATAACCCCTGCATCTACATCAATGGTTTCCTTATTCTGTTTTATAGTAACCTTATAATTTCCAATAAATCCGGTAATATTTTCTATAATTACTGATGTGTATACGTGTATATTATCGTGAGATTCAATTATATCTATTATCTCTAATAAGGTTGACGCATCCTCATTGGATGGAAATACTTTATTTAAAGACTTAAGGAGCCCTCCTAATTCTGGTTCCTTTTCGATTAAAGATACAATAAATCCTTGATTTCCCAAATTTAGCGCAGCTGTCATTCCGGCAATTCCGCCACCTATTACGATAGCTGAGTGGTTAATTGCAACTTTTACCCTTTCTAATGGCTCAAGTAAAGCTGCTTTATGAACGCTCATTCTAATAAGATCCCTCGCTTTCTCCGTTCCTTTTTCTGGTTCTTTCATGTGAACCCAGGAATCCTGATCTCTTATATTCACCATTTCGAACAAGTAAGGATTTATACCAGCTTCCTGACAAATAGCTCTAAATAATGGTTCATGAGTTCTAGGAGAGCATGAAGCTACAATAACCCTGTTTAATTTGTGTTCTTTTATATTCTCCTTAATTTCAGTTAATCCTACTTCAGAACACATATATAAATTATCAGTTGAATAAGTTACATTGGGTAAAGTTCTTGCATAATTTGCCAATGAAGGAACATCTAATACTCCTCCAATGTTAGTTCCGCAATGACATACAAATACTCCAATTCTTATATCTTCGCTTGTCAATTACCTACAGCCTCATTACTATTTCAGCTGCTTTAGCTGCAGCTCCACTTGCATCAACTACGGAGTTTGGAATATCCATTGGCGCTCTACAAGCGCCGCAGAGAAAGATACCTTCTTTAGAGGATTTTTGCGGATGATATGTCATACCCTTTAAAAAATTGTATTCGTCTACCGATATACCTAAAATTTCTGACAATCTCACAGCGTCTTTTTTAGGAATCATACTCGTTGCTAAGACAACTATGTCAAATTTAAGCTGTTTTATCTCAAATGTGTCTGTATCTTCGTAAACAACAATTGGATTTTTTTGTTCATCCTGTAAAATTTTTGCTACTTTTGCTTTAATATATGTAATTGCATAATCATCGCATCCTCTTTGAATATAATCTCGAAAACCTTTACCACCAGCTCTAAGATCAATATAAAATATCGAGGTTTGAATGTTATTATTATGTTCATAAGCAATCATAGCTTCTTTGGTTGTATACATACAACAACAAGAAGAACAATAAGGATTATTTTTTATATCCCTAGAACCAACGCAGTTAATAAAAGCTAGATTTTCAGGTTCTTTTTGATCAAAAGGTCGTGTTAAATGCCCTCCAACGGGTCCTGATGCACTTATCAACCGCTCAAACTCTAAAGAAGTGACAACATTTGGGAACCGCCCATATCCTAAATAACTGATTGAAGTAGGATCAAAAACATCATATCCCGTGGCAGTGATAATAGATGCTACATTCAATTCAATTTCTTTATCTTGTTGTTCGAAATCTATGGCTTCTCTCTCGCAAACTTTTTCACAGATTCGACAAGCTGATTTTGTGAACCACAAACAATTCTCTTTGTCAATAGTCATAATTGCTGGGACTCCTTGAACATAATCAATATAAATTGCCCTACGTTTTCTTAATTGCATATCAAAATCGTCTTCTACTCTCATTGGGCATTTTTCAACGCAGATTCCGCAGTTAATACACGCATCTTCTTTAACATATCGGGCGTGTTTTAAAACGTTTACAGTAAAATTTCCAGCAGAACCCTCAATATTTTGAACTTCAGAGAGCGTATGCAGAGTTATATTAGGATGTCGAGAACACTCTGCAAGTTTTGGAGCTAAAATACAAATCGAGCAATCGTTTGTAGGGAAAGTTTTATCTAGTTGAGCCATTCTTCCGCCTATACACGCATTCTTTTCAATTAACTCAACTTTTATGCCTCTTTCAGCTAAATCTAATGATGCTTGAATCCCAGCAATACCTGCTCCTATTACCATAACATTTTTTATTATATTGGTCAATTAATTACACCGAATGCGAATAAAGATAATTTATAAAAGGAATGACATTTCAAACAATATATACATTAATAACTCTTTTTTCTTACATTTTTGATTTTTTTTTTTTTTGAAATAATTACGCTGTAACTTTTCTTTCAATTCTTTCAATAATATTATTAAAACCGATTATAATATATAAAATTATTATTAAATAAAATAAAAAAGTGAGAAATTATTATGATATTTAATAAAAAAATACGGAAAAATGTTTTCTATTAAAATAAATATACTAAATCCAGAAAAAATTTTAAATTTTTTATTGAATATATTAATTTAGAACGGTAATATTATAACTAATCACCTAATTTTTATTTATAGTAATAGGAAGTTTAACTTACAGTTTTGAATGTTAAGAAATAAATAATAATAAATGAGTGTAAAAGATACTAAAGGTGTTTCTAGATTTGACAGAAGATCGATTCTATAAAGAAAATGAAGTACAACCTAAATCCTTTAAAGATCTTATTAAGGAAGTTCATGAAAAAGGAATTTGTGGAGAATGTGGAGGTTGCGTTAGTTTTTGTTCAGCTGCAGAAATAGGCGCCATTGATATCTCTCCAAGTGGTTTACCTTATTATTCAAATGAAGATAATTGCCTTCATTGTGGTATTTGCTATTTAATTTGCCCTGAAATTCACGAATTAGACAAAGAATTAAACGAGAAATTTAATTTCAAACCCCCAATAGGTAACTGGTCCAAAATAGTCACAGCTCAAGCTAGTGATCCTCAGATACAAAAGTTTGCTACAGATGGAGGAGTGGTTACAGCAATATTGATTGCCTTATTAGAAAACAATTTAATTGATGCAGCGATTGTATCAAAAAAAATAGGTCCCTTTCAAAGAACACCTTTCTTTGCTAAAAATAGGCAAGATATTATAGAAGCGATGGGAACGAACTATAACATAGAAGGTCCTGTTTCAGAGTTAGGAAAATATAACACTTTCGTTCCAACTATTACAGAATTAAAAAAAGTAGTTGGTTCTGACAAAATGAAACTGGCGGTTGTTGGAGTCCCATGTCAAATTCACTCCATAAGAAAAATGCAAGAGTTAAAAATAATTCCAGCTCATGTAGTTGAATACACATTGGGGCTATTTTGTTTCGAGAATTTTAAATTTAACGACGCTGTTAGGGCGAGAACCGAAGAAAGATTTAATTTCTCTTTTAACGATATTGAAAAGATGAATATTAAGGAAAACTTGATTATAAATCTCAAAAATAGGGATAAACCGCTAACAATAGAATTTTCAGAGATGCAAGATGTTATGAGAAATGCGTGTAGGGTATGTGAAAATTTTACAAATTACTACGCAGATATTTCTTTTGGTGGCATAGCCTCTAAACAAGGATTAACGACAACCTTAATTCGCACTAAAGCTGGAGAGAAAATATATAATCTTGCTTTAAATAAAGGTTATATTAAAGAACCTGTTGAATTAAATACTTCTCTCGAAAAATCTAAAATGATTGCTCAAATTATTAGTTTTAGCAAGAAGAAATCAAGAAGAGCAGAAGAATATAGATAGAATTTGATATTAATCTTAGTGTTTTTTAACTAATAGATTTAACTAATGTAAAACAGTGCTAGACTAATTTCTTGGTTACTTCAATTCCATTGTTTATAACATCTTTTTGATTTTTATTTTCTGAAGTATTTTTCCAAAAGCATAGAATTAATTATATTATCTATATATTAATGTTAAATAAAAAGCAATTAAAGTTAATAATCAAGTAATAAAAACTATTTCAAATATAGTCCGGCAAAAGCTTTGTTTGGTATCGTTTGATTTAAAAATAGAGCTCACAATTATGAAAATTACAGTATCAGGACCAACCCAAAGCGGTAAATCGAGTTTTATTAAATATTTTGATGATAAGGCTTTAAATGTAGAAGCAAAAGCCAGAGACAATAAATATTATACCGTTGGAATGGACTTAGGAAGCATAAAGTTGAATGGTTTTGATGTCTTTTTATTTGGCACTCCTGGCTTATTAAGATTTAATGTTATGAGAGATGTAGTAGTCCGAGGTGCTGATGGTCTTGTTTTTATATTTGATGCGGCTCACCCAGAAAAAGACGAGGACGCAATAATTATACTAAACTCTCTTCGAAAAACGATAGGGTTTGATACTCCGATAGTTTATTTGGCAAATAAACAAGATATTGCTGGAGCCAGACATAACGAAGTAGTAAGATCGCAAAATTATTTAAAAGATGATGCCACGATTTTTCCAACGAGTACTCGAACGGGAGAAAATTTAGGCGAAGCTCTCAAATATCTTGTGAATCAAATTTTTGATCATTACTCTTCTCTCCTTACGGTACTTCGCTCATATGAAGCCGATATTGAGGGTTTAGCAGAAAAACTAAGCAAAAATCCTGTTGAAATGAGGGATTTATTAAATAATCTAGAGATAAAAAGATTTATTGAAGTAGATAGATTAAATAGGACTTACAAGGTAAAACAAGGATTAAAACTCTTGATATAGAGTTTCTCAACTATTTCTTTTAGAATTTTATATTTTCTCTAATAATTGTCAATCTAATTCAAATGGAATAATTTCTTCTTTACCAGTTTTCTTTAGTAAACCAATCAATCCTGAACGTTGCATAAAAAGAATATCCCAGAAAAATTGAGGAATTTCTTTTTCTGCTTTATACATTTTCTCAATGCGGTTTAATTTTTCGAGTAAATAGTTAATTTTTATTGTAAATTGTTCAATATATTCTTCTTTGGGATACTCTTTATTTAGTTCTACTTTAAATAATGTCTTAAGGTCTTCATATTTAGGTAAATAGCCAACTGGTGTTTCAATAGCGTCAAAATCTCCTCTAGTACGCCCTTCCGCCCATATTACCCAAACTTTTTTGTCTAATATACCATTTAAATATTTCCCGTCTTTGCCTTTAAGAAAGTAGTTTGTAGAGAATACTTGTGGGCAGTGTTTCAATTTTTTTCCAAAAGTATTGTGGTTATTTAAGTATTTCCCAAGAGGAACTACTAAGAAATCAAGGTTTGCCATTGGGCTTGCCATTCTAACGCCTGTTGCCCCAAGAGTTGCTGATGTCGTTTCAGATTCTATAGAAGCGCCTAAAAAAATCCCGTGCTCCCAGTTTAAGCTTTCTACAATAGGAGGCATTGTATCAGAATCTCTTCCTCCATAAAATATGCCGTGTATGGGTACACCATTAGGATCATCTAATTTAGGATCACAATTTGATAGATCGGTAAGCTTAATTGTATAGCGAGCATTTGGGTGAGCAAATGGTATAATATTTCCTTTTTCATCGGATATTCCATCGATCCATTGTCCATAATGGTTAAATCCATCTTTAGGAGGTTCAACACCCATACCAAGCCAGTAAGGCTTCCCATCTTTTACGAGAACATTAGAAAAAATTAATTCTCTTGGGGTCATGAGAGCTTCATAAATTACAGGATCGTCTTTTGCATTTACATCTTTTATAATTCCAAAGATCCCATTCTCAATATTAGCAGCATGTGCAAATCCATCGTCCCAAACTCGTAAATATGCGATATCATCACCAACAATTTGTTGTCCAGGAAGCATTGCGGTAGATGTTTTTCCACATGCACTTGGAAAAGCCCCGGTAAAATAAGTCTCACGGTTTTTACCTTTCGGGCGAACTCCTAAAATAAAGTAGTGTTCCGTCAACCAATCTTCATTATTTGCCTTATAAATTGCTAATCTTAAAGCTAACTTCTTTAATCCAAGGGAATTACCCGCATATTGATTATTGACAGAGAGAACTCGTGATTCTTGCAGATCTATGAATATTCGCCTTTTTTCAATGTTTTTCGTTACAGGGGGATTACCAACAAGTTCTCCAGCAGAGTGTATAAAATAAAAGAAATTATCAGATCCATTTAATTCCTTGAACTCCTCGTATCCTTTTCTATACAAAAGGTCTTCAGAATGAGCTACATAGAATGAATCTGTGAGTTGCAAAGCTCCGATAGTAAATTTAGAATTAATAGGTCCAAGGCAAAAAAATCTCACTAAACATTCTTTCCCTTTCATACATCCATCCATAATTTCTAATATTTTTTCAAGTCCTTCATCTCTATCTATCGTGTTAATCCAAGGACTCCGATATTCCCCTTTTGGGATTAAAACTTTAGTGTTTTCTTTATCTCTTGCTTGATCATAGAAGCTATCGTAGTGAATGGTGTGCCCTTTTATATTGAGGTTACTTTCTTCTCGAATAGAAAGTGTTTTTTGGACAACATATTTAATATCCTCTTCAGAGTCAGAAATTACGGTTACTTTGCTAGGTTTGCACAAATCTACGAATTGTTTTATAATTTTTAAAACATAATCATTCTTTAAAGCAAATAATTTTTCAATATCTTGCTGAGAAATTAGATCTGTGCCAATAGATACTGCAAATTCTTCATTAAAATTCATTTCAAACCTAAAATAACATTATCAATTTCAGATTTTTTATATTTTTGAAAATAACAAAAACCAATACATTAAAAAGTGAAAAAATTTTTAAAAGCCTTTCTAAATCCAAGAAAAATTGATTTTTTATAATAAATGTTCAAAGATATTAAGGTAAAGAAAAAAATTAAAAAAATTAGAAAATTCAACTAGATTAACCTAATCCAGGAGGTTTACTGCCTTTAGCACTGATAATTCTATCTACTCTTAAAATAAGATTTGCTAATTCGCTTCCTGCTTTTATAACATGCTTAATTAATGCCGCTGGTTCAATTATCCCTTTCTCGAAATTATTTCCTATCTCGTTAGTTATAGTATCAATCCCTTGCCACTTATCACTTTCAGTTTTGTGAGCAGCACGCAGCTCTGTCATATTTTCGATTTCATCTAACCCTGCATTTTTGATCAATGTTTTAGGAATTTCTTCTAAAGCAATTGCAAAAGCATTTACAGCTAGTTGTTCTTTACCGCTAATTTCATTGGCAAATTCTCTTAATCTTTTTGCTAATTCAATGTAAATTGCGCCACCACCAGCTACTACTTCTTTAGTATCCATAACTTTAGCAACAACTGAAAGTACGTCATTTAACGAAATTTCTGCGGAGCTTAAGATTTTATCTAGTCCCCCTTTAAGTAGTATTGACACGGATTTAGGATTTTTGCATCCAGTAAAGAGGACGTACTCATCTTTTCCGAGTTTTTGGAACTTGACATTTTCTGCAAAACCTAGATCTTCCTCAGATAAAGAATGAAGATCATCAACTGTATTAGCACCAATAGCTTTCGTTACAGCCTTCATATCAGATTCGCTGAGGTTCTTTACTGCAGCAATTCCTTCTTTAGCCAAATAAGCTCCAAATTTATCAGAAACATCTTTATTGTTGACTATCATAGTAACTCCTAAATCTTTAAAGATCTTCAAGTAGTCTATCAGAATCTTTTCTTCTTGATCGAGGAATTTCTGAATGTCCGCAGGATTTGATATTCGAATTTGAGCATCGAATTCAGTTTTAACAACATCTAATTTTCTCCGAATAACTGCTATTTTCGCATTTTTAATTACTTCTGGCATTGCTGAATTGACTTTTTCTTTTTCGATGTAGACACCATTAATTAACTCAGAGTCTCTTAAAGATTTTCCAGGTGTTTTGACGATTTTAACATTTCCTACTTTCGAGAACGTATTACCATCATCTCCTTTTATGTGTTTGATGGCTTTTAATGCTAATTCCGCAAAATAGTCTTTTATACCTACTATATCTTTAGAATTCATAGCAGTTTTCGCAGCATCAATGAGAATTTTATCATCGTCGGGAGAGATTTTCTCCGCAATCTCACTTAATATCTTTAAGGCTTTATCTGCTGCTAACTTGTAACCATGAGTAATTGGCTTTGGATGAATACCTTGTTCAACCAACTCAAGAGCATTTCCCAATAAGGCTGCTGAAAAGATAACAACAGTTGTGGTGCCATCACCAATATCCTCATCAATAGATTTAGCAATATTGACCATCATGTTTGCAGCAACATTATCTATATCAAGTAATTTAAGTATTTCAGCACCATCATTAGTAATTGTAACATCTCCTACAGAATCCACAAGCATTTTATTCATGCCTTTTGGTCCAAGAGTGGATTTTACGGTTTCAGTAATTGCCGTGATTGCATTAATATTTTGCATCCTAGCTTCTTTCTCTCTCGTTTCCTCAGTGCCTTCTTTTAAAATAATTATAGGAACAGACATCTTTGTTTTTACCTTTTTTTTTTATTTTTGTAAATTTAAAATCATTGCAATTTTTAATG
>CAZDTP010000025.1:0-50013 GCA_964508365.1 uncultured archaeon
TAAGTAAAAGAAAAAAAATTTGGTTATCACCTAAAAGGTGTTAATACCAAAAATTCCACAAAAGTATTAAGCTAAATCAGATATTATTTGAATTGCCCTTTTATAATAAGTTATTATTCTGGTTATTAAGTAGAGTAAAAAAGAATTAATTTAACACTCTAAAGTTCTTTTAAAAAGAACTCTTAAAACTTTGCAAAATTGCTTAAAATTAGAAAAAAAATCTATAACACATATAAGCCTGAAATCAAAATGTTTGAATTAAGAATAAACAACGAACAGGCGATAAAGTTTAGAGAAAAAAGAAAAGACTATTCTCTATCGATAAAGTACAATCTAACTTTTCAATAAAGTCTTGGAAATCTAGTAAACTATTAAAGCTAATTAAGAGAGAAGTAATACAACAAATAGTTTAGATATTTTTCTAAAAACTTTAATTAAGATACTCATTTTACTTTCTCGAAGACAAAAATGTGTGTACGGTTATGAAAATTCCTAGGTTTGGAAAAGATTTTTTACTTTTAGCGCTTCGCATAAACAAAATTGATAAAGGTTATGTTGATTTTTATGTTGGTCCAAAAAAAATATGCAAAATTGTCAACAAAGAGTCAATAAAGTCACCAAACAAACTGCTAGGTGATTGCATAACTTTGGAAACAAAATTGTTTAATCAAGGTTATGATAAAAAACGTGAACAATACTTAGAAAAAATGTTGGTATCGATGAAGACTTCAATCGAAATTTTGAATGGAGTCAAAATCCCTTTCAAAGAGCAGTTTTTAGGGTTATATGATGTGAATTTGGGACCTGTCAACGAATCTGAATTAACTGACTTAAAAGAAGAGTTTAACGAGGCTTACGGAAGATCAGGGAGTCTAAAAGAAGGGATGAATGGTATAAGAATTCGACGAAAAGTTCCTCAGAATAGAGTTCTTACAATGTTTAAAAAAGCATTGAGCATTACAGAAGAACGAACCAAAGAACTATTTACGGATCTCATACCAAAAAAAGAGAAAATTTTTATCAAGTTAGTGAATAATACCAATAGCGATGATTTGAAATGGCCTTATTACGAGTGGTATTTAGGTAATTTTCGCTCTCGATTAGAGATCAATCCATCTTATAACATGTATTGGAGTGCTTTCTTGTCTGCTGCCGCTCACGAGGGGTATCCTGGACACCACACGGAATTTTCTGTCAAAGAACAGAAGTTGTATCGTGAGTTAAATCAATTTGAACATTCAATATTAGTACTTAAATCACCAAAGCTCATTATTAGCGAAGGGATAGCAAATATCGCTGCTAATGTGCTCTTCTCTTATCGAGATCACGCAGAAATTGAATTGCATAATTTTTGTCCAGACTCGTCAAAAGAAGATTCTCATGAAATGTTAGCAATGCAATACAAAGCAAAAAGAAAACAATCGCTTTTATGGTATAATCTTGCTTATCACGCGCTTGTAGACAAGTGGAGCGAAGAAAGGTTAATTCGATACGCAAATAATTATGAAATCTTTAACCAAAAAGACATAAAAAATTTACTAAAATTAATTTCTGACCCTACCTATTCAACAACTGTTTTTTCGTATAATCTTGGTCGTAATCTCATAAAAAACAAATATGGTGAATTTCCTTCTGTAAAAAACTTTCGAAATCTGCTCGTAAACCCGATTTTACCTTCAGATTTACAGTAAAGCTAATTTTCTTCCATGTACTGTTTTTTATCAGTAAAAATTTCCAATTTAACAGAATATTTTTATAGTTCTTTATGTTAATTTATCAATTTTATAAAACAAATAGAGAATTAGTCATTCAATTTAAATCACAATAATTTTAATTTTTGTCGAAGTTTAAATAAATTTCATCAGATAATAAAATAGGTTTAAAAGCGTCTCTAAGCAAATTCGAATTTAAGAGAATAACGTGCTTATTGCATTTTATTTAACTAATGAAGTGAGAAAAAATGCCTGGTCAATCAAATGCTATACCGTAAACGGATGTGTTGTATTAGAACATCATGTATTTTCCTTTTTTTTTTACCTATATTATCGGTATTCCGATAAGTATCCACTGTCGGGATTGAAGAATGATCTTAAAGTTTCTAAGATGAAATAATAGGGCAAGAATAAGGATTAGGAATCTTTTTTATTTGATGTAATCATTTTTTGAATTATTAGCGAGGATCTCCTTACTAATATTTGGACGAGTTGCTATAGTTATTAGACATTCTCCTGTACCTCTCTGCAGTAGAGCGATGTCTTCTAAATAACTCGTTAATTTTGACTTTCGGGTTAAGCCTTGAGGGGAAAAATTCTGAGCATCTTTGATTATAGTGATACGGTGTAATATAAAAATTAAATTAATGAATTTTGAATTCAATTGATAATATTCATCAGTATTATTGGACTCTGTATTTTTTTAAATATAGTTAATCTAATTTAAGTATTAACTTGAGATTATCTGAAACAATACACATAAATAAATCTGACCAACTTTCTAAATTGTGTCATTTAGCTAAGAATTTACATAATATTGCTAATTGGTATGTAAGACAAGATTTTCTTAAATTAAATAATTTTCTCAATTACTACGATCTGGATTATATCTTAAAAGATAAACAAGTATATAGAAAATTACCCTCCCAGACTTCGCAACAGATTCTAAAGCTAGTTGATAGAAATTGGAGATCGTATTTTAGAGCATTGAAGGAATATAGAGCGAAACCAATGAAATTTAAGAAAAAGCCAAGAATTCCACATTATAAAAAGAAGAATGGAGAATATATCGTTATTTTTACAAACCAGCAATGCAGAATTAAAGAGGGGTATTTATATTTTCCAAAAAAAGTTAATCTCAAACTGTTAAAAACAAGAATAAAGGAAAAAATAAAAGAAGTAAGAATTTTACCATTAGGAATAAAATATAAAATAGAAATTGTCTATGAAAAAGAAGAGCAGGATTTAGGACTAAATAAAAATAAGATACTGTCAATTGATTTAGGGTTGAATAACCTTATAGCTGCTGTAAATAATATTGGAGTTGACCCATTTATTATTAAAGGTAAGGTGATAAAATCCATAAATCAATATTACAACAAGCAACTAGCACATTTCAGAAGCATAGAAAATAAGAAAGGTAATTTTCAAGACACTAAGAGAATTCAAAAACTACATTTAATCAGAAACAATAAAATAAACACCATATTTCACCGAATTTCCAAGAATGTAATCAAGTATTGCATTCTAAATAACATAGGAACAATTGTAATGGGTTATAACAATGGATGGAAACAGAAGATAAATATCGGAAAAAAGAATAATCAGAACTTTGTTCAAACCCCCTTATTGAAATTGGTAAAACAAATAGAATATAAAGCTCAATTAAAAGGAATTGGCTTCTTAACCATTGATGAAGCCTATACTTCTAAGTGTAGTTTTTTGGATAAAGAATCCATTGAAAAACATGAAATATATTTAGGAAAGAGAATTAAAAGAGGGTTGTTTAGAACATCAAAAGGATTAAAAATCAATGCCGACATAAATGGAGCATATAATATCATGAAAAAAGCATTCCCAAACGCCATTTCGGTTGATGGGATAGAGGTATTCGGACTAATGCCACAAATAATCCAACAAAACATCGTTGATAATATTATTTGAAATAAAATGAGAACAGTTTAACTCTTTTTAGTAGTCTCAAAGTTTCTATGATGAAATGTTTTAATGAAACTAGACATAGGAATTATGAATATTTGTTGTGTGGTGGGATTATTTTTCGAAAACTTTTTTAGTTTTATGACTTAGAGATCATTATATAATTAATAATAATAACTAAGTAAAATATCGAAAAAAAGTGATTTTAATATGGCACAGTTATCCGGAGTACCTATCCTAATTTTAAAAGAAGGTGCAGAAAGAAAACAAGGAAAGGATGCCCAAAGAAATAATATAGCTGCAGCTAAAGCGGTAGCAGAAGCCGTAAGAACCACTCTAGGCCCAAAAGGAATGGACAAAATGCTCGTTGATTCACTAGGAGATGTTACAATTACAAACGATGGAGCAACGATTCTTGATACAATTGATGTCGAACATCCCGCCGCAAAAATGATTGTAGAGGTTGCCAAAACGCAAGATGATAAAGTTGGAGATGGAACAACCACAAGCGTAATCATCGCTGGTGAATTATTAAATCTTGCTGAAGAACTAATGGAACAAGGTGTACACCCCTCAATTATTTTCAGAGGTTATCGAAAAGCTTTAGTAAAATCTAAGCAAATTTTGCAAGATTTAGCAATAAAAATTGATAGTAATGACACTCAAACCCTAATAAAAGTAGCAGAGACCTCAATGAATAGCAAATTGATTGTTGGTGTTAAAAATCATTTTGCTGATATCGCAGTTAGAGCTGTAAGTCAAGTTAAAGAGGAAAGAGGCGGAAATATATTAATAGATTTAGATCAAATTCAAATTATCAAAAAAGAAGGAAAAAGCTTACTAGATACAAATTTGATCGAGGGGATCATTGTAGATAAAGAAATCGTACATCCTATGATGCCAAAATCTCTTAGAAACGCAAAAATTGCGTTAGTCAGTTCTTCTCTCGAGGTGGAAAAAACGGAGTTTGATGCTGAAATTAGAATACAAACACCTGATCAAATAAATAAATTCCTCGAAGAAGAATCTAATATGTTAAAGTCTCGGGTAAATAAACTTAAGGATGTGGGTGCAAATGTTGTTTTTTGTCAGAAAGGCATTGACGATAAAGCTCAAAACTTTCTCGCTCAAGAAAACATTATCACCATCCGTAGAGTGAAACGTTCTGATATGGAAAAACTTGCTCGAGCTACAAATGCAAAAATAATAAACAACATATTTGAAGTTACAAGTGAGGATTTAGGAAAGGCCGGGAAAGTAGAAGAAAAGAAAATTGGCGATGACAATATGATTTTCGTTTCAGAATGTACCAATCCTAAAGCAGTTAGTATTTTAATAAGAGCAGGCATTGAACATGTAGTCGATGAGGCAGAAAGAATGCTTCATGATGCATTATCTGTAGTAAGGGCAGCGATAGAAAACCCATATATTTTACCAGGGGGAGGTGCTTCTGAAATCGAGCTCGCTAAGCGATTGAGGGTTTATGCTCAATCAATTGGGGGAAGAGAACAATTAGCAATTGAAGTTTATGCTAACGCTTTAGAAATTATACCTAAAACTTTGGTTGAAAATGCAGGTTATAATCCTGTTGATTTGTTACTAGAATTACGCTCAAAACACGAATCAGAATCTGGAAATGCGTATGGAATAAATATGCAATTAGGAAAACCTGATAATATGGAAAATCTGGGTATTATCGAGCCGTTGATGATATTGTCTCAAGCTATTCAATCAGCTACCGAAGTAGCTTCAATGATTTTAAAAATAGACGATGTAATTGCTGCTTCCGGACTCTCAAAGGGCCCTGAATAAGAATCAAATTTCTTTTTCTTTTTTTTAAAATTTAAAAATATATTCTAAAAATCATTTAATCTTTTAAATTCAGCTCCCCAAGAGAATTTAGAGAGAATTAGGTCAGCGTGTTCATTAAAACCTGTAATGTATAATGCAGCTGCCAACGCCTCAGCTGAACTTAATTTTTCCCATTTACCAAAATTTACAGGATTTGAAGCTAGTAATGAAGGTAATTTCCTGCTATTAGGTAAATTGAGATTCTTATGAGTAAGAATTTTATTCCAAGAACAATCTACAACCATAAGGCCATAGTTTTCAATAATGGTTCGTTCGTTAATATTTATGATTTTTTTAGATAGAGGATTAAGAATAACAGAATTACGGTTTTTTCCTTTTATGTCAGAAACAATTTCTAAAATACCTAATTTCATTAATTTTAGAGCTGTGCATTTTTTTCTGTCACACTCATTAAGGTGAAGACACACTAATTTTGGAATGGGTTCCTTTGAACTCTGTTTAATCATACTTGAAACTTGTAAGTACGTTAACTGACTTAATAAAATTATCAGTAATTTTTTCTGAACCTATTATTTTCATTATAGAGAATATTATGTTCCTTGATTCACACATAATTGGAATACCTCCGTATGAAAGCGTAAAAAGCGCAACAAATGAAATTTCTTCAGCATTGAGACTTCCTTCTGCCTCTGAAAATTTCAATCTTCCGGAAGGACTAGTTATTATACCAAAGAAATTCTCAGGATCTTGACCAGATATTGCAATGTAACATAATAAATCACCGATCGAGCTTCCTCCAGACTCCTCTTTCATTTTCTGAAAGGCAACATTAGCACTCGCAGAAAATGCCTCGACAGAAATCTGTAAATTCTGACCACTAACTTCTCTCGCATCTAATGTTAAGCCTGTTGGACTCACTAAACTATATCTTATAAAAATAGGATTTTGCATCGAATCCAGAACGTAACTTATTGCGGGTAAGAGGTTAGTCTGATCAAATTTTTCTGGTGCATAAGATATGAAAGGCACTTCAGATCCCATACCAAATAGATAAACGGCACTCCGTACTTTATTTGAAAAATCTTCAAAATCTTTCTCAGTTTCACTATTATTACCAAAAAACTCTCCAAGTTTTTGTTTTATATAATACATAGAACTTGCTAGATTATCAGCATCTAAAGGCCATTCTTTCCGATAATCGTGAACTATAGTTAGAAGAGTATCATTAATCCTAATTGTTATTAAACAAACTTTGTCAAAAAATGTAAATGAAATAACTTGATCTTTAATATTTAGGTCTTCCCAACTTTCTTCACTTGCTGAGAACGCTGCCGAAGCTAAACTTGTAATTTGGTTAGGATTAATCTCAATCTCACTTTTTCTTCCAATTTTTGCTATAGATAGTCCATTTAGATCACACAGTATCACCAAAATTGTACCTTGAGACGCTCTTAAGATTGACGTCAGGTACTTTATTAAAGAATCTCTCACACTCATAAGAAAACCATATCCTTTCTATCTTTACTATAAATTCTCTCTGCTTTAATAACAATAATATTAATTCTTAAATATTATCTACTTGACATACTTTTGACATACTTTTGACATACTTTTGACATACTTTTAATGAAAAGATAATAGATGTCTATTATAAAAAGAAAGAAGTTCAGTTTTAAAAATTTAAGTTAATAACGAGATTGATAATAAAAAAAAAAAATATATTGTGAGCTTATATTTCTTTGTTAAACCTATAAGCAACACCAAATTATGGTACTATTCCGTCAGTATGAGGCATTATTCTCACTTAAATTAATCTTGAAAGTCTAAAGCAATGTAAATTTTAACACAATTGCTTTAATCAATTCAATTATTCAAAAAATTATTTAAACTACTAAAAAAACTAGGTTTTAAAATAGATCGGACGGAAGAATTGGTTTTGTAAGCAATTCTTAAAATTTTTTAACCGGAGGAAATTCACCATACCTATCCATTATTAACTTACTTCCTGTATAATATGAGAAGGGTGTGGTTGATAATACGGGATCATCTAAAATTTTAATTCGATTTTTAATATCCTTTTCACTATATATTTCGAAAGTATCTGCATATCGAAATAATTTATCTTCGCTCCATTTCTCAACATGGGCGTAATATCCAAGATTAAACATAATATAACTTACTCTTCTTCTCACACGATTTTGATATGTAAGCTTATTAAGAGAATCTTCTTGTAGTTTATTAGGGCAAAATTCATTTAAACCAATTTCTGCTTGTTCTCGATAATTAAAAATTTAATTTAATATCAGGAATTTTACACATTAGAAAAAAAAAAGAAAGTATCAAAAATCATTAAGGAACAATGTTACCATCAACAGGCATAAAAAAATCCCTCACTAAATTGATTTGAATTATAATAAATACTAGAAGTGATTATTTAAAATCCACAAAAAAAATTATTTTCGAATAATTAGACTAGATCTGAAGATATAACTGGATTGGATAACAAATATTTAAAATCATCTAAATTTGGGGGGAAACCAAATTTTTTAGAAATTAAAGCTCTCCCATAATTATAGGTATAATGTACAATTCGATATTTTGGATTTAAGATAAAATCAATATCACTCTCTAAATTTGCTTTAGGAGTAAAGCCAAATGTCATACCATAATCAATTAATTCTTTCTTAGATAAACCTTCTATATATGTTAGGTTAGTAAGATGAATTTTAAATTTCTTTAATTTATACTTTAATTCAAATTGTTTAATTAAAGTCTCGACTGAATCTTCTTCTATAGGATTTGGACAAAATTCTTTTATTTCAATCCTAAATTTCTCAATTGGAGAGAAAAGAATATACGGAGCGGTTTCAGCGATTCCTTCAATAATAACGCCTACGGGTGTATTCATTAGGACTAGACAATGCTCATTCCAATTTAATTTATCATGTAGAAGTTTATTTTTTACAGCAAGTTCAGTATGATGCCCAGGATAACCTTCATGAGCCGCAAGAGGAAAGAAAGTAGTCCAATAATATGGTTGAGATGGATTTATTTCAATAAGCGAATGAAAATTTCCCTGATATTTATTGTACATCGCCCAGCCAACTCTTTCTTTGGTAAACTGAACATGATATGACTCTGTTTCAGGGAGTAAATCAGGAAATAATTCTCTTGTGCGACTACGTGTTATTTCAAGGGCTTTTTTAAAATATGGAATTACATGATTCTGAGGAATATATCTACGTTCTTTATATGATTCCATTTTCTCCGCTAGAGTTCCTACTCCTAGATAAGCCTCATTAAATTGTTCTTGAAGATCATAGAATTCATCATCCTTAAATAAATCGGGTTTAATCCCAAGTATGGTTTCAATTTGTTCAAAAAAATCTATATTTTCACCATCAAGCACTTTTAAAAAGGTTTCCATAGCTCCTAAAATAGCTCTGAGATAATTTTGTCGTGCAGGATCATCAATCGCTTCAGATAAGTCTTTTTGAAGACTTTTTACCGTTTTAATTAATTGTTTTGGAGATTTAATCGGTTCACTTTCAACCATCTTTTTAAATTTTGGAGAACCGTAATAGGCATCAATATAACCATCAAATAGTTTATTAATTCTTAATGCAAGAATTATATATTCTTTTATGAATGGATCAATTGTCATTTTTGTATTTTTTTGATAGATATAATTATATTCAATGAGTTCTTTGATTTTAAATCTTTTATTGGTTATCCATGACTCTTTCTTTGTAAAATATATATATAAAAATCTTGATAATTTCAAATAAGAGAATATTGAGTAAAGGAAAGAGAGATAATTGGTTTTTTTGTGTGATTCGGGAAAAACAATATTAATTCTTAAATATATCTCATTTCTTTTTTTAACCATCAATTTAATCGCAAATAAATTCCATTTTATTTCATTTCTAACTAAAAAATTTATTTAGTTTTCTCACCTTAATTACTAAAACAAAAACAAATTTTTATACTTTAAAGCGGGAATTGCCAAGTCTGGTCTACGGCGCTGGACTTAGAATCCAGTCTCAGAGGAGTTCGGGGGTTCAAATCCCTCTTCCCGCATTTAATTTACAATAATAAAAATAGTATATTTTTAATAAGGTAATCATTTCTATTTCTATTATAAAAAAATTTAAAATCAAACGTTAATTAAAAAATTATATTTAGAATAGATTTTATTCAATTCTAATAATCATTTTGACATAATTTAAAACAAATAATAAGCTCTCGTAGTGTAGTCCGGCCAAACTTTCCAAAAAAGAAAGGGCTTGGCATGCTAGGCTTTCACCCTGGTGACCCGGGTTCGAATCCCGGCGAGAGCACCACCAATAATTGGTGTGAAGCATTGGAAAATTAATATAACCGCGCCTCGATAGCTCAGCTAGGTAGAGCTCCGTTTCGGTGTGCCTAAAGCACCCGGCTAAGGTAAAATCATTTTACCTCCGGAAGTTAACCGGGCGGTCGCATGTTCGATTTGTTGACTAGTTTCTGGGCAATACGAGAACCATAAAACTATCGATTTCCGAAGTTTGGTTTAGCTCGGGGCGCTTTTATTCCTTTTTATCTAATCAAATAAGACGATCTCTATTTTTAATTCGAAAAATTAAAGAAATAAAGGAAGGCTAGTAGTAAATCCTGCTAACAATCCCGTCACGATGCCACTTATTAAAGAGACCATTGATTTTTTTGTTTTAGTTCCTTCTTTATTAATGATCTGCCATATGCTTATTGTAATCGTCAAGAGCGCCATAAAGGAAACTATAGCTACTCCGTAATAAATAGTTTTCTCGTATGGATAGGTTGTCTTATTAATATCTGAAACGCTGTTTAATGCAAAGGGATCAAATATTCCTGATAAAGAAATAAAATTAAAAATGAGCCTATCAGGTAAGGGATCTAAAACAGCCAGCAAGAAGAATGTGAACCAATCGAATAGAATTCCGAACGCAAAAAGGATGTAAAGCGTAGCTAGAATTAATCGAGGCTTCGTCATGGGATTATCCGCTAGCTTTTGTTCCTTTTTGTATTTCATCCGCGCTAAAATGTACTTTCCTCTTAAACTAAAAAAGGTTAAGATTCCGATAATGAGCAGTATACCAAAAAAAACATATTTCAAATACCCAAATACCAATTCAATAAAAGAATTAATCTCGATAAACAAATCGTCAAAGTTGGGTAAAAATGGGATTATTTGATAGAAAATGTGGGTGATCATCAATAATATCTTAAAAATTAGCTATTTAAATTCTACAGATTAAATTATGTTCAATCACAAAATCTTAATAACCAATCATTAGAGTATCAATTTTATTTAAAATATACAGAAATAATACTTATCAAAAGAGGTTAAAATTAAGCTTGGTTTGCGTAAAATATAAGCCATTTTGCCATGGCTTGAAACGATTCGTTTACGTTTATATTTTCTTTAGATGAGGTGAAAACGCATTGATTGCATTTAGCTTTTTGAGCGTAATCGTTAGCGATATCGAAGTCAACTTCGTGATTTTGCAGGTCCCACTTCATCCCCATTAGTATGATTGGCACGAAACCTGCTTTTTGACGAATAATTTTAAGCCAAACTGGAATCTCTCTAAATGTGTCGTAATCTGTGATATCAAAACAAATTAATCCTCCACTTGCGCCTTTACAATAATCTGGTAAAAGTTCTCGGAATCTTTTTTCTCCAGCAAAATCCCATAATTGCATTTTTACGGATTCTCCTGTGTCTAGCGTTTCTGACTTAGTATGAAATCCAGCACCTATCGTCATTTTATAACCTTCTTCAAATTTACCCGTACAATACCGAGTTACCATTGCCGTTTTTCCAACTCCACCGGCTCCAGCAACGATCACTTTAAAAATCCATGAACTCATCATTTTTTGTTTCAAGAATCGTTAATTTTTTATACTTAGAAAGAATTTGTTTGGTTTACAATTTTAATCCAAACTACACTTTGTATAAAACTTTGCATTTTTAAAATTATTCAAAACTAAAATAAAAAAAGGTTTTTATAAGATTTAGGTCTATTATTTTTTAGTATTGTATTTTTATATGTTACAATAATAAAGGTTGTGAAAAAAGAGTATTAAAGACGACGATATTTGTCCAATATGTAGTTTTCCGAAAGACTTATGTATATGCGATAGTTTAAGCGCAGATGAACAACAAATTATTATTTCTAACGATCGACGTAAATGGGGGCGAGTTGTTTCAGTTATCAAATTCCAAGGGAACATAGATGCAAATCTAAAAGATATTCTTACGCAAGCTAAGAAAAAATGTGCTTCTGGAGGGACTGTGAGAGGTAATGAAATCGAACTTCAAGGTGATCACAAATTCAAGCTAAAAAAATTTCTAATAGATTTAGGATTCCCCGAGGAAAATATTATCATTCAAGAACGTATGATGGGAACACCGCGAGGATAACGACCCCTTAAAAGTCAGAAGTTCATTTGCTTTTTTTTAAATCTCGTAATTTCAAATAATAATAAAATAGGATTCAATGAGTTCGATATTTTACAAGGTTATTTTTGAAGGGACAAAAGAGGATTCTAGCGATTCATACTCGCTAACATTTAAAGATATATTTAGTGATAATCAAATTCAAATTTCTTCTCAATTCTTTACCACTCTGAGAGTTTTGAGCCAGAAAGATTCTAATATCGTCCACTTTCAAAATATAAAAGAGGTAATAAAAAAGGGGAATCCATCCATTAAAATCGATATCAATTATTATATCGTCATTCTCTACACAAAATTAAACGATGGAAAAAAAGAAGGTTTTTTAATAGGAAATATAAAAAATATGGGAGATATGTTAATAGGTAAGTGGCCATTTAATGAAGAAAATATATCTGATTCAAAAGATCTTCATATAAAGAAATTAGATTTACTTACAAATAGTAGCAAATTTAATAACATCTGTGTAATTTATCCTATGAAATAAAAAAATACGATAATTAAAGGTTAAAAGAAATTAGCTTCGTTCTCTTTTAGAAAATCATAAATTTCTCGATTGTTTGGCATTCCAGTTCTCGCACCTAATTTTTGAATTTTTAATGAAGCTGCTGCATTGGCAAACATACAGGATTTTTCTAAATCCCAACCTTTAATCCAATAAGCTAAAGAAAAAGCACCATTGAAAGTATCACCTGCACCTGTTGTATCTACAATATTTTCTATATGGTAAGCAGGTATCTTTTTTTGATAATTATTTGTTGTTAATAAAGCACCATTTTTTCCTAATGTGATAATTACTACAGGTACCCCTTTTTTCACTAAAATTTTCGCTGCTTTTTGAGGATTATCGCTATTTGTAATTAACTTTGCCCCTTCTTTGTTCGGAAGTAAAACATCCGCCTTTAGTAGAATATTTTTTAATTTATCCCAACCCCTTAATGCAATTTGAGACTCTAAATCGATACTTACTTTTACTTCATTATTCTTTGCTATTTCAAGTGCTTTCTCAGTTAATTCCTGATGAATAATAGTAGTATGCAATAGTTTAGAATCTACTATGGAGGATTCTTGTAATTCTTCAATATCCAATCTTGTTGTTTGCATATGTGGTGATTGAATAATAGATTTCTCACCTTTAGCCACAAATATAAAGTTAACTGGCGTTTTTTTATTGAGTTTTCTAACAATATAACTTGTATCTACGTTTTCTTTTAAAAAATCATCGATTAACAAATCAGCATACTGGTCATCTCCAACGGCTCCAATAAATCCACAACAACCTTCCAATCTAGCTAGAGCCACTAAATAATTAGCAGTGACTCCACCAGGAAAATAATTTTCACTTAAAGCATCTATTTTTTCATCTGGCTTTGGAAAATGGGGCACTTCTGCAACCCAATCTAAAACTACTTCCCCTAATCCAACGATATTTACTTGTTTCATAGTTCTTTTCAATACATTTAACTTTTTTATCTAATTATAATTTAATGAACTAGAAACAAAATAGATGTAGATGGTTTTAATTATTATTATGTATTTAAGTCATAATTTCTTTTATTCGATTCTCTAAATCATCATCAATATTAATATCTTGAAAATTTGAAGCCACTATTTCATAAGAATCACTGTAATCATTAAATTTTACTCGGCCTTTAATCATAATATCCCTACCAATGATATCTGAAGAAAACTTTTTCAACAATTTTTCATAATCGGGAGTGTCTTTAACCTTTACAATTATCTCTGCTTTTTCTCCAACTAATTTCTCTGCTGCTTCTCCAATAAATGTCGCTCTGATTTTTCCACTCTCATCTTCAAGAAAGTGACTAGTAATCATTGTAAGTTTTTTATCACCTGTTTTATCACATGTACAATTATCTATTTTTCTTCTACATTCAGAACAAGCTTCGTAAAATCTGATATTTTTTAATTCGTTAGATATTACACCTTTTATTTCAAAAAATCCAGAGCTTTGGATAGTACTAATATCAGTAAAATTTCCTGAAAAATTATTTTGTTTGAATTTTGACGATGGTTCAGATACTTTAATATTTTCAATCTCTAAATTTATTTTTTCTATACTCGAGTCAATAGCAATGGTTACTTCGTTTTTCTGTGAATAATTACTATATCTAAGTTCAACATTTTTCAGTAAAACTCCGTCTCCGTTCTTCAGGGACATTGAAAGTTCATCTGCTTTCTCCCGCCAAGCTGTAACTCTTATAGAATCAGTATTATCACTTACATTAAACCCTAATAATGAAATTTCTTCACCAGATTTTAAAGTTATTCTCCTTAAATCATCTATTGCAGAAATTATTCCTTGAAAAGATATATATCCTTTTTGATTTTGAAGTGTATCAATGCTATCAATTTTTTGTACGTCAAATTTTACTTTCTTGTCTTTTTTCGTAATTTGTGTCCAAGAAGTTGCGTGTAAATCTATTTGACCTTCAGTAAAATTACTTTTTCTAGGATTTAAGTTACTGAGAGAAATGAAATCACCAATTTCAATGTTTTCTATTTTATCGATATCCTCATTCCAAAAACTTATTCTAATTTTACCTGATGAATCCCGGGCTAATATCGAGCTTACCTTTCCATTTTGGCCGTCCTTCCGAATGAAGTCGCGTACCGGGAAACGATTCATCACTTTTCCTTCAATTGTTATAGATCCTGATTTTTCGTCAATCTCATTTATTAATTTAAATTCCTCCTTTATTTTGGCGTATTTCTTATAATCAACATCCTCAGGGGCCAAAACAATTTTACTAAATCTTCCAATATGAATCTCTATTCCCCCATATCTTCCTTGTTTTGCATTTCCATTCAAGATTTTAACGATTTCATTTTTCTCAAATCGTTCATCTTTAAAAACATTTACTTGGTCATCCCATAATACAATTCGAATATCCCCCGTATTATCGTGTAATTGAAAAGATCCCACATATCCGACTTCCCCATTGCTTTTATTAAAACTATTGAGATTGAAAATATCCTTAATTCTACCAACTAATACAATATTTTTCATGTTCAAGGTAATGTCAGAAATGTTTAATTCGATTTCATTCAAAAGTTCTTGATTTTCACCTGAAACTTCTACACCTAGTTCTTTAGCTATTACAAACAATGCTCCTTCATCTGAAATTAAACCCTTTAATTCCTCTTTTTTCTCTTCCATTAAACTTTGTATTTCCTTTTTAGAAAGTCCAGTATCTTCAATGATTTTATTAAGGTACGCTTCAGTCTTCATTTCTCTCACTATTTTGTTTAGTTTTCTTTATTCAAAGATAAAATTAGATTTTATACTTTAAAAATGAAATTATTTAATACTTAATTAATCATTATTTTTAAAAAAAAAGAGTATCTCATATTGGTAATTTGTTATTGATAATTTAAATCAAATGTTATATTTTTGTTGTAATTATGAATAGATTTAGGATCATTCCAGTTATTGATATATTATGTTCTCAAGCTGTGCACGCAATCAAAGGAGAACGAGAAAACTATAAGCCCTTGAAATCAGTTTTAATTAATGATAGCAATCCAATACAAGTTGCATCAAAATTAAAAAATAAGTATTTATTCAATGAATTTTACATTGCCGATTTGGATGCTATACTTCAAAGAAAGCCTAATATCACAATCCTTTCAAAAATACTCGATATTCCTGGGATTGAGATCATAATTGACCCCGGAATAAAAACTAAAAAGAATATAGAAAAATATTTTAGACATAATCTAAAATCGTTAGTTTTAGGATTAGAAACCTTAAGAGATCTAAAAGTTATTACAGAGTGTTTAAAACTTTTTGATACTAATAAGATTATTGTAAGTATCGATATGTATAACGAAGATATTCTAACTAATATCACGGAAATTAGGAATCAAGATATACTTGAAATTGTTTCTAAAATTGAAGATTTAGGTGTAAATAATATCCTTTTACTTGATCTCTTTAAAGTTGGACAGAAAATGGGAGGAATTCCCGCGCTTTATTTAAAGATAAGAGAAGTGTTTAATGGTGAAATACTAGTTGGAGGTGGAATAAAAGACATTCAAGATATTAAGGAATATAAAAGTAATAACTTCTCAGGGGTTCTGATTGGGACAGCTTTACACGATGGGTCTATAAAAATCGAAGAACTAAGAAGCTTTCTCAAAATTTAATCAATAAAAATAACACCCGAGCTTGAAACATTTAAAGATTTCTTACATACGGGGCAAGCGTGCTTCATTCTAACCCAATCGGTTATGTGATCCTTATGAGCTTTCGCTTCGCAAATTGGACAGCCAGCCACTTCGTCAAAAATCTCGATATTCTTTCCACACACCGCACACTTGGTTTTTGATGCCGTAGAAATCCGTATTACTTCTTTTTTTATATCGAGCACAATATTATCTGTGTTTTCCGCTGTAGGATTAATTTGTTTCAATTCGGTTCGGGTATCAACACAAAAGATAGTTCCCTCACTATCATCTTTACGATTCCCTATCCAAACCACTTTACCCTTAAAATAACTAGATCCCTCGTTTTCTAACGAGAGGTTTAACCTTCGATCTTCCATCACAAATGTTTGAATTACTTTAGTATATTTCAACCCATCTAAATTTGAGGATATTTGTTTAATCACTTCAAATGGTTCTCTGAATACTTCATTTGTTATATCGACTTTTGTGATTTCTTTCGGAGACATAATAATTCATAATTTTTTTGATATTTAATAATAATTATTTAATTTAAATTTTTATATCATTTTCTTTCTTTAACATTTTTAATCACATTTTAAATATCCCAAAATAAAAGATAATTTATAGCTTGAAGAATAAAAGATCTAGTATTAGAAGAATCTAATTAGATATTTGGGTTAATTATAATTACTTCATATAATAAGTGATTGGTTATGCAAAAAAGTATCAAATTGCTTGTAAGCCCTAAATCATTAGAAGAAGCCAAAGTTGTGGTTCGACAAAAAGATGTAGATTATATAGATTGTAAGAATCCCATTGAAGGTTCTTTAGGAGCTAATTTTCCGTGGATTATAAAGAAAATGAAGAGTCTAATACCTCCAAATAGCTCTCAATTATTAAGTGCAGCCATAGGGGACTTCCCAAATTTACCTGGATCAGCTTCTTTGGCCGCTTTAGGCGCCGCAGTATCCGGAGCTGATATTATTAAAATAGGTCTTAAAGAATCAACTACAGAGGATGATTGTATATATTTAATGAAAAATGTTGTGAAAGCTGTAAAAACCTATAATGAAAATATAAAAATTGTAGTAGCCGGGTATGCAGACAGAATAAGGATGGTTTCATCACCGGATTTTTTATTACTCCCAAATATTGCAGCCAAATCTGGGGCCAATATAGTGATGCTTGATACATTCATCAAAGATGGAAAAGGTTTATTTGATTTTTTAAGCGTTGAGCAATTAAAGCTTTTTAAAAAGAAAGCAAAAAAACTCAATCTAGAAGTCGCTTTAGCGGGGTATTTAATGATGGAATCCCTCCCAATGGTAAAAAAGATAATGCCAGATATAATTGGCGTAAGGAGTATAGTATGTGAAGGATATGACAGGAATAATGGAATGATTAAAGGACATCTCATAGAAGAGTTAAAAGCTGAGTTATATACTTAAAGCTTTTAAAAATAGATACAATGAGTAATTAAATACTCATATTTTTAGTTCATTTTAATAATATTAATTTGGTTACATTGTTGATTTGTTATTATGTACGAAAAGGAATTAGGAATAATTGGTGTTGGTAAAATTGGTTCTGCTCTCTTAAAAAGACTAATTTCTACTAATACGATTGATAAGAACAAAATTATAATTTTTGATGTAGATAAAGAGAAATTGCACAATCTTTCAAAAGACTTGGATGTAGATTGTGCTAAAAGCAATACCGATTTAGTTAATTCAACTAAACATGTCTTAATTGCTGTTATCCCTCAAGTAATGGATATTGTTTTGAGAGAAATAGAAACGGCAATATCTACACAGCATGTAATAATATCTATTGCAGCTGGAGTTTCTTTTACTCATATAACTAAAATAATTAGCAAACCCGTATCATTAATACGAATAATGACTAACACTCCAGCTCTTGTAGGTGCAGCTGCTACAGCGATAGCTCGTAATGAAAATGTTAAAGAATACCAACTAGAGTTCGTTAAAAAAATCTTTAGTTCTGTAGGGATGGTAGTAGAATTAGAAGAAAGACATTTAGACGCGGTAACTGGTTTATCCGGAAGTGGTCCTGCTTATATATTTATAATTATTGAAGCTTTAGCCGATGGGGGTGTAAAAATGGGATTACCTAGGGACATTGCCCTAAAACTAGCTGCTCAGACCGCTTTAGGTTCTGCAAAACTTCTATTGGAAACAAACATACACCCCGCAGCACTGAAAGATATGGTAGCAACTCCAGGAGGCACTACTATTACTGCTATACACGAACTTGAATCTGCAAAGATAAGAGCCACCTTAATTGGAGCAGTAGAAGCTGCTACCATAAAATCCAAATCATTAAATTCAGCAAAAACAAATAATGCTCATAATTAGTTAAATAAAACTTTTTATACAAGATTTTCTTGTTATCTGTTAGAAATGGCAAAAATTTCCAAGTTTGGAGAAGATTTTTTACTACTGGCACTCAGAATTGACAAACATATTAAAGGTTATGTCGATTTTTATTTTGGTCCGGAAAAACACCGACAAATTGTAGATAATGAACCTCTAACAGTTCCAAACAGATTGTTAAATGACTCCAACAATTTGATAAAACAATTGGGAGCTCAAGGTTTTGACAAAAAACGCGAACGGTATATCGAAAAGTTATTGGTAGCTATGAAAACCTCAATAGAAATTTTAAAAGGTTCTGATATATCTATTAAGGATCGATTTAAAAAACTTTATGATGTAGATTTACAACCCGCTAAAGAAGCTGAGTTAGATAATTTAAAGGAAGAGTTTGAGGACGCCTACAGAGGGCATGGAAGCTTAGAAGAACGTATGAATAGATTAAGAATTAGTCGTAAAGTTCCTGAATCTAAGGTTTATAATTTCTTTAAGAAAGCACTCCAAATTACAGAAATACGGACAAAGGAATTATTCGTTGATTTATTGCCAAATAATGAAAAAATAATTATTGATATAGTAAAAAAGGATGAATCAAAAGAGAAAGTAAAATGGAGGTTCTATAATTGGTATTTGGGTAAATATGTTAGCCGGATTGAGGTTAATCCTAATTATCAAATGTATTGGACTGTTATTTTACAATCTACATCTCATGAAACATATCCAGGACATCATACTGAGTTTGTATTAAAGGAAAAGAGACTTTATCGAGAGTTAAACCAATTTGAGCACTCTATTTTAATTCTCCATTCGCCAAAATTAGTAATTTCAGAGGGAATTGCCAATAAAGCAATTTCTGTACTCTTTTCAAATCAAGAAGTAGCAGAAATTGGATTAAATGAATTTTGTTCAGATCCTTTAAAAGAAGTGTCTCTTGAAGAGTTGGAGCAACAAAATATAGTGAAAGCTAAAATTCCTCTTTTTTGGTATAATTTTGTATATCATGCCCTTGTTGATAAGTATAATAAGAAAGAATTAATGAGATATGGAAAAAGTTATGAATTTTTTAGCGATGAAGATTTGATCACCGGAATAGAAAGAATGTCAAATCCCGCATATTCAAATAACTCTTTTATGTACTACCTTGGAAACAATATTTTACAAAAATACGGAGATGTACCTTCATTAAAAGAATTTAAAAATTTACTGGTTAATCCAATTTTGCCATCTGATTTTATATAACAAAATTCTTGTAGCCATTTTAAATTTAGATGGATAAAATTTAATTTTCTGAAAAAAATAATTCACTAAATTTTATTGAAGTTTAAATATACCATTTGGAAATGGAATATATAAGAGAAAAAAGCTATTCAGATTCAAAATTATAAGAATAGAATAAAAAAATTTAAATTCAAAAATAAGGTGAACAAAATGCCTGGTCAAGCAGGAGCAGTACCTTAATTTGGTGCTGCTTATAAGAGCAATTTACTCTAATGCTCTTTATAAGCTCACTATTTATTTTTCTTTCTTTTTTTACTTAATATAATTGTAGATGATAAAAAATTATAAATTTTTTCTTCTTTCTTCTTTAAAATTAATAGTTTTTTTACTGTTAATTTTTAACTCAAATGTCTTTATAAAAGGCTTATATGTATTAAAAATTTCAAAGACTTCCTTTTCTTTTCCTTTTTTGCAAAAAGTGTACACTGAACGGCCTAATTGATTCATACTTGCTCCTATAATATCCAATTTGCGTAAATCATTTAATAAATCCTTTGTTTTTTCTAAATTTAAAATTTCCATTATGTGTGTGTTTTCTACAAATTGGAAAGAAACGTTAACAAAATTTTTGTAATTGGGCTCTAATAATAGTTTGTTCAAAGCAATCTTGCCAGCTCGCTTTATATTTGAACTTAAAATTTCGTCTGATAAGATCGATTTAGTTTGTATCGTTCCAAAAGATCCACAAATAACTAAAAGATCGTTAGGACTTTTTAAACGCTCGAAGGTACATGGATAACCAGGTTCCTTTAAAACGCACAAACCTCCCCCTAATTGTCCACAAACAGTCCCTAATCCCGTTCTATTAACAACTTCAGCAATGTGAGCTATCCTTCCACTTTCAGAATTACTCAAGTTTAAGTTCAATAGTTTATTCAATCCAAAAATCGTTCCTAGTGCTCCTGAACCGCTTGCACCGTACCCACAACCAACAGGTAAATCAAAAACATGTTGAATTTTTAGATTAATAGGGAAATCTATCAGTTTTTTAACATATTCGTAAATATAATATGTAGTTTCTGCTTTTTTATCCAATTTCTCTTCATTAATATAAATCAAGCAGCTACTTTTTTCCCCTTTTTCGAGTTTTTTATATGAAATAATTGTCTCCCCTACCCCACTTACGTTAAATCCGGCTCCTCGAGACCCAATATTTTCCGGATCTTTAATAGGGTTTCCATTTTCTTTATCTACAATTTCAAAAAACCCCGAAATGCGGTGAGGAACTTCAACAATAATTTTATTTGTATTACTAACCATATCCCGTAAATATTTACATTTTTCAATTTTAATACATATATACTTAAAAAATAAAAATCAATTATAGTTTATTATGACCCAGAATATTGTGATTAAATTCGGCGGTTCCCTCTTATTTTCTGATGATAGAATGTTGAACTATAGAAGAATTTCAGAATTTTGCAAAATTATTAAAAATAGTAAAGATTATTATCGAATTGTTGTAGTATGTGGAGGAGGAACTACTGCAAGACAATATATTAACGCAATGAGAGAATTTACCCATAACGAAATACTATGTGATATAATAGGAATCGATATATCGCGTATAAACTCCCGATTAATGATAGCTAACATGAAAGAGTTTGCTTCTCCTCAGGTTCCAAAATCTTTCGAAGAACTAGCAATTACTCTTAGTTCACATAAAATTGTAGTAATGGGAGGATTACAACCGGGACAATCAACAACTTCTGTAGCTATTCAAGTAGCAGAATTTTTAAAAGCAGTGCGCTTAGTAATCCTCACTGATGTTGATGGCATTTACGATAAAGATCCAAAAGTATTTGATGACGCAAAATTATTGAGAGAACTTAATTACGATTCCCTTCAAAAAATGATTTTAGAAAGGTCCGAAGATACTCAAGCTGCGGCTGGAGAATATAGGATTTTTGACGCAGTTTCTTTGCAGATATTAAAAAGAAGTAATGTCGTTGTATCGGTAATTTCGGGCTTGAAGCTAGATCAGTTTAAAAAATTATGGAATAACGAAAAAGTGAATATAGGCACAACAATCACGAAATAACTTTTTTTATAATAAAATATTAAAATTTAGCACCTTTTTCTAACATAGTAATTAAAAACTTAACACTTGAGTAAAAAGAGAATGTCTCAATCTACTTGGAAAGATCAGATTAAAAAGAAATGGGGACCTCATAGCCATTGTCCTATTTGCGGAAAAGCAATGCCAACAGATAAGCAATTTTGTAGCCAAAGTTGTCGAGATAATTATCACACCAGTCAAAAAAAGCAGAAAAAGAAAAGCAGAGTTCAAATGATATTCATGTTTGGTATGATGGCGGTTGTTTTCGTATTCATGTTTATTTTCACAGGGTAAAAATCAAGCAAAATTGTGCATCCATCTTCTATTTAACAATGACTTGATAACAATTCGATAAATAGCTCCTTAGAGTAGCAGGGATAGCCAAGCGGTCAACGGCGGTGGACACAATCGAGAACACATAATAATGTAGTTCTTGAGCCACACTCAAGATCCATTGACATAGGTCTACAGGGGTTCAAATCCCCTTCCCTGCATTTTTAATATTTACACGAAGAATAGAAACCCGTAAGGTTATTTCTAAAATATTCATTACTTCATATCTTTCTGAGAAATTTCAGTTAATGTTTCTTTCAGTAATTCCATTAAAGGTTTGGTAACCTCTTGATCTTCTTTGATGTGTTTTAAAAAAAGTAGCAACAATACGGGCTCTTTGAGGTAGGAAGAAATCTTTTCGACGATAATCTTACCTAAAATATTACTTTGAACTCCAAATATTTGGTGAGACGCGGAAGTAGTTTTCATTTTCTCAATTATAGAAGGGATTCCTAATGTTACAGTTCCGATACCCATACCTTCTTCATCGGAAATAAGTACGAGATAACTTTTCACTAATTTAAAAATAGAAATATATAAAAAAATGCTATCAAATTGCTTCCGTTTTTCAATAATTGGTTTCATTTTAAAATATTACCTTAATCGTAAAAATAGTGTTTTAAATCCTAATTTCTTTCATAGCTTCACTTACTTCGTAATTTCTATGAACAACTAAATATAGTGCTTTAACAACTTTTGTAGGATCTTCTGCTTGAAACACATTCCTTCCATACGCCACGCCTGCTCCGCCAACTTCTATGGATTGTTTAGTTACTTCTAAAAGTTCTCTCACACTTGCCTTTACGCCTCCAGCGATAATAACTGGTGCCATACAACCTGCAACAACTTCTTTAAAGGAATCAGGGTCTCCTGTCCAATTTGTTTTTACTATGTCTGCTCCGAGTTCCGCAGCAACTCTTGCGGCGATTTTAACAACTTGAACATCGTACTCATTATCAATATTTTCTCCACGAGGATACATCATTGCTAAAAGTGGCATCCCAAATTCTCTACATTCGCGTGAAACATTTCCCAAGATTTCTAACATTTCTGGATCAGTTTTAGTTCCAATGTTAATATGTAAAGATACACCATCAGCACCTAGCTTTACGGCTTCTAATACATTATTTACTAAGACTTTGTAATTTAATTCTGGGCTTAATGATGTGGATCCCGATAAATGTAATATCAATCCGATATCCGGACCATATCCCCTATGACCATAAAGTGGAATCCCAACATGTCCTAAAACCGCATTAGCGCCACCTAAGGCAATTTTGTTAACCATTTCACCTAAATTTCTTTCTATTCCTTTAATAGGACCTAATGTTAATCCATGATCCATAGGAACTATAATTGTTCTTTTTGTTTCTCTATTAAATATTCGTTCTAACCTAATATTTTTACCAATGTAACCAGAAATAGTTTAATCACCTATAAATTCAATGATTTTATAATTAAATTTAACTTTAGAATATATATTATAATTGTTAGCATTTTTTTAATTCTTTTAAATCAAATTAGTTATTAATATTGAATGTTAGAATCTGAGGAAAATTATTCGATTAGAGAAAATAATGGAAATACTACCTGCTATTATTGCGGTAATAAAATTTCTTATGTCAATCATAAATATTGCGATAATTGTAATACTATATTAAATCCAAACGATTTAAAGTGGAAAAACAGTTTTATTTATTTTATCAGCTTACTATGTTTAATTCCTATCCTAATAGCGATTTTTTCTAGTTGGTTGTCTTAACTCTAAAAAATCTTGTTAAAACATATTTAATTATAGCTAAAGATTGTAACTCAACCATTTAATAATTAGGGTTTAAATTAGAAATCAAGATAAATAAAATTATTCAGGAGAAAAAACTACATCAGAAATCCGTTGTCTACGGATGTCAAAATCATGATCAAGATGAAGTGTAATACAATGTTGATCCTTCATGTGAGAATTACTATGAACATAGCTTATTGGAACGACAGGTAAGTCAGATTTTATAACATAATTTTTAGGGATAGGTACTGGAATTATTTCCCTGCATCGTTCACAATTTACTAAAACAACTTTAATATTATCAGATTCTAACTTTTTCAATTTTTGCAAAAGATCAGCAGATAACCCAGGAGAATTAATTGTTAGCTTATTCTTCTTTTTTGGCGATTCTGGAACTAATGGGATTTCTAATTCAACATCCTCTACAATTGAGGTATCTAAATTCGATTTGTCAATATTTTTCTTTTCTTTAGCTAAAGGTTTCTTCTGGTTTTTATTTTTTTCTCTGGAAAATTTAGGATTTGATTTATGAGGTGATTTTTTGATGATTGTAGGTTTTTTATTGTCTTTCCTTGGATTTTCCAATTATATCACTATATTTAATACTCAAACTCTATAATAATATTAATCATAAATCTTATATATCTTTGTACATAAGCTCGTGAGAACCTAAACTCCAAAAATCTGCCTTAACTCTGAATATATTTTTGAAAGCTCTGATATGATAGATGTGTTGTTTTGCTGAAGATAATAATTTATATATCCCGAAAGCCCCTCACTATCTTTAATCCATTCTAAAAACGACTGAACCTCTCCCTTCAGTTGAGGATCTATGTTAGCTCCAATACTTGGCTGAAGTTTGTCACCAACAGCGCCTAATTGGGAATTTGGATCTATGTAAATGTGTTTTGAGCTTAATTCTGAAACCGCTCTAGCTGTGTCCATTGTAGCTCCCATTGGTTCCCCATCGGGTTCGAGATAAATAAGTATTTTATGTTCTTCATCTTTCGACCCTATAATGTGTCCTTCACCTCGAATTGAAGTAGCAACTAGTCTTTCTGACGTACACTGAAGAACTGAATATTTCACGCCTGAAACCATTATGAATTGTGCGTTCATACTATTCCAGCTAGAAATTACTTTACCAACATCAGAACGAATATCCCAATTGTCTGTGGAGTAAAGAATATTATCTCCTCCTTGAACTACAGCAGCAGCAATAATACTTGGATCTTTTTGTATTAAATTGAAAATAACGGTAGCTGGATCAGTTGGCATTTTTTTCTCCAATTTTTTAGATTAAAATATCGTATACAGAATTAATAATAATAATAGTATAAATATAATTATAAAATTTGTATTAAAAATTTGTGGTTAATAGTCTATTCATCTTTTGATGTCTTAATATTGATTCTTCCAAACTTAGGTTTATGTTGAGCTGTACTAGGGTTAGTGTATGAATTGTTTATAGAACTATTTATGTTCTGGAATGTCAGTTTATTACCAGAAAACATTTTATGCTCTAAGTCAATTTTCCTTTGTGTATTAAAGTGATCTTTTAAGGAACCCTGATCTCTAAACATTTTTCCACACACAGCACAGTTATAATATGGTTCTCCTAATAGACCCGTAGGTGTTTTAACAATAATTGGAAAACTTTTTTTTCCCCCCAATAATCCATGAGCTTTCCGACAATTATGCCTTACTAATTTTCCATACGGGGGGTATTCAAAAAAAAGTTTACTTCCATGAGTACATTCCCAGTATAAAACATCAGCACCGCACTTTTTACAAATTGTTTGAAAAGATCGAAGATAACAGTGCTTTCCGTGGCTTTTATAAAAATGTCGCATTATATAATTAGAAATTTCTATCTTATTAAAAATTTTTGGTGAAATGACTTAAGCTAAATTTTTTAAAGAGGATTTTTATTAACTGATAAATCCATAAAACGCAAACATTTAAATGTATGATTTTAATTATAGGAATTAAGGAATTGAACTTAATATGGGTATAAGTAATTGGATCTTTCAATGCCTCAAAATAATTTAAATTTATGCCCAGAATGTGGGAATATAGATCTAATTTCTGATAACGCAAGGGGCGAAGTAGTCTGCAATGTATGTGGTTTAGTTTTAAGCCAAAATATTATTGATTCTGGTCCAGAATGGAGAGCTTTTTCCTCAGAAGAAGCAAATAAAAAAGTCAGAGTAGGAGCACCAACAACATTGACGCTTCATGATAAAGGACTAAGTACTATGATAGGTTGGAAAAATAAAGACGCTTTTGGTAAGAGCATAAGCCCTAAAATGAAAGCCGAAGTCTATCGATTGAGAAAATGGCATGTTCGCACGAGAACTAACAAATCAATAGATAGGAATTTAGCTTACGCAATGAACGAGTTAGATCGATTTTCATCGCAATTGAACGTGTCAAAAGAACTAAAAGAATCTGCAGCTCACATTTATAGAAAAATGGCCCATAAGAACCTTATACGTGGAAGGTCAATTGAAGCAATGTTGATAGCATCTATTTATTTATCATGCAGATTAAATAATATTCCTAAAACTCTAGATGATTTTATCGAGTTTGCTTTAGTTGATAAAAAGAAAATAGCTCGATGTTATAGGCTAATTTTAACTGAATTGAAGGTAAATATTCAAGTTTCTTCACCGATTAATTTTATTCCTCGCTTTTGCGCCGAATTAAAACTTTCAGGTAGAACTCAAAACCGAGCTGCGGAATTATTAAAATTAGCTAAAAAATATCATTTAACTGCTGGAAAAGCACCAACAGGTCTGGCTGGGGCTGCGTTATATGTAGCAGCAATACAAGAAGGAGAAAGGAGGACTCAGAAAGAAATTTCACTAGCTGCTGGTGTTACCGAAGCTACTATTAGGAACAGGTATAAGGAAATAATAAATCACTTAAGATTTGATTTAAAACCCTAAAGAGCATTGAAAATGAAATACCACTAAAATTTGTGAAGAATTAGCGAATTTTAATCCGTTTTATTACATCAGGGCGTTTTTTGTATAATATACGAAATCCACAGTGAGAACACTTTATCCCTGGAAGTGCGTTTAATTCTTTTTTAGAGACTTCTTTTCCACAGCTTTTTCGAGCACAAACATAATTCATAATTTTTAAAATTAATTAAAGTTAAAAAATTTTTCGCACATAATTAAAAATGTTGACAAAATTCCTTAAAATATAGAATTTGTTAAGAAAATAAATTGGATTATATATATAATGACTTTCTCTTATCCTCAGTGTCAACAAACTCAAAAGTGTTTAAATCTTTTTCTAATTGGTCTCTTTTGTTTTGTAAATTTTTAGTTATATCCTCTATATTATCAAGTGAATATTTCTTTTTAATTGGTAAAGTGAACGATTTCTTAATCATCTCCAAAAGTGTTATTGACGCCTTTAAATCAGTTATATCTTCATTTACCATTGCGATGTTATCTGTTTCTGCTAAAAGAACTATTCCGTCTAAATTAAACCGTGCTTTTGCTAGGGTAGGGATTAACCCATTAGCACCGATAATTACGCCTTTTTGAATCTTATCGCAATTGGTTTTAGCAAGAAATTCTTGTAACAATTCTCGGTTTGTCGAACTTGCATATATTTTAGGAATTTTTGTATTGATTTTACGACTATTTACTGGATAAGCCCCTAAGGCTATTATCAAGTTAACTCTAAATTGATAGATAATTTCAGCAAGGAAATTTGAAATTTTATAGATACCTTTAGGTGTTAAACTCTGAGCGTCCGCAGTGATTAAAAAAATATCTCTCTTTTGTTCAGGATCTTTCCAAAATAAAATTTCTGCTTTAGGAGCGGATAACATACTATCATCCACTATAGCTCCTGCTGGATAATCATCAAATATAAAATCCATTATGTTTTTAGCGTCTAATTGTCCTATTAAAGAATCAATTGCAAATTTTCCGACATCGGCTATTCCTGGCATGCCTAAAATACATATTGGATCGTTAAAATCATCCTCGTTAAAATCAAAATGCTTAATTATTCTTATCCCAGACTCTGTCATTTTTTTAGCTGAACTATTATTATATGATATAATAAGAGTCTTTATTCTGTCTATAAAATCAATGTGTTATCCTAATAGACACATAATTTACCGTAAAAGTAATATTTTAATAATATCACAAAAATTTTATTTTCTTAAGTATCATTAGATATATAGGATTTCTTACCGACAATTTAAAAAAATTTTTTATCATTTAGAAGTGACCGAGCCATACTATGCATGTCTGAAATGCGGATCATGCTGCCACGAAATTGAATACAAAAAAAGAATCCCTTTGTATCCCGAAGAGGCGAATCTCTTAATCGAAATAGCCAAAAAACGAGGAATTGCTTTTAAGATTATAGAAGACTTAGTTTTTCCTGATATTTTAAATAAAAAAATTTTAATTGTGACATACAAAATATTATTCGACAAAGAAACTAATGGTTGCTCCTTTTATGATAACACTTATGGTTGCACAGTTCATGATACAAAACCGTTAGCATGCAAAGCATATCCTTTGGCTTTGAAACAAGTAGATGCTTTTAATTTTCAAATTAGCGTTGATCCCTTATGTCATTATGTAAATAACCAATATGACCTATTAAAAAATGCTAGTTTCTCGAGTATGAAAGAAATTTTTAAAAACGAATATCCAAATGCTCAAAACCATTTAATGAAAAATAAAAAGTTAATGTTAAAAATTAAGAAACTTGAATTTAAAAACAAAATTAAGATATCTAGACAAATAAGTTTAGAGGATTTCAATAAATATTTGAAAGAATGGGAAAGGGAAGAACTAACTACTAAATAAAAATTGAGTCTCATTATGAATAAATTTGTATCTTTACTCTCCGGAGGTTTGGATAGTCCAATAGCAGCATTTTTAATGATAAGGAAAAATTATATTCCTACTTTTTTGTCTTTTTTAACAGCAGACGACGACAATAATTCTATGAAGAAAAAGATTATTAAGATTATCAATATCTTAAAAAAATACATAGATTCCGAAGTGGTAATATATTTTATTTATCATGATAATAACTTAAACGTTTTTAAAGAATTATGTGACCGAAAATTAACATGTGTTTTATGTAAGCGATTAATGCTAAGAATAGCAAAGAAATTAGGAGAATTAATTCAAACTAACATAATAGTAACTGGTGATATTTTAGGAGAACAAGCAAGTCAAACTCTTGACAATCTATATGCCTATAATAACATTACCTCTGGTTGTGTAATGTTAAGGCCGTTAATAGGATGCGATAAACAAGAAGTTATCGATATAAACAAGCGAATAGGGTCCTATAACACCTCTTCTGAACCCTCAGCGGGGTGCAATTTTAACCCTCAATACCCTGAAACTCATGCGAAACTTGATGAAGTCCTCAATTCAGAAAAAAGAGTAAACATAGAGGAATTGATAATGAATTCGATTAAGAATGCAGAGATTTTAAAATTTTAAAACTAATTCATCAATAACTTCATTAAATTTATCATCTTCCAGTTCAGATTCGTTAAAATCAGGCAAATTTTCGCAGATTACTTGAGCTAATAGATGTTTACAAAACGATCTTCTTCTTTGTATCACTACTGCTTTATAAAAGTCTTGGCAAGAGCAGTACAATTTTGGATATAACAAATATTCGTCGTTTTCTCCCAAAGCTATCCAAACAACTCTCTTCGAAGGATTAAAGGTATATTTTGTTATACCTCTTTTTATAACTTTTAATACTTTGTCGACTTTGTCAGGAAAAATCCTATCAATGAAATTCAACAATTCTTCATCAATAACACCTTTCTTTTCAGCCATTAAAGATATATCAAATAATAAATCTTTTGACATTTGATTATCATATATTAATTATAATTGATAAATAAAAAGGATCTTAAGATTGAATCATATTTTGTATTTTCCAACAAGATATTTCCCCGCTATTTCGGGTGCAGAATTTTACCTCCAAAGCATAGCAGAAATTATGAATTCGAAATATAATTATACAGTTGATGTTTACACTTCCACAGCAGTAGATTTTAAAGGTTTAAGACATGCTGATGGTAAAATTATAAACCCTGGAGATAAGAATTATGATTACATTAATAAGTTAAAAATTTCTCGTTATCCAATAAAATACAATATAGATATAGATGAAAAACTTCACAAGATTAAAAGTTTCTCATCTTACGAGAAACTACAATTGTCAGATGAATGTTTGATAGAATTCTTAAAAAACGGACCGTATTTGGATAGTTTAATTGAAAAAATAGAATTTCCAATAAATTTTACCTTTGATTTAATTCATACGACATTTTTTCCCTACTTCAATTTATTAATTGCACTAATGCTTGGGAAACTTATAAATAAACCAACTGTTTGTACTCCTTTTTTCCATTTTTCAAATCCACGATATCATAATAAACACCTTATTGAGGCCCTTAAAAAGTTTGATAGGATAATCGCTTGTACAGCTTTGGAGAAAAAAGTATTAACGAAAAAACTAGGTATTTCAGAAAGTAAAATAAAAATAATTTCAATGGGAGTAAATTTCAAGAAATTTAATCACTCTTCAGAACAAATCAAAAACGAATTTCGCTTTAAACATAAATTTTTTAGACCAAATGAAAAAGACTATAAAATGGTATTATTTTGTGGTTACAAAAACTATGAAAAAGGAGCTATCTCTATCTTAAAGACAATTCCTAATATTTTAAAGAAGTTCCCTAAAGTTTATTTTGTATTTATTGGTCCTTCCACAATTGCTTTCAATAGAGAGCTTTCTAAACTCCAAAAGATTATCAAACCACGGATAGTCAACTTAACTCCAGATAATTTAAAAGGATATTACGATCCAAAAAAAATAGCAGCGTTTAGAGAAACAGACATTTATCTGATGCCAAGTAGAAGCGACGCTTACGGAATTGCTTATTTGGAAGCTTGGGCTTCAGGTAAACCTGTTATTGGGGCGAATATAGGAGCAACTCCAGAAGTCATTAGAAATAACTTAGATGGACTACTTGTTGAATTTAACAATTATGAGGATATTGCAAATAAAGTTGTATCACTCCTGAAAAACGAGCATTTTAGTAATAAAATGGGACAAGAAGGTAAAAGAAAAGTACAAAAAAACCTTTCTTGGCATGATGTAGCAAAAAAAACCCATCAAGTTTACATAGAACTAATTCATAACTGAGGTGAACAAATTGAAAAAATTATCAGGAAATCCCCATTTGATAAAAAAAGATGGGAAGTTATTGATTGGTGATATAAAAGCAAGTGAAATTTTTAAAAACAAACAAACCCCATTTATGATTTTTTTAGCAAAAAGAATAAAAAATAACATTAACTCTTTTTGTCGAGCATTCCAGTCAGTATTTGATAACTTCCAATGTTTCTATTCATTCAAAGCTAATTATCTGCCCGATATTTGCAGAATTGTCCAATCGGAAGGTGTAGGTGCTGAACTAATTGGGCTACCTGAATTAAAATTGGCGTTAAAGCTACAATTTCCATCTGAAAAAATTATTGTGGGGGGGCCATATTTACCTCAAGAACTTATTGAAAAATGTATCTTGGAGAACATTAAGGAAATCGTCGTATACAACTTAAATGATGTAATTCTAATCGATTCCATTGCTAAAAAGTATAAAAAGGTTCAAGAAATTTGCCTTAGATTAAATCTTCAGAAGTTTGGAAGCAAATTAGGAATTGATCTTGATGAATTCGACCTTACATTACTAAAAAAAATAAAAAATGAATATAAGAATGTTAAAATAACAACCATATTATCTCATTATTCTACTCAGATGAATAACTTTGAGCAATTTAAACAAAATCTAAGAAATGTTCTAGAAAAAATTAAAATTTTATTAAAAGCAGGATTTAGAATAGAAAATATAAATTTGGGAGGTGGATTTCCTGAAGCAGCTATTATGCCCGAGTACCAATTGGTTGAAATAGCTAAAAAAATTAAGTTAATTTTAACTAATTTCGATTATGAATTTAAGCATATCTATTTTGAACCAGGACGTTATTTTGTTGGAGATGCTGGGATATTCTTAGCAAAAGTTATTAAAGTGTATAAAGATAGATGGATTTTTTTAAATATTGGTAATCATATATGTCCCAAATTTGCTAAAGCTTCTTTAAGGTTTTACAATATAACTCGACTAAATGACCCTCATAAATACAAAACCTCTATTGCTGGAATTGTACCCACCGATCAAGATGTTCTAGCCAAAAATTACTTTTTCACAAAAGAATTAAAAGAAGGAGATCTTGTTTTGATTACTAATGTTGGGGCATATTGTTTAACCTTTTCAAATCGATTTCCTTATCTTCTCCCAGATATATCTCTAATAGAAGATGGAACCATTTCTCAAATTTTTGATCCATTCGTTCACCACGATTTTTCTCTAAATTAAACCCATAATTCTTGATGTGTGCGTAATATGTGAATATTATATTCATTCTAATTTTTTATTTATATTATTTCTATAACGAAAATATAACATCGCGTCGTTTTTAATGGAATCTCTAATAAAGAATGCTAAAAAAAGAGAAGTAGTAAGACCAACCCGAGAAAATTTTGGCTACGCAAATATTAAAATAGTCGGATGCGGGGGAGCTGGTAACAATACTATCAATCGATTAATGAAAATAGGAATTCGAGGAGCGAAATGTGTGGCTGTAAATACAGATCTCCAGCATTTAGAAAGTGTGGAATCTCATATAAAATTATTAATTGGAAAAAATTTGACAAGGGGATTAGGTGCTGGAGGTAATCCAGATGTGGGAAGAGCAGCCGCAGAAGAGTCTCGTGAAGATTTAACTAAAATACTTAGAGATTCTAATTTAGTTTTTATAACTTGCGGAGAAGGGGGTGGAACGGGAACTGGCAGTGCGCCTATTGTAGCAGAAATAGCTAAACTTGAAGGGGCTATAGTCGTTGGGGTAGTTACTTTACCTTTTGAAACCGAAATTGGACGTATTAATAAAGCACAAATCGGTCTTAACGAATTAAAAAAATATGCAGACACGCTAGTGGTAATAGATAATAACCGCCTTTTAGACATAGCTCCAGACTTGCCCATTATCGAGGCGTTTAGCGTTGCAGACGAAGTATTAGCAACTATGGTCAAAGGAATAACTGAAACGATTTCGCTACCATCACTGATTAACTTAGATTTTGCTGATGTTAGAACAATTTTGAGTACTGGAGGAGTTGCAATAGTCGGAGTAGGCGAGTCTGGTGACAAAAATAATCGGGTAGAAGACGCTATCGAAGACGCTCTCAACTCACCGCTGTTAGATGTATCGATTGATGGCGCAAAAGGAGCTCTGATTCATATTTGTGGAGGGAACGATATGACTTTAGCCGAAGCAAATTCAGTTGCAAAGAAAATATCGGAAAAGATGGATGTAAACAATGCTATGGTTATTTGGGGCGCTCGCGTAAACGATGAATTTGACGGTTACCTACGAGTTATGCTCCTTATTACAGGCATAAAATCACCACAGATTTTTGGGAAAAATATCTCAAGCATTTCCTCTTTTAGCGAAAATATTTCACCTAAGAATCTTAATGAAAGCAAACTTTCTAATGATATCCTAAATATTAGAGAGCTTTCTATTGACTGAAATATTTTTTCTCCTCCTTTTTAAATCTTCTTCTATAATCAATTATATGAACGATAAATACCGCGTAAAAACTCAAAATGAAATTAATACAATTTTAAAGAGATTAGACGAGTGGAAAGACTTGTTTTTTTTTGAAGTGAGGTATTTTTATGAAGGATGGGCGATCTTTATGAAAGAGAAAAACACATATCCAAGAAGTCTTGTAATATTTAAATCGTATTCTGACAATTATTACTCTATTAAAAGTTTTGAAATTCATTCCAGTGAAAAAAAGGAAACTTATAAAGAGCTTTATATTAATGAGAAGATTGACACGGTCCAACAGCTACAGTCTGAAATTAAAGAAATTATATATGGGAAAGATATTTTAGATTCAATTACAAAATTAAATTATGAACCCATTTAAAACTTCATCGCTTAAATACTTAAATTTGGATGAATTAATATTAAAATTGAGGTTTGTACATTTTTCGGAATTCTTCTTTCTTTTTCTCGTTATATTTATCTTCTAAAAATTTCAATACAGAGTGGTGAGGCATTCCACTTAACAACATATTTACTGCTTTTCTCGAAATTTGTAGATTGTCATAGTCAGATATGATCGAAACTGTTTTTCCATAAACAGAGACGTGACTCTCGGCAAATCTTTCTATAGCCCTTCTCATCTCTCCATTTCTACCAATAATTCTACCCTTCAATCTTTTTATTTTCTTCTCTGATTTTCCTAACAAATTGTATAGATTAAAAACCTCAATGTCAAAAGTCTCATCTAATAACTTCATGGCTTTTGTCGGATTAAATCCTCTATTGATGGCGTTCAATATTTTTTCAGCACTAAATGTATTAAGAGCGCTATATTTAGGGTGTTCAATTAAAGGTTTTACTTCGCAATCTCCAGTTTTACTATCTAAATTTATTTGTACTCCCAAAACATCTTCTATCTCTTTTTTAGTTTCACCATTTTTTCCGATTATTACCGCAATTCGATTTTGTCCTATTTTCATGTTCCTAATTTAAATCATATGTTTTCAACAAAATATATTTTTTCATTTTTCTATTCTAAGTTTATAACTTCATAGTAAAAGTCTTCTCGATTTGGTACCTCTACTCCTATCGTATCAAAATAATTAAAAATATTTGTGATATCCCTTACCAATAATACTTCTGCTTTTGGATGATGTATTGTTACCGCCTGTGATATGTCAATTATTACCGGTTTTTGATTATGGTATAAAATATTAAATTCAGATAAATCACCATGTACTAAAGCTGCTTTTTGATATAAATTTTTAATAAAATAGAGGATTTCGTTTAATAATTTGATAGGGTTCGTAGGAAATTTTATATCTTTGAGTTTAGGTGCTGGTATTGAACCAAAACCGATGTAATCCATTATCAGAATATTATTTTTTATATAAAGAGGTTCAGGTACGCTTAAACCCTCTCTGTAAGCTCTTTTAAGATTTTTAAACTCTTTACTTGCCCATAGATATATTATTTTAGAAACATTATTTGGAACCCTTTTAAATCTAGGATCTCCGATAATGTAATTTCTCATCCATTTTGAAGTATTTGTATCAATTTTATATATTTTTACTGCGTATTCTTTATTATCTTGACCATAAGCAAGATATACATTTGCTTCTTTACCCGCAGAAATTATCCCTTCGATACGGCTTAAAACTCCAGATTTTAATAATTTGCTAACTTGTAAATACATTCTTTCATCAAATACTGAATCCACCGTAGCCCTCTTCTTAGTTTGATCGATATTTTTAACGCGTTTTGAATCAATCTGCTTTTTTACTAAATTATCTATATTTTTATCGAAGCTGTTCTCCATATTGTCGTTACTATCGTGATTATCGAGTTCTTCTTCGTCGTTCCGCTCCTCTTCGGTGTGATTTTTTCCCAATCAATCCGCCCCCTTAATAATCTTTAAAGATATTTTATCCTTAATAAAAAAAGAAAAGTTCTTAACATGTTTAAAACTGTTTTCATCTCTTAGTACGACTCTATTCTTAGTAATATTTTCAACTAAATATCTGACATTATTGATCATAACAGCGTCGTTTTTCTTAAATGGTAAGAATTTTATAAGGGCTTTTAATCTATAAATACCTCTTCCTTTTTGAGAATCTCTGCCTACCAACTTTTTTGATCGATTTAAAATAAAGTTAAAATTCGCTTTCATATATAAAATAATTCGGTTCATCAACTCATTTGTGCTTAAGTAGAGATCCACACCAAGATTTTGATCTTCTATTTTCGAAATATACTGGGTACTATTTTTAGCAAATAAATTTTCTACGAAAAACGAGATCTGGTCTAAAGCTTCTTTAATAACTTCAAATTGAGACCTATCAGTCACCCTCAATTGGATGATCGAAAGATAATACATTCCTGCCCTTAAATTAGTGCAATTTTTGCATAGATCATAATTAATGTTCAGTTTTAGGGTTTGTTGATGTGAAATCTTTTGATTATCCCTTAATTTCCCCAATATCGTAACATCTAAAGAAGTTAAAAGATCTCGTGAAGAGTATACAAATGTATCGAATGAGAACGAGAATATTATCATATCTTGTTTTACATAATTTCTTAATAAAAAGCGAATTAACGCGTCCTCAATGATTTTGAACAAATTGTTACTCTCAGATTCTATCCATTCCTCTTTTTTTGAGTATTTTTGGCAATCAATACATAACTTAAAGTTATAATTATTCGGTAACTCAAATAATGGATGTTCCTCTAAATAACAATTAAGGCACATACCAAAATGAGGTGCTAATTCATCAATTACTGTACCACATATTGCACAAAATCTGTGAGGCATCAAAACATCATTTTCATAGCCATTGGTATATTATTTATCTTTCTAACTCCTTCTTTGGAAAGTATTTTCTGTGCTATAGCCATGTTAGTTATATTTTCTCCAACGATATTAAAATATGACGCGCCTTTTAGTATTTCAATCGCTTTGTCTATAGCTAGAAGATCTCCTCCAAAAAAGGTGGAACTAATCTCAATTCTTAAATTACCTTCAGTAAAAATTTGATTTAATAAAGCCTCATCGCAACAAGCGATTGTTTCAATGTCACTATGTCTATGGATTTTAAGATATACTTTCATTTAATTCTCATTAATAGACGATTATTTCTCTTTAATTTCTTCTCTCGCTCCGCAAGCTGTGCATTTGAGAAAATTTTTTTTACCTTCTTTTTGAATATTTGTATCTGGTTTATTACAGATTTTACATAATACATATGTTTTTGAGTAAAGTTCAATGAGTCTGTTTAATACTTGTTCTTTGTAAATTCCCTTTAAAAACAATTGTTGCCCTCTTATTTCTCCCATAGTTCCTACTTTTTTGAGAAATACTCCTATAAAATGCTTTCGATCTCTATTCAAAATATTGATAATCCTGTTAAAGTTTGTAATGTATGTGTTTTTTGCTTCAAATCTTATTTCAACTTTAGGTATCTCAAACCTAGATAATTTCTTTACATTCTCTGGAATTTTTTCATAAGCTTTATCAATTAAATCGTCATAATTATTTAAATCCATTTCATTCAACCTGTCCTTAATATTTCTACAATATCCTATAATTAACCTTACAAAATTAATTTTACGATTTTGAGAATGAAATTAGCGATAAAGAACAATCTTGTGAATGATGCTGTTTAATAACTTTGGTAGATATTTTCCTCAGTTGGGTAAATCCTTGATTCCATAACCAAATCATTAATATAAGTTCTCAGTTTGTTTTCAGAAACATTCATTCTTCGCTGTAGTTCTTCAAGGCTTATTCCGTTCCCGTTTTGTGAATACTCATAAATTATACCAAAAATCTCCTCTTTAATTTTATCTACCTTAGGCGATTCCGTTTCACTAAACAATTTTTCTACATCAATATCGCTCGGAATATCGTCAAAAAACGAATCTTCTTCTAGCTCAGAACCGATAACAGTATCTTCAGGGATCTCAACGAGATTTCCTGATTTGATCTTTTTAATTACATCAGCTTCTCTTAATAAAACATAGTTAGGATTGATTATTTTCTTGATAAAGGCAATGTTATTAATTTGAACTTTTTCACCAAAAAAACCTACCCTTCCTAATACATCAACTGATACTCCTTTATTTAAATCTCCAAAATTTTCTACATCTACATCCCACTTTACCGCAGAAATTATACCTGTGCCATCATCAAGTTCAAATCTTAAATTAGTGCTAACTTCTTCTGATGTAGAATTTATATCGCTATTTCTCTTACTCATAAATTCTTCTCGATTAGTGATCGTAGCAACAATTCTAACTCTTTTAAGAGTTCCAAAAATAGTATATAGTGAATTTTCAGTAGCATTATACCTACCTTCTAACAGATGCTTTATACAACAACGAATTGGAGGCGTATATTCGTAGGATCTTGCGTCACTCATAATTCTTTTTTTTTAATTTTCTTTTTTGCTTGATAGTATTTTTCAATTTATATCACATAAAGAATTGATTATTAAACACTAAATATAACCTAATAACTCTAAATTTTATACTTTTCTGTTATGAATTGGTTGAAACGCTTAAAGAAACCCTTCAAAATTTAAATGAACTCCCAATTTCAGAAATGATTAAAATATACAATGATTTAATAGAAGAGCATAGTTTGCCTAAATACCTAAAACTGTCTGTAAACAATCTAAAACGTAATATTGCTTTAATTGGGTATAAAAATCACCACAAGGAATGGTATATTAATCGAAATTTAAATTTAAGACTTAATGCGAATGCATTTAAGAAAAAATTAATAGAACTCCTTGAGAAAAGTAAATAACATAAAGAAAAATAAGTAGCGGGGGTTCGAATCCCAATCTGCTGGAAACCAGCGATGCAAGATTTTTGAACGAACGACTCTGACGCTAGCTCGTAAGAGGGCAAGCGTTCTCAGGGTTATGAGCCCTGCGGCATAAACCAGGCTAGCCCACCCCGCTATGTTTTTTTTTGAGTACCACTAGTAAGTTTCAAATCTTATAATTATTTTATATTTTAATTTTTTTCCATTTTTATTGCGATTATTAAGGATTTCTTCTGATTAAAACATTTTCATCTAATTTTTTCTATTAATTTCTTTTCATTTTTAAAGTGGATATTAGTGGTGTTTTTGTAGTATAATGTATATTAACATGTAATTATTTAAAATAACACACAAATTTATCGAAATGGCTGATTCTCATTCAAAAAGCTTTTTTGGGCAGAATACAGGAATAATCGTTAGCAGTTCTTCAAGCTCAGACCCATTTATGTTTATCCATTGCTTTAAAAAAAAACCGAACGGAGTTTGGGAAAAACCTTCTTCTAGCGAGGGCAAAGCGATTAAGTTATCATTAGAAGAGATTGTAATGATATTAAGAGTTTTAAATAATAAAACTCATAAATGGCAATGTCAACACATCTTTAAAGGTAAAGAATCCTCCGTATCTTTTAATTGGGAAGATAACAATCATGATGTTCTTTGGATTAATGTAGATAAATACTCAAAAAGGCTCAATTTAGCTCAAACTGAAATTTTGCGACTTCTTTTAATCCACTTCCTTGATGAAAAAATAATCTATTCTACTTTACAAAAAAAAGGTAATACTGACAGAATAAAGAAACACAATCAAAAAAATCAATTTCAATCAGACGAAATTAACACCCCACTAGGCAATCAAAACCTTCCTCGTGAACTTAATAAGGCAAAAAAAGACCCAAATGACACCAGTAATCTTTATGGATCCATCGTAGGAGAAACGGAAAAAGCAGTTTTAATTGACTTTACAAAAAAAGAAGAGTGGATACCAAAATCTGCCATTAATAACCTATATCTTCCGCAGAAAAATGTTAAACAAAAATTTATGATTAATAATTGGATTTTAAAGAAGTTAGAATTAATTTTATAGCTATTAAAAACATTTTTAAAATAAAAAGAATAACCTTAATTTTTACTCTAAATTAACCTTTTTATTACGTGAATTAGCGATTACTAGCGTTTTATGACCTTACTCGATCTTATTATAGATTTTTTGTTAAACCCTTGGTTTATAATATCTTTAATTTTTTGGGTTATTGTGATTATTTTTGTCTTTTTACTCAGAAACAAAAAAGAGGCTTACACTTTCTTTTTCCCTTTACTCGCTATGTTTAAGACCAAAAAACTCAATAACCTCATTCGAAGAATATCGAAAAAAAGCCCTAGATTTTGGAGGGTATTTTGGAATATAGGTATATTCGTATCTTTTGGATTTACAATTTATGGCTTTTACTTTTTCTTTACGAACATTTTAAACCTTTTTATCCAACCTAGCATAGAAAACGCTATTGTCCCACTTATTCCCGGGGTTACTATCGACTTACCCGTTTTCTTTTATCTGTTATTGCCATTATTATTTATTATGACTACTCATGAGTTTGCTCATGGCATTTCTGCGAATATTGACGGCGTAGACATTAAATCAACAGGTGTACTCGGAGCTGGTTTGTTTTTTTTAGTTGGATTTGGCGCTTTTGTAGAAGTTGATGAAAGAGAATTAAGATCCCCCAAATTTAAAAGAAACACCCGGTTTAGAATAGCTACTTCAGGAACATTTGTGAATGCTATAACTGCAGGTGTGGCGTTCCTATTAATATTAAGTTTTCCAACTCTTGTTTCTCCTTTCTACGGACAGGTGACCCAAGTTTATAGCGTGTTAACACCTCAAGACGGAGGTTTTAATTATGGAAATCTTGAGAGTGGTGATGCTATCGTTGCAATCAAACATCAAAACGATCCAGATAGCCAATTTTTAAACCTTGATTTAAATCAGGGCATAAGCCTTACTTCAATACTAAGTAACTCTACTCGCGTTAAATTCGCAATAGGAGAAAATCTAACTTTTAATATTTACAATCCGTATAGCGATTCTTACTCTGAGAAAAATGTTACTGTAGGTCCTCGATATGATATAGGAATCCGTTATGAGTATATACCAAACGGTACAGGATTAATAATTACCTATAATTACTCGAGTAGTACTGAAACTAACATAGTGATCTCAAAAGTGAACGGAACAGCTATTAATACCTCAAATGGCAAAACTTTAGAACTGTTGCTAACCGACTTTAATCTAAAAGCGATAAACCTTACAACAAACACAGGAAGCGATTACATTTTAGATGTAGAAATTGTTGGTGTTTTCATTGGTGTTCAAAGTAATTCTTATTGGATGCATAAAAATGACTTGGCAAAATTATTTACGAGTAATTGGCCTGATTTTCTCATCAAAGAGCTTTTATGGCTTTTTGTTATCGCATTTAGTATAACTATCTTTAATATGATGCCCCTGCCCATTTTTGATGGGGATAGATTTGTAAAAGAATTAATTAATTGGATATTTGGCGAAGACTATAAAACTAAAAAGAAAAAAACAGATCGATTAGTCTATAAAGGAACCGATACGGAGTGCAAATTAACAGAATACCGGGTTGAAAATATAGAATATGTTAAAATTTTATTGAAGGAGGATTATAAGAGCAATCAAAATGGTGAGGTCCTCTTGGGAAAAGATAATTATGAATTAATTGACTCAATAGGAGACGGATATAAAGACACAGTATCTGTGAAACTTCCTGAGACTACGAAACTAAAAAAGAATTCAGTTTTTGAGGTCTCTTTCGAATACTGGTACGATAATAAACGAAAAATAAAAAATAATGTCTTAAATGCGATAAGAATTGTAGCGTTAAGTCTCATTCTTGGGAACTTCGTGTTATCATATCTGATGTTTGGATTTGATCTTTTTTGGATTTAATTAAAACGCGGATGTGATTTTCATTAACAATTTTGATAGTTCCTATAATGTTTTTCTTAAAACTGCTACTTGCGACTATTGCAATAAAAATTCTCTAGTAGTCCACAGAAAATATTCTGGGGAATTAATATGTACTAATTGTTTTACGAAAAGAATTGAGAAAAATATTTCTCAGACAATATCTAAATATAATATGATAAAACCAAATGATAAAATCGTTGTTGGTATTTCTGGTGGAAAAGATTCTCTCTCTTTACTATATAACATTAAACTTATTCAAGCAAATAGTTATCATTCGAATCCCATAATAGCAGTAACCATTGATGAAGGAATTAGAGACTATAGAACTAATAGTATAAAGAATGCAATTGAATTCTGTAAACTACATAAAATCGACCATGAAATTGTTTCGTTTAAAGAGATAACCGGTAAAACATTAGATGAGATAGTAGAATTGAAAAAGAACGCAACCAAAAATATATACGCATGCAATTTTTGTGCTACGCTTAGGAGAAGAATTTTAAACGAAACCGCAAAAAACTTAGGTGCTGATGTCCTCGCAATGGGTCATAATTTAACAGATATAGCAGAAACTTATTTAATGAATATTCTTTTTAAAAGATTTAAGCTAATTGCTAATCAATATCTTTTTAAAGAAGAAAGTAAAGAAGTAAAGAAGTACTTCATTAGGCGAATCACTCCGCTAATAAAAATTCCAGAAGAAGAAATATTCCTTTATGCAAACCTGAAAAAAATTAACTATTACCCTTCACATTGCCCCTATAGAGAGCAAGATCCAATTTTAAGGAAACGTGTGTTAGAATTCATTCAGGAATGCAAAAAATTCAGCCCCGAAATAGAATTCAATTTACTCAACGGATTTTTGGAGATGTCTGAAGTTTTTTCTAAACATTACATACCTGAATCTTATAATTCTTGCAAAAAATGTGGGTATCCGTGTGGAAAAACAAATATCTGTTTATACTGTAAATATCTAAGTGAGTTCCGTAACTAATTTCATTTAACGAGTTGCTCTCCAAATATTTTCAAATTGTCATATTCTCTGATTTCTCCCCTAAAAAGTGGAATCTCGATTATATTTTTTCCGAGTTCATCTCTAAAGACTTTCTGAATTTTAAGCAAATTACTAGCTTGCATCTTTCTTCTCGATCGGCAAAAATCACATAAATCATCGTCATCTTGATATAATTGGTTCACAACAATATTTGAAACAGGAATATTATATTTTAATAATTCGTTTAAAAGGCGCCCCGTTTCTGAAATAGCCATTTCTTCTGGTATCATTACTACAACAAACGAATTTTTCATAGGGTTAGTAAGATCATCTCGTGCTCTAATGATTGAATCTTTTAATCTCTCTAATACTTCTAAAGAATTATCTTTCTTTTTTTTTTCCCCGCTTGTAAAAAAACTCTTCATCATTCCCATAAGATTTCCTAATTTTAATCTCATCTTCAACAGTTTACCTATCCAACCTGACAATGTTTCTGGAAGGCTCAAAAATCTCAAGGTATGACCCGTTGGTGCCGTGTCAAATATAACTAAATCGTAATCGTGATCCGTCTCTATGAATTCTAAAACCTTTAATAATGCGAAAGCTTCGTCTATCCCCGGAGGGCTCATCGAGGTAATATCTTGTAAATCTTCCATCATTGGCAATCCGCCCATTATATCCGGCATCTCCGTTCCTTCTACCGGGTTCATGCTAGTTAAACCTCTATATTCTGACATATCCGCTTTAGGATCTATTTCTAAAGCAGTTAAGCGTTCTACACCGGGTATTTTTGTTGGTTCGCCGGGAGGAAGTGCTATCCCGAAACTGTCTCCTAAAGAATGAGCAGGGTCAGTACTGATAATTAAAGTGTTTCTTCCATGCTCTGCGGTCCATATCGCAGAACTTGAAGCGCAAGTTGTTTTCCCGACACCTCCCTTTCCACCAAACATTATTATTTTTAAAGTTAATAACATTTCAGGTAAGTTCATATTAATCTACAATAATTTTTTTCGTCTATATCTGTAATACTCTTACATTTTTTTTATGAGGCTCTAAAATAAATACTAAAAAATTTACTCTAATAAGTTAATTTAAATCGAAGAATCGCGACCATTCCACCGAAAGTGCTATATAACATCTCTCCTTCTTCTGTATCCGGAGAAATTATTATTACATCAGTTCCCATCGTTTCTGCGATGGAACCAAGCGCTTCAATTATTAAAACAGTACTACTTACATTAAAGGCGTTAGAACCGCAATCAGGGCAACTCTCATCTTGAATAAACAACTCTAATTTATCTAGTTCCCGCTCCCTTGCTGTTCTAGATTCTTTGTAATTACAATTGGAACAAGTGATATGTACTTGATAGGTATCTAATTTTTCAGAAAGAATTAATTTGTCTACGGCACCCATATTTAAAGCTTTTTGTACTTCCTCAAGACCGTATGCGACTAATCCAGTATCGTTTGAAATTTCCTTCAGAAATAATTGCATTACTTGTTTTTCTCTAATGTACTTTACATTTGCTATTTGATCTTTTATTTTTTCTACCAACGCCCGGACTCCCTCAATTCCACCATAACCAAGATCAACAACATCTAAAATTTTTTCTCGTAATCGATAATCTAAGCTTTCGTCGTTTACAAATTTTTCTTTAGAAGGTCCAGGTCCGCCTATGAAAATTCCTTGTAAGTCTTCCATGCCTAAAAATAATTTGTTGACTTCATCAGAGATTCTTCTGTAAAACCTAGTTTCTGCTTCTTCCATTTGCCGTTCGAATCTTTTCTGAGACTGACCTCCAGCTCTATGCTTACCATGGACCCCTGAAGTAAAATCCCTCACTATTTCCAAATGGTTTCCTCTTAAGTATCCTACAGCAGACTCCTTTCTTCCTATACAAAGTAATCCATAAGTTTCCTTTGTTTCGAGCATATCTTCTAGCGGCCATAATAGAAACTCACTTGCACAATGATATCTAAAAGTTAAGACTTTTTCAGGGGGATGTACAATATATAATTCATTCCTCTCTGTCCCAGGAGTATTATTTTGCGGGATCGCACCAGAAAACATAACTAAGCCATTCTCAGGAACATCATTAATATTTTTCAGTTGACCTACTATACTTGATATGCTATCTAAAACATTTTTTCGCGTTAATTTTGACTTTATATTCTGACTTTCGCTTACTTCATTCTTAAGATGATTGGTAACATCAGAAATCTTACGATCGTGAGGAATATATAACGAAACTAACTCCGTGTGAAAACCCTTTTTCTCCTTTAACTGATTAAGTAACCTCTTTGTTTGATATATTTGTAAATCATTACTTTTACTCTCTTCGGTTAAAGCCATACGAATCAACAAAAATTAGAAAGATCCAAAAGATTAATAGTTTTTCTTTATTTCAAACTATATAAACAACTATATATGTGAAACCTTTAAATTATGACTACTAATAATAACCAAGATCACGATGTCCCTAAAGATCATCCCCGTTCTGAAAGTCTAAAATATCGACAAAAAATAATTGAGGGAATGAAAACATTAGTTGTAGCTGAAGCGGGTTTGATCGCGCATGGTAGAGGAGAATGTTTTGATTATATGTTAGGGGAAAAAACCAATATCCCAGCAAAGGAAGCTATAAAAGTAGCAGTTGCGTTGCTTCTTACAGCAACACATGCCATTATTAGCGTTAACGGGAACACTGCAGCTTTATGTCCAAATGAGTTGGTAGAACTATCAGAGATTATAAATGCACCACTTGAAATTAACTTATTTTATAGAAAGGAAGGCAGGATTGAAGCAATTAAGAATTTATTACAGGGTGCGGGAGCTAAAAAGATTTTGGGACTCGACGAACAAAATATGGTCGAAATAGAAGAATTATCTAGCAATAGAAGAAATGTGGATCCAAACGGCATAAAAATAGCTGATGTCGTATTCGTCCCCCTAGAGGACGGAGATAGAACAGAAGCTTTAAAAAAAATTGGGAAAAAAGTAGTCGCAGTCGATTTAAATCCAATAAGTAGAACTTCCTTATGGGCTGATATTACAATCGTAGACAATATCATAAGAGTATTGCCGGAAATGATTAAGATTGCAAAGAAATTAAAAAACGCCAATGAAAAAGATTTGAAAAATATTATAGAAAAGTTTGATAATAAAAAAAATATTCAATTGACTTTAGACGCAATAATTAAATACACAAAACAACAAAAAAAAGACGCTTTTATAAAATTAAGAAACAGCATTTAAAGCTTTTAATTAATTAAAAAAGCTTAAAAAGTTCTAAAATAATATTTATTTAGCAACTATTTAATATATAAAGAACAATATCTAAGACTCATATAATTATGGGCACAGACAAAGATACGCAGATCAAATACTCTGGCAATTTTAGCGATACTAATCCTATTGTTGTAAGAAGATGTACTTTAGAGGATCTAGAAGGCGTTATCGAAGTAAACGAACAAGAATTACCAGAAGACTACCCCTATTTTTTTTATAAAAGTATCTTAGATAATTATCCTGAGTCATTCCTCATAGCGTGTAACAGTAATGAAGAAATTATTGGATACATAATGTGGAGAGTTGAAAGAACCCCCGCAATTACTAGTCTGAAATTAAAAAATAATGGCCATTTAGTGTCTATTGCAGTCTCAAAAAGCTACAGGCGATTAGGAGTTGCTATGACGCTGTTATCTCACTCTATGAAAAAAATAAAAAAATACAAAGTTGACGAGTTTGTGTTAGAAGTAAGGATTAGTAACTACGAGGCTATTAACCTATACAAGAAATTTAATTTCCAAACTCACAGCATAAAAGAAAAGTATTATAGAGACGGGGAAAATGCCTATTACATGACCCTCAAAGCGTAAATCTCAAATTAAAACGAACTTTCTAAACCTTTAATTAAAGCAGTTAATATCTCATTTGTAACTACTTCTATCCCTAATTTTTTACCAAATTCTACAATTCTGCCGTTTATGAAGTCAATTTCGGTAGGTTTTCCCTTTAAAACATCCTGTAACATTGAATTTTTGTTGTTATACGTTTTCTTAGCTACAGCATACATTAACTCTACATAATCTCTATTCGATAAATCTATGTGCTTCATGTGTGCTACTTCTAAAGCCTCCTTAACCGCATTTCCCATCATTTTTCTTAAAGAATTTCTCTCTAATAGCTGACCATTTTTTAAGCCTGTAAGAGCACCTATTGCATTAATACCAATATTTACAAAAACTTTTTCCCAAGAACATTTAATTATGTCCTCAACAATTTCTGTCTGCAAACCCCCAGCGCTCAATAGATTCTTTAAAACCATTAAACTCTCCTCTGCTCTACCGTAATCTTTAACATTTAGATTATCTGGTTTTAAATATGCAAATCCAATTTTTGTAAAACCTACACCAGTGTGACGCACACGCCCATGATTCTCTAACAGAGCACCGTGAGATGTAACTATTCTTAGAATCTTATCCTCGTTGCAATATTCTTTTACTAACGCCTCGTTACCAATACCATTTTGTAGGATTATAAACCAGTTACTTGATTCAATTATACTCTTAAACTGAACCATGGCTCTCTCGGTATCGTATGCCTTTGTCGTTAGAAAAAGGAAATCAAACTTAGATGCATCACCTATTTCTGAGGATCCCGTAAAATCATTCGCACTTTCGTAAGCCTTAACGTTTTTTAAATACAACTCTTTATTGCCAGCAATCAAGCGTAAACCTTCCTTCTTTATCGCAAGCGCGTGATTTCTCCTTCCAAAAAAAATAATCTCTAAAGGATTCTCGTCAGAGTGAACAGACGCAAGATATCCTCCGAACAGACTACCTATAGACCCCGCTCCAATAAATCCAATTTTAACTACTTTTCGACTCAAAGGTTAACTAACTCTTCTTAGCAATAAAAATCCTACTCAGTTCTCAAATGATACTCACGCATATTAGTTTAAAAACTTATCTAACCCCGTTTGACCCGAAGAAAGCGTACCCGATTTTTTTTTTATGTCTAATATACTAACTCGCTCAGGGGCGTTTCTTGGTTCTAAATCCAGTTCACGCATCATCATAATCGAATTTTTAGCAGCATAACCCGAAAAGTGATTGTTAAAATAGATTCCGACAGTATCAGCTTGATTTATTACCTCCCTAATAGATACCGCCCATTTCCTTATTTCTTCGTCTTTGAAGTAATAGTCGAACCAGGGCTTTTTACCATAACCGTGAAATCTAATATACGCAAATCTTGGATCAGTAACATCCATTCTAGGAGGTAATAACGGTTCTATCACAGCACAATACGTAAGCTCCCTATTTTTCAGATACGCAAATACTTCATCATCCATCCAGGATAAATGCCTAAATTCTATAATCAAATGATACCCATCCTCTTTTAAATCACCTGGCCAAGAACGAATGAATTCTTTAAGCGCTCCGAAATGATCTGTCCTATTAAACGAAGGAGGTAACTGGATTAAGAACCCCAACAACTTTCCCGAGTCAATTAAAGGCTTCATCGCCGATAAATAGTAATTCAAATCAGCCGAGCACAGGTCAACATCCAATTTATGCTCGTGAGTTATAGCTTTATGCACTTTTGCCGTAAATAAAAAATTTGAAGGAGTCTTATCTGCCCAGCTCTTAACTATCCATTTTGAAGGAATGTTATAAAAGGTGGTGTTTATCTCGTTAGTGTAAAATATCTCCGAATAATACGAAAGATAATCCTCCTTTTTTAACCCTTTTGGATAAAAAGGCCCTAACCACTCATCATAACCCCATCCAGAGGTCCCTATTAATACTCTCTTTCCCATGATTAAACCTTTTTATTCTTTTTATTCTTTTTAATCTTTTAAATCCTTTAATTGTTGAACATTTCGTAAAATTTGAAATTATACTCCTATTCGAACCAAGTATCTTAGCATCCATTGACATATATTATACTCGTCTTATCTGGTTTCTTAATTTTTTATTTTTCCCCGTAATTACCCCTTAATACAATCTCTCCTAAATATCCACCATAATTAAAATTTTATCGCTGCTTCATAGTAACCATTCGTAATATTTATAGGAATGCTCACACCCCCCTTTTATAGTTTATGAATTCCGACCATAAAATTTTTATCTAACAAATTACTCTAATATTTCGTCGATGATTTTTTAATTTGTGATCGAAGTTTATCCCTATTACCATCGACAAGTTATTGGATGTGATAAATATCTCATCGAACCATGATGACATACCGCCAATAACGGACACCGGCCTTATGGAAGTATATCAGAAGAGACTACGGTCAAAATGCATGATACTACAGGAAATAAGTGCCTAAAACGACCTATTCCTCGGTTGTTTCAGGATTCCGGACCAAGCACGAGCGTACGAACAAAAATATACAAAACAAAAGAAACAGAAGAAATAAAAAAATACAAAAAAATAACAACGATTCGTGCTCAAAGGAACATACTCCCCATAAGTATGAAAATATACAATATTTTCGTCTCAATTTTAATTTCAATTTCAATTTCCAAAAATGTATCGTTTCCGAATACATAAGCCTTTTCACAAGCAATCTGAATCTTTCCTCAAGTAGACGCCAATACGCCAACGCTATTTGGTGGATATCTTGGCTTGGGCACCGATGAAGAGCGTGACAAGCTGCGATAAGCTCGGGTTAGTCGCATGTAGACGTTGACCCCGAGATTCTCGAATTGGACATCCACTTGCGGCCCAATAATCCGCAAGATTCCCAATAGGGAAAGGGAACCCTGGGAAGTAAAACATTTTAGTACCAGGAGGAAAAGAAAACAATCGTGATTCCGTTAGTAACGGCGAGCGAAAGCGGAACAGATCAAACCGAATCCCCTGGGGATAACCCAAGGGAGATGTGGAGTGTGGACCTCGTACGGCCTAACCAAAGAAGGTGAATACCCCTGAAATGTCGAGCCATAGAGCGTGATAGCCGCGTAACCGTAACTTGGAAGGCTGCTGCGAGGTATCCCGAGTAGTGCGGGATGGTTTTCCCGTACGAATGTGCCAGATACACGCTGGCAAATCTAAATATGTCCCAAGACCGATAGTGAAATAGTAGCGTGAGCAAAAGATGAAAAGAAACCCGGAAGGGCCGTGAAAAGCGCTTGAAACCAAATAGTTTAGTAAGGATGCAGCCTGAAAGGATAGATTCTGCGCGAATGAGTTCTGGTGACAGAACGTCAGAGCACAGAGGACTAGGGTTGCATCATCAGTCTGGAATCATTGGCCAGGGAGTTCATAGTAGTGGCGAGCTTAAGTGTCTCGCGGCACGAAGGCAAAGGGAAACCAATATTCTTGCAATCTAATTATCACATTAGGATGACTCGCGTACCACGGAGTAGTTTTGCTATTCCAACGGGACGTTACGACTCCTTCTAAGGAATTAGACCAGAAGAATGGTCTCAAAGGGCCTATAGTCACTGTTGTGATACCCGAAGCCGGTCGATCTATTCCTGGTCAAGATGAAGTCGCTCGAAAGGGTG
>CAZDTP010000026.1:0-49397 GCA_964508365.1 uncultured archaeon
TTACCTGGTGGTTGCGGAAGGATTTCTACAACAACTTCGATGCAATTTGATAGCGCATCACCATAGGTGTTATTTGCGACCACAATAAAGTAATAGGTTCCATTAGTATATCTACTCAAAGCATGAAAAAGGTCCGTTATTCCATCTCCTAAAAGGGTTAAGCTCCCATTGATTTCCGTAATATAACTAGAATATTCATACACAGAGTAATTTTGAGCTCCCACTGCACTCGTCCAAGATAAATCAAACGCACCATTATCATCCGGCGTTCCTGCATTAGACGATAATATAAAATCACCGGGAGGAATACCTACAACAACCTCAATACAATTTGATAGCGTATCTCCGTAATTATTATGAGCTACAACTATGAAATAGTATGTTCCATCAGTATAACCACTCAAAGCAAGAGAAAGATCTGTTATTCCATCTCCTAAAAGGGTTAAGCTTCCATTGATTTCTGTAATATAGCTTAAATATTCATACACAGAGTAATTTTGAGCTCCCGCTGCACTCGTCCAAGATAAATCAAACGCACCATTATCATCCGGCGTTCCTGCATTTGAGGATAATACAAAATTACCTGGTGTTTGCGGAAGGATTTCTACAACGACTTCGATGCAATTTGATAGCTTATCACCATAGGCGTTATGTGCGACAACTATAAAGTAATAGGTTCCATTAGTATATCCACTCAAAGCAAGGGAAAGATCTGTTATTCCATCTCCTAAAAGGGTTAAACTACCATTGATTTCCGTAATATAACTAGAATATTCATACACAGAGTAATTTTGAGCTCCCACTGCACTCGTCCAAGATAAATCAAACGCACCATTATCATCCGGCGTTCCTGCATTAGACGATAATATAAAATCACCGGGCGGATTTAGTTGTTCATAAGTAAAAAATATTGTAAAATTATCAGTTAAATCGTTTATGCCTTGATATGAGTTATAATATTGTACATCCGCGCCTAAATTTAACCCACATGTATATCCTCCACCTGTATAGCTAATATAATCATAATTAAAGACGATATCTCCCGATTCATATAATATTACTTCAAATGATCCAACCACAGGACCTGCCGAATAGTGATAGATATTTAACCATTCTGCAACCCAATAAGTGCCAAAAGATTGCACAAAAATGTTTCCACTTCCTCCACCCGAAGCTGGCCGTAGATCATCCCAAAATGGAGCGATTAAATAATAACTTTCAAGGTCTCCCGATGGAATTGGATCATTACTATATTCACTCGGAGAAATATCTGTGAAACTAAGATACCCGTTTGCTCCTAAATAGATTGTTGAAAAGGTTTCATTGTAGAATTGAAAATTAAATGGTAAAGGTTGGTTCGAATACCCATCATCACTTAATAAAAGTTCTGTTCCCCCTGAAGCATCGATCCAATTATATTCATAATCTATAATCATAGTATAATTATGAAGAGTGCTAAATATTATCAATTCAGTTGCAATATTGTCTACTATATGGGTTTCACCAGGTACAGGTGGAACATAAGCAGTGAAATTATAGGTTTTATATACATTTGGAGTCCACATATAATTAATAGTTTCATTCGCACCAGCAGGTAAACTTGGAAGAGTAGTTGAATTTACAAGTATGTCATCAAGGTATAAAAATAGATTAACACCAATTTCATCATTTATCCCTGTGTTAGTAACAGTTGCATCTACGATGTAGGTCTGAGAAATTTCTGGATTAGTTGGAACTTCTAATGACACACTCAAATCATGTGCAATAATCGAAGATGATATAATTGCGTTTCCTTCGCCAGAAATGGCTTTAGCGACTAAGTAATACTTTCCTGTTTCTGTTGCTGTATAAAATATAATCTCATCCGTTCCTAAGCCACTTGAAGTACTTGAAGCGACCATAATAGGTTCCCCTATTGAAGTAGGATTATTTGAGTATAGATGTAAATCGAAATCTGCCCCAACTGGAACATCCAAGGTAAAATTGTAACTTTTTCCTTCAATGAGGTTTACGTAACAACCGAGCCCATGCTTACTAAAAGGATTATCAAAACTACTTGCGATCCAAGCGTTTTGTGTGGAACCTAGAACTAATTCTTGGGTATACGCCTCTATTGCTATATCGACGTTAAGTCTTCCGTACCCTTCATGAACATCCTTTCCACCACGATTTAACTGCGGAGAGTATGTACCACTATCCATTTCTCTTAATAATGGATAGGTTTCGGTAGCTGACATTAATAATAATGCTTTTACATGTTTGGCTTCTGTACCAGTATAACTCCAACTTTGATGGCCACCCATAGCTTCAATAAGTAAATTTGAAGCTCCAGCGACAGCAGGAGCTGACATCGAAGTTCCTTGCATACCTGCCATATCATTTGCATATCCATCAGTTGGATATGCTCCTTCAGCATCGTTATCGTTAGTATCAGTAGAAAACATCTGTACATCGTAGAGACTTCCACCAGGAGCAGTTATATCAGGTTTAACAGTATTGCCCGTATATGATAATCCCCCCTGACTACTATAATCAGTTGTTTCGTCATAGATATTCATTGCGGCTACAGTTATTACATTGTCGGCATCTCCAGGAGATCCTACATTATTCCCTCCTGGACCACTATTTCCAGCTGAAACAACCGTAACAATTCCATTCTCGACAGCATTATTGACCGCGGTGATCATACCTAACTGCCCTGAGGAGCCTCCAAGACTTAAAGACATAGTAGTAATGTTATAAGCGTTTTTGTTTGTTATTACCCAGTTTATTCCATCAATTATATCTGAACTCCACCCAGAACCATATTGATCAAGTACTTTAACTCCTACTAAATGGGCATCAGGTGCTACTCCCTTCCATGCATCTCCGCTTCCAAAAAGATTAGGACTAAAAGGCCAATGCATTTCACTTCTAAACCTAAAATTGAAATCACTTACATAACCGTCACCAGTATTATCTATAAGATTCATAGAATATCTGAAAGAATAGAGTCCAAGAGAGCTACTTGTTGCTGTGTATGAAAGAGTATGAGACCAAGAGTCGGAAGCTACTTCATGCGAATCTACTATAGTTTCTCCATAATAAAGATAAGCCCAAAAATCAACATCATCTAAACCAGGTGTAAAATCATCAAATTCGCAGAAAAGTTCTATCAAACCAGGGTCAGTAACATTAAATCTTGCCCAATTATATAGATATGATCCTGGTGTTACATCCCAACCAGTATAATCCCATTCGTACGCAGCAGTAGCAACAGTTCGTCCAGTTCCGTCATAATTGGGACTACCCTCTCCTGCTGAGATTCCGGAACAATGGGAACCATGACCATTATCATCATAAGGACTAGTTAATCCGTTTACTTCATCTCTCCAACCAACAATTTTGTAATTAAAATCTGCATCGGCATAACCCGGAGTAGCGAAGTTATGTGAATCATCAATTCCAGTATCAACAATTGCAATTGAACTATATTCATCTCCATCATAAGAAAGAGTGTTCCACACGTAGGGTCTAAGATTCATATTTCGACCCGCATAATATAGTTGCGCTTCATAAACCATATCTTCCTCGATGAAAAACGGTATGCCATTTTGAATGAGTAAATCGCAAAATTCATTTAAAGGATTATAACTGATTCTGCCAGCAAACCCATTTAAAGCGGCTTTATAAGTAGATTTTATTTTTCCTCCTAATGTTTCAAAGAGTAAAGAAATTGAATTATAATCTCCATTAGGGAAATAGATAATTATGGGTATGTCATCTATAGTGATTTTCTCTGTTTTTTGAATGTCATTTTTGAATATATCATCATATATATTATTCTTGTCTAAATTTTCTTTATCTCTGTCAAAATTCTCTTCGATAAATCCAAATTCAGATAGCTCTTTTAGCCTAACTTCAAAGTTATCATCTATTCCATTTTCATTCTTATCTGCTTTTGAATTTTGCTCCTTCCATTTAGGAAGAGATTTTAGATCAAATTGCACATCGCTAAGGTTAAATTCCATCTCATCATTAGAAGATAATGAATCGTTACTCTCAAATATGTAAAAAGTATTTATAGATTCTAAAGAAGAGAATATAAAGAGCGATATATATAATATTAAAAAGATTTTTTTTTTTTTATTAAATTTTAAATATCTCATTTTAAATTTCGCCTTTTTTTATTTTTAATAAATCAATTAAAGAGATACAGATTAAATTCATTTTTTAATATTTAAATTTTTTCTAGCAAATGAGTAAAATTATATTGAAAAGATAAATGTAGATTACATAAAAATAACAATTTATAGTAGTAGATTCTAAAATTATTAATAAATATCATTAAAGTTTTTGTTTAAAATGGTAAATAATAAAAATTTAACCCCTTTCGACTTAAGGCATTATCCTATTGTTCCTTTAGTAGGAGTAGGCGTTCTATTGATTCGAGGTAATTCTTTATTACTCGTTAAACGAAAATTCAATCCAGATGCGGGATATTGGTCGATTCCAGGAGGCCACTTAGACCTTGGTGAAAGCGTACAATCTGCTGCCGAAAGAGAGGGTTTTGAAGAAACAGGTTTTAAGGTGAAGGTATCTAAACTAGCAGGTATAATTGATAAGATTATGTACGACACCAATGGAAAAGTCGAATACCATTATGTTTTGATTAATTATTTCGTAGAACAAATTGAGGGCGACCTAAATAAACCCCCTATACCAGATTCCGATGCGTTAGACGCTAAATTCGTGCCATTTGAAGAATTAAAAACATATAAATTAACCGAATCTTTAATTGAGCTTTTAAAGCAACTAAAACTGGGATTTTAATAAGTCTATTATTCGATTATTTTTAGATGATTATTAAAAAGTTTCTTGTTGTTGGTTTTTCGCTTTTCTAAACCCATAATATGTAGTACTAATTTTACGTAATAGTAAAAATTTATATACTATAATATTGCATTTTCAACCACAACGAAATCTATCTAAAAATTATTTAACAATTAAAAGAGGTGGTGATTATTACATTACTTTTTACAAGGAACTACTTTCCCCCAGAACAAGCTAGCAAGGTAGGAAAGAAATATATAGATTGGTTAAAAGACAATCCTCCAGATAAAACAGTAGATAAGACGCTTTGTATTTTAGTATTATCAGCTGAGGACGGAAATATCATGGTTGTAGGTATTGGTCAAATAGCGAAAGGAAAAGAAAAGGAAGCACTAATGGCAGCTACCAAGCAAAATTTGTTTTTAGCCCGGGAAGTTGAGGGTTTTAAATACAAATCAGAAGTTGTGTTAGATTTCACTGAAGCCTATAAGATTATAGGAATGGATGCTCCAGATATATAAATCCATTTTAATGGATTAGTAATGCAAGATTTAAAACATTTAATTCAAATATAACTTTTTTTTTTTAAATTTCTATTAAAAGAATTTTTTAATGAAATCTCCTATTTTATTGATCCCTTCTATACTTTCTGGTGCCATAACAGCAAATGCTTGAAATACATGAATCATTTCCTCCCAAATATCTAACTGCACTTCAACACCTGCCTCTCTAGCTCGTTTTGCTAATCGAGTGGCATCGTCAAGTAGAATTTCTGCGCTTCCAACTTGAATACAGAGCGGTGGAAGCCCTTTGAAATCAGCGTATAAAGGTGATGCATATGGATTTTTTGGGTCAGTTTTTCCTAAATACAATCTTGCATCGAACATTAATCCATCTGGGGATACGAAGTGATCTTCGTGAATCTTAAGGTTCATTGAATCTCCAGTTAACGCTAAATCTGTCCAAGGAGAAAGGCAAACTGCAGCAGCAGGTAATGAAACTCCTTGATCTCGTAATTTTACAAGAGTAGCAATTGTTAAACCACCACCAGCAGAATCTCCCGCAATAATTAAATTTTTGGGCTTATATCCCTCACTGTTTATTAGCCATTCATAAGCACGGACTGAATCCTCTAAAGCGGCAGGAAAGGGATGTTCTGGAGCTAATCGGTAACCCAATATCAGCACTTTCGTTTTTGAGACTTTAGAAATTCTTTGTGCTAAATCTTGATGAGTAGTAATCGAGCCTTCTTTATACCCCCCTCCATGTAAATATAATATCGCACGATCTTTAGCGACATCCGGTGTAATCATCCAAGCAGCGGGTACTCCACCTGCATCAATATTTTCTAATTTAGCATCTTTAAAGAGAGGTGTTAATCGTGCCATTTCTTCTAATCCAGCACGACTCTCTTCTACTCTTTTCTTTATCTCTTTCTCTCTATTTTTTTTTAGGATATTTATAACACTTTTCATGCCTCTACTTACCATGTGGTTTCACCTAACAACGGAATTTTAATGAAATTCAATAAGTTTAATGATAGTAGTTATATCTAATTGTATAAAAATATTATTGGATGGGTGATTAATTATTTTTTATTAAACAAAACAATTTAATTCAAATATTATTAATTTGCATTAAACATTTGATATTAAATTACAAGTATAAGTTTAATGACATTACGAGAAGGTTCTAAAATTTGTCTACACTAATGAAAATCGCACGTGAAGGTAAAATAACTGAAGAAATGGAAATTGTAGCTAAAAAAGAGCAAATTGATGTAGAATTCATACGCAAGGGAATAGCGCAAGGACGTATTATTGTTCCAAAATCCAACCAACGCAAAACTGAACCTATAGGGATAGGAGAGGGGCTACTTGTAAAAATCAACGCTAATGTAGGTTCGAGTAAACGAGTATGCGATATAGCGGGAGAATTAGAGAAAGCTAAAATTGCAGTAAAGTACGGTGCCGATACAGTAATGGACCTAAGCACAGGGATCAGTGAGGAAGATGTGAAACTTATAAGGAAACAAATACTAGATGAGATTAAGGTCCCAATTGGAACAGTTCCTATTTATCAATCAGCATTAAGAGCCCTAGAAAAAAAAGGTGCTGTCATTAACTTTGATGAGGATGATCTCTTTAATGTTGTCGAAGAACAAGCGAAAGAAGGTGTCGATTTTTTCACTATTCATGTCGGAGTCACAAAAAATATTGTTAATTACTTAAAAGATCATCCTAGAATGATGGGTGTTGTCTCTCGAGGAGGAACTTTTTTAGCAGCTTGGATTTTAGAGAATGATCTAGAAAATCCATTCAATCGTAATTACGATTATTTATTAGATATGGCTAAGGAGTATGATTTCACTCTTTCCCTGGGCGATGGTATGAGACCTGGAAGTATCTTTGATTCAACTGATTATGCACAGATTCAAGAACTTGTGGAAATATCTAAATTAGTAAAGCGTGCTTGGGCACAGAATGTGCAAGTTATGGTAGAGGGCCCAGGCCACATACCAGCTAATGAAATTGAGAGAAATATTAAAATTATGAAATCTCTATGCGATAACGCACCTTTTTACGTGTTAGGGCCGTTAGTAACAGATATTGCTCCCGGATACGATCACCTTGTAAGTGCTATCGGTGGTGTTATCGCGGGATTAGCGGGTGCAGATTATCTCTGTTACGTTACCCCCTCTGAACACTTAGCATTACCTAATAAGGAAGAAGTAAAGAGAGGCGTAATTGCTTCAAAAATCGCGGCTCACGCTGTAAACATCGCCAAGTACGGTAAAAAGGTATCAGATTGGGATTACAAAATGGATATCGCAAGAAAAAATCTTGATTGGGAAGGAATGATTAAACACTCAATCGATCCAGAATTATCCCGGGAGATCCATTATCGAAATGGAGAGATAGAGAATGATGTTTGTAGTATGTGTGGGGAATTTTGCGCAATTAAAATCCTGCAGGACGCATTAGATAAACGAGCGTCGAAAAAAATCCTGTAATAAAGCCAGCAAATATGTTCTAAAAATAATCTTACTGTTTTTCTATTGCTGTGATAATTTTTTCAAGTTTTTCTATCATATTTTTTGAGTTTTTCCCGAATAATCTGATAATTGGTTCTTTACCCATTGCCCCCTTATCCCATATTATATCAGGTATTTTTCCAGATCGCTCTACGCTTTCTTTAATTAACCATTGCATGGTAGAAAATTCTTTTTTTTTGATTTCGAGGGGTTGATTTTCCCTAATTATTTCTTGCAAATCTAAATCAGTGTTGTGTTGAATTGCTTTTATCCAATCTGGGTTGTACTTCAGATTCGTGACAAAATTAATCGATTTATCGTATTCTTTAGCAGAGAGAATCAAACGTGCAGTATGATCTGATACTCCGAATTTGATTTCTCCAGACGCTTGAGGATATCCATTGATTAGAGTTATTCTACCTTCTATAGCAGCAATATCTTCTTGAGTTGTTGCTGATTGCAGTGATCCAGAAATGTTCATTCTGACTTCCGGAATTAAGATGCTGAATTTCTTCGATTTCGAAATATAATTGTAAACTTCTTTAATTTGGTTTATTACTCTAATTTTTGGTTCAGAAAGGGTTAAGTCTACGATCCTTCCTTCATTAGGTAATTCGATGAATTTTTGAAATCGAGAATCAAAGAAAGCTTCTGCTTTTTCGATAGCTACTCTAATGGGATAACCTTTCGCAAGAAATCCCGTTATTGCAGAAGAAAAAACGCACCCCGTACCGTGAATATTTCCTTTAAGAGAGAGTTTCGGTTTTGTATAAGTCCTGAAATCGAAATTTTCTTCTCTTTCACCGTTCCTTCCGATGCATACTAAATCAAAGACTTTGTCTATAGTTGTTCCGGCACTCTTAATAACTACTGCTTTTTCTTCTTTAGGATGTTTACCTTCTATATGTAATTTTTCTACAAGGATTTTGGCTGCATTTTTGAGTTCCTCGATATCGGTTTCATGCTTATTAAGCAAGTCCGAGTTAGTGTAAAAACTAGCTTCATTAACATTTGGAGTAAGTATTTTAAGGTGAGGAAACAAATCTCTTTCTATTTCCAATTCCAGTCCTTCTCTCGAAATCCTAGCACCTGCGCTAGAAACCGAAACTGGATCTAATACGGTGATTAATTCGTATTTTTTCACATTTTCAACAATTATAGCTAAAGCTTTTATGTCGGGAATCATTCCTATTTTGACGTATTTAACTGGGTAACTTCCTAAAATTGAGTCCAACTGGTTATCTAGATCGTCAGAGAGAGATTTGTATCCTATAAATTCAGTCGCGTTTTGATATGTGATAGCTGTAATTGCTGAGAAAGGATGAACTCCGCATCTATCAAATGTCCTAATATCTGCTTGAATACCCGCACCAGAGGTAGGATCTGAACCCGCTATTGTTAAACAAAAAGTTTTCATACTATAATATTAGTAAAACTTAAATCCTAATTAACTCTTTCATAAGCCCATTTGGCTTTATCGTCCAAACCTAGAGCTTCATATGCCTTTGCAAGAAATAAAAATCCGTCAGGATAATTATAATTCTCTTTTACTAATTTAAATAATTGATTAATGGCAAGATCAAAGCGTCCTCGCATGTAATTTATCTTACCTTTTAGGAATAGAATATCCTGATCTTTTTTATTTGAAATGTTCTTATCTTCGTGCAATTCTAACCGCGATAAAGCATAGTCATACTCTTGTTCGTTAATTAGGATATTAATAGATTCGATGAATTTTTGAAAAGTCATTTTCGAGGCAACGACTTCCATTTTTTTTAACTCCTCTTTTTTGAGTTCGTTATCTAATGTTGCTAGCTTCTCATCTTCTCTAAATTTTATAAAATCTTTGAATTCATCAAGCACTCCATTTGGATACGGTTCTCTACATAACGGACAATTAGGAGAATGAAGAAGCCATTCCTTCAAACAATCAGAGTGAGCTGGATGCCCGTTAGGACAATCGTGAGAAGAATCTACGCCTTTAATGATACCCAAATGACAAATTATACAAGTAGCCATGTCAATCAGAAAACTATTTAATAAATTATAAAATTATTATTTTTAAGTATATGTTGTTTTTAATATTTCACTCTAATATATTCGTATTACCCTCGAATCGATTATGCCTTTAAACAAAAAATATTTGTTCAATGAGCTCCTAACAAAATTTTTATTAATGTATGAAGATGTAGAAGCTTTGATTGTATCCGATCATGAAGGATTTATAATTGCTGGGCAAAAAAGAGCAACTATTGATATGGAATTAGTATCTGTTTTAACAGCTTTAATCAATCCTATTTTAGGAAGAATTAGAGAAGAATTTGCCTTCAAAAAATTTGGATCAGCGAGTTTTGATACCGAAAACAATCGAATGTTGTTTATATGTATTGACGAGGATATAACCCTTAGCGTAGTCTTAGATGCAATGGCTTCTACTGATAAAATTAGCCCCTACGCTTACTTTCTTGCAGAGAAAACAGCTCAAATTATTAACGCAAGCGAGGAAGATATTATTCAGCTTGATATACCTCACTTTGGAACGGAGATTGATACTACGAGTGAAGTAGGTAGAATAAAAGAACAGATTTATCAAATGCGTTTAGATTCTGGAGGAATTTATAAATTTAAATTTATAATCGTGGGCGATGAAGCTGTGGGAAAATCTTCAATTGTAAGAAGATTTGTAGAAAATAAATTTTCTCTTGATTATAGGGCTACTCTTGGCTTAAATGTCCTCTCTCATTCATTAAACTTCTATGGTAATGAAGTCTACTTTTCGCTTTGGGATGTAGGAGCACAGGAGTATTTCAAACGCTTTAGAAAGACTTATTATATAGGCACGCAAGCTGCTTTCATTGTGTTCGATGTTTGTAAAAGAGATTCCTTTGCAAATGTGAAAGTATGGTATAAAGAACTTGAAAATTTTCTCCGTAAAAAAAATATCCCAATAGTAATTGTAGGCAATAAAATAGATTTAGCAGATCAGAGAAGCGTCGTATATCAAGAGGGTATTGAGCTTGTTCAAGAGCTCACAAAGGAGAATACTGAAACTGACTTCTCTTACATTGAAAGTAGCGCATTAACGGGCGAAAATATTGAGGACGCGTTTAGCTTAATAGCATATCATTATATAATGAAGAACAAAGAGAGAGAGGAGCAAAAATTAAAAACGAACTTAATGGATCAAATCAATTCGTTATTAAATAAAAGAGCAAAATTAACCATCTCTTTTATTACTGAAAACCCATACTGGAGCCCCGGATTGCAAATACTAAATGATGTGAATTTATTATTTGAGTGTGAAAAACTAATAGATGATAAAGATAAAAGATTGTATGAATACTCCAACGGGCTAATTATTAAGAATTTTTTATTCGATAACATAGATGTTAAAGATTCTGACGGTGTATTTGTCATATTTAACGCCAGAAATAAAAAGCACATAGAGCAAAAATGGAAAGATGTGGTTGTGAACATAATAAGCAATTTAAAAGAAAATAAAGTTGCACTAATTGGCGTGAGAGTATCAGAAGAAACCGATTGGTCAAATATCATGGAAGAATTTAATGTTAATCAATATTTAGAGAAGAAAATGGTATCTCTTTTGTTTTTTAAGATTGGTTTCGAGTATAGACTTGAAATATACGATCAACTTGATGTGATGTTTAGTACAATTACAAACTTATGAAATCTTACATTAAATATTAGTGAAAGTTAGTATAAAAGATTAATAATTTCTAATAACTACTTTTAAAAGCAAGTCAAATTATTACATATTTTAAGAAATTAGCATGTTTTTCTTGAAATTAACAAAAATTTAAATAATTTTTGTCTATTATTTTATCACACCTCTGTATTGAAATTAACAGTGAAAAAAGTTGAGTCCTATGGGAGAAATAGCTTATAAAATATGTATATTTGGAGAAAGTGGAGTAGGAAAATCTACTTTAGCACATCGTTATTTAAAAGGTTATTTCGAAGAGGACATAAAACTTACGATGGGTGCTGAAATTTTTGTGAAATATATCAATATAGAGAATATAAGAGTGGTTCTGCAAATTTGGGATTTTGGGGGTGAAGATGAATTTAAATTCCTATTACCTTTGTACTCTAAGGGATCATCTGGTGGAATTTTCATGTTTGATCTGAGTAATAAAGCGCCATTAAAAAATATTGATGGCTGGATCGAGACTTTTAAGAAAGGTTTAGCATCTAGTGAAAAAGAAATTCCAATATTAATGGTTGGGGGGAAATTAGATCTGCAAGATCAAATTGCCATAACTGAAAGCGAAGCAGTAAGCATCGCGAAAGATCTTAATCTGTATCAATATATCGCATGTTCTTCTAAGTCAGGTGTAAATGTTGAAATTATTTTTGAAACATTAGTAAGAGACATTTTGAGATTTCAGAATTTAATCTAAATAATTAAATATTTCGCATTAATATTACACTTGAATTTGATAGCTTTTTTGCACCTATAAAAACTATTTGAGACTTTATTTAATGAGATAACAAATGTTTGCACAAATTGAATATGGTAAAGAACTACAGTTTCTAGCTTATTTAGTTCCGGTTATAATGGGTATTCAATTAACTATTTATTTTTATACACAATATAAGAAACTTAAAGATAAGGATCTTCCGCTCAATATTATTTTATTAGCATTTGGTTCGTTTATTTTATTCATGGTTATTGGTGCTTTATTTATTCAAATTGCGAGAAATTTTATTGTGAATGAGACCATTTATGAAATAGTTTATAGAATTGGTTGGGTATTAGCTTTTTTTTCTACGATATCTTTTTCAAGATTCATTATCCTTGAGGAGTTTAATTTAATTATTAATCTAAAAGTTGCGAAAACTTTAGTGATACTAAATTTTATACCAATTTTTTGCGTTTTTATTTTACCCTCATTACAGTCTCCAATCTTTATTGGAAGTATTTTTTTTGTCGTATTGAATGGTTTATATATAATTAGATTTCAAATAATATTGATCCAAAAATCAATAGGAAGGATAAGAACAAAAATTAGATTTTTTTTCATTGGAGCTTTGATTAGTCTCATTGCATTAGTTTTTGCTATAATTGTGGGATTACGCTTTTTACCTCCAATTATTAATGAAATTGTGTATTTTACAGGAGTACTGAATCTATTTATAGGTTTCTTGATAATTTATTTTTCAGTTTACAATTTTCCACCTTTTTATGAATTTGAGTGGCGTGAGAATCTTATTAAACTTTTTATTTTTAACCCCAAAGATTTTAAGAGCTTATATCATTTGGATTTAGTTCAAAATTCTCATACAAATAATTATGCCGAAAATATTGATAGGCTTTTTTCAAAAGGAATATCTGGAATTGAAAAAATAATTACTAGAATTACTAATACAAAGACAGAGAGAATAGATAAGATACAGCAAGACGATTTTCTAATAATGTTTGAGTATGGAAATGTTCCTATTTCATTAATTTATGTTTTAATTGTTAAAAAGGATTTAATTAGTTCAAAACATTTATTAAAAATCATTAGAATACGATTTGAATCATTTTTCAAGGAAATATTATTAAATTTAGATAATATAGAGGAAGATCAAGAAAAAATATTTATTAGCTTTAATAATATAATGGAAAATATATTACGAGGATGATGAAATTATTTTTCCTATAACCGATCCACTAAGATTTGTGTCTTTAATATTGGAATGGATTTTTATCATTTTGTGTTTTGAATTAGGATTATATTTTCAAATAAAACATAAAAAGCAACCAGTGCAGATTAAAAATTCACAAAATGTTGGATTTTCCGCGCTATTTTATGGAATTTCACTTTTGAGATTCTTTATATTAATAGGGGATTATTATGCTATTGGAACGATAACTTCCCCGTTTTTAATTTGGTCAAGTGGGAGTTTTAGATTTGTATTTTTAAATTTTGGATATTTATCAATAAATTTTGGTTTCTTACTGTTTACTTTTTGTATGGAAAAATATAAAAAATTCTTTTTCAAAAAATATTTTTTCACTTTTTGCTTTTTAATACAAATTTTTATTCTCATTTCTATGGTTTTAATCGATCTTTTTAGTATTCTTTATCTATCAGTTTTATTATTACCGCTTTTCATCATATTTCTGCTTATCTATGCTATAGATTTTGATAAACAAGGTAAAAAACAAAAGATACTTCCTAACATTGGTTTGAAAATGGGATTCTCAATTCTACTTATGTTATCTGGTCATATACTTACAATAGATTTTGTTTGGTATTATTATGGATTCATAACTAGATTAACCGGAATTAGTATGCAGCTTATCGCGATTGGTTTGATTTTTAAAATGTTCAGAAATGTTTTTCCCTTTTTTGAATTTAACTGGCACGATAAAATCGAAAATATATATATTTTGAATAGAAATGGGATTAATCTATATAGCAAATCTTTTTTAGAAGAAAGAAAAACTATCGATGAACAGGTCATATCTGGAGCATTATCATCAATAAATATTATGCTTAATGAATTAATGAATACCAAAGAAAATAAAATTTTGATCATTAAGAAAAAGAATAAAATAGTAACTATTTTTGCAAGTGTTTATATTATTGGTGTATTAATTAGCACAGAGGAACTAGAATTTTTTAAGCATAACATTAAGAGATTAGTTTTAAAAATTGAAACACTCTATAGAAACCTGCTAATCAATTGGAATGGAGATAGAACCCAATTTTATCCAGTAAAGGATATTGTGACTGATATCTTTTCAATGTGAATAGATTTTTTCTAATTCTTTCTTTGAAATCTACGACCAAATTGAAGTAATGTTTAATTCTATCATAAACCTCTAAACTTTTCCCAAATTTTGTAAACTAAAACTTTATAAATTGAAAAAGCTACTTTTAAAAGCAAGTTGTGTTATATTTATGATAAGACGAAGTTTTTCTTTGTCTAAACCAAAAAAAGGTGTAAAATTCAATTGTTAGGAAACAAGCAAAAGTTTTTTAACGTTATCCTTAATAATTTCTTGGAGCGGTTTTCCGAAATAGATGCTATTATTATCTCAGATCTTGAAGGTTTCGTGATCGCTGGAGAAAAAAGGAAGGATATTGATAGTAACATCGAGATCATCTCTGTTCTAACAACCCTTATTAACCCTATTTTAGAAAGGATAAGAAATGAATTCAGTTTCAAGAAATTCGGAACTGCTTCGTTCGACACGGATGAACATCGCTTATTGTTTATTACAATAGACGAAGAAAGAATTTTAAGCTTAATTTTTAATAGCATGGCATCAGTTGAAAAAGTGGCACCCTATACCTATTTTTTAGCCGAGAAAACTGCTCAAATACTTAACATGCAAGGGAATGAATTAGTCCAGCTAGATATCCCCGATTTTGATTCTGAAGCAGAAAGGCATGAAAAACTTAAAGAATCTATATGTCAATCAGAATTAGATGAGTGTGCTAATTATACCTTTAAATTTATTATCGTAGGATCACACGAGGTAGGAAAAACTTCTTTAATCCGACAATTCGTAGAAAAAAAGTTTTCGCACGATTACCGAGCAACTATAGGATTAAATATTTTTGCTCATAACTTTAACTTTCAAGGAAACGAAATTCATGTCCAGCTCTGGGATATAGGCGCGCAGCAATATTTTAAAAGATTTCGCAAGATATACTACAGCGGTGCAGAAGCGGCTTTTATTGTTTTTGATATTACTAATAGAGAATCATTTGATAAAATCAAAGTGTGGCATGGAGAGATAAATAAGCTCATTGATGAGAAAAATATCCCTATAGTTATCGTGGGAAATAAAATCGATTTATCTGAGCAACGAGTAGTATCCACAGCTGAGGGAGAGGAATTAGCGAAATTACTTTCAGAAACCTACTTAGAAACCAGCGCTCTTACTGGTGAAAATGTGATTGACGCTTTTGAATTAATTGCTTACCACTATATCATTAAAACCAAAAAAAAGGAAAAAGATGTAATTCGAGAAGATTTAACCAAAGCTATTCTCTCAACCTTAAAAGAACTAGTTATTTTAGAATTAACATTCATATCTGAAAATATGAGTTTGAATCCAGGTTTCCAAACAGTAATTAATCTAGAGAACCTCGGTGAATATTCAAAACTAAAGGATGGCAATGAAGAAAAATTATATACTTATAAGAACGGTCTAATCTTAAGTAGTTTTACCTATAATAATTTTAATTTAGCTAATTCGGACGGAGTATTCTGCATATTCGACGCTCGCGATAGAGAACACATTGATCCTAAATGGAAGGATATACTCATTAATATAATTAGAAAAGTGAGAAAGAAACGCGCTGTAATTGTAGGTATTCGAGTATCTGACGACAAAAACTGGTCTCAGTTAATGGAAGAATTTTTAATCGATAAGGATATAGAAGAGAAGGTTGTGTCGGTTCTATTCTTAAAAATTGGTCCAGACTATAGAGAAAAAATATACGAACATTTGAAACTAATGCTAGATGTTATACTTACCACGAGAAAATTAAAATATTAGATTTTTACGCTTTTAGCTTATTTTTAAGTTTAACAGAAATTAGATCACCCATTTCTGTCGTGGTAAGTGTTTTTAAGCTATCATTTTTAATGTCAGTAGTCCTTCCTTCTAATAAAGCCTCTTCAACAGCATAATCTATATCATTTCCTATTTCGGATGAATTAAACGATTCTTCGAACATTAATTTTACGCTTAAAATCGTGCCTATAGGATTTGCAATTCCTTTTCCAGCAATATCGGGGGCTGAACCATGAATTGGTTCGTACATTGACACTTTTCCGGGATGAATGTTTCCACTTGAGCCCATTCCCAGACTTCCTATAAGGAAAGCGCCTTCGTCGCTAATAATATCTCCAAACATATTTCCTGTGACTACCGTTTGAAATCTATAGGGTGCTCTTATTAGCCACTGGGTAAATGCATCAATGTATATATCTTCCGTTTCTATGTTTGAATAGTTTCCACTCATTTCGTGAAAAATTTTTCTCCATAATTTACTTGTATACAAAAGATTAGCCTTATCAACGGAGGTAACAATTTTATGGCTCTTTCTTTTTGCAAACTCAAACGCAAATTTAATTATCCGCTCGCAACCGTATCTGGTGTAAAGCATTAAGTTCTCTGCTGAATCTTCTCCCAAATTACCAATATTCTTATAAAGCCCTTCAGTATTTTCCCTCACAAAAGTAATGTCAATACCACTTCCTATAAACTCGCTTTTTAAAGGACATTTTTCGCGAAGTACATCATATAATTTAATGGGTCTCAAATTAATATACAAATCTAATTCTTGCCGTATTTTCATAATAGCACTTTCTGCTACACCAGGGGATAAATCAGGCAAACCAAGAGCACCAAACAATAGTGCATCAGAATTTTTTATGACTTCAAACGATTTGTCTGGAAGGTTAGTTCCAAATTCTTTCCACACTTCTCCTCCTGCTGGCGCGTCTTTAAATTCAAAATCATAATCAGTGAACTCTGAAACGATCTTGAGAATTTTAATTCCTTCGTTCACAACTTCGGGGCCGCAGCCATCACCACGAGTGATTGCTATTATTTTCTTCATACCGATTATTTATTATATTTTTAAAAGTTTACTCAGTATTTATATTAAAATTAGAAAAGAAAAAAATAAAGTTAATTAATTAAAAAAAAGAATAGATAAATAGAAAGAATTTGATTATAATTCACGAGCTAAGAATGTATAGAGTGAGATTTCTAATAAAAATAATTAAGAATGAGAGAAATGGAAATAAGTGTTAAGCCTTTGAGTTCTAAGTTAATTGAAGACTTCCTAAATTTTTTCGACAATATAGCCTTTACAGATAATCCCGATTGGTCTAAATGCTACTGCCAATTTTATCATTTCACTAGAAGCATTAAAAAATGGAAAAAAACCACAAAGGAACAGAATCGGAATTCAGCGAAAACATTAATCGAGAGGGAAAAGATGAATGGATTTTTAGCATTCATAGACAATGAACCCGTAGGATGGTGCAATGTCAATTCAAAAGATGTGTATGATAAACTTCCTGTTGATAGCAAGTCTAAAGATACTCTGGAAGGAAAAGTAGCTTCTATAGTATGTTTTTTAATAGCTCCTGCTCACAGGAAAAAAGGTATAGCTCGAAAGCTATTAAAACAAGCTACTAAAACTTTAAAAGAAAGAGGATTCGCTTGGATTGAAGCCTACCCAAGAAAGGGTGATTTATCAGATGCTCACAGTTATCACGGTCCGGTATCTTTATTCACATCTGAGGGTTTTTCAATTGTGAAAGAGACCGAAGATTTCTTTATGATGCGAAAATCTTTATTCTAAAACCATTAAAATACGCTTTAATATTTGAAAAAATTTAATTTTCAATTTCTTTTTGTTAATAATCTTCTTATAAAAAAATTTTCAAAAATAGGATATTTATGGTGCTAAGTTATATTTATATGGGATTTGGGCGATCGAAATATTTAAATATTCGTGCGATTTTATGTAATATAAAGATTGTCAATAATCAATTGACATCTTTTAATTAACAAAAAAAAAAAAGAGGTATGAGGTATGTCCGACAAAGAAAAAATTGAAATTACGAAAAAAGAAAAATCACCTGAAAAAATAATGGATGATAAAAAAGCAAGAGAAATAACTGTAAGGCGTGAAAGCCCATTTTCCTTATTTCAAGAAATGGATCGCATGTTTGATGATGTTTTCAATAACACTTTCTGGCCTTTTAGTCGAAAGAGATACAGTCCATTTAATTTAGTGGTACGCGATGATGAACCTATTTTCCGAACACCTTTAGCGAATATCCATGAAGCAGAAAACCATTTTAATATTACAGCTGAATTACCCGGAATAAACAAGGGTGATATTGAATTGACAATTCAAGATGGAATGCTCGAGATTAAAGGAGAAACTAAAGAGGAAAAAACAGAGGAACATAAGGGACAATTAGTTAGGCGTGAATACCGATCTTCCAAGTACTATCGGGCTTTTAATTTACCGGAGCATATTAATGAGAATAACATCGAAGCAAACTTAGAAAAAGGAATTCTAAACATAAAAATTCCAAAAATAAAACCTAAAGAACCAGAAAAGAAAAAGATTGAAATTCAATAATTTTTTTTTGTTTTTTATATTTTTTAACTTACTTTTATTCTTTTCTTAATTACATTTTATCTTATTACCCCAAATTTAATCATCTAAGTTTTGCATCATTTATTGATTATATTAATAAAATTTTCTAATGTTACGATATTTAATATTGTTAAAATGAATGAAAGAATTAAACCCTCGATTATTGAAATATTTGATAAATATTCAATTCAGATTCAGGCTGAATTTAGTTAATTCGTCAACAATTTTCCAAATTAAAAAAGATCTCTGATCTAAAAGCTCAACAGCGTGCTTATCGCCTTTCTTCTCTCACATCGCAATTTTGCCGAACGGGCGATCTTATTAACCGAAAGATATCCTATCGAAAAAATTTGGCAACTTTTAAATATATGAATGAAGATATATTATATAATAAAGTTCAAAGTAAAGCATAAGAACTTTATAAAAAATATTACTAAATTAAAAGTGGAGGAATGAAATAATGGCTAAAAAAGTATTTGCCTGGTCACCAGTTAGAAAATTAATGAAAGATAACGGCGCTGAAATGGTTGCTCGTGAAGCAGTCGATGCATTAATCGATTATCTTGAAAAAGTTGCTAAAGGAGTTACAAATAAAGCTCTTGAAATGACTCGACACGCTGGACGCAAGAAACTGACTGATAATGACATGAACTTGGCAATGAAATTAATGTAAGATTCAAAACTAAATTAAAAATTTATATAACTCTTTTCTTTTTATATCTATTTTTTTTATTGATTTAGTATAGTTTTAATCAATATATTAATAAAAAATGAATTCTGGTTAATTTTATATTTGTGATCTCTCGTGAGCCAAGAAGAATTTAAGAAGAAAATCTCAAGAAATATTTGGAAGTTCTATTTGTACGGATTTATTTTGGGGATTCATACAGTTAGGGGCGTTTATTACCCATATATGACCGTGTGGGGAGGTTTAACCTTTTTTGAGATAATGCTCTTACAAAGATATTTCATGTTTATGATTTTTATTCTTGAAATCCCCTCTGGAGCTATCGCTGATTATTTGAGTAGGAAAACAGCTTTGGCTTTATCTGCTTTATTTGTAATTTCGGCGGCATTTACTTATAGTATTTTTCCAAATATTTTTTTATTCTTTTTAGCCGAGACATTATGGGCTTTTGCCGTTGCTTTAATGTCAGGTACAGACGAAGCTTTTATGTTTAGCACTTTAAAAATGACGGGTGAAGAAGATAAATTACCAAAGATTTTAGGTAGATATCAATTAATGTATATAATCGCAAATGTAATATCGGCACCATTAGGTTCTATTATCGCAGAATTTATCTCTTTACAGTTTACTATGACTTGTTTGGGATTAATTTATATCGGAGCATTTCTTACTTCTCTTACCTATAAGGAACCAACATTTAAAAGAGAAGAGAAAACTAAAGGATATTTAACGATTTTAAAGGAAGGATTTAACGAGCTAAAGAAAAATAAAATTTTAAGAATCCTTTGTTTTGATAGATTATTCATAAATATTTGTATCTTCCTCTTATTCTGGACTTATCAACCGTATCTAACTGCTGTCAATATCCCAATAGTAATGTTTGGGTTTATTTTGGCAGGAATGAATGTATTTAATGCAATGTTCAACGTATTAATTCCTAAATTCCTGAAAAAAGTTAAGAAAAAAAAAGATTTATTGATTAGTGTTAATATAATCAACGGCATTGCGTATATTATACTAGGATTTGCAGTTATTCCCATTCTAGGTATATTTATGCTCTTTCTTATTGTAGGTTTTGGATACACTCGAGGACTAATTTATATAAATGGAATTAATAAGCAAATTGAATCTGAAAATAGGGCTACCGTTCTTAGCACAATAAACATGTTTGGAAGCATATCAAGGGCGATTTTGTATCCATTTATCGGACTTATTGTAGAATGGAACCTTTTTGTTATGTTTATAATAATAGGGATTATGATTTTAATACTTACAGCGCTTACTAGAGTAAAAAAAGAATATCTTTAACCAATTTCATTTATAGTGATTATTTTCGTAGTTCAAACTATTTGTGAAAATTTCTCAAATTGAAAATCAAAATTGGTTATTGTCTGTTAGAAATCTAATTAAAACAAAATAGAAAAAACTTTAATTCTTACTTTCATTAAAATTTCTCGTTCAAAATAAATAATTATTGATAAATTCAAGGTTTAAAACATGACTGAAGTTAAAGAAAATAAGGAAGATGAGATAGAGGTTTTTCCTTTTATTGAGGGAGATATTATTGATTTAGTTGCTGGCAATTCTAAATGGGTGCAATTAATGTGCAAATGGCAAAATAATCCAAATGTTCGTCGTTACGCTCGAAATATGTGGCCCCTTACTATAGAAGATGTAAAAAAATGGTTCGAGCCCTCTCCAGACAACCATACGAGAGAATTTGTTGTATTCACTATTTACCATAAACGCGACAAGCGCCCAATCGGTACAGTTGGATTTGGACGTATTAATTGGGTTAACAGAAATGCTAATATTTTCGCTACTATTGGAGAGCCGGAATATTGGGGAAAGGGTATCGCTATTGAGGCAAATAAATTATTGATTAAATATGGTTTTACTGAATTAAACTTTCATAAAATATATGCAGGAGTATTTACGCCGAATAAAAGATCACTTCGAGCAGCAGAGAAATTGGGTTTTGAAAAGGAAGCAATTTTAAAAGAAGAGATGTTTGTTGATGGAGTGTATCATGATATCCATAAATTCGCACTTTTCAAGAGAGATTGGATTAAATCCAATCAAAACGAATCATAAGCTGTTTTTTTTTGTAAGGTTTAGTCTTCAAAATAAGAAAATTTAATCAAATCAAAAGAGATTAATTGATTTAAAGTTGTAAATTATGCCGGAAGAAAAAGAAAAGAGTAAAGAAGAGATTGAAGTCTTCCCATTTATCGAAGGGAAAATTATTGATTTAGTTGCCCAAAACTCAAAATGGGCTGAACTCATATGCAAATGGAGAAACGATCCAAAAGTCCGACAATATTCAAGAAATGCGTGGCCAAGGAGTCTGGATGATGTGAAAAAAAGGTTTGAACCTATTCCAGATGGAGATAGACATACTAGAGATTTTGTAGGTTTTATTATTTATCATAAACGCGATAAGCGTCCAATTGGAGACATCGGATTGAACCGCATTGATTGGGTAAGTCGTCATGCTAATATCTTCGCAATGATTGGTGAGCCAGAATATTGGGGGAAGGGTATAGTCGGTGAAGCCGCTCAATTAGTGCTTAAATACGCATTTACAGAATTAAATTTGCACAAAGTAAAAGCTGGTGTATTTACACCAAATCAAAGATCTCTCCGTGCAGCTGAGAAGCTGGGGTTAATTAAAGAGGCAGTAATGAAAGAGGCGATTTATGTCGACGGAAAATACCACGATATACATAAATGGGGTTTAACAAAAGAAGAATGGCTAAAAAAAAATAAATTTTAACTACATAATGATTAATCATGACTCAATATATAATTGTACATTTATCCAAGGAATAATCATCAATTTAATATCCTTTTAAAGATGATTGGTTAAAGTTAGAGAAAGAAAAATAGTTAATTAAAAGAAAAAAAAATTAAATTTTTTAAATTTACATTATCCTCCCGCCAATGGGGGGAAAATTGCTACAATATCATCATCCTGAATTGGTGTCTCTCTTTTTTTGTGAGGGGAACCATTAATTAGAATTATCAATTTAGTATCTTCTGAAATTGTAAATAAATCTAATATTGTACCTACTGTACTTCCTAACGGTAATGAAACAATTTTTTTCGGTGGGGCTAAACTCCTTAAATTAGCAAAAAATTTCACAGTTGCGGTGATGGTCTTTTTATCATTCATCTTCATTTCTTGTAAAGTACCATTTGTATAATAGAGCCATCTTCCTAGGAAATAAGCCGACTCTATCACCATCTTTTACTTTTTTATTAAATCCCGAATATGACCCATTCACAAATAGGTGGCTGGTTTCCTCTTTTTCAATTGTATATTTATTTAATATGTCGGCAATAGTATTAATTCCATCGCTGTCAATTTGCAAAGTTAATGGCAAAGATCCTGAAATATTAAATCCTTCAATTTTCTTCCGTAATTCTCCAAAAATTTTCACTAATATAACCATTTTTAAACAGCTAAGCGCCCCAAACGCTATCTAATTCTTCATCTGATACATTAAAAACTTCATTGTGTGGAGGTAATTTCTCTTTTAAGAAAAATTCTGGTAGTCTATCCTGTTTTTCTGTAAAACCTGCGGCTTTATTAAACTCTCTTTCAGTTTTTATGATTTGCAACCCATAACCAGGAACATCCGCTACAGTGAGACTCGTTCCTAATACGCCATTTAGCGTGTCAACAACACCCTCTAATCCTTCAGGAATATCTAAGACTGCAAAAGCAATAAAAAGACAATACCCGGTCGCATCAACGGCAGCAGTAGCAATTTGTAAATTTCGCGATAATTCTGCTTTTTTAGTATCCCTAGGTTCTGCTGTTCCACCGACTCCCATGATTTCAGTGGCGATAGCGTATCCTGCTGTGTGATCTGCTCCCATAGGTGTAGTTGCATAAGTTACACCAATTCCTTTAATTGCTCGGGGATCGTATGCAGGTAAGCTCTGGCCTTTTACAACAGGGACTCTGGTCACACCGAATGCTTGTGCTGTAAAAGCTGTACCGTTAGCTAAGATTCTCCCAGTTGGAGTCTTATTCTTAATTTCGTCTAATAACTTTAAAGCACCTTTTCCATTTCCAAATTCGGTTAAACCACCCTCCATTGCTACTCCAAGTAAACCCCCTGTTTCAATTGTATCCAATCCTAAATCGTTACAGGCTCTATTTAATTCTCCAATATCATCTAAATTGTAAATACTACAATTAGGACCTAGTGCCCATACACTTTCATACTCTAATACTCCAACGGGATCTTTTCCACCCGGTTTTGTCCATACTTCAGAACATTGGATAATGCATCCAGGACTGCAGAAATGTGGACGAACTCCTCCTCGCTTCTTGATCTCCTCTGCTTTTACCTCTCCAGATACTTTTTCAGATCTGTCGTCTTGACCAGATGAAAAATTACGCTGTGGTAACCCTCCAGCTTCATTTATTATATTTACTAATACACCTGTACCAAACGAATTAAGAGCTCCACCAGGTTTAGTTACATCGTGGCTGGTTAAAGCTTTCGCTAATTTTTTAATACCCATATTAAAAGCTTCTTCGTTCAGAATTTCCACTCCTGGCGCTCCAGTTTCATCAACTATAATGAATTTTAGCCCTTTTGAGGCCATGACAGCACCAAGTCCACCTCGTCCTGCGTATCTGCTGGGTAATCCTTCAGGATCGTTAAAACAGACTCCAGAAGCGGTCCCCCTTATTTCAGCTGCAATGCCAACACCACAAATACCTACCTTATCACCAAATTCCTTATATAATTCTTTATAAGTGCTATAGAGTCCTTTATTTGACCACTTATTTGCTTTTATAAATTCAGCGCCATTATTTGTAATTTTCAGTAGATAATAATCTTCCCCTTTATGCTTACCTTCGATAATAACTGCTGCGATTCTCATTCTTCCTAATTTCTGACCAAAACTTGTGCCTGCATTTGCTTCTTTAATCCCCCCTGTTAATGGAGATTTTCCACCAACAGATATTCGACCAGATGTTGGAGCTATTGATCCTGTAACCAGTCCTGGAGCAAATACAAGCTTATTATTTGCTCCTAATGGATGGCAAAGCGGATCAACTTCTTTCGCGACAATTGTGGAAGTAAGACCTCGTCCACCTAAAGCTACAAAATCTGCGGGTACATCCTCAAATTTGGCTTCAAGTTTTGTCATATTTACTCTTAAAATTTTTTTTGACATGATATTTCACCTCAATTTTTAGGCATTTAATATATGTAATAGATGATTATTAAAATTACGTTATGTACATTGTGTAATAACGCTATATTAAACATACAAATAATAAAAAAACAGGCCCGAGGGGATATGTTCAAGAAGCGCGAAGTACGCATCATATTGAACCCCCGATCTTCTGCTTTCTTCATACTCATTATGTAGGAGGCAGCTGCGATATCCATGCTTCGCCACGGGCCTAATTTTAAAATAATGAGTGTTATGATCTAAAAATCATAATAAAATAAAAAAGTAGAGATAATAGTGTGATCTTTTTAACCATAAAAGGAAACATAAATCAAAAGGTTTTAATTTTCAAATTTAATCTTACATATTATAATAGATTATTTTGAAATATTTTATTCTTTGAGTTAATTAAAATGGAAAAAAGAAATTATCAACAAGGCAAACCTGCAAGACCTATCGATTATTTGAAGGAATCTGTTGATAAAGTTATATTAATAAAAGTTAAGAGAAACCGTCTCTTCAGAGCAGTACTACGTTCCTTTGATGAGCATCTTAATCTATATATTGAAGATGCATCACAGCTTTTCGAATATATGGATGAAGATGGAAACATTAAAGAAGAACATGAAACTCTTGGCAATATTGTTTTACGTGGGGACAATGTCATCTTTTTAAACCTTGCAAGTTAGTTTAGAAAGATACAAATTCTTGTTCCATTGGGATTTCGTATTTTAATTAAAAATCATATATGATCTTTACTTTCATTTAGATTAGGTAAAAAACATATAAAAGTTGAAGCCTTTTTCAATAAATGAGAAACCTAATATTAAATTTGATTGATTTTTTTTAATAAAAAGAGATCCTAATAAGTGATTGAACCAGAATATATTAAACCACGAAATTCATTGGTAATTAGCCCTAATTTAGGTCATCCTCTATTTATCGGCATGGATCGTGAATTAAAGCAGATTGAATTTGAAGTAAATCTTCTAGTTGCGACTAATATTACGGATTCTTCAAATTTTGAGGTTTTTCTAAGGGATAACCTAAGTCTTGTTCCAATTCTAGAATACAAGTGGAAGTTAGCGAAATTATTTGAAAGAAAAAAAAAAAAAGGTATTTGGGCTAAAATTAAAAGTTTTTTTTCCAGAGACAAGAAACGCAGAAAACAGGAAGCTCAAGTAATTAAGGAATTCACTGACTCAATGGGTAATACTTTTGATATGGTCCAAAGGGAGAAGATAGAAAAGTTAAAGCCACGGGCTTTTCGAGGGGATATAATAGACTGTATAGTTTTAAATATTAAGAGTGTAAATGAATGTGAGATAGATAATCCAGAATACGACGATTATCTTAGTCCTCAAAATTATTTAGTTAAACATGAAATTCTTGGGAGTTTAAATAAATACTACTCAGCAACAATTTATTTTAAACTAACAGATGAGGTAATTGAGTTTTTAAAGAGTTTTAACTTCGTAATGTTTGATATTCTCCACCAAAACTCGAATAAGGGTGATAGAATTAACTATCACTCAATTGTAATTTCAAAAAATGATTGGACCAATTTCAAATTTTTACATGCTACAGACTTACATTTAGCAGAAAGAAATGATAGAATCTATGAGATAGTTAAAAAATGGCAAAAATTAGTTAGAAAATCAGAAGTTGGTGAAATAATAACTCAAACTGTTAAAGCGTTTTCTTTTTTTCAGAGATTGTTAATAAAAAAACCAGAAGATAAAGTTGAAACAGTAAAATCACTGCACAAACGCTTTATAAATCCAAATAATAATTTTAGGAACTTTATCAAGCAAGCAAATAAGAGTGTGAATCAGAACGATTTAGATTTTGTAGTGTTAACGGGAGATATCGTCGATTTTTCTATTCTTTCAAAAATAGATAAAGACAAGAGAAAGGATTTAGACTTTGATTACGAATTTAGTAATTGGCGAACTTTTAAAGACATTTTATTGAACCACCCTCAAGAGAAGAGAAGAGGGATGGTTTCTGGAGAAGAATTACTCTGTCCAATTTTTACAATCCCGGGAAACCATGATTTCCGTCCATATCATTACGATCTTCGTTGGGGGAATTTGTACAAAAAAATAGGATTGAATAGTAGTGAAGCAATTGCTTTGAACGACGAGTTAATGGCAAACCCCATTAGCTCTATTACGAAAAGTTTCAGGGCTTTAAAAGCCTATTTAATAGAAATCAATTCGTCATTAGATTTTTTTCTCAAACTTGGAGATAATAATTTTGTTTTTCTAAATACTGGTTCCGATTCTTTTAAAAATATTATGGATTTTGTTAGTGGACACCCATCCGTAACTGGAGTCACTAATAAACAAATAAAGTTTTTAGAGAACTTTATAAATAAAACCAATAAAATCGGAAACAATACATTTCTTATGATGCATGGACCTCCAATTAATCCTAAAAAAGCCATGAGTACCTTTAAACGATTATCTCATTCAAGATCTTCAAAGGAGAAAATGCCCTCTCTCGAAGAATTTAAAGAATCTATAATGGAAAAATTGGGAAAGCATCCTTTCTCAGTTCGAATTGACGATAAGTTTAACTTAAAATTTGGAACAATTTCGTCAAATTGGGCAAAAATTATTAAATTTTGCCTTGATTATTGTGTCCTTACTCTTTCAGGACATACTCATCAATTAAAAGAGTTTAGGTTGAGTAATCCTCATCAAAATTCTATTAATGCTAATACTTCGATTCCATTTAAACTAGAAAAATTAGAAAATCCCGCAGCTGTATACTACGATTATTATTCTGAAAGACTTAATAATCAATATGAAATTGAAATAAACGCTCCTTATGTTGTTCAGACTCCAGCTCTAGGATTAGGGAGTTATTTTAAACCTAATTTAGCTGGAGCTTATCGAGAGATTATAATCAAAAAAGGAAAATTAACTTCTTTTCAAGTTAAGTATGTAGAACGATAATAAGTTGAAATTTGAATAAATTAATCGTTTAAATGTATAGTTCTTCCTTTTTTATGAATTGCCATGCCATAAACATCTTCCATCCCTCCTAAAACCATCTCTGAAATTGTTGGATGGTTATATATTGTACTAGCAACATCGTGAACGGTTAATCCGTGTTGGTAGCTAAAGAAATCTCAGATATTAATTCGAATACTTATCTTAATAAGATAAGTTATACATAAAATATTAATTTTAATTAAATATCTCGAGAACTACAATTAATTTTTTTCCTTAATATTGTTGATGTAAATGTATATACAAAATTATTCGCAATTAATTTCAGAGAGCCTAAATAGAGATTCCTTAGAGTTAAGAAAAATAGGGCTGAAGTCATTGGAAATAGCAATCAGATCGGTCGAGCCTAGAAAATTAATTAGAAATGCTATAAAGATTTATGATGAAAACCTTATAATCGAGGAGGATAAATACGATCTTAAGAAATTTGAGAGAATTTTAATTATTGGGGGCGGAAAGGCAACTGCTCAAATGGCTATTACATTAGATGGATTACTAAAAACCTACTCCAAAATTGTATATGAGGGATTTGTGAACATCCCTGACGATCAAGAATCAAAATTTCTTAGCTCGGCAAAGAATATTAAAATGAATTTAGCATCTCATCCTATACCAAATGAAGCTGGGTTAAACGGTGTTAATAAGATGTTAGAACTTGTTGAAGGTACCAATAAAGAGGATTTAATAATTTGTTTATTTTCTGGAGGTGGTTCTGCTTTACTACCTCTGCCAAAAAAAAATATCACTCTCATAGACATTCAAAAGACCAATTCGCTGTTATTAGCCTCGGGTGCGTCAATTCACGAAATTAACACGATACGAAAACATATCTCTGACTTCAAGGGAGGTAACCTCGCGAAGAGAATCTATATGAATAGTAAGGCAACTACGCTGACACTTATAATTTCTGATGTTGTAGGGAACAAATTGGATTCAATTGCGTCTGGTCCTACTATTCCTGACTTAACAACTTTCAGCGACGCATATCAAGTTTTGTTGAAATACAATTTACTTGATAGGATTCCTATGACTGTTAAAGAGGTTATTATGGAAGGTGTAAAAAATCCACAATTAGAAAATCCATCTAAGAACGATCCCATTTTCGAAAATGTCCATACTTATCTAATTGGAAGCGTCGAAATAAGCGCGAAAGAGGTGTCTGATTATCTAAGGAATTACAACTTTGAGATTGATTATTTTTCAAGCGAAATTTCGGGAGAAGCAGCAGACTTTGGAAAACATCTTTACGAATTAATAACAGAAAAACTTAGGGAATACTCGAAAGGATCTAAAAAATCAAGGATAGCAATGATCGGAACTGGAGAACTTACTGTAACATTACGAGGGAAAGGAATTGGCGGAAGGAACCAAGAAATGCTTTTAAATTTTCTCAAAACAATTAAAAGCGAAAAAATTGATTATAATTTCTTTGTATTAGGATGTAATCTCGATGGGATTGAAGGAAATAGTAAGGCAATGGGTGCAATCGTAGATAATAGTTTATTAATGGAAACTATTAAGAATAATGTTAACATCGAAGAATATTTAAAAAGCAATAACTCTAATGCCTTTTTTAACCTTCTAAATGGAGAAATTATCACAGGTCCTACTGGTATAAATGTAAACGACTTGGTATTGATCTTACTCGAACCTGATGTTTAATGTAGAAAAATAATAGTTTTTATACTATAATAGATATGAAGATAGTGATGAATCTAGACTCCAACTTTATTATAACATGCCCTGCGTGCGGTTATTCATTCAAAAAACCAAATATAATGCCAAAAGAAAAGAGATTTATATGTCCGATGTGTAGATATATTATTAAGAGCCATAACGACATGCCTTCTAAATTTGACGATTTTACGATCTAAAACTATCTTGAAAAAAAAATTAAACAAATAAAATTTTTTCAGATCTAAATTTTAGTTAATAAATCTTTTTTAACTATCAAGATTACATAATTATTAATCCATAGATAGTTATGGAATATTTACGAAAATGTAAAAAATGGTAATTAAACATGGCACGTATGAAAAAAGAGAAAGAATCTAGTAAGTCAAGAGAAAAACCTAAACCAAGTTATGGTTGGGCTGCTGAAGAAGCTGCTGAAGAAAATTTAGCTGAAGGTCTAAAGAGATCCGATCTAGATGAACGTAAAGTGACTCTAGTCGATAGAGATATTTCTACACCCGTAATCGAGACATATGATGCAAAAACAGGTGAATTAGAAGGATCAATTTTACTAAAAGATGGCAATAGAGAAGGAGTAACGGGAATGGTGAAAATTATCGAAAATGTTGATGTTTCGTTAGATCACGACTCTAACATAGAATCGATTAACTTTAAAGGCAAGTTAAGCGTGGAAAATCAATCAAAAAAAGACAGGTTATGGGATATTGATCTTTCCCTCAAAAATATTGAACGTACTAATTTAAAATCAAAAGATATTAAAATTAGAGAGCTCGGAACGGATAAAGATACAAATGCTTATACTGAAAATTTTATTATTAAGGAAGAAATCAAAAATTTGCTTCTGATTCAAGAGTATGTTAACACTCTTCCCTCAGCCGATAATGTTCTAAATCTAAGGGATATTGAATCTAACTTACTCAAAGCGAAAGATAAAACCAGTAAGGCAGGCGCTAAGGTAAAAGAAAGAATAACTCCTGTAGAAGAATACGATGAAGAAGAGGAGGATGAGGAGGAAGAGGAGGATGAGGAGGAAGAGGAGGATGAATCCCTTGAAGATGGAGGAAATGCCTCAGATGGATCTTCTCTACAAGCTTTTGGAATTTCAATAGACAAAGAAAATACTGTTACATTTGCTATTGCAATGAGAAATTTATTCGCAAAAGCAATTAAAAATGTAAAAGTAGTGAAAATTATTCCTGGGGATTTTAAAAATCCAGTTATAAAAGACACAACAGAAGGACGAGCAGAGGTTGTAGGTAATAAGATTGTCTGGAACATTGAGAGATTAATGCCTGAAACAACCGTTCTCATGAAATTTACCTGCAGTATCTTAGTAACAGACATTACTAAGAGGAAAACAGGTAAAATTGATGTAACATATGAAGCATCATCTTCCTTTGCAGAAGGTCTTGACATCGATAAATACGACGCTTATACTAGAAACAAATTTTACGTGGATACGGTAGAACGCGATGAAGAACCAGGCGTTTGGGATTGCAAGCTCGTTTTTGAAAATCCTTCAGAATTTATAATTCAACTGTTTAATGCAGATGTTTATTCTCCAGAGAATAAATCTACGAAATACGTTGATATAGATCCCAAGGATGTCCCATTATTACCAGCTGGTGCTCAATGGCATTCTAAGATGTGGAAATTTGAATCTGAAGAATATCCTGCTTTTAGGAAGAAGCTCGAATTTCGCGTAATGCCTGATTTTCAAACAATCGTCAATGGAACTGCTTCTATTTCTGATGTTATATTAGAAATCGCAAGTATAACAGGTGATATGTCTTACGATATAGAACAAGTTCCTACGTACAAAGAGAAAGATGTTATTGCGACATTGAAAATGATTAATAATGGTTCAGCCCCATTAAACGAAATTACAGTTGTTCAGCAACATTTCAATAACGAATATCAACCACCTAAAGCTAAAGAGATAAAGCTATTATGGAACAATGACGAAATTGAGCTTGATTCGGGATCTGTTAATATTGACGGAAATGTCTTTAAAATTTCACTGAAAGATCTCAGAAACTCGAGTAATGGTTTGTTTATGCCGGAATCATCTTTAAAGTTTCAATACCCTATTCATTGTATCAATCCAGCTCAAGATTCAAAATTTGAATCAGAGATAATTTACTACACTAATACATTCCCAGTTTCTCAAGAATTAGAGTTTAAGCCAGAAGTACCCGTTATAGAAGCCTTACACCTGAGAAGAAGATTTAGAATTGGAAAGGAAGTCCTTCCAATTGGTGATTTGGGCAACTATGAGATAATCTTAACTGTTGAAAATATTGGTACAGCACCTTTACAAAAGATAGTTCTCATGGACAAGGTTCCGGATAGCTTTGAGTATTCGGATTATTCTATGAAACCCGAAATTACTGATGAAGTTGGTGAGGATACACTTAAGTGGACTATTGATAAACTAGATGCTGAAGAGAAAATAGAAATAACTTATAAAATTAGCGGCACTGGAGCTTACTCTCCAAGCGATGCACAACTTGGACTATAATTATTATTTATTCTTAACATTTTTTTTTATATTATTTTTAAATTATCATATTCATTTAATAAGTTTGAAAGAACTTCTATAAGTATAATTAATGAATATATATTCTGCTATTATTATTATTAAAGAATCACAATATTTAGTATCTCGTGTAATGAAACATGTCAAAACTCAAAAAACACTTTAATTTAAATTGGATGTTTGAATGTCCTGATGCTATTCTTACTTGTTCAACTCTTAAGTGTGGAGATAGAACATATATCGTTTTTGGGGGACATGACAAAACATTATATCTAATGGACGAAGATTTAAACATTCTTGATAATATTACTTTCGATGGTTGGGTCCGAACTACTTATCCTATAGATATAACTAAAGATGGCTGTGAGGAGATTCTGGTGGGTGCTGGTGATGGCAATTTCTTGGTTGTTAAATTAGTCAAAGGCATCAACAAGTTAGCTGGTATTATGAATTATAAGTCAAAGGGTAAAGTACTTAGCGTTATTGCCGGAGATTTTACAAGAGATAAAAATGTAGAGCTGATTTATGGAAGCGAAGATAAAACTCTTAAAATTTTCGAAAGTATTGATTCCACTCAGCCCAAATTCACGTTATATTATGATTCGTGGGTGACAGCAGTTACCCTTGGTTATTTAAAGCTTTCAGATGTTGATATACCAATTTACGGCTTACTTTTAGGGACTAAAAATGGATTACTTCAATTGATTCAATTTAAGGAAAAAAAACCCGATATAGTATGGCAAATAGACCTTAAATCGCAAATCAATACGATAGAGATAGGAGATGTCACGAACGATGGATATTATGAAATCGTAGTTGGAACTGACGATTCATTTGTAAGAATTTTTAATAGTGAAGGAGAAGAGTTAAAAGCTATAAAGATCGAAGAAAGTCGGCCTATTTCTTTAAAAATACTTGATATCGATGCAGATAACGCTAAAGAGATAATAGTTGGATGTGCTGATGGTTCGCTTTATGTATACCATAATCCTAACTTGAATTCATTAGATATTGAGTTGAAATGGAAAACTTCCGCATCAAATTCTATTAAGATTGTTTCATCCATTGTAAATCATGAGGATGCTATAACAAACATTTTAATTGGTGGGTATGATAGAAGTATTAGGTGTCTCAGTGATTTTGAATGCGGTGAGAAACCTCCTTTAGAGATTCCTTATAATATAAAAATTCCAGAATCTCAACCTACAGAAATGGAGGCAAAAGACGCGAAACCCATTATATTCGAAACAGTTCCAACTAACATTAGAGAATATATTTTCAAATATTTAATAGATAATAGGATTATTGAGGGAATTGGTGCAGAATTAGAGAAAAAAGGATACCTCACTGATAGTGTTGTAGAAGAATTTCAGCGAATGATTTCGGAAAAATCTGATTCCTACAATAAGATAACATATTCAGTGTGGACTCTGCCAGAAGATAAAATAAGTTTAGGTGGTACGACTGGAGCTCCCGTTATAAAGGGAAAAAAGATAAAACCAATTGTAATAGAGCAAGAGATTACTCCTCAAAAAGGAGAGGCGTTAATCGATGCTTTGAAGCAGGAGGGTAAAAAAGAAAACGCTATAAAAAGTACACCCTCTACAGAAACAGTAGCTGAAAAAAATTTAAATACTATTATTATCACTCATGTAGAAAAATTCAAATTGATCCCCTCTAAAAACAAATTAATCGAAGATGTTGTGATTTTGGGATATGATAGGGATGTTGTGGAAAAGCAGATCGATAAATTGAGAATAGAGGGAGTCCTCATTTATTCGCGTTCAGAGCCTAAAGGATGGAGTCTGGGGACTTATTAATTCCTTCAATTCAAGATAAAAGCTTTAATCTCGTTCTGAAATGGTTCAAATTGATTAAGTTCTGTTAAGTCCTTATTACTATATCTCGTTATAAAAAGGTTCAAGATGGGGTCAATTTTTTCAAGGAATTTTTTAACAAACTTATCGGTATCTTTCTTTTTTTTGTCTACTAAACCATATAAAATGACAGGTTCCTTTAAATCGCAATTTTCAGCTAGCATTTCAAGGGCTTTAAAAATAAATAGGATGTTCCCTGATTCTAAATATTCTAATGAAAGATTGTTAAAAGCGGTTTTGGTAAATATGTTTATTGCTGAAATAAATCCCCCTCTCAAATCCATGCTTGCTTTGCTAAGATTTTCCTTTTTTTCGATTTTCTTAAACTCGTAGCTTACCAGAATAAATCCTCGGAATACGATACCTATTTCGTACAGTTCTTTCATTTTTCTAATTTGATATTTCTTAGAAAGAGTTCTATATTAACCTTATAATTCTTATAAAAACTTACATATTTATTATTACACAAAAAATTCACAAAATCATTCTTAGGTTACACAATTGAAAAAAGTATGTAAGTGGTATCAATGTTGCCCGATTAAATATTTTGTAGATCACGGAATGCTTGAAAAAAAATGGGTTGAAGACTACTGTTTAGTAGGAAATAAGAAGTGTATTAGATATTTGAAAGAAGAGAGTGGGGAATTCCATCCCGATAATTTACTTCCTAATGGAGAGATTCGAGAAGAATTAAAATGAATAAAGATTGCCAACACATATATGCTTAAATTGTTCAGAGAATCTTTGCCTTATTTCCCTAATTTTTTGCGTACAATGGCAAGCTCCTATAAATTCAATTCCTTCTAGGAAAGATAGATCCCGAAATCCATGGAAACCCCCAATAACAGCTTCTATTTTTTTTGACAGCGTTTGACCCTTTAAAATAAATGCTTCTAAACCGGGATGTGCGCAACCTGAGATTATGATTAAACTATTATTATCAGTTTTTAAAAACAAAGCTTGCTCTTTTAAGGACATACTTCCAAATTGACCAGAAGAAAAAATATTCTTGTCAACCTCAAACAGCTCAGATATACCTTGTACTTGAGCTTCGGGGTAAGTCCTTATAAAAGAATTCATATCTTGGTGTGGTACATAAATTTCGATTTCATGATTAATCTTATAAATTTCTTTTAAACCTCCAGCATGGTCGTAGTGGTTATGAGATATTATAACTTTCTTTATATCTGAAACTTTAATGTTAAATTTGTTTATGTTGTGAACTAAAATATCACCTTTACTTCCTGTATCAAACAATAAGTAAGTTTTTGAAAGAGAATTATAAATTAAGGCTGAAAATCCAAAACCCATCAAAAAACCCGGTTGTGCGCAGAGATCGTCATAAACAATTCTAATTTCAAAAGAAAAGTCAGATTTCATAATTATAAAAAGATTTTACCCATTATTAACTATTAGTATATGGATAAATATCTTATTGTGATTTTTTGCTTAAAATAATAGCTTCTTCAGGACATTTAGAGACACAGACTCCACATCCAAAGCATAAATCGGGGGAAAATGTTAATTTTTCTTTAAGGAGTTTTCTTGCGCCAAAGTAACACCAATGTTCGCATAATCCACAATTATTACATTTTACTAAATCCGTAACAGCAATAAAATCAGATTTTATCATCTGAGGAGAACCGCTTGTTAAGAATTTATTCATAATTACACAACAGCATGGACAACAATTACAAACAACATAATAGAACATAGGATTAGGAAAATAAATAATCTGGTGGACTAATCCCCGTCTGTCACTTTCTTCCAAAAGTTGTTTTATCTCTCTCTTTGAAACTTTTACTAGATTTTCCGATTTATAGGGAATTTCGCGCAATGATTTTCCAAACCCTATGTGAATACAGGTTTTAATAGGGTGATCACAATTTGGTGAATCTGAATGCTTTCTTTGCGTTTCTCTACAATAGCAATTAGAGATTCCAGTTACCTTTGATCTGCTTAACAGCGCCAGAATCTCTTGGGAAGGAAGAAACTTGGTCTCAATGTCTAAGTTTATATACAATGGAATAACCTTTCCTCCCCACCTACTCTTAATAATGTACCGATTAAATATTTTAATCGTGTTAATGTTTAACTTAATGTCAAGAAATCTAAAAACTTCGAGTATTAAATATTCAAATCCTCCGAATACAAACGACAGAATTTTACCTATAATGGGTACTCTGTCTAAAAGCATATCGAATTTTGCGTGAAAAAGTCTGTAAGGAAAAGTTGCCATGAAACTGAATCGAATCTACTTTTAAATTAAGGGAGAGAATTATGTAATCAATTTAATTATTATTCTTTATTGATTTATACTAATTATAATAAATTTGAAAAAATCAATAGAATAATGAAAGATTATGAGTAATACCGAAAAAGAAGTTTTAGAGAAAGCATTTGCGTTAGGGAAAAAATACGAACAAGAATGCACTGGATGCGCTCAAACAGCAATTGCAGCGATATTTGAGGCGTTAGGAATATGGAATGAAGATATATTTAAAGCAGGGAGTGGTTTAGCAGATGGGTTGGGATTAACAGGCGATGGTTCTTGTGGAGCGTTAGTGGGAGCATCTATGGTAATAGGATATCTCTTCGGAAGAAGTCGTGAAGATTTTAAAGATATGTATAAACCTATGAAATCTTATACACTTGTAAAAAAATTGCATGATCAATACGTCAAACAATATGGTTCTTGCCGTTGTTACGATGTTCAAGAAAAATCGATGGGTAGAACGTTTAATTTATGGAATGCCGATGAAATGAAGGAAGCTTTCAAGTCGGGAATGATGGAAAATTGTTCTACCCTTGTAGGGAATGTTGCTAAAATTGCTACCAAAATTATCTTGCGTAATGGATTTAAACCGAAATAGATAACGGCGATTTCTGAGATTAAAACAATAATGCGAAAAGAATTACATAAGATCTGGCAAAATGAGAGAAATCAAGTGTTTTTATAATAAAAACGCTAGGGATTCTTTGGTTGAAAAATCGTCTGTTAAGTTTATGTCTAAAGAAATTGTTAATAGAGTTAGAAATTTTCATAAAAAATTTAGTCATTACAAATCTACTCCTCTTGAATCTTTAGATAACTTGGCCAACAAGTTAAATATCAAAAAAATCTGGATTAAAGACGAATCCTTTAGGTTTGGACTAAATGCATTTAAGGTGTTGGGGGGGTCATATGCAATTGGAGTTTACCTAAGCCGTAAGCTCGGTATTGACATTAATAAACTGTCATTTGAAAAATTGAAATCACCTGAATACAAAAAGAAAATTGGTGATATCACTTTTGTCACTGCTACGGATGGTAATCATGGAAGAGGAGTTGCATGGACTGCTAGAGAATTAAACCAGAACGCTGTAGTTTTTATGCCTAAAGGTTCTTCGAAAACCAGAGTAGAAAATATTGAGAAGGAAAAAGCAAAGGTTATAGTAACAGACAAATATTACGACGCTACAGTTAAAATAGCAGCAGAATTTGCCACTAAAAATAACAGTGTATTAATTCAAGATACTTCGTGGGAAGACTATACTGACATTCCAAAATGGATTATGCAGGGGTACGCTACTCTGATTGATGAAGTATTAGAGGAGCTAAAAAAAGAAGGGGAATCCGTTCCAACACATGTTATTCTCCAAGCGGGTGTTGGATCATTAGCTGCAGGAATTCAAGCTTATCTAATGAATAATTTTGGTAGTAAGAGACCCACTACAATTATCATCGAGCCCCACAATGCTGCGTGCCTTTATAAATCGGCACAAATAGGAGATACCAAACCTCATGCGGTTGGTGGTAGTTTATCTACGATAATGACAGGGTTAGCTTGTGGTAAACCAAGTATAATTGCTTGGGACATACTCAGAGATTACTCTGATTTTTTTATCTCGTGCTCAGATAGAATTTCTGAAAATGGTATGAGAATGTTCGCAAAACCTCTGTTGGGCGATCCCAAGATTGTTTCTGGAGAATCGGGAGCTGTAGGTTTGGGACTACTTATAGAAATACTTAATAATGATCTTTATAACGATCTTAAAGAATCTTTAGGTTTATCAGAGGATAAAATAATTTTAATTATTAATACTGAAGGTGATACAGATCCAGATCATTATAGAGAAATAGTGATGGATGGAGACATTTTTACTTTTTAGTATTTACTTAACTTTTGTTCTGTTTATTTTGGAATTGTATATTTGAAAATTGATAATTTTTTAAACATATAGTATTTTATTAACTTATAACACAAAGATTTATTTTTCACTTATAAAGGTTAGATCTATGTCAGCTCAAAATGATGAGACTCGTTTTTGCCCGTATTGTGGAATTAAGTTAAAACATCCTTATTGGGAGCATGTTCAATCAGTTCACGCTGAAAAATACGCCCAGAAAGAAACTTGGGTAAAACTTTATCAAGATTATAGAAAACTAGGAATGGACGAGGATATTTCTTTAACAGTTATTTCAGAACTATTTAATTCTACAATTGATGAAATAAAATCTTTCTTAAAGAGCAAGAAGGCTCTTTAGTTTTAAATTTCTTATTAGAGTTTCGATACAATAAAAATGAATATAAAAATAGTTATATTTCCTTAATTTTAACTTAATAAAATTAGAAATCTTCTTCGTCCTCTTCTAAGAGACCCGCTTGTTTTAATAAATCCTCAACGCTATCTCGCATTTTCATTACTTGGTCGTTTTCTGTGAGCTTAAGGTTGTCGAGAACTGAATCCGAGAATTCCATAAATTTTTTAATTGACTGAGAAGAAAAGTCTTTGATTTTTTCTGAAGTATCCTCAATGAAATCTTTCCCACTTTCTCCAAAGGCATTGCCAACGAAATCTATAAATGAGCTATTTAATTTATCCAATATATTTTCTTTTTTTCCGTTTCTTTCTTCACTCATAGTTTTTTACCTTCTATTTTTTTGATTCAAATTAATTTTTCTTTTAATTAATGATTATGCTTTATTTAATTTTTTCAAACTCTTATAGATATAGGTTATATTTTAAACAAGAAATGAAATCCTTTTTATTTAGAGACTCTCATATTCTATCAAAAATAAAATCAGAAATCAATATCTTGACCAATTCCTTCTTCGAGGGCTCTGTCATAAACTAATTTTCCGACTGCTACGTCTTGCGCACTAATTCCAACAGATTTAAATACAGTAATTTCTGATTCAGAAGTACGGCTATGTTCCTTTCCAGTTATAACGTCTCCTATTGAAATAATATCGTCTTCAGAAATAATTCCTTCATAAATCGGAATTATAAAATCACCTGCTTCAGCTAAACAAGCCTCCTTTAATCCAGCTACGAGTAATGATGCTCTTTTAATTGTTGTTGAATCTAATTCCCGAGCATCCGGGGCATGGGCACCAATAGAAGAAATTAACGAAATTGCTAATAATTATGGAAAGCGGTTTATTGATCTAAATTGCTTAGGTTTGTTTAATAATTGCCTTTAAAAAAAAGAGGTAATCTATGTCCATAAATGTCAAAATTAAGCTTTATTAAGGAATTAAACATAATTAATAATACAAATCTAATTATGCAAAAAACAATAAAGGAAAAAATAATATGAAATCGACAGATAAGCGTTATCTTATTACAATTTTGATATTTTCATTGTTGATGATTTTTAATTTTACTTTTCCCAAAATCTTTTACTCTTCAGAAGTTACATTCAACGGGGAATCACTAGATTCAGAGATCAATAAAACCCTAAAATCTTCTGTTGCGAGTGATTGGCAAGAGGATGGTGTTCCCGTGTGTACAGAATTGGAAACCCAAAGCAGCGTTGTGTTGTGTAGTGATGAAGAAGGAGGTACCATATTAGCATGGGAAGATTCAAGAGTTAGTGGACCAGGTATTTATGCCCAAAAGCTCAATTCTACAGGAAACTTTTTATGGGGTCCTAATGGTACAGCAATCTGTACAGCAGATGAATACCAAGGACGGATTCAAGTTTGTAATGACGGAGCTGGAGGAGCAATCATTACATGGCAAGATCAACGTGATGAAGGTTCTCCTTATGGGGATATTTACGCACAACGAATTAACTCCACGGGAGATGTTCAATGGGATATTAATGGTGTGCCTATATGTACAGAAATTGATACTCAGTATTACCCTAGGATTATAAGTAATAATATGGGTGGTGCGATTATTACATGGCAAGATAGAAGGGACGGGAATTATGATATTTATGCTCAGAGAATCGATTCCTCCGGAAATTCATTATGGAGCGCTAATGGTACTGCAATTTGTACAGAAGCAGGGAGTCAAGATACTGCTTATATGTGTAGTGATGCTGCTGGCGGCGCAATAATTGCTTGGAGTGATGAAAGAATATGGTCAAATTATGAGGTTTACGCTCAACGAATTAACTCCACGGGAGATGTTCAATGGGGTACTAATGGTACACTGATTACTACAGAAACAAATGATCAAATATTTAAAGGAATTAGTGTTGATGGAACTGGGGGGACATTTTTAGCGATTGAAGATGATGGTGATTTCTATGTTAAGCGCATAAACTCAACTGGTGGTTTGGAATGGGGGGGAAATTGGACTCCTATATGTACCGATAGTGGTTCAAACCAAGATTTTAAAATTTCGAGTGATAATAATAGAGGTGCGATTATGGTCTGGAGCGATGCAAAACTGGGCTATAATGCTTATAATATATATGCACAAATGGTAAATTCTACAGGAGATATTCAATGGGAGATTAATGGAAAATTAATTTGTAATGCAATAAGAGATCAACGTGGACCAGAAGTCTGCCACGATGGTAATGGAGGGGCGATTATTACGTGGAATGATGAAAGAAACGATCCAACCGAGAGTGACATTTTTGATATATATTATCAAGTAATTACTAAAGAGGGAAAAAGCTTATTAGAAGCTAATGGCTCAGCCGTATGTTTAGCAATTGATCGACAATATAATCCAAAGATCATAAGCGATGGTGAGGGAGGGGCCTTTATTGCTTGGCAAGATCAAAGAAATGCCGTTATTACGGAAACGGACATTTATATGCAACACCTAAATGGATTTGATATTCCTATTTGTGTCTCTCACGCATCCGATCCCTTTGAAATTCAAATATGTAGTGATGAAAATAACGGCGCGATTATCGCCTGGAGAGGAGACACTAGCGGGCTTGGAAGGACGATTTTTGCTCAGAGAATTGATTATGAGGGTAAACTCATGTGGTCTAAAAATGGCGTTGCGTTAGCAACAGGTAGTAATCATAAAGATTATCTACAAATATGCAGCGATGGCAACGGAGGTGCGATCGTCACTTGGGAAGATTATAGGAGCGGGGAGGGGGATATTTATGCTCAAAGGATTGACGCAAGCGGAAATATAAAATGGCTTATAAATGGATTAGGTATAAGTAACTATACAAATATACAAAAACGACCTCAAATATGTAGCGATGGGAGTGGAGGTGCCATAATTGCATGGTGGGATAATAGGACTGGGAATTGGGATATTTATGCTCAACGTGTTAATGCAGATGGAACCATGCTTTGGATGCTTAACGGTACAGAAATAAGCACAGAAGATGACATGCAAATAGAAATAAGTATTGTGAGTGACATGAATCATGGAGCGATAATTACTTGGAGCGATTACAGATATGGTGGTGAGGACGTGTTTGGTCAGCGTATTGATGCAACTGGAAATACTTTATGGACGCCTAATGGTACAGGAATATGTACTTACACAGGATCTCAAATATTACCACATACAATCAGTGATGGCACAGGAGGTGCTATAATTACCTGGAGAGATAGGCGGAATTTTAATTACGATATTTACGGGCAACGAATTAATTCCACAGGAGATTTTCAATGGAACCCTGATGGAATTCCTGTATGTATAAAACCAGACACTCAAATACCAACCAAAATATGTACTGATGGAAACGAGGGGGCAATCGTAATATGGGGGGAAGATACTGGAGTACCGACCGGAGAAGATGTTTTTGCCCAGCGAATTAACGCAACTGGAGATAATGTATGGGATTCTAACGGTAATATCATATGCAATGCTTCTGGTGATCAAATGTTTCCGGATATTTGTGAAGATGGCAACGGAGGAGCTATCATTACTTGGCAGGATTCTAGAGGCTTAAATAATGATATTTATGCTCAGCGAGTAGATTCAGAGGGCATTATACAATGGAAGGAAAACGGTATAGCTTTATGTACCGCTATGGATGATCAACGAACTCCACATATAGTTAGTAATGGAGATGGTGGGGCAATCCTGGCTTGGCAAGATGAAAGGTATCTGATCAGTAACGATGATATTTATGCGGGAATTATATATAATAAAAAACCATCTTCGAGCAATCCTGGAGACATAATTACTTCTGAAATAGGTGATGAAACAATAGATTGGGTTCTTCATGATGACGATGGTAAAGGTGGTCAATATCAAGTTATAGCAGAGAATATCCTAGGTCATTATTATACTTGGATTGATTGGACTCCATGGACTTCTGATAATTCCATTATTATCCCAATAAATCGATCTGCTACCGGCACTTTCAATTATACAATAAGATACTCTGATGATCAGAATAAATCTGGAATCGAAGATACTGTTATCGTTTCAATCAAGCCAATACCAGGAGATATTTTATTAAGTAGTGATGCAGGAATTCCTGATGATGATGGTATATTTACCTTAACCTGGAATGAATCACATAGTTCAAAAAATTTCACTATATATGAATATCATAGCTACATTTCTGAAATAAATGGATCACTAATTTCTCTACTGGAAGGTACAACATCTCTCTCACTTCCACGTTCTGGTTATATCGATGGTACTTATTATTTTATTGTAGTTGCTTACAACGATTATGGGAATAAATCATCCAACTGTCTACGCGTGGATGTCTTATTCCCAAATCCTCCGGGACCACTTACATTATCAGCTATAGATACTATTCCCAACGATGGAAACTTTACTCTCGTATGGGATGTGTCTGATCGAGCAGACAATTACTCGGTATATGAACATTCGAGTTATATTACAGGAATCAATGGAAGTTTAACAATCCTAGCTACTGAAATTTCGATTTTAAGTTTACATTTAGGGGATTATACAAATGGAACTTATTATTTCATAATTGAAGCAAAGAATATTAATGGAACTACTCTTTCGAATTGTTTAACTATTGTTATTAGCATTCCACCACCAGGACCACCAGGTTCATTTACATTGTCTTCAAATGCAGGAACTCCTGATAATGATGGAAACTTTACTCTCGTATGGGAAGGTTCTAATCAAGCAAATAATTACTCTGTATATGAATATTCAAGTTTTATTACTGAAATTAATGGAAGTTTAACCCTCTTGGAAGGAGATCTGAATATTCTAACTCATTCTTTGAGTAGTTATGCTGATGGAACGTATTACTTCATTATAGTGGCACATAATGATTATGGAGATACATTATCAAATTGTATAGAAATTATCGTTCAAATTCCCCCGCCTAACGGTTCTACAAATCCAGTAATTCCGGGATATAATGTTCTTTATTTCATAGTGGCTTTAAGCCTTGGTATTTATTTCATACTGAAAAAGAGATTAAAAAGAATTAAATAAATTCAACTTTTTTTTATTACTTTTTTTATTATTTATCAACTAAAATACAAAATCTAAATTTATATATTTAAATATTAAAAGAATCAAATATTTTTTGTTATAAGTGAAGATTTATGAGTAGAGATCATTTCCTCCATGGATTTTTAAATCCTAAAAGTGTCGCTTTTTATGGTGCTAATAATAAAGGAGGTTCTTTAGCAGCAATTCAAATCATGAACCTAATAAAATCCGAATATTCCGGAAATGTCTACCCGATCCATCCTAAATTAGAGACAGTTATGGGTTTTAAAACTTATAAAACCATCTCAAATGTTCCTGAGATTCCTGATCTTGTTGTTATTGTGTTAACAGCCAAAATCGTTCCTCAAGTGTTTAAAGAATGTGGGGAAAAAGGCGTGGATAAGATCATATTAATCTCTGGGGGCTTTCGCGAATTATCCGGCGACCGCAAAAACACTCTCACAGAAGAAATTAACGAAATTGCTAAGAAGTATGGGATACGATTTATTGGTCCAAATTGTTTGGGCGTCTTTAATAATTGGTTTGAGAAGACTAACAGCAACAGTGCGTTTAATATAGCTATATGGGAACATTTGAAAAAAGGAAATTTTTCTATTGCGTCTCAGAGTGGAACGCTTTCTTCACACATCTGGTTTGATCCAGAAAATTTAGATTTAGGATTAAGCAAGTCCTTATCCGTTGGAAATGAAGCAAATATTGACATCGTAGATTGTTTGGAATACTATAAAGATGACGAAGAAACAGAAGTTATAGGGCTTTACATCGAAGAGTTAAAACGTGGAAAGAGATTTTTAGAATTGGCAAGAGAGATAACCCCTAAAAAACCGATTATCGCGATTTATGTTGGGGGTTCTCAAGGAGGCAATAGAGCCTTACAAAGCCATACTGGGTCACTCGCAGGCGACTCAAAAATGTACAACGCCGTATTTAAAGAAACGGGCGTTATCAAAACGGATTATGTTCAAGAATTCTTGGATATTGCTTTAATCCTGTCAAATAAAATTTTACCTAAAGGAAATCGAATAGGAATTATTACAAATTCAGGAGGACCAGGAGCTATGATTGCCAATAATGCAGAAAAACATGGACTTGATGTTCCTGAATTTTCTGAATCGCTCCAAAAGGAATTGAAAACGATCCTACCCACGACTGCTGGTTTTAATAATCCTGTCGATTGTACGTTCGATATGAACCTTCCGTATTTTTATATATATCTCCCTGAAATTTTAATGAAGTCGGGTGAAATTGATGCTATTTTTCAGTATGGAGTTGTTGGGTTTCAGGATGTAATGAATGATTATTTACTGAACGAAAAGATTGCAAAATGGGCAGAATTTGAGAATCCATCCGAGGAACAAATGGATAAATTAGCTGAAAAATTACTGAAGCCAACTATGAAAAATAGTCGAGAATATTCCGTACCGATCTTCTATATCAATCCTATGAGTTTTACGAGCCCTTGGTCAAAGAGACTAAGAAGAAACGGAGCGTTGCTTTTTAAACTGTGGGATCGACCCGTAAACGCCCTAGCTAAAGTCTGTGAATATATTAAATACAAACAAAAACAGGAATAGTTAAAATATTTTTTTTGAGATAGAGAGTGCACAGTGTTTACCACACATAGTACAAATTTCTTCATCAGTTAGATGTCTCTTTTTTGGTTCATCAGGGTCTATACAATATTTAAATTGCTCTTTCCAGTTTTTTAAATACCGGTTCATAGAAAGCTCCAAATCGTCGTTAAAAAGGTGATTCAAACCAAATTTCATAGAATCTCCTACGTGAGCTGCTATTTTGCAAGCAATTAATCCATTCTTGATATCTTCAAGTGTAGGTAAACAAAGATGCTCTGCAGGTGTTATCGCACAAATATAATCTGCGCCAAACCCAGATGCAAATGCACCACCGATAGCAGCAGCAATATGATCGTGCCCTGTAGCCGTGTCAATCGGAAGTGGTCCTGATACGAAAAGCGGTCTATTATTGGTTATCTTCTTATGTAGTTTTACCCATTTGATTATATTTTTTGCGGTTATATGACCTCCCAAGCTTTCTAAAATCACCTGAATTCCGAATTTATTTGCCATTTTTGCTAATCTGTTATTCGTCTTTATTTCAGAAAGCTGAAATTCATCAACTTCATCGTGAATGCAACCACTTCTTAAAGCGTTTCCTAAATTTAATACTACATCGTATTCTCTAATTAATTCGAGAAGTTTCTCAAAATTCTGTAGAAAAGGATTTTCGATTTCGTTAGATTTCATATAAGAAGCAGTCAAGCTTCCTCCTTTTGAAACCATTTTCATTATTCTTTTTCCTTTCATAGTGTTTAATGTGTCAAGAGTAAACCCAGAATGTAAGACTATCGAACTTACTCCATCTTTGAGTTGTTTTTCTACTACTTTAAAGATCAAATCTTCTGTTATTCCCGATACATGTTCTGCTTCAATTACTACTTGATAGATTGGGACAGTCGTTATTGGAACGCTTGAAATTTCCATTATTTTCTTCCTAATTTCATCAATTTCTCCGCCCATTGAAAGATCTGAAATGGTATCAGCGCCATATTTCTGTGCTATATCTACCTTTTGATATTCTTCATCTAGGTTTATAGCTGAAGAAGATGTTCCAAGATTAACATTAATTTTAGTTCTCAAAGGATAACCTATACCCACAGGTTGGTAATTATCTCTTTTCATTATAACTACTTCTCCTTTTAAGATATTTTTCATTAACTTTTTAACATCAATTCTTTCTTTTTCAGCAATCTGGTGCATTTCTTTAGTGATATTGCTGCTTGAAGCATCTTCTAAAATAGTCATTGTATAAGAAAATTATTCATATAATTGGTATAGGAGTAATAATGGAGAAGATCAATTATATTTTACTTTTGCTTAAAAAGAGGTAAAGAGTCTTTTTGATGAAATATATCCTAATCTTAAGAAAATTCTATAGAATATAGAGATATCCTTTAAATTTATTCAATTAAAACTAATCGTATGGATTCGTATGATAAATTACCTGATGCCGAAATTAAACCATTTGGAGAACTTTCAATTAAGTTTTTAGACTTAGGAATAAAAACCTTTGGGGAAGCTTGTGACTATGTGCATAAGATTGATTACGGTTATAATACAAATTATGAAGATAAAATCATAATCTTTAAAGAAAGAAAAGGATCATGCACCTCCAAACATGCCGTTATCGCAGGTCTGGCGCAAGAACTTAATATCCCGCTTTATAAACACGTCTGCGTGTATAAATTTACGGAGGAGATAACGGCCGGGGTTAACGAAATTCTAAAAAAATACGAAATTCCTTATGTACCTATGGTTCATTGCTTTTTAGTGTATTATAAATATAAATTTGATCTTACAGAAGGTAATCACAACGGGAAAAAAAAACCTATAGACGAATGCATACACTCAGAAAGAGTCGATCCATTCATTAGTAGAAAAGACGAATATTTACTTTTTAAAAAAATATTAAAAGAAAAAGTTCTTCCATCCAAAGAAATGGAAGGAATAGTAGAAAAAACGCTACTAAAAGCAAGAGCGAAAAGCATCACTCTGTTGAAAAACTGCATTTCAGTGAAACCTTAGTAAGTAGGGCAAAGTAATTATAAGTTATCTTATTTTAATTATTATGGAAATGGATAGAAAGGCGGAAGCTGAGGGTATCGTTGTTAATTATACGACAATGCCTAACACAATAACTTCTTTAAAACGCGATTTTGAAGCTCTTGGTGTGAAACCGGGGGCTATAATAATTATGCATAGTTCACTAAGTAAAATTGGCTGGACTGTTGGAGGACCAGTATCAGTTATTAGAGCTTTACTGCAAATCTTAACTCCCGAGGGCACTTTAGTAATGCCGACTTTTACCAGCGGCAACTCTGAACCATCTCAATGGCATCATCCCCCCGTACCTAAGGATTGGTGGGATACGATTAGAAAAGAGATGCCCGCTTTCGAACCAAGAATTACCCCCACTTTAGGAATGGGAAAAATTTCTGAAACTTTTAGAAATTGGCCTAATGTCCTAAGGAGTAATCACCCAACATCATCTTTTGCAGCATGGGGTAAAAATGCAAAAAAAATAACTAAAAATCACGAATTAATAGGAGATCTTGGCGAAGGATCCCCCATTTCGCGCCTATACGAACTTGATGCACAAATTTTATTGATAGGAGTTAATCATGAGAACAATTCATCCATACATCTTGCTGAATATAGAAGTGATTTTCCTGGTAAAAGATATAAAAAAACTGGATGCGCAATGCTAATAAATAATCAGAGAAAATGGGTAGAATGGGAAGATTTAGACGTCGATAGTGATGATTTTGCACAGCTTGGAGGAGACTTTGAATCAAACATCAATTACAAACCAGGCAAGATTGGATTAGCAGAAAGTCGATTGATTTCACTCCGTGCTATAGTAGACTTTGGAGTTCAGTGGCTAAAACAGAACCGAAAAATTCTTTAGTTTTACTATATAATTAAAAATTATGGTGTTTTTTAAATGAAAATGATTAATGAAACTGCAATCATAACCGGTTCCACAAGTGGGATTGGGAAAAAAATAGCTGAATTATTCCTTAAAGAAGGATGTAAAGTAGCGATTTGCTCTCGAAATGAAACTAGTGTAAATCAAACTGTAGCAGAATTTAAAAAGCATTTTGGCGACTCAGTTATCGGTATGCCTTGTGATGTTTCTGATCCTATTGCCGTTAAAAACCTTATTGACAAAACCATTGAAGCTTTTGGATCCATTCGTATCTTAGTAGCTAATGCTGGTGTGAACTTAACTTATGGACCCTTTCAATGTTTAACACTTGAAAAGGTTAATTCAGACGCTAAAACAATCATTGGAATTAATTTAATTGGAGTATTAAATTCAATTTCAGCAGTATTACCCCAAATGATTAAACAAAAATATGGGAGGATAATAACATTATCAGGTGGTGGAGCCGATAGACCAATGGAAAATATGACTATTTACTCTGCCTCTAAAGGAGGGGTTGTTGCATTTTCTCGATGTTTAGCAAAGGAGTTGGAAATGGGTGAAAATGATATCAAAATTAACATATTTCAACCAGGAATGGTATTGACAAATTTATATAATGTAAAACTGATTGAAGCTTGGAAGGATAAGGAAACATTTTACTCTCAAATGGAATTATTGAAGAAATATGTTATGACGGATGTTGAAAAGAGCAGCATGACAGTCATTCCATACGCATTACCAACATGCAAAAAAAATGGTAAATCTTTCAGGGGTTTTCCGCTTGCAAAGATGATTAGAGGATTTATGAAAGTATCAAAAGAAATGAAACACAGTAGTAGCACATGAAATGCGTAATTTTAAAACGGACTAGATATTTTCAAATAAATTAAAAAAAAAAAGATAAGGTTAGATAACAATCGCAAAAAGAGTTTTTTACTAATTATTATTTACTACTTATTTTATTAAATTACATTTGTAGATTTATACTAACTCAGTTAAACTAATAGCGATTTCGTCTGCCGCCGCCTCCGCCTCGATTATACGAGTTAAATTGAGGAGGAGCTTTCTCAGTTACGACAACATTGGAAGCTTGAGGGCCTTTTTGACCTTCAGTAACTTCGAATTCAACCTTATCGTTTTCGTTTAATGTTTTGTATTCGTCATCTCCACCTGCTAATGCAGAGAAATGAACGAAAACATCGGTACCATCTTCA
>CAZDTP010000027.1:0-47487 GCA_964508365.1 uncultured archaeon
AACATTTACAGTAAACATTGGTCTACAAAAAATTATATATCTCAAATCTATTTATATTATATAAAAACACGAAAAATAGATGTTTGAAAATGGGTTTTCTTAAAGATATGAGTAATTGGCTCTCAGGAGGCAAGAAAAAAGATACTGTTCGTTCTGCAACCGTCAAACTTAAAGTATTTAACAAGAGATTGATGAGACAGACGAAGAAAATGGAAATTACAGCAAAACAAGCTCGAGATAAAGCTGTTAGATTACGAAAGGCTGGTGATATGGATGGATCCGAATTCCACGCACGAAATTATCTTCAAGTTAAAAAACAGGCTAGAGCAATTGACCATTTTAGAACGAACTTAGAAGGAATGGTGTTTAAACTTGAGCAAGCTAACGCAGTTAAAGATATTTCTGACATTATGACAGGCATCGCTGCTAGTTTAGGTGCTTTAAAGAACCAATTGTCAGTCCCCCAACTAACAGAATTAATGACCGAAATCGGAGTTGATATGGAAGACTTTGAAGTAACACAAGAAATTACTTCGGATGGAATCGATGATATGACTTTAGATACTGCTGTCTCAGATAGTCAAGTAAAAGAAGTATTAGGCGAAATCGATGCTGAGATTCAGGTTGAAGTTGGTGGAGCATTACCATCAATAGATCCTGATGGTAAAGTTAAAGAATTAGAAGAAGAGTTAAATAAATTGAAATCACGAGATTAGATATCAGCAATATTTAGTTCCTCTTCCTTCCTACCTACCAAAATTTTTTAAGGTTATACTCTATTTTTAATTTATTCTTAAACTCAATTTAAATGAGTGTTAAAAATGAATCCAGAACTAATAGCAATTGGTAGTTGTACACTTGATTGTATGCTACAAGTTAAAGATATTCTTAGATTTGAGCTTTTTGATAAGGATCTCGTTAAAAAATATACAGCAATTGAATATAGTCGCAAATTGAATGTAGAAGGAGTTTTATTCGTTCCAGGAGGTTCCGCTGCTAATATTGCTTCAAATAGCGCAATGTTAGGCTTAAATAGTGCTTACATTGGGATATTAGGCAATGATTTTTCTGCTAATATATGTTTAGATGATATGAAAAAGAGGGGCGTTGACCTGTCGAATGTCATTCAAACTGATGAGGATTGTACTGCTTTTTCTGTAATTCTAAAAACAGATTGGGGAAAAGATCGAAGTATTTTAGCATATAAAGGTGCAAATAACATGTTGAAACCCGAGGATGTCAAAGAAGATTTTTTTCAAAATATCAAAGCTTTTGCTTGGACTTCCTTGACTTCAGAAAATGGATGCAAAGCAATCGAAAAAGCACTTACTCTTACATTAGAAAATAATGGAAAAGTCTTTGCTGCTCCTAGTATGTCAATCATTAAAAATAGTCCAAAATGGGCGAAAATTTTAATCTCGAACTCAGATGTCGTGTCGTTAAATAAAGAAGAAGCCCAAGAATTTACAGAGGAGACAGATAAAATTCCAATGATTCATAAATTTTTAGATATGGGAGTAAAACTAATATCTATTACTGACGGACCAAAAGGATCCATAATCTCAGACGGTCAAACCATTGTAAATAGTTCTATTTACGAAGGACCAGTTGAAGACACAACGGGTGCTGGAGATGCTTTCCTTAGTGGTCTTTTAATATCTCAACTCAATGGATTTACTTTAGAGAAATCTTCTAAGATGGCAACCGCAATGTCCTATTTAGAAAGTAAGGAGATTGGAGTTCGAGAGGGTTTACCTAACAGTTTGAAAGAATTAGAAGATTTTATTAATACTAATCCGATAAAACAGATCGTATCTAAAATTGTATAACATACAATTCTAATTACACTCTAAATTTGAAATGTGCTTAAATCCAAATATTCGAAACCGATTCTCTTTTTATTTTTTATTGTATTTTTATTTTGGGTCTTTCTATCGCTCTCTCACTATCAATTCCTCATCTAGATTTAACGTATTTTATTCCTATTCGAGATGTAGGTATTGAAATTGGTTTAATTTTCATTATAATTATGCCATTTTCTTCTATCATAGGAATGCTGATAGGTGGATATCTTTTCGCTCCTTTATTTCTTTACATTCATAAAAAGATTTTCGGTTCTAAAGTCGAATACGGGATTTATCAAAAGGAATATAAAGATTTCAAATTCCTTACTGAGGGTTTATTCACTTCACTTATGACTATCAACATATCTCTCCTTTTAACCACACCAATTATCATAGCATTATCCGTTGGTTCAGATCCAGACAGTTTTATTGATGAACTTACTACTTTTCTCGCCTTATTAATGTTTGCAGTTGGCATAGCAAGTAGCTTGTTTGCAACTACGTGATTCCTTATGGATTCTGGCATTTTGTATTCTAAATTAAAAAAAGCTAATGATATACATAAGCCAATTGAAATTAGGTCTGTAGGGAGGTGGTATGGACAATTTTTGAAAGGATATGCTGGACTATCCGTCGTGTTCTCTTATATTGAATTTATGGAGTTATTTATCCCTCAACTCGCTAATGATCTCTCTGTACCACTGTTTATTATGCTTTTGATTGTATTTGTACCATTTCCGTTGATAGTAGTTATTCCGCTAATTCCTGCTTTAATATTATTAGATCGTCTAAAAGAAAAGCGGAACAGATTCATAAGAGAAAAAGCGAGAAAATTCGGGATATCGTCTAACGCAGAAGTTACTTTTGAATTAAAAAGCTAAGCTGAAAAACATATCTTTCTAAGTTTTATGTTAAAAGATTAAATTTTAATTTCTTAGTGTATTTTTCATATCATTAAAGAACTTAAATAAAAAGCGCTGCTAGTATAGTTCGGCTGATTCTTAATCAGTCGAGTATAATGGTTAGTATGCCAGGTTGCCAAGAGATTTTTACCTAAAAATTCTCGCAATAACTTGGCGACCCGGGTTCGATTCCCGGGCGGCGCATTCTTTTTATATATACATTATCCATACCAGAGCAATAATTATTTACCTCGGAGGTAAAAAATTCAAGAACAACGATAATTCTATTTTGGATTAAGATTACTAACCCATTTCTAAAATACTTCCAAAAAGGAAAGATGTTGGAAATCACTACTCAATAATAGTTTAACCAGTATTCTTTTTTGGAGAATTCATCATTGAAAAGATAAAACTTTCATTTTGTTATAGTTAAATTGATAACCAAAATCGTAAATTCATAATAAAATAATGATATAGCATATCATTAACTAAAGTAAATTTTAATCAAAATAAAAGAATTGAGAATAATGCAATTGAGGATCAGGTAATTCATTTCCATTGTTATTTGAATAAACTTCAATTTCTATAATATGAAATAACAAAAGAAAAATTAAGGAGTAATCCTAACTTGCATAATTCTATGATTTGGAAAAAAATCGATTTTTCCTTCTTCCATTCCAGATATTAGTAATCCAGAATTCATTAATTTATAATCAGCTTTTTTTAGGATTATATCTGGTAAGTGAGAAGGTCTTTTATGACCTATCAACCAAATTTTAATTTCTGCTGCTTTATCCCATTCCATTTTAAATTCAACAATAGAAAGTTTAATTATAATATAGAATTAGAAATTTAAAAACAATGTTAGTAATTCTTTAATATTTCTTCCTTAGATAATCCCATCTTTACTAATTCATTGATTTTATAATAAAGTCTCCTGAAATATGGATCACATGGTCATAGTATATTTTGGTGTTTCCAGGGAGATTTTTTACTTTTATTATTTAACATGATCCTCCTGATAAAAAATATAAGCCCTTAATTTATAAAGGAAAAGTCATTATTATTTTACTAATTTCGATAAGATTCATTGATAGATTGAACGAAATACAATGATATTCCCGGGTATTGTCGGACAATCTCTAAAAACTAAATAATTATTTACCCTAAAGGTAAAAAATTCACTGGTGGTATATATATTGTATACTTTTGTCGGAAAATTTCCGGGTGGCGCATACCTTTTTTTATTTTACAGAATTTATTAAATAAAATTAAACTTTGTTAGATTATGAGAAACTAAAAGGTTTTTTCACTTGGATAATAAAGAAGTTGGTAGATAGTGGGACAAAAATGCAGATAGTTGGATTTCGATAGATTCAAATAGAAAACTATTGTTTTACAAATATTATAGTAAAACAACTAAACAATCATATTTGTATTAATTTTTACCATAAAGCTTACTAGTCTTTCTATTGATCAATTATTAGGAAATTAGCTCAACGGAATATCCTCGTCTCATCCAGATACCTATCTCACTTCGTGAAAGGTGTGTTTCACGATCTATATTACATGAATTCTAAAAATTTTAAAAAAAAAGGTTAAAATTTTTACGATCTTCTAACTATTGGTATCGGTTCTTTCAAGCCATAATGAAGCATAAAAAATCCCATTACTAAAACATAAAGCGCCAAACTTGGCCAAAAAGAAGCCCATGGTGCATCGAATAAATGGAGTCTTGCGGTACTGATATCGATCCCTAATTGTACAAGCAACGGATTGGACAATCCAAGAAAGCCTATTGCTTCGAACAGCAAAATATTGAATGCCATGAATAATGGGAAATATGCAATTACTTTCTTTGTGGTTAATTTAAAGCTGTAATTTCCCTTACTGATTAATAAAGTGACTCCTGGGATCATATACATTGCCATAATGCTTATTATTACTAAAATATTACTCCCTAAAATACTTAGGAATATAAAGAGCATTATAATACTAGGTACAATGAAAAGGATTACCATAAGCCCCAATACTAACTCTTTTACCCACCTATGAACTTTAGATAGATAACCAAATGATAATCCTATCACAATTCCTATGAGAACAGACAAGCTGCAAACTATTATCGATGTTGATACACCATACGCTAATAATCCAAGTACATCGCGTCCATATTTAGTTTGTCCTAAGGGATGAGTCGCAGATGGCTGATCCCAAGCCCCTGGATAAATGCCCGTTACTTGCTGTAATGTCAATGGCGTCAATATTTGTGGAAATATAGCAACAATAATACTAAACGCTACAATCGCTAATCCAATTATTGTTAATGGAGATTTTAAGCGATAAAGTGTAAAATCTTTAAATGTCTGGTCTGTATTGAAGTCGTATCGAGCGCCTTCTTCAACCATTTGCTCGGTTCTCCCGAGGTATTTAGTAATAATTTTCGATCGGCTTTCTTCTAAGAAGTAATTGTAAATTGTGTAAAAGATGTTTGATAGCAATAGAATAATTGCGGGAAGTACGATTAGAATAAATACGCATGCCCTGACTAACCAGTAGTCACTATTTCGAATTGCACTCATAAAAAGATCAAAAAATCCATGTATTCCAAAGGTAACTTCGAGAAGGAAAATGCTGGTAATTAATATGCTTAAATTAAAGATTATTTTCATGCTGTTGGATAAAATATGTTTTTCCTCTGATTTCTTCAAATAATTAGAACGAACTTGTCTTGTCGTGAGAAATAAAGTTAACAGAAATAATATACAAGACGGTAAAAATGGATCTCCAAAGACTGAAAAAATTCCCAATTGATATACAAAAGTGTATTGGGCCCACATTGCTACGACAAACATTGACATCGAAATTCCTAAAATAATGAGAATTTGAATCAATAGTTTGATCAATCTGTATCTAACTTTAACTGATAATATACCTAGTACAATACCTGTGATTAAGCCTAAAACAATCGATAATATTGTAAATTCAATAGTTGCTGGAATTCTCGCAGTTAAAAGTTCAATTACTGGTTGATATGGTGCGATAGCCATAGAAATCCCTAGATTTCCTGAAAAGAGATCAGAAAGATATCTAAAGAACTGGACAATCAACGGTTGATCGAGCCCTAATAAATGAAGCATCGTATAATATTCTTCTGCTGTAAAATTATGAGGTAGATATGCAAGAACTGGGTCACCGGGAAGTAATCGAATAAACAGAAAACTCAGAACCAATCCGAAAAAGAATGGTATGATAGAGAGTAAAATGGTATAAATTATGTTTCTAATAACAACTTTTAACATTTTATTCCGCTCGTTTTTTTTTAATGAATTTTGGCAGTACGTATCATTAAGACAATTATGTATATAAATATAGCGGACTCTTAACATTACAAAAATATTTCCAAATAATAACAGATTTCGTTATAGAGTACTGAGAAAATTAGAAACCACTGAAGCTCTTGGGATCTTAACCTTGAAATAATTTTCAACTATCTCGTAAAGAAACTCTAAGTATGCTAATTGGATTTTAACGTTGTGAACATTCGCTATCTCTTCAATTACCTCTATAGAAATAAGTTTCTCTTTCTTTTTTAAATTTTTGACTCTATCAACAATAGTTTCAGAAAGTTCGTAAGTTTTTTGGATTCCATTATGCAAATAAATAACGCTTGGAATAAGTTCGTATTCTTCTAAAAATTTTCTTACTAAAGTTCTTTCAATAGTGATCTTCTTTGGATTAAGAATATCCTCGTTATCCTGAAGAATTTGGTTGTTTTTTAGTACAATATAATCTTTAAAATTCTCGGGTTGATATTGTTCTTCTGATATTATCAGTATAGAGGCGTCAAAGGAATTTTTCGTTATGTAATCAAAAAAATTGTGAACTTGATCAACCATAAATGCTTGATCAGTAAGTATCAATACTTTTTTCTTAAGAAAAATCGCTCGAATTATGTTTACTATTAAGGAGGCTGTTAAATTAAGTTTGATAAGGCTCACATCAATTGCTTCTAATTGAGGAGGAGTTTCAGGTTCTTGAACTTGTGGGGAAGTTATTTCAGGAAGCTCTAGTTGAAAATCTGCTATGAAAGTGTCTCTTATTGTAAGATTTTTATCGATGTAAGCAACGAAAGAATGTTCACAAGTTATTCCTTCTGAGACATTTACTGCAAAAACTCCTCTTGCGGCTTTTTCCACTTCTTCCTCTGAGATTTCAATATAACCTCTATTTAAGCAAGATGGACATCGAACTTCGAGCTTCTTTATTTATAAAAACCTCATTATTGTAATTTAAATCAATTTTAAAGATTTTCTCGCAGATACAATTAAATTTTAAACGATCAATTATATAAAGTTTAGCTGAGAGAAAAAATAAAAATTATTATAGAATATACAATTCTTTCAAGATTGTATAGTTTGTGAAAGGTTAAAACCTTTTTATCTTTGCATATTTCTTTTCAATCAGGTTAGCTATAAGTAATGAGATTAGTGTTGCTAAATTTTCAGAAATCAAAAATGCAATTACACTATCTAAAAAAATCAGACATATCCCGTAGGTACAGATAAATATAATAGCAAAAATAGGAAAAACTATTATTATCGGTCTAATAATGGGAAAATATAGTATTTTTTGAAATTTAGATGACTCCAACCTTGATTTTTGAAATTGATTTCTGAATTTCTTCCTCTTTTCAACTTGGACAAAAGATTCAAATATAATAACTACACCAAAAAACAGAGCTATGGTTGTGCCAATCGGTATTAATATTACGACTACATAATTCCCTACTCCCAGTATATATTGAGCTAAAAATATAAACAAGACTTGAAAAATTCCACACGCACCGAATAGCATTAGAGCAATTGGTATGTATTCCTTTGATGTCCAGCGAAATCTTATCGGCATTTTAATCCTTGTATTTTGTAATATGGTGGGCCCGGCGCGATTTGAACGCACGACCTTCTGCACGTCAAGCGGACGTCATACCGAGCTAGACCACGGGCCCGTGATTGTTTTCTCTAATTTAAGCATAAAAAATACTAAAATTTGAGATAAATAATTTATATTATTAAAAAATAAATATTTTATCAATCTTCGAAGAATTTCGAATTACTTCTTATCAAACATTTAATTAAATTTAAGGAGTGTTAATTTAATGATAAAAAAAGAGTTAATTATTCTAATGTCAATTAAAAAAATAATAAAATATTAAAAAAAATAGAATTATGGTTTTTTTTCTCTTAAAGCTCTAACCATCGGCACTTCTTTTCCTGATAATATTTCTAGCATAGCACCCCCACCAGTAGAAATAAAGGAAACATCTTGAGCATAACCTGACATTTCTGCTGCAGTTCCCATTTCTCCTCCACCAATTACAGATAGAGCTCCATTTTTTTTAGTTGCTAATGCCATTGCTTCAGCCATATCAAAGGTACCTTTTCTAAATACTTCTTTTTCAAAAATACCAGGTGGTCCGTTAGCAATAATTGTTTTTGCTTTCATTATAATTTCTTTGAATTCTTCTGTAGTTTTAGGACCTATATCACCAGTTACAGAGTTGTAATCCTTTAATTCACTGATAGAGATTGCTTTACGGTTCCCGTTTTCTTCAATTATTAAGTCCTTTGGCAAAATGATCTTGTCTTTAAATCTTTTGTAGGTTTCCTTAATATCATCCTTTGCTTTATCTAAATCTTTTACTATTGCTGCTCGATTTGGTTCTCCGGTTTCAACTCCTATCGCCTCAAAGATTAATATAGCTGTTAGACCAGAGCAGAGTGCGTAATCTAATTTATCATTTTCAAAATTGAATTTCATTGCTTTAAACTTATCTAAAGCTTTAGCTCCTCCAATAAGCATAACCATTGGCCTTTCAGGAGACTCTAAAATTTTACTCATGTATTCAAATTCCTTAACAGTTGTAGGACCTGCTAGTAAGGTAGGCCATCCTATTATCGAAGGTTGTGCTCTATGGGCTGCTCCAAATGCATCTGCGATGAAGTAATCAAACAATGGAGAAAGAGTTTGAATCATTTCTAATTTTCCAGCTTCAGAGAAGTCTTTAAAAGTTTTATTTTCCAAATCCCAAGTGCGTACATTATTTAGGACTAATACTTCACCCACTTTAAGATCTCGAATTGCATTAATTGCCTTTTCTCCGAAGACATCTTCAACATATTTAACAGGGCGATCTAACAATTTTCTTATTTCTGCAGCGTGCATTTCTAAAGATGTAAAATCTTTATCACCTGGACGAGATTGGTGTGCCATAATTACTACAGCACTATCTTTAAGTTCTTCTAATGAGGGGATTAGCGCGTGAATACGAGGTGATTCGCGAATTCTGTTATTTTCGATGTCGATATTAGAGTTAATATCGACTCTCATCAAAATTTTCTTTCCTTTTAAATCAACATCTTTATAAGATTTATAATCAAACATTTAATCTCACTCTGTGTAATTTTTGGTTGTAATAAAAGATAATATATTATATCAAAAAAAGTTTTCAAATGTTAAATGGAAATTTGCTACTCTATTAAAAACTGTTAATTATGTGGAATCAGCAATTTTAATACAGCCCCATTTGAAACCAAGCAGTTCATACTATAGCTGGGCTAAACTTCACGATTTTTCACGATAGAATCAACGAAAAATAATAAATATCAAATGTATCATTTGATTTTTAGAATTAATAGATAAAATTAAGATTATTATAAATAAAACGATGGAAAAATCAATTAAAAATCAATTGTCAAATGTGAAAAACTCCACAAGAATTAAAGTTAGATTCAACGATACAGATGCTATGGGTATTGTTCACTTTAAAAACTATTTAGTATATTTTGATGATGGATTTGTAAGCTTCATGAATGATGTACTTTCACCTAAAAGAATTGAAGAAACCGTTCATGAAGGAACTGTTTTTGGGGTAAAAAAAGTCGATATAACTTATGAAGGTTCAGCAAAATTTGGCGATTATGTTATTGTTAAAACTGAAATAATAAAAATAGGAACATCATCTATTACTTTTCGACACGAGATTTTTAGGGAATCAGATAATATTCTGATAGCAAAAATAGAATGTGTAAGGTTAGCAATGGATAATAAAACGAATAAATTGCTTAATGTTATTGATTTTTTTACTAATTATTTGTGATTTAGCAATTTCACCTAATTAAAAACTATAAGAATTGTTTAAATTCTAAATTTTAATGAAAAGTATTAAAAAATCGAATTACAATATAATAACCAATTTTAGCGAAAAAATTCTTTTACAACAAGGTTGCTGAACTGCGTCAATTTTTCCGTGAGATCTGTTCTATCTGATTTAAACCTATTTAAATGAAAATGCGAAAAAAAAATAAGTTGGAATATCTTTGTAAATTTATTAAGACTAAAAGATTTTTATGAGTATTGAGGTTTGAACATAACCTCTTACGAAATTTAATTCGGTGATTGAGAGTGGATGAAATCAGAGAAATATTAAATCGGTTGTTAAAAAAAGAGTGCTCAGTCGAAGAAGCAGAGAAATTGTTAAAAGCAAATGCTATTGAAGAAATTGGAGATTTTGCTAAATTAGATATTTTTAGAAAGGTACGCACTGGTATCGTTGAGGTTATATATGCTGAAAACAAGAAACCCGAAGTAACTTTAGATATTATTTACTCTTTTTTGAATAAAAATAGGTTTGCCATTGTTTCAAGATATACAGAAGATTTAATCTCTCTAATATCAAAAGAATTCGAAAATAGCGAAGCTTATTCCGTAGATATAAATGAATTCGCTAAAACCTTGATAATAAAGGAAAAAACCTACAAATTTGAAAAAAAGGGGGGAAAATTAGGTATAATCACGGCTGGGAGTTCAGATATTCCCGTTGCCGAAGAAGCAAAAGTGATAGCAGAATCGATGGGTTGCGAGGTTATTACCAGTTATGATTTAGGGATTGCGGGAATTCATCGTCTTTTTACACCTCTCAGTGAAATGATCAAAAAGGGTATTCAAGTAATCATTGTATGTGCAGGTATGGAGGGGACATTACCCGGAGTAGTTGCTGCGCTTGTGAACATTCCAGTAATTGGAGTTCCTATTTCTAGTGGTTACGGTTTAGGAGAAAAAGGCATTGGTGCTTTAACAACGATGTTACAATCTTGTTCGCCTGGATTGTTAGTTGTTAATATAGACAATGGTTTTGGAGCAGGAGCTTCTGCGGCGTTAATTGCAAATAAAATAGCAGAATAAATTCACTTTTTAAGACTAAATTTTTTGCTTTCATTTTATCATTCAGTTTTTTCTTCGAGTAATGTAAGATGTTCAGTTTATAATGAGAAAGTAATTTATATAAGTAAAACCAAGATTTTGTATAATCATATAACTAAATTTAAGATTAAAAAATAAGTGTATGTTATGGCACCTACACCAGCTTCTGTTGAAGCATTATCAAAATTGAGACAATTAAATCCTGTAACAGGTTGGTATGTTATAACTCTTTTTGTTATTGTTTTATATATATATGGTGTTGAGATCAAAAAAGCAAGAGAAACTAACAATTGGAGCACTGTCTTCGCTGGATTAACATTACTAGGCCTAGATCTTATTAATGAGATATGGAATGGATTAGTATTTGCGTTTTCTAATTACTCAGCGTTTTGGACTACTCCGGGAGCAAGTGCTTATATAATTCTAATTGGCTGGAACATAGAAATTGCTTTTATGTTTTCTATTGCCGGAATAGTCTTTACTAAATTCTTACCTAAAGATAAGAATAAAAAAATGTTTGGATTACCGAACAGATGGGCTATGGCAATTGGATTCGCAATTTTCTCAGTCTTCGTTGAAATTTTATTGAATTGGGGTAATTATTTAATATGGGAATATACATTTTGGAATTGGTATAATCCGATATTTATATTCCTAATTGGCTACTTTCATTTCTACATTGGCACATTTTATGTATATGACTTACCAGAAAGAAAGGATAAGATTAAGATCGTAGGGATCATCTATGGAATATCAATTGTTTTATTATGCATTTTTGGGCCATTACTAGGACCCATAGGAATATTTTAAAATACACCTTTTTTTTTTTAATTTTGTTCTTTTTAATGTTTTAGATTAATTTTTGAGTGAGATCTTCGTTTAATTAGAAGCATATTTGAATAAACCCTCTCTGCACCTTGGATAAATATTACTTAATGTTTAACCCAATTAGACATTAATAAATTTTCGCTCTATTTTTATTATCCTTACACCTTATTCTTCAAATGTAAAAGTATAAATATATAGATCGATATAATTATTATTGATATTTCTAATTCTTTAATTCTAAATCTAATAAAAAAAAAAGAAAACTATTAGTTGAGACCAATGGTCGCAACAGTTGATAATTTAAAGAAGTCGAAAGAATTTTTTAAAAGTGGCGATGTTCTTAATGCACTAGAGAGTTTTGATAAAACTTTAAACCAGTCAGATTCATCAAAAGACATTAACAAAAAAGAGTCAATTTTGTTTTTGGAAAATCTTTTACAACATTGTAAGGAAAACAACCTAAAAAACGAAGAAGCCATGGTTTTACGAACTTTAGGAAGAACCCATTCTAAATTTAAAAATCATGTGGAAGGGTTAAAATATTCCTATCAAGCATTAAAAATTCAAAAGAAAATTGGTAGAAAATTAGATGTTGCAGAGAGTTTAGCTTTTCTTGCTGAAGATCTCGAAATATCAGGTAATTACGACGAATGCATAAAATCTTTTACCGAGGCTGCTGAAATTTTTCATGAATTAGGCAAATTAAGTAAAGAAAAAGAAATTAAAATCGAAATAAAACGTTTGAAAGATTTTTCTGAAGAAATAGTTAAGGACGAATATATCTTAAAAGAATTCCATATAGATGACTATTAAAACCATCCGGGTACTGCCATTAAATTAAAAAGATACTTTTTTTTTCTTTGATTTTTAATGAATAGCGTAAGCCACGATTATAAATTATTCTTGTAAAGCATTTCTATCACATTTTGACAATAAATTAGTATTTCTCTAATAGTCAGAGATGTTTGTTTGCTGATTAAACTTAAATCTTCAAATTCAGGTTTGATATTGATTATTTCTGTTTTTTCTCCTTTTCTAATCAAAGAAATTTTAAAATTCAGTTCATACCATTTACCATTGATTTCTATTTTTTCATTCACAATTTTACGTTCTATGCAAACGCGCTTGCTTGAATAAAATCTTACACCAAGCGTACCCAACTCTCTTAAAGTTTTAAGTATTAAATCATAATTATGAGAAGGATCACAAATAATCTTTATGATGTGGCCAGGACGATTTTTCTTAGTAATGCTTGGGATTATTTGAATATCTAGAATATCTTCATTTCCTAAAATATTTACAAAATTGCCTAAAATCTCTCCTGATACATCGTCTACAGCAGTTTCTAAAATACTGACTTCCTCAATGTAATTACTTAGAGGATGCAACATATTAGAACTCATCAAGTGCTTAGTTTCTCCGTAAAACAAACGAATAGTATTCGAAAAAGCGTTAAACTCTTTTTGTCCCGTCCCACAGGATATTTTTAATAGATTCATAGAGGGAACAAATTCTGAATAGGTTGGATGCAAATTTACCAATAGCGCTGCTCCGGTAGGCGTTACTAATTCAGTTTCAATAGGTCCTCCTTTTAAAAAGAGATTAGATTTTTCTAATATTTTTACTGTAGCTGGAGCGGGAATAGGCAAGATTCCGTGCGCACTTTTTATTTTTCCACCACCCAAAGGCACTTCGCTACAATAATATGAGAAATTAGTATCAAATCCCCCTATTGTATCAATAAGTTTCGTCACTCCCAAAATATCAATTAATGTGTCAACTGAGCTTAATTCGTGAAGGTGTATATTTTCGATTAAATTTCCATGAACTTCAGCTTCGGCTTTAAATAAAGTACTTAAAACTTTCCTTGCATACTCTTTAGCTTTATTCGAAAAATCTTTCTCATTAAGATACTCCTCGAGAGCGTTCGAAAGATCCTCTGGAGATCTATGCATTTTAGATTCCTCTATTATTATTTCAAGTTTATTAGTCTCAATCCCCATCCTTTTAACCTGCCTGAGATCAAGTTCTAATTTAGATACCCCTTTTAACTTTTTCTTTAAATCTCTCAAATTTGTGAGGATTTGAGTTGTATCAGGTATTAAACCTAATAACGATGCTAATAACATATCTCCAGAGATTCCTGAGTTAGTTAAATCAAAATATATAGATTTCATCACATACTCACATCCACGATTATAATAGGTGAATTTGTACCTAGTAATATAAATAAAATAACAATACTAAAAATAATAAACCGTTGTTATTTTATCATAAATTGTACTTAATATCAATTTAATAGTTATAAATTTAAGAATAAAAGAGAAATGATTCGTTATGAGTGAACTTCAGACAATCAAATGTTACTTAAATCAAATACCTTCCACTTTTATAAAGTTGCTAGGTATCGATCCACCCTCTGGAATAATTCCAGAACCCGTCAAAGAGGTTGTTGATCTCTATCACGGTATTGAACGAATTAGTATTAGTACAATTGATAATTTTGGTTTATTTGAACTTACATTTAATAAACCCGAATTTATGATAACAAATTCCGAAGTAATGCTGCTTCTCTCCACCAAAAACCCTTATACTTTAGGCGTTTTACATCAAATTATGTATGGAGGATTCGAGTTTGAACCCAACGGATTTCATTTGCTAAGATATCTAAATGAACGCGGAAAGAAATCCTGCTTTGTTGGAAGAAAAAAAGACTTAGATAGATACGATGGAGGTACTAATTCGATTCCAAAAGAAACGGATATGGCTACATGGGTTGAATCTGCGAAGGTTATTAATAATTTTGAAGTATCTTGGATGCATTATTTAGATTTTGAAAATCTTCACAAACAGCAACAAGCATTAAAACAAAGAACTCCCGAAGACTTAATTGATAAATTAATACTTCGTACTGACAAATGGATTTTAGGGAACTACAAACAACTTAGAAATAATTCTCTAATGGTAATTCTAGGCGATCACGGCAGAGTTAAATTAAATTTGGAGTTTTCTGGCAAGATAGCTCAATGGCGGGAAGCTAGCGTACCGATAGCTATTTTAATTAGGAAATAAGTTTATACTATTTTTATAAAAATTAAGATGTCTAAAATGGAAGAATATAAGCGCTTTACAGTTTCACTTCCTAAAGATTTATACGACAAATTTGAAGCTTTCAGGAATAATATTGGTATTTCGAGATCAGATAGCATAAGGAAAGCAATGTATGCTTTAATGGCTAGTGAAGAAACTATTCCAAAAGCTTCTGGAAATGTTGTTGGTTGCATTCCAATAGTTATGCTTCATGAACATTTTACCGATAAACATGAAAAGGAAGATATTACAGAGCATTATCATGAAATTAATCATGATGATAAATACCATGATCACGAATATGATTCTAGACCAATATACGCCTCTGTCCAACAAACAGACGAAATCTTGAAAAATGACATTCAACATCATTTCTATGATGTTATTACATCAACTTTACACGTACATCTTGAATTTGAAAAATGTTTAGAAATTATTGCAGTGTCTGGTCCCTTTGAAAGAGTAAAAAAACTTAAGAAAGCTTTGCAAAGATTAAGAAGTGTCGTATCGATACAGGTTTTTGTCATTGATAAAGAATTTTGATATAAAATTAAGTATTGCCATTAAAAATAATAATCTTGCTTAAAAGGAAGAGAAAAGAATAAAAAATTCTATTCATACAAGAAAAGAATAAAGATAAGGCGATTTATGAAGAATTTTTTATTCTATTAGATCGTGTTTATTGTGTGTGTTATAACTACAATAACATATTTTTATTAAAAATAAGAATACATAGGAAAATTAGTAATTTTTCAGATATAAAAAAAAAGAATGATTTTAATTTAATAAAAAAAAATTTTCCTTGCAGATGTTTATGAACAATAAATTTGCAGTCCTCTTAAGGATATTCTTTATAAATCCTTCTCTTGGACTGTTTTTCTACCGTTCGCTTTTGCACGACCAATCGCTTTATCGAGTATATCAATCAGCGCATTATTGAGTGCTGGACCATCAATTACATCTCCAGATGTGTTACAATCCTTAGATTTGATATAGTCTCGAACTTTGGATTTTACGAATAAAACATCAACTGCTGCTTTTTTAGCCATTTTTTATTCCTCCTTTAATTATTTAAATATCTTTTAAAAATAAATTTGTGTTTAAAGAATATTTCTCCTACTCATATTTAAAGTTAGTTGAAAAAACATCATAGAAGGTTAATATTTTGGGTGTACCAGCGATCTACAATATCGGTGTTAAATTGAAATTTAACAAGGTTTACTCAATGATCTTTAGGATTTGTGTATACGCAAGGTAAATCATATGCTAGAGTTGCTACATATGTAGTATCTTCTTACTTGTGAGTATAAGAGTTGTTCAAGCTATTTTAAACTAGATTAAGATCATATGACCTAACTCATCTAATTTGGATTAGATGGATTTTTCTAATTTTAAAAATTAACAGTTTTAACTATGAATGATGAATCAAAAAGTGAGAAAGATACTAATAAAACTTTAATATGAATTCCAAGAATTCTGTTCTAGCAAGAGCACCAACAAGAATTTGCGACATTGGAGGATGGACAGATACATGGTTTTACCCAAAAGGAGCTATATTTAGTTTTTGCGTGAATCTCTATAGTTATGTAAGACTTATTGAAAACAAAAGTAAAACGATAAAAATATTTGCTGAAAATCTTGAACAAAGCACTGAAATTCTTAATTTAAAGAAAATTGAATATAATGGCGTTTTGGATTTATTAAAAGCAGCGATTAAAAGAATGAATATAGAAAATGGTTTAGATATTTTTGTGAGAGCAGACGCACCACCGGGATGTGGAACAGGTACTAGTGCGAGTGTTGCAGTTGCTTTAATTTCTGCCTTAGCCACTTACAAAAGACAAAATATGGATCAAAACAATATTGCTGCTTTAGCACACAAACTCGAAACTGAAGAACTTGGGCTTGAAAGTGGAGTTCAAGATCAGTATGCTGCTGCTTATGGGGGAATTAATTTTATGGAGATTGCTTATCCTAAAGTAAAACTATCAAAAATAGAAATTAATGAGGATCGTATTCTAAAACTTGAAAAACAATTTATTTTAGTCTATTTTGGTTCAAGAAGTTCGAGTAAAATGCATAATGCAGTTATAAATAATTACATAAATCGAGATATGGCTACAATCAATTCTTTTGAAATCATGAGACAGTGTGCATATGAAATGAAAGTTTCTATTAATTCTGACATAGAAATCCTTGGGGAGATTATGAATAGAAATTGGGAAGCTCAGAAATCTCTTCACCCCTTAATGATTAATCCTGTAGTAACTAAAGCAGAAAAAATTGCTAAGAATAACGGTGCGTTAGGGTTTAAGTGTAATGGTGCAGGTGGAGGCGGATCAGCTACTATTCTAGCTGAGTGTGGTCAAGAATATCAGATCAAAAAAAAATTAATTGAAAACGGTTATACAATATTACCATGTAAATTAAGTTTTACTGGTGTAAGAAGTTATGACTAGTATGGCTTTATTAAATGAAGATACTAATTCTAATCTAATTTACACTTGTTTATCTTTAATTTATAATGGAGAAAATGCAAAAGTTTGAGCTTTTTATAGTTTTAATTTAAAAATCTATCATGGGAATTCCCGATCACTCTGCAATAGTATCAAAGATAAAACGAACTCCTGAAAAATTTAAAATTCACAATTTATTTATTTTCAATAAATCAGGGATATGCATTTACGGATTAAATCTTACAAATCTTTACCCCATAGAGCAAGAACAACTCATCTCTTCTTACTTTACAGCCCTGATGTCGTTCACCAAAGAATTAATTGGAGATAAAATTAAAACAGTTGAGATGGGGGGTGGTATAAAGCTAGTTGTTTTTGAAAAAAAGACATTATTTTACAGTATTCTTTGTAGTACAATTGAAAGTATAGAGTTTCTTGAAGATTTAATTTCTAAAATAGAATTACAATTTTTGATTTATGTTAATAAAAATAACATTAAGACGGATTTAGAATATGTTTACGACGAGCATTTAAACTACCTCATAGAGGATATTATCAAGGAGCCTTTTAACAACGAATTTGATATAGCTCAACAAAAAGAGGTCATAAATTTCCTTATCGACTTTAAGTCAAAAGACGATATTAAAGGTGTTATTCTTTTAACTCATAGAGGAAATGTAATTTACTCTTCAATAAATGACAACATGTTGAAACCATTCTTAAAAGAAGTAGATTTTAGGGTGAAAATATCGAATAATTCTATTTTAAAATTATTTTATACTTCTAAAAACAGGGAGTTAATTTTTTCTGAAAATGTGAACGATTTGTTTATAGTTATTCTTATTTTTGAAAGTAAAATTAGATTTGGAATAGCTGAGTTTTATTTACAAAAAGTTATAAAAAAAATTAAGACCCTTATTGGAATGTAACTAATGATGGCGTTAAGTTAATACTACATAATCTGAAACCTTCGCACTTGAAATAGAGAAACTGTAAACAATGGTTTCTTATTATTTATAAAATACAAATTAAAATATTATAATAAATAATAAAATATAAAAATCTTAAGTGAAATTTAATATGACCAAATCAGAAGAGGGATTAAAAACAGCATTTGCTGGTGAATCCCAAGCCAATAGGAAGTATTTGGCTTTTGCGAAAAAAGCTGAGCAAGAAGGTTTTCCAGGTGTAGCGCGCTTATTCCACGCAGCTGCTGCCGCCGAAACAGTCCACGCACATAATCACCTGCGGGTCTTAGGAGGCATCAAATCAACTGCTGAAAACTTAAAGGAAGCAATTGAAGGGGAATTTTATGAGTTTAATAAGATGTATCCGGAATTCATAAAAGCAGCTATTAATGATGGAAACGAGAGCGCAAAACGTTCTTTCAATTACGCTAATGAAGTAGAAAAAATACACCATGAATTATACAAAAAAGCATTAGAATTAGTGGAAAATGGGAAAGATCTAGAAGATAAATCAATGTATGTCTGTGCTGTTTGTGGATACACACATCAAGGAGATCCTCCAGATACATGTCCTGTCTGTAATTCTCCTAAAAAAGTATTTGATAAAATTGATTAGAACCTTTTTTTTTAAATTGACCAAGGCTTATAACCTTCCTGTATTTTACGGAAATAATCATCAATTGAGAATTCCAATTCCTTTTCAACCCTTCGCAACGCTCCCATAGTTGCTCCATTAGCGTAATACCGTAAGAGCAATTCGGAAGTAGAAGAATCGCCTAAGGAGATAAGTGCCTGTAATCTCGCAGCACTAATTGTTCTTTTTATATCTTTGAATTTAATTTTAATTGAAGAGAGTTTTCTTAATTCATTTTCTAATAATTTAAATCTGTCTAATAAAACATTTAGATTTTCAGATAAATAATAATGGCATTTATTCTCATATGGAGTGTTTAACTTAGGAACAAATGGGTTAATATTTACTTTTAGTTGATTTCCAGTAAAACCTAACTTTTCGATAGACTTTAAGAGAGTGACTATATCTAAAATATCATCATCAGTTTCCCCGGGTAACCCTATAAGAAAATAAAATTTTATATTTTTAATTTTGGACTTACGAATCATCTCTATTGCGTGTAAAATTGAATCGTTAGAAACTTTTTTGTTTAAATCATATCTTAGTGAATCATTACCAACTTCAGGAGCTATTGTAATAGTTTTTATATCGCTTCGCTCAAGGATTTGAATAACATGGGGTGTAATATGTTCAATTCTTATAGAAGGTATGCTAAGGCGTTTACCAGATTTAAGTATAAACTCACAAATTTCAGAAAATCTGGGATGTGAAGAGACACATGAACCTATAAGGCTAATTTTTTCAAAATTTGAATATTTCAATCCATTTTTAATCGATTTGATAATTTCATCGAAACTTTTATTTCTGAAAGGATAGTTATGAAATGAAGATAAACAAAACTTACAGCGAAAAGGACATCCCCTATTTATTTCAACTAAATAGTTCTCTTCAAAAATTTTTTTATTATTTTCACTTTTCGATAATAGTTGATATGCTGGAGTAGGTGATTGATTCAAATTTTCCAATACTGTGCGATTTGTAGGATTATCTATACTTGGAATATAAATACCTTCAATTTTTGTAACCTTGTTAAAAAAATCTTCAATAGAATAATTTCTAGATTTGAAATCTAAGAATTTATCAAAAAAATCTTTCAGGTTTGGCTCTCCATCTCCAATAAAAAAAAGATCAAACACTTTGCTCATTGGTAAGGGATTAGAGGTTATAGCGGGACCCCCACCTATTATTAGAGGAAAACCTTCAGAGTTTCGAGATATATGGTTTAATCGTTTTTCGGATTCCAAAGGAATTTGTGCTTTCTCCAAAATCCATAAGATGTTTTTGAAATCGTTTTCATAATGAACGGAAAATCCTAGAATATCAAAATCTGTAGGTAATAATCTATTTTCAATGCTCCGAATGCGATTAATAGAGGAGAAATCATCAAACGCGGGATATTTTATATTTTCTGGAAGGAAAAATCGTTCACAAGCATAATTTGGATTTGAATTAATCATAAAGTAGAGCAATCTAATAGAATAAGAAGACATACCCATTTTATATGTATTTGGATATATTAATCCAAATGACAAATCGATTTTTCTCCAATCTTTGATAATTAGGCTTTCTTCAAACATACAGAAATTACCATGATTCGTTAGAACATTGTATGATCAAGAATCTCGCTCTAGTACTTTTAATGATTTCTTAATTTCTTCAACAATTAAAGGTAAAACTCTCCCAATTTTATGGTGAATTACAACCTCTGCTTTCTCATCTAAATCTGTTCGTTGATCATTTACGATGATTAACTTTCCCTTTTCTCTTAAAGTATATAATGGTAAATCACACGCAGGAGCAACTGAAAGAGAGGAACCTGCAATTAGCATTACATCCGCTTTCTGAGCTAATGCTTGAGATTGATACATCTCGAACCGGGGTAGACCTTCACCGAATAAAACAACAGAGGGTTTAAGGGGTGCAGCACAAAAATCACAGCTAGGTCCTTGTTTCTTCTCTCTTTTTAATTTTCGATAAATTTGTTCTTTTGTATATGATGCTCTACATCCTAAGCAGCTAAACCTATTGATACTCCCGTGAACTTCATAAACTATTACATGGCCAGCCTTTTGATGAAGCTCGTCTATATTTTGAGTGATTACCGCTTTTAATATGTCCAAATTTTCGAGTTCCGCAAGAGCGTAATGTCCTAGATTTGGTTTTGCTTCGAATATATTAGGAGCAATCTTCTTAGCCATTTCCCAGAATTTAGCTGGATTTTTAAGAAATGATTGTATGTTTCCATAAATTTCGGGTTTGTATTTTTCCCAAATACCTCCCTCGCTTCTAAAATCCGGAATTCCTGATTCTGTAGAGATTCCTGCCCCAGTTAACGCTATTGCTTCTTTAGAATTAAGAAGTAAATTCGCTGCTTGCTGAATTTTCTTTTTTTCAAGTAAATTAATAATTTTCATGTACTTTGGTTACAATTTCTAGATTAAGAATTGAGTATCTATTCAATACTCTAGTGGCTTGATTATTTTTATTATATTTATAGAAATTATTAAAAGTTAATTGTTATAGAGGTACAGAAAAACTATAAAATTCCTAAAATTAAAATATATCTTATATTTCTTTTATTTAAACTTAATTTAAAAGAAAAGAATTAAATTTTTCATTAATTTAAATTCTTAAGGGATATCTTAAGTATTGAGCTATTATTTTCTTTAAAAAATGATTACTGGGTTCTCTATAATCATAGATGATGATGTGTTATATATTTCAAATGAAAACAAGTATCCCGCATTTGAAATTGTAATATTTGTACAGAAATTAATAAGTAGTCTTAATCCTAAAAATTTCTGGCGATTAACTGACATCTATTTCGAAGGAGAAATTGGTAAAGAACGTATGATAATAAAACACCTTGTCACTGAGAATGATCAAAACCTATTTTATTGTATTACAGGTGATTTCCTTTCTAATTCTGAAGAAGTATCTAAGCTCATGACAGAGTATTATGAAAAAGTTACACTGAACTATGAAACGGCAGAAATTATTCAAAAAGCCTCAAAAAATTCTGAATTTTCAAAAATTATCAAGCTTATTACTGGTTATCTCTGGGATAAATATAGAGAGCCATTGGAAGATGAAAATATCGAATTAAAATTTTCTGATACGGAAAACAAAATAATTTATTGTGGAATTTCTTCTCAAGGATTGCCAATTATTTCACAATTATACGACAAAACGCTTCTACTCAACTTTCACAGAGAAGTTACGAATGAAAATATAGAATTATTAAGCTCAAATATTTCAGCTAAATTAGCTACGATAGCTATGAATACTCAAATTAGGGCTAAAACTAACATAAAAGAAGTTCATTTTGATGATTTAGGGGATAATGGAAGCAAAAAAATAATACTCTATAGTAATATTAACGATTACTCCTTAGATTTCATTGCTTCAGGGGATTTTGTTAAAATTAAAGAAATTTTCAAACAATTGGAAGAAATTATCTCTCAGGAACACGTTTTAAAAAATGAATTCATGGGTAATTTAAAACCATATAGATATTTAAAAACTCATCTCGATGATATGATCCTTCAATTTGATCAATAATTCCTAAATAAAATGGTTCGTTCTTATCCATATGAAGGCTGTTATTTTAGCAGCAGGAAAGGGTACACGACTTAATCCCATCACATCTACGGTTCCAAAACCAATGATTCCTATTGGAGGTAAACCGTTATTAGAACACGCCTTATTAAACTTAAAAGACATCGGAGTTCAGGAAATTTTAATACTCGTCGGATATAAAGAAGAAATTATCAAGAATTATTTTAGTAATGGGCTATCTAAATTGAATGTTAAGATCGAATATGCTACGCAATTAGAACACTTAGGAACTGCTCACGCGGTTGGTTTTGCGAAAGATTTCGTAGGAGACGATGACTTCTTACTAATGTATGGTGATTTATTAACAGATCCACAAGTATTTAAAGAAATTTTGGAGATTTACAAGAAAAGTAGCTGCGAAGGATTGATTACTTTATTTAAAGTCAACAATCCACAAGAATATGGGATTATTTCATTGAATAAAGAAGCTTATGTTGAAAAAATAACTGAAAAACCTTCCGTAGATTTAACTCTCGGAAATCTAGCAAATGCCGGAATATTCATCTTTACTCCTTTAATATTCAAAGCAATAGAATTAACAAAGTTATCCATACGGAATGAATATGAGTTTACTGATTCAATGCAAATCCTGATTAGCCAGTTAAAGGGAAAAATAAGAGGATATGTTATAAAAGATTTATTCTGGAGTGATATAGGATTACCTTGGCACCTTTTAGAAGCAAATGAATTTATTTTAAAAAGAATGAAATCCAGTTTAGAAGGAAAACTTGAAGAAAATGTAAATCTGTCAGGAAATGTATTCATCGGTAAAAACACATTAGTCAAATCTGGTTCTTACATTCAAGGGCCTTGTTATATTGGAGAAAATTCCTTAATCGGTCCAAATGCATATATACGACCATACACCTATATCGGTAATGAATGTCACATTGGAATGTCTGAGGTTAAGAATTCGTTAATTTTCTCAAATACCTCTATTCCTCATTTTAATTATATTAGTGATTCGATAATATGTGAAAATGTTAATCTCGGCGCAGGTACGAAAATATCCAATCTAAGATTTGATAATAAACATATTTCGATGAATATCAATGAAAAACCCATCAATTCAGGTAGAAGAAAATTAGGTGCTATTATCGGACCTAACTCGCGAACGGGAATTAATTCCAGCATAATGTGTGGTAAAAAAATCGGGAGAGATTCGATAATAGGCGCTCAAACACTCGTAAACGAAGATGTTCCTTCAAATACTTTATTCTACCAAGATGAAAACGGGATAATAAAAAAAACTAGAAAAATATGATATAACTGGATTTAAAAATCCAAAAAAACAATATTAAACGCTAAAATTGTATCAATTATTCAGAGGATTCTTCTTTAACTTCATCCAAATCACTTGAAATATCATTTGTAGAAGGCTCTGGTTTTTTATATGTTTTATTCTTAGCAAACTTCTTTACATTTATTCGCTCTGTTCTTTTTATGTCGCTTTTTCGAGATCGTTTGACATCAACTTCGACTAAATCAAAATCTTCATCTTGAGTTACGTATACTGTATCCTCTCCCCCCTCTGGAACGCTTACCAATTTACATTTAATGATTGAGCAGTTCGATAGCGGATAAATAGTTTTAGCTATTCTTAAGATTTGATTGGTAAATTCAGAATAAATCATTCCAGTAATGAATTTCTCATGGTTTAATGTTTTTGCGAACTCTTTCAAAATTTCTCTCATAATTTTACGAATTACAATTTGTTGCGAACTTCGGGCTTGTTTTATCGTAGTGCATATAATCGTTAATCTATAGATATAATTATCTTTAGTAGTTAGATTAATTATGGTTTGAATCTTAGAACTTCCTCTTCCGATTAAGGATCTAACATAGTCGTTAGTATATGAATGCCCTAAAAACATAGATTGTGCTTGCTTTGTTTCTTGCTTGACTTGGATTACTTTGAATTTCAGTTTTAAACTTATATCTTCGTAACGATTCGTAAAATCATATAGTAGGGTTTCAATGGTTCTTCCGTTAATAGTGTTATCCATTCCTATTATTTCTCCAATAGGTTTAAAGTTGAAGCTTTTTGGGGCAATGATAGTGTACCAATCTTTATCTTTAAATGTTACTCTCCTTAACTTTGGCTTCTTTTTTTTTACTTTCTGACTCATACCTTATGTTTACCTCATCACAATTGTCCTAATTCTATCCGGATCGTATTTGAAATCAGGTTCGAGCACTTTTTTTTCCTTGTAATATTTAATCAACCTATAAATCTTACTCTCTGTTCTTTGTAGTCCTTTCTTTGAATCCAAATCCTTATGGTTTGACTCCAAATGTTTTCTTAATACAAGCGCTTTTTTTACTAAATTAGTTAAGTCTTCTGGTAGAGGGGTTTTAATTTCATTTTCTTTAAGGATTTGTGAAATAGATTTACCGGTAACTACTTTCACTAAAGGGATACCATAAGAATCTCTTAATATCACGCCTATTAGGGATTGAGAAAAACCCTTTCTAGCTAATTTAATGACCTCGTTTTCTACTTCTTCAGAAGAAAGTTCTACCCACACAGGTTTTTCTAATCTAGCTGGGCGTGTACTTCCAGATTTCCCTTTTTTTCTTGAGTGCATTCGAGCCATTTTATGCGGCCTAGTTTATGAATAATTTAATAATAGTAATTTTATTGATGAACTATATAAAGAATCATGTAAATTAAAATTTTTGAAATTACTAATTAAAACCTTATTAATCTAAATATATCATAGGAATTTATTGTACATATGAAACAAGAAAAAGAAATAATTTATTTTATAACTGGGAATAATCATAAGTATAAGGAAATTAAAAAATTATTCCAAAAGGAAGAATTAGATTATGATTTAAAGCAGAAAACCGCTGCAACTATTGAGATTCAAGCATCTAATATTAAAGAAGTCGCTCTCTTTAAACTTAATAGTGTAAAAACGAATTTTAATAACTCTTATTTTGTTGAGGATGCGGGATTTTTTATTGATGTTCCTCTCAAAGGATTCCCCGGAGTATATTCCAAGTTTGTATTAAATACTATAGGTAATAAAGGTATATTGAGACTCATTAACGATTATTGGAACACTGCTGCTCATTTTGAAGCTGTAATCGCACTTTATTTTCAACCTCTGAACGAAATCATAGTATTTGAGGGAACTGTAGAAGGAGAAGTTTCAGAGAAAATTAGGGGAACGGGAGGTTTTGGTTTCGATCCCATCTTTATCCCTAAAGAAATGCCAACAAGCACCTTTGCTGAATTAACTACTGAGGAAAAAAATAGTGTATCCCATAGAGGGAAAGCTTGGAAGAAAATGTTTGAATTTCTTAAAAAAAATCCAATTTAATCGTTAAAATGTTTGCCGGAATATATCCATTACGCTTTGTCTGCTTAATTTTATAAGAATCAAATACATACCCAACGTACCCACGATAATTGAGATGGAAAAGACCCTAATAAGAACATCCGCAGGAATTGAAAAAACAATAGGCATTTCTGTAAATAGACCTAAATTTGTTTCCATTAAATACGCGCAATAGGTACCTATTATTGTTCCCATTGTCCCACTACTCAACATGATAATCAAACTTTCAACCAAGAACAAATTCCTAACATCTTTGGTCTTCATACCCATGGATCTTAATATACCGATTTCAAATTTCCTTTCTAACATGATCGCATACATGGTACTAACTAATCCGAAGATAGCAATTACGATCGCAAACCAAAGAATTACTTCCATTAAAACACTCTGTCTATCAAGCATATCTTGCATAAAAATGACTTTTGTAATTGCATCATCTAGAACATATTCTTTGTCTATAGCTAGTTTTTCTATTTCATCTTTTGTTTCATCGATAGTTTCTATGGAATCATCTGCTAATTTGATGAAGACTTTATCTATAATCATATTCGAACCACCAGGATTCTTAACATTCATTAAACGCATATAATTCTCAGTGGATACCATAATACCTCCTCCTTCTGCCGTAGCTTCAGAGCTTTTAAAGTTAGTAAAACCAGGCATTCCTCCTGAGATTCCTACAACGCGGAGAAGCGTTACATTTCCCGGATCGTTAGGAACTTGAGGGTTATAGAACGTTAATCGAATATATTCACCAATTTCGTTTATTCCAAGGACGCTAGCTAAAGAATTCGCAATTATGCAAGTGTTATTATAATCATAAAGTTGACTAAATGAATAATTAAAACCACTCTGTGGGCTACTCCAAATCATAAGATTTCCGTCCATTACTTTGTAATAATCTTTTTCAACGCCAATAAACCCAATTTCAATTTCATCAAAGTTTGCGATATCTCCTGCTATTACTTGAAATTTTGTAGAAGCTTGTGCAGAATAAAATTCAAAAATGTTTATGAACGATTCAGTGATAGCTTCTTCATCAAAACTAGCAGTACCTTCGCTGAAATCAAATAGTACTGATAAAATAGCGGTAAGATCAAACATGTTGAATAATGTTATTGCTGTATTGTCAACTCCATGAATCGATTTGAGTTCTTGAACTAAATCTAAAGTAATTGCATTGTTTTCAGAATCTAATCCTTGATTAATTAAAACCAAATCAGAGCCATACTGGAATTTTAAGTTTGTTGCCATATTTTTAGATTCCATTTCTGTAACGCTTGTTATGAAAAAAATAAACGAAAAACTAATAGCAAACATCACAATCGTGCTTGTATTTCGCCTTCTATTTCTTTTTAATGAAATTTTTATAATGTGAGCATATTTCTTAATTAATGGGGAAATAGCACCTATAAGTAGGCTTTGAATAATCGGGATAATACCTACTGATGCGAATACCAAACCAATTAATATAGCAACAATAAGTCCAATAAATAAGGCTGCTACAGTCATCAGTTCTCCTGTTACGAAAATGACTGGGAGGAGAAGAAAAACAATCATACCGATTGTCGCAAGAGAGATACCAATTAGAAAATTCCTAACGTTCATACTTCCCTCTTTTTTAATTTCCCAACCTTCTTCCTTTTGATGAAATGGTGTAATTGATTTTATGATATCAATTTTTGCGGTTCTTAGAGCGGGAAACATTGATACTACTAAAGAAACACCAAATCCCACCGAAAAAGCTATAATAATTGTCTGTGGTTGAATTACATACTCCATATCTTGAATTAGAAAACCTGTCGCAATAAATAGTGTATTTACTATTGGTTCTGTTCCCACAAGTCCTATGATAATCCCTATAATTGATCCAACAACTCCAACTATTACACCCTCAAAGACAACCATCTTCACGGGGAATGTCTTCTTTCCACCCACTACTCTTAGTATACCATATTCCCTTACCCTTTCTTCTGATGATGTAGAGAGAATTGAATTGATTAAAATACCCGTAATAAGCATGGATATTATTGTAATAAACCAAAAAATGATTGTCATGCTTATAAGCATAAATTGTTGACTAATTATTTGTTGTAATTTCGGCATTGATACGGAATAAATATTTGGATCTAATCTCTGTTGAATAAGCGTACCAATTTCCCGTATTTTTCTTGTTGTGAAATCTACATCGCTTACAACATAAATAGATTGTGGATTTTCAATAGTACCCATAATTAAATTAATCTGTCCTACCCTATCTAAAAATAATTGGGCTTGTTGTAAATTTATAATTACTAAAGCGTTTTCTAAATCAGTAAATCTAGAATCTTGCTTACAGATTGCGACAACTTCAACATCTAAAGTATCATATTGGTATTCTAAATGCACCACATCCCCCAAACTAACGTTTAGTAATTCTGCTACTGTCCATAAGATAACGCATTCTCCAATTCCTGGCTCGCTATTATAAATTTCACCCGTTTCTTTGCCATCGTTATTAACTAAATTTAAATTTCCCATATGTCCATTAGTAGCTTCTTTAATAAAGTCAATTCCATATATTTGTAAAGTACTAGTTGAGTTTATATTATCGGATGAAGCTTTTGCAAGCATCAATATCCTAGGAAAAAACTCTTCTACTCCACTTATATCTTGCAATTCGTTATCGATTATAGTTTCATCGAAGAATGGATCAAATGTTAAATCTGATTTTGTAGCTTCTGATATGATGATATCCGAGCTCCCTGTACTGCTTGTGATCAATCCCATATAATTATAAGACATAGAATCATTAACCATTCCAATTGCAGTTAAAAGAATTATTGAAACTGCAATGCCCCCTATAGCAAAAATAGCTTTTGCACGATCTTTTTTGATATTTAACCATGTCTGCTTCACGAACTGAAGCTTTATATTCGTTTTAATCTTGTATAAAACATTTTGTAAACTCAATTTTTCCGGCTTTAACTACTCTTATTTTTATTAGAAATCCAATATACTAAATTTTCTATTTTTAATTTCGTATTTTCTTAGATATTTACCTTTTTGATTTAAAATAGTTCTAATCTCCTCTTTCTCGCGTCTTATCAATCTAACACCTTCGCATTTTTTATTCTTACAATAGTAATTCTCGCTCGGTTCGTCTTTAAAATACCATTTTTTGCAATTTATACAATGATAAGCCGCGTAAATTTGATCATGGTTGCATACAGGGCATAAATAATTAAAATCATTTGATTCAAACCATGACTTGCAATACTTACAGTGAAGAATTAATGGTCTAACTCGTCCTTCTTGAGTCTCTATTAACTCTATCCTTTTAATGTTTTTATCTTTATTAATAATTTGTAACCTACTTTTCTCAGCTTTTGTATTTCTATGATCTCGAACAAAAAGATACGATATTATCACTACGATCACACCAACTGCAAGTAAGATTAGTACTGGTCCCCAAGTGCGTAGATATATTAATCCATTTTCTACTGTAACAAAAATTGTATATTCGGCTCTATTCCCTTCTGTATCAAAAGCTACGATTTTTATTTGATGCCGCCCATTGCTATATAATGTTGTATCCCACTGAAATGTTAATAGTCCCACCTCAGAATTGAAATTTAACGAATTTGAGTCGATTATCTGGTTATTTATATACAAATATATTCTTGAATTATCTAATTCAACATCATCGCTGATATTAGCGTTAATTATAGTAAGGGAATTAACGACCCCCTCGTTTAGTGGGCTAATTAGTTCAATTATTGGAGAGATAAAATCAGTGGACTGATCATAACCTATGTATATGTTGGATAACAACCATCCGTGTCCTAGTCCTATGGAAAGATCGTTCGAAGAAAGTGTAAACTTTATTAAAACAATCTCATTAGAATATTGCGATAGATCAATGGATTCGTTTCCGGAAAGATTATCATCATCAAAGAAGTAAGATTTGAGAATAGTCCAACTCTCACCAAAATCTTTTGATATCGAGACGGTACAGTTATCTAAATCGTCACGATCTAAGAAAAATTCATTTTGTAAAGAAATATCATAAAAGAACTTCAGGAAAACATCATACTCCTCTCCGATAAGTAAGGGGCGGGTGATAAGCTCAATGTCCCAATTAGTCTCGTAACCTTGATCAAGACTTCCGAAAGCTTGACCTAATCCCCCATAAATATAAAATTGTTTAAGCCGTGAGAAAATATGCCAAGTATTATCTCCCAACAACCATGGAGTCAATTCTTTTTGACTAGGAGTTCCTAGTACATAATAATCTGTCAAATCAATATTTGAAAATTGATGACCGATTAATTTATTACTCTGGTTTACGTCAAATTCATATATTGTAGGATTTTGAAACTTAAAAAAGGAATTGTCTTGATTATAATAACTCGTTGAGTTCACAAATTCTCCATCGAAAACATGGAACCTAAAAGATCGGTTAGCGAGTTCACTTAGAATTAACGATTTAACAAATAAAATCCCTCGATCATCGATAGAATCGAAACTTGCGTTCCACATTCCAAGAGTATTTATCATAGAATAATTATAGTTATTAATTTCAAGATAAACAAATTTAGGATAATTTCTGTCAGAATCAAAATATCTACAATAGAACTTATAACTATCGTATTTAAATCCTTGAGTTATGGGTAAATCTTCATTAATATCAAAAATAATTTCTGGTGAATTAAGATTAGTGTAGTTCTCTAAAGAGAAATAATCTAACATTAATCCTTTATAATTAATAGGATCAAACGCGTCATCTAGCATAGCGAGGAATCTAAATTGTACGTAATTACCTATATATTGGGTTATGTTTATTTCTTCGAGGAACCAATCGCTCTCTTCATCCGTATAAGTTTCTAATGTAACCCAACCTGTCCAATTTGGATTGATTTGAAGAAACATAAAATCACCGGCATTTATACTTATCCTTAAACCGAATTTAGCAATAACTTGTGTATAATTTTTGTTAATCTGGGTGATGTTAAATAAAGGGCTTCTAATTGAACCGTTAGGGAATGGATTTGTAACAATATTTGGTTGATATGTGTAATTTGAGGGATAACTATGCTCTCTACCAAAATATATCGCAGACCAATTTTCAGCGTATAGGGATGATCGATTATCGTTTTGATTGTTTTGTGTTAGAAGTCCCCAACCAGTTCCATTATAAACCCAATCATCAACACCATTATTAAAATCGTGACTGTAAGGAAATCCTTTACTATCACTAGGAGATTCAATTGTGATATTAAATGATCCCGAGAGAGGGTATTGTATTTTATGTATACCATCACTAGCATTAAAGTAATAATGATACGTACCAGGTGTTAAGAATTTTACTAAGTCGCTTCTAAAAGTTGCTCCATTAGTGTAATTATTATCAAACACATTTAACTTAGTTAAAGTATAGCTTCTTGAAGTTTCCTCAATATGTACGTATACTTCCTGAGGAGCGATATTTAAAGTATCGTTATCGAAATATTCTATATAAAACCAATAGCTATCAATAGTATAGTTTTTAGAGGGAATATTTCCATAAAACTCATAGAGACTTATCACTGTATTATTTTTTGATCCTCCAAAATATGTAATTTCAGGAACTTTTAACTCCGGTGCGAAATCATTTTTAACATTTGAAAATTTTAAAGTAAAGTTACTATTGCCTTCTATCGCTTTTACGATAACTATACAATTTGTTTGGTTATAGCTTGGGATAAAATAGAAGAAATCTGAATCACCATACCACTTTTGAGCGGTTTCTAGTAAAATAGGTTCTCCAAATCGATTCGATTCGTTCGAGAATAAAAATATATCAAAATCTGCATTTCCATCAACATCCGTTAAATTAAATAAATATTGAATATCTTTTTGTAAAGAAACCTTTCTGGCAAAAGCATGATTTCCGAGCGGATTAATCTTAGAACTTGTTAAATAATTATTTGTAGATTGATTTATCTCCATAAATTTCGTTAAAGCATCAATAGCGACTTGAATGTTCATCCTCCCATACCCTTCATGCTCGTCTTTTAAATTATATGATAAGCCATTATATAAAGAAGGGGAATAATTACTTTCGTCAATGTCTGTTTGGGGATCGTTTTCTCTTTCAAGATTTGTTTCTGTAGCAGTCATTAATAATATGGCTTTAAGGTTTTTAACCAATTTTGATAGATTCTGATTATTCCACTCCGTCCATGTATCCCATTTTGCTTCAATTAATAGATTTATAGCTGCTGATACAATTGCCGCAGATATAGAGGTACCATATGCTGCAGTAACTTTATCTGACTTACCATCTGCGCTTATTATTGAACGCCCTCCCGGTAGTGCACTTCCTCCAGGAGCAACTAAATCTGGCTTAAGAATATTATTGCCAACATCTCCTCCCATGGAACTATAAGAAGTTATCTGATCCTTATCGTTGATTGCCCCTACGACAATTGCATTTTTGTTTTTCCCTAACTTGTTTAACGGTTCGGATCCTTCAATCCCATTGTTTCCAGCAGCAATTACTACTAAAATGTGGTTTTCAATTACCTCATCAATCACCGCATTTATAGCAGAAACATCTCCTCCTAAAACTCCGATGCTTAAACAAACGCTAACGATGTGATGAGTCGTCCTATTTAGTATTACGCTTGCCATTGCGGATATTAGATCTGACACATAGCCTTTTCCAGTTTGATTTACAATTTTATACGCTACAATTTTAGTTGCATTGGCTATTCCAGTAAAATGATTATAATTTTCGATATAAGCTTCTGGAAAATAAGTTATAGATGAATTAAACGAAAATTCTGGCACAGAATTACTTTTTTTGTGATATTTAATAATTACATCATAAATCCCACTTTTAGTAGGAGTAATATCGTGAATTATCGAATAATATTGGGTTGGCGTTTGAATACTAGTTGTGTTGACTAAGCTTGAATTATAGTATAATTCAAACCAGAATTTATCAATTTCATCTAATTGAAAGTAACTAGTGGAATTTATTACAATATGCGTATTTGTTTTTGAAACATTAGCAGAAAAAATCTTGACTGAATAATTTTTGGGGGGTAAATATTCGTCAAAAAAATCTAAATGAGAATAATTCCCGTGCAATTTTACAATCGATGGACTAGAAGAGTTAAAATTTTTTGTCCCCGTACCCGCAATAACTGAAGAAATGAATGTACCATGACCGTTATTATCAGAAATTATTTCTTGATCCACCAAATTTTGCCATCCAATAATTTTTCCCTGTAAAAAATTATGGTTAGGATTTACGCCACTATCCAAAACGGCAATAGAAGAATTTGTATTACCGTTATAGCCATTTACATACCAAGATGAATTAACTGCTTGGGTTTGCACGCTTGCATAGTTCATTTGAACTTCAACAATTTCATCTGTGTCAATATTTATGTCTGGAAATTTACTTGAATATGCTGAAATATTTTCCATAGGAATTAAGCCAGCAAATCCAGAAAAACTGCTAAATACACTATTCCAGTCTTCATTTTCTTTCAAAGTCCCCCCATAAGACTCAAACTCACTTTTAGCGCTAATATTGTACACGGAATTGTTAAAAAAAACTATGACTGCTTTCATACCATTATTTGAGGAATGTAGATCATTATAACCTTCTGTTTGATTTATTGGATTTATATGGTAATTATTTAAATTTAAAAAATCCAAAAAAAGACTTGATCCTATGGAGAAACTAATAGCAATGAATAAAACAAGAGTTATTTCAATTTTTCTATTCAGCTATCTACTTCACCTTCATTTTCTTTTTCTATAGTTACATCTTCTTGTGTTATAGACATTGAATTAAATCTATCTCTTAATGTATTTTCGATTTTTAGAATTGCATCGCTTCGAGATATTTTAAATAACATCAGCTCGTTTCTTAGAAGTTCATACTTTTTAACTTTATACCTTCTAGTTTGATATACAAAAATAATTAAAACTATCGCTGCCACTATAGATGGACCTAATACAAAAAACATTTGTATATTTTCGGGAATTACAACTTTAATATCAACCCAATTAGATGTATCGATAGATTTTCTTAAGTAGTAGTGTTCAATACTAGCAGGTTTGAGCTTTACTATTACTTTTGTTATTGCTTGAATTTTATAGGAAAATGTTATTTGTTCTCCAGGTGATAAATTTGAAATTGTATTTATAAGACTCCCACTTACTAATTCAAAGTTAATATTAGTGAAACTGGAAGCATCATTAATAGTTATATTTTTTGCGCAAATATTCCCAATATTCCTTACTGTAATCGATACATCAATAACATCACCAATTTCTATTTGATTTTCATCGACTGATTTTACAATAGAAAAGTTAACAATTCCTAATATAATTGGGTTAGATAGCGCAATTTGAATCAAAGAATTATCCGAATTTTCGAAATAATTAACGGAAGGATAGTAATACCCTTTCCAATCCCTTTTTATTAAAGTGAAATTAACTGATCTAATTTCGTTATAACCTATATTTGCTAGAGTTAAAGTCTCATTGTCAATCCTCGCTAAATCACCATACTGATCATTCATTGAAATAGATAAGTTCTGAATATTTATCCCTTCAGGGCTTGTATTTCTAATGTATATCGATAAATTTAATTCTTCTCCTATAGCCGGTGCCAAATTCGATGTGTTATAATATATTTCTATAGTTTTGATGTAGGGAACCCGAGATAGGTAATCTACTGGAGCAGAGAAACATACTTCGTTAGGAAATGTCTCTAAAGAAGTCGAATTCAAATTTTGAATGTGCTCCGAGTTATTATAATTAATGATTGTATTACTAAGGATTGCAGAATTTGGGACATAAAAAGAAAAAGCTACTCTTTCTTCTGCACCTGGAGCCAGTTCAGAGATAGTATATTTCAGATAATTTTCCTCAATAGTAAAATTAATAGGATTAAAAATTATACCAGGTATAGGTATAGATATGTTAATATTTTTCGCAAAATTAGAGCCAATATTTCTATATATTAGCGAATAGTTATTGATATTTCCTACATTTGAGCTATAACTAGCTAAATATGCATATGCTACAAGTGAAGACATCTCATAAGTACTCAATGATATTGTATTCGACTTTCTTACATATTCAACTACTCCACTTGATGATGTATAAATAACTCTCGATCCTAGCACCGTATATTCGTTTATATCTCTATAATATAATTCGATATCTAAGTCGTTTATTGAAATGTTGAAGAGATTGCCGCTAGCTCCTTTAATTTTTAATAAAATCGTATGATTATATCTGGCTGAAGGATCAAATAACCAATTAAATGTTCTCTGATTTTTTACAAATGTATAGGTCGATGTATTGTTAATAGATGAGGTCAAATATTGAGAAATATCTTGAAATTCCTCTGTAGTGTAATTAAAGACTTCAAAACTTAAGACATTACTAGGATCACTAAAATTAACTAATATTGAAACTCGATCGAGTGTGTTATTAACTAAGTCTATTTCTGTCTCATTTTGAAATAGGAACTGAATTTCAATTTCATGTTGATCAATATACTTTTCTTCCGATTCTACTATCCAGCTCTCGTTATCTGTATTTAATGCCATTTGAGGAGTTGTATCTGCGATTGAAACACCTGATATTATTGATGGGAGCGGAGGAAATGTTTCTTTAATACTGAAATTGTATTTATAAAAAGAGGAAAATGTGTCAAACTCTTCAACAGAAAAATTATTTTGGGTATAAGAAATTATTTCTTGTGGTTCTAGTTTCCAGTTATCGTCATTCCAAATACTATTTTTGTTAGTAAAAGTATCTTTTAGAGAATTAGAAGTTAGCCCTATTGAGGCTAAAGCAGCAATTAGTTGAGGATTACCATTTGGTCCAGATATTATATCAATCACATTGTTCATGTTTTCGTTGTAAGGGAGCAGATTAGTTAAATTATTGAGATTAGGATAATAAGAATCGACTAATCCCGTTCCAGATGTATCAAAATAAAATAATCGAGGGTTTTTATCAAAATTAAAAAAATCATCTAAAGAAGTGTATTGTCCGGAATATTCAACTCTTACAACTTCCCATATCGCCTCTTTAAGGTCTTCATCTAGTCCTAGAAGAACACCGAGCGGGCCAATAATTAGTGTAAAAACATCGTCTAATTCTATTGGGATCGGCGTAGGAACGCCCCAAGCGGTTTCATTTCCGACATTTTTAGCTGTAATGTTAAAAGAAAAATCGTTATAAACACCGTGCGATGCGTTGTTTCCAATTAACTCTTTAACAATAAGTATATTTGGTTCTGAATTCGATATTTTGTACGTTATTTCAAAGTCTTCAATAGGGTTAAATAATCCCGTAGGAATCCCCGGTAATCCTTGGAATCCAAGTAGGTGCAGAAAATTCATAAAATTTGTTGGATCGTTCAAATTCACAGGTTTGATATAGCTGCGTTTAAACCCATTCTCGTCTACCCAAAATAATTCAAATGAGTATTCCTTTAGCGTTTGAACATCAAAATCAACTCCTGCATAAAACAATAGCAAACTTATTTGTTCTAATAAAAATTCATAAAGTGTGAAATATTGAGGAGTTACATCTAATATATCAGTACAAAAGATTTTGATATCAATTTCGCTCATTAAGGCTCCGATTAACGCGATAAATACCTTTTCGCTCGGTTGAAGCGAGTCTCCTTGATATCCTATGGCGTTCCATAAGTTAAATGTAAATTCATCTTCACCTATTTTTTTTATACCCGCACTTAAACCCTCGTATTGCACCGTTAAACTTACGTAGTGAGACTCGTTTGACAAATTTAAGGTGTTAAACACTTCGCCAAATTCCTCAAAATCCACTTGAGTTGTTTGATTTGAATCAGTAAAATTTGAAATGTCCCCAAACAAGGATGGAATTTCTACAAGAATGTTTGAAAATTGCTCAAAGATATTATCAACCTCAAAATTCTCTAAAAATTCTAAATCAAGTGAATCAAAATTAAAGTTGACTTGATCAATTGATTCGGTTATATCAAGATCCAGTAAATCCAAAGAATTTACCAAAAGAAATGTTGAGGATAAATGCTGGTTCTCAATATAATCTTCTGATATTAATCGTTCAATGTTTAAAGCTTTCCAATACCCGTCCATAGGAAGGTTATTAGTAATTTCGTAAAAAAACAATTCCCAATTAGGATAATATCCCACAAATGGAAAAAAGAATGGATTGGATTCATTAATCATAATAAGATCTAAATCAAATTTTCTCTTAATAATTTCAAGAGCTCTATCTGCTCTTAATTGGATATCATCTACATTCATTTCTTCATCGTAATAAAGGAATCCTGAAAATCTATTAAATGTCATTTCGTATTGCTTACCATAACTATCCTCATTGAAGATGCGTGGAAAGATTTCTGGAGTAATTCCATTTGAAGCGCTAAAGAGAACATTACATTTGTAAAATGCTGGATCTCTCGTATCAAAATGAGGCAATATACTTGTATCGTTAGTAAAAAGAGATTGTTTTATTAACGATTTATTCCCTGCAACAAATGCATTAATGCTTTCCGCATACAAATCTGTTCCTGCGATATCAGAAGGATGAATTAAATAATTTTCAGCTATATTTTCTCCTTCTACTTTAGGAACAGTGAATTTTTCCATAAAAGTACTATATAGTGGAATAGAGAGAATATTCAGAATTATTATCAAAACTATTAGTTTTTTAATTATCTTCAATATTTATCAAATCCTCCTACATAGTTTCTCTGTAAATTTCAATGATTTTCTTTTTTCGGGATCTCCTTAATAACAACTTAATTCCAATCAATGTAAAGATAATTGAGAGTGAAAAAACTATGATCATATCAGATAACGGAAAAATAGGAATATTTGGCAAGCCACTCATCAAATTCAATGACATGGTTAACAATAACCCTGTTACCCATCCTACTATAACCCCTACTGTCCCACTACTCATCATTATAATTAATGATTCAATTGTGAACAATCGTACGATTTCTTTGCCTTTTAGACCTAATGTTCTGATGATTCCAATTTCTTTCTTTCTTTCGATAATTGACGAATAAGAAGATGAAAGTAAACCAAAAAGGCAGATTAAAACTGTTGCGTCTAATGTTATTGAAAAAAATATATTGACAATTGAAAATAATAATTGTTGTTGCGTAACTCTCTGTTGTAAGCTAATAACTTCAAAATCAAAATCATCCTCGTTCTCTTTGACGAGTGCCATTATATTTTGAGATAATCCTTGGGAATATAAATTAAGTTTAACAAAAATTTTTTCCAGATAGGGAATAGGAGGGATATCCATAAGCGTCATATAAATGTCTTGCGAAATCATGACTCCTCCCATGTTTGCTGATGCGCTGGACCTCCCAAATTCCGAAGAAAATCCCGGCATAGCTGCTGCTACTCCCGCGATTTTAAATGTGTATATCTCATTTTCATAACCACGCTTAATTGAAATCCGAATTACATCCCCTAAATGCATATCTAAGCTTACAGACAAACCCTCGGAAATAATACACGTATATCCATCTGGACTGCTAAAAAGTTGTTCAAAAGACGAAATAATTTCACCTTGAGTAAAATCTACATATTGAGTTTTAATTGTAGAGGGATATTGTTCATCAATTCCTATTAAAGTAATTTCTTGGGTTGTTAAACCTGCGTAATCGCCAATCTCTGCGGTAAATTCTTGGCCTTCCTCTGAATAAATTTGAGTTAGGTGAAATGGACTCGCGATTACTGTAGAAACTCTCTCAATTCCCTCCATCTCTAACAATTCTTCTTCGAAATCGCTTGTCAAGATTCTATTAGGATTAATATTATATCCATTTTCTTGAGAAATACTGAGAATACCACCACCCCCTCCAAATAAAGTTAAAGCTTCAACTTCTTCTGGTTCATACCAACCTTGCGTCTCTATAACTAAATCTGCTCCGTAGTTAAGGTGTGCACCAACTACCGATTCATTAGATAAGAAACTAAATATACTAGAAGTAAATATGATGAAAGAAAAAGTAAAAGCAAAAGTAAGAACAGTACTAGAATTTCTCCTTGCATATCGAAATATAAAAATTTTATACACTGGTGCTATTTTCCTACCAAATATTCTAAATAACCTTATAAAAAGTCTTAATATCAAGGGTAATATGGCTAGTCCTGCAAATGTCATTCCAATTAAAAAAATTACGAGAAGAACTATTAAAGTACCTGACATCAGCGCTAAATCTCCAGTAGTTAATATTCTTGGAATAACAAAAAGGACAAAGGCACCATTTGCCGCCAATATAACACCAACTATTAATAATTTATAATTCACGGTAGCTTTTTTCTGGAGCTTATATAAAACATCTTCTTTCCGGTAAGGGTGAATTGATTCGATTAATTGGAGTTTCATCACTTTTACTGCTGGAGAAATGCTCACTATAAGTCCTACGCTTACTCCTATAAAATATGATATTAAAATTGACCAAATAGTTATAGAAAATGTAACATTGCCAGCTAATCCCGGGATGGATTCTGCTACGGCTGCTCCTGCGAAGGGAAGTATAATATATTGAGCGAGTAATTCAGCAAAAATGATACCTAATATCGTTCCAAAATTACATAACAAAAATCCTTGAACTAACACAATAAACAAATTATACTTCTTTGTAGCACCCACTGTCCTAAAAATTCCGAATTCTCTTATTCGTTCTTCCACTGAAGTTTTAAGTATTCCGTTAATTAGTACTCCTGATATTAACATAGTGATCATAGATACAAACACAAAAATTATTGTTATTCCAACACTTAGAAATTCGGAAAAGCCCAAGACTTCTAATTTAGGTAATTCAATTTTAAATTCATTAATCCCTATTAATAGTTGAATATCACCCGCTAAATCTTTTACCCGATTTTCAGAACCTTCAATATCTCGAGAGTCATACAAATTTAAGCCTTTTTTTACCGTAAGAATTAATTCATTACATGTTCCATTAATGGTTTCATTTCCAAAGAGATCATAAAGAGTGTTGATATCAACAACAATTAATGGTCTATATGTATAGCTAACTGGCCATTTTAATTGAAAATCAAAAATTCGATCAATTGTAAAGTTTTTAACTCTCAAAAGATTTTTACTACCATGTCGTAAACCCATACTAATTTCAATTGTGTCATTTTCTGCGTATCTTATTTCCTCATTCAACTTGTAATAAATGGCACAGTGATATAACGATAATTCTGTTAAGTCTAATAATTCATTTGATCCAGGTGTAATAAAACTCCCAAACTTTAATCTGTTTTCCAAAGTGAAGTTTATACCCGAGATCGATACTCCTACCGTTTCATTTTCTAATTCTTGGGTTCCAACCCCTTTCGATATGTTCACATCACCTTGTAAACCCATTCTTGGAATAAATCCTCCAATTTCGTCTATATTATTCTGTATCGTTTTTATTAACGGTTGAAACTCGAAATAATTAGATCTATTGTCTGGTTCACCATTATAATGCCTAACATTAATGTTAAAATCTTGTTGACCTGCGTCTATGCTAAGATAATCAGTAAATGTAACCGAAATAGAATCAGATAAAAAAAGAATCAGTGCTAAAAGCCCTACAGAAATCATTATACCAATTATGCCTAACGATGATCTTACTTTATGACGCGATAGGTCTTTAAATGCGTATTTGAATACTAATGTTATATTAGACATATGAGGTAAAAAATTATAAATTTTATTTTAAATATTAAGTCGATGAATTTCTTATTCTAAAAACAATTCATCTCCAATAACTTTTCCACTAATATTATTTTCTTGTAATAATTCCACAAGAATATCGTTAAAATGTTCTGGTAAGTTCATAAGAATTGGATTTGGAACACTATTTTTAATTTCACTTACTTGGATATGATTTTTCCCTTGATTAGTGAAGAGATATCTAAAAATCATATTTTTACATTTTTCTTTATTAATTTCAGAGTCATGTTTCCTTTGTAACTGCATAGTTTCTGTTTCTTTTAAACCTCCAATTTTCCCCTTGTCGGTTAATTTTCCATCTCTCATGTGAAACACTTTTGAAGCGAACTCAGATACAGCTGCATCGTGAGAAACAGATATAAAAGTTGCCCCTCTCTTGTTTAAATCCCTAAGTAAATTTAAGATCATTACTCCAGTTTTTGAGTCCAAATCACCAGTAGGTTCATCTAATACGCATATAGCCGGATCGTTTGCAAATGCTCTAGCTATTGCAACCCTTTGCTGCTCCCCTCCACTTAACTCTGAAGGAGCATGATGGGAACGTTCTTCTAATCCAACAAGAGTTAATAAATCCATTGCTTTTTTTCTCTTACCTCTTCTACTTAACTTTCCGGAAAAATGTAAAGGAACCATCACATTTTCTAAAGCGGTCATTTGAGGTAGTAAATTATAGAATTGAAATACAAAGCCAATTCTTTCTCTTCTTATTTCTGCTAAGGCGTTGTCGTTAAGCATAGAAATATTTCGTCCTTCCAAGAAAATCTTTCCTCTCGTAGGAGTATCTAATCCACCTATAAGATTTAATAGTGTTGTTTTGCCACTTCCTGAAGGACCCATTATATCTATGAAATTACCTTTATCAATCGTTAGATCAACGCCGCGTAAAGCCGCGACCGCTGTAGTTCCAAGTAAATAAGTTTTGTGTAAGTTTTCTACAACAATTAGATGCTCATAATCTCTTCCCACTTCTTTTTCTTGTTTTAATTCTGATTTGAATTTCTTTCTTTCTTCACGAGAGAGGGAAAGCGATTCCAAATTCTCCTTTTTTATCGTATTTTTTTGTTTTTTCATTTGCCATTTTCGAAATTCTTTACTTTCATTTCCTTTCCATATCGCAAGTTTTCCAGTTTCGTTTTCGTATTCATCCATTTCCTGAGTTTTTTTAACTATTCTTCCTTCAGACATTAAGATTAACCCTTTTTTGAGTTTAGAAATATAAATTGTAGAACTAATACTAAGATAATCTTTATTGCAGTAGGTTTAGAAGTATTAGGAAGGTTTTAAACCTTAATATTCTATTTTATTCGAATATCTAATAAAAATTATTTTAGATATAAAACGATTGAAATAGGGGTAAATTTCATTTTCCTTGTAAGTATTTTAAAATTTTCAAACTAATATTTTTTTCTGCATCTTGTTTTGATTTAAGTTTATCCGATTTCAAGGAATTAGGTACCGTAATTAATTCTTTCTTATTGTTATCAATTATTTTTGGATTTTTTGCAATCCAGCGAGCATCATTATCTGGACCTAGCTTTTCAAAATCACATACTATTGTGGGTGTTATCTTGAATTTATTCTGTAAATATTCTAAAAGCTGATTTTTATATAAGTGTGGTGATTCCTTTATTAACGACTCCCAATCAGTTATAAATCTATCAATAATTATTTTTTCAACAACTTGTAGATTATTCCCTGAATCGATAAAAATTGCTCCGCATATCGCTTCGAATACATCAGCAAGTATTGAAGTGTCTTTTACTCTTTGCTTATTAGAGGAAAAAATATATTTCCACAATTCCATTTCCGTCGCTACTTTTTGAAAAGTTTGGTTATCCTCTAAATGTGCCTTAATTATAGTTAATCTGCCAGGATCAACTTCACCTTTATTATAGAGTTTTAAACTAAAGATTAATTTAATTACAGCATCCCCAAGCGTTTCGAGGATTTGATAGTGAAGAAGGCTTTTTTCGTTAGCAAATTGGGGCGTAGTTAAGGCTTGAAGCAGCATTTCAGATTTATTAAAACGATAATTTATAAAATCTTGAAATTGATCTAGTAGGTCTACTGTAACCTTATCCATACTTTTATAAAATGTAAGGATAAATTTAAAAATTTAAATAAAGTTAGTTAGTATATGGAGCGAGAAAATTTATTAAAAGCTCTTTCACTTATAGAAGACTTCGAGCAAAAAAATGTAGAAATAGATGAGGTTCTTTCAAATTTGCCAATATCCTCTCGTATTGAACTTCTTCAGGAAATTACGCGAGATATCATTGAACAGAATAGCATTATTAAAGAACATGGATTTGCTAAAGAAAACATCTGTGATCCAGAATCATCAAATCAAGAGAACTCATCAATAAATTTGCTAATAGATAATCTCATTTCAAATATTCAAAAAAATCCTTCCAAAAAAGTGCTCTATTTACGGTTATTCCTTGAAAGATTTCGAGATATTTCTGATCAAGATAAAAATGTTGTTATCCAGTCTATAAAGGATGAAGACTCTAAAGGATTAAAAGAAAAAATATTATCAATTTTAAAAGTATTCCAATTGGAAGGATGAATAGAAAAAATAGATTTGATATGATCTCGAATTTAATTACTTAATCCCATTTGAAGTTATCTTATCCTATTCATATTCAAACAGTTTCATTAAAATGAGAACATTTTTAATACCTTTTATTTTGACCCGAAAAGTGATGACTTTCCAAATAATAGATCCCATTGAAATATCACCCCCTCCCAAGAGTTCTACAAACACTTGAGTTTTTGCCTGTAGTAATCCATCCCAACCTAGAACCTTTTTAGATATATTCGATTTTGGGTTGTTTTCAATGCCCTCAACATAGATACTACCCTTTTCTATCACTAAAAGTGCAGCATATTTCCCATCTTTGGCATTTAAAAGAATTTTAATTAAAGAATCTTTAAAATCTTCTTTAAATTGCTCAATTGTGTTCAAGACTTCTATCTCCTTAGCCACAATCTTGGCAAATCCTTTTAATCGCGTCTTTTTTTCTTCAGTCATGGTTTATCATTCATTAAAGTAAAATCGTGATACGATAATTTCCTATTAATTTAATTCTAATAATAATAATATATCTTTAAAATTGTCTTTTTTAACATTTAATACTAAGAAGAAGAATGATTCTATATCTGAGGAATGTTATCGCTCTGTAAGGTTAAAATCCCTCAGCACTACCAAGATCAAAGAATTCTTCAAATGCTTTTCTATCTTGATCAGAAATTTTAGCACTATTCATAGTTTCTTTCACAACGATAGGAGCTGACTCTTTCTCGTCGTGTTTAATCTTTTTAACTATTTTAAAATCTTCTGCTTCAGCATCTAAATCGAATTCTTTATCGCATGCCTTGCAATATACTATTCCGTTTTTTGGAAAGATTATATTGTCGCAATCTGGACAGAACTTCATAATTTTATTTTTTTGGTTAACTATTCCTTAGGTGTCTTGTATATTATTCTATTGTCAATTAATATTTAAAATACTTAACATTTATAAACTTAACGGCGTCCAATGAGAGGATTTGAGTTTAGATATTTAAATTTTTCTTTTACATTATTATTGTATAACTAATAAAAAGGTTATGAGAAATTAGTTTAAGCAAATAAAAGATATGAGAAGACATACTTTTATATTTCAATCTATTTAAATTTAGTCAAATATATAATTTTAATTAAAAAGTAATATTAAATTTCTTCAGCAAAAGTAGTTTTTGAGTGAGTTTTGTACAATGAGAGATTTGAAAAATCGTACCTTAATTATAGGTCATCGTGGAGCAAGTGTAATTGCTCCCGAAAACACGCTAAAAGCATTTAAAAAAGCTATTGAACTTAAAGCGGACTACATAGAGTTTGATGTTCAAGAAACTCTTGATGGAGAGTTAGTAATAGTTCACGATGAAGATATTAAAAGGATAACTGGTCGCGATGGAATAATCTCTAAAATGACTCTCAATGAATTAAAAATGTTGGATTTTGGTGAAGGTGAAAAAATTCCCACATTGAAAGAATTAGTTAAACTAACAAAAAACAGGATTAAATTAAATTGCGAAATCAAGGTTGAAAAAATAACTGAAAAGGTGATAGAAATACTCCGAGAATGGGAGATTCTCGATACAACTATAATCAGTTCATTTATCCATGAAGAGCTCTTGGCAATTCAAAAATTAGAGCCTTCGATAAAATTAGCATCACTTGAACCAACTCCAGGGATAATAAAAATCGATTGGGCTAAAAAGAAGGAAATGATTGAATACTGTATTAACAATAAACTTTACGCGATAAATCCTATCGTTATGATGGTAGATCAGCAATTCGTTGATTTTGCCCATGCAAATGATATCAAGGTCTTTCCTTGGACAGTTGATTCTAGAGTGTCTATAAAAAAACTCATAAGACTGGGCGCTGATGGGATAATAACCAATGATATTACTAAAGTAAAAGATATTTTACAATCATTTTCATAAAAAAATGGTTAAGATTAGAAAAGGTCTTATTCATGAAAAAAAAAAATGCTGATGTGCTTGTAATCGGACATAAGGGTGCGAGCGCAATAGCTCCCGGAAATACATTAAAAGCGTTTCAGAAAGCTATTGACTTACGAGCTGATTATGTGGAATTTGACTCACATTTAACTAAAGACGGTGAAATTGTCATAATTCATGATGCAGATACGTATAATTCAACTGGAGTTCATGGTTTGATTAAGGATAAAACTTTAGAAGAGATAAAGAAGTTAGATGCGGGCGAAGGCGAGCGAATACCCACTTTACAGGAACTAATAGCAATTGCTAAAGGTAAAATTGGTCTCCAATTGGAAATAAAATCTACAGGACTTCTTGAAAGGATGGTGCAAATTTTAGGAAAAGAAGATTTAATTCAAAATTCTATTATAAGCTGTTTTGCGTTTGATGAACTGGTAAAATTAAAGGAAATTGAACCTAAAATTAAAATAGGATTCTTACTGCCGGCTGAATTAGTGCGATCACAATTAATAAAAAGAAAGATTTTAAAATGTGTAAAAGAAGGTTTTTATGCCATTCATCCACATTTTAGTACAGTTGATAAAGAGATTGTAGAGTTTGCCCATACAAACGACATTAACGTAAATGTATGGACCGTAAACGATAGTGATATAATGAAGAACTTAATCCAATTAGGCGTCGATGGGATAATTACTGATGACATTTCGCTAGCTCATGAAATGATTGGTTCATAAAATTACATTAAAAACTGAAATAATCATAATAAATTATTTTAGTCAAGTTCTATTATATTTTTTAATAACTAAAACGAATTTTTCTTAGTTTAACAATGTCTTCATTACAAAAATCATCAATAGATTTTAATAGATTATTCTTTCCAAGAGCTATTGGGATTATTGGAGCAAGCCATGATCCTGCAGGTGGAGGTTTTTTTGTTCGAGTAATGAGGGGTAAATTTAAAGGAAAAACCTATTTATTTAATCCAAGGTTAGCTGGAAAGACATTATTTGATCAGAAAGTTTACGCATCAATTTTGGAAATTTCTGAACCAATAGATTATGTTATTATTGCGGTTCCAGCACACTTAGTTCCAAAGATCTTAGATGAAGTAGGTCAAAAGTCTATTCCATTTTGCACAATTTTCTCTTCAGGCTTCCGCGAAGTTGGTAACGAGGATCTAGAACATCAAACTATTGAAACAGCTCGTAGACATAATATTCGAATCATCGGCCCAAATTGTATTGGTGTTTATAATCCTAAAGGTGGTTTATTTTTTGCTTACGAGCAATCCCGTAAGTATGGTAATTTCGGAGGAATTTTTCAATCGGGAGGAATAGCTCAAAATATATCTCAACTCATAGTATCTTATGGCTTGTACGCATCTAAATTCATCTCTATAGGGAATTCCCTCGACCTATCTCCAGTTGAATTTTTAGAATATTTCTTAAATGACGAGCATACAAAAATTATCGGCTTATACATTGAGAATTTAAGGAGTATTGAACAAGGGAGAAAATTTATGGATATTGTCAAAGAGTGTAATTTAAACCGCAAACCTGTTATTCTTTGGCGAGCGGGATACGGAGAAGCAACTAAAAAAGCGATATTATCTCACACAGGAGGATTAGCGGGAAACAACGAAATTTGGAAGGCTGTTGGAAAGCAAACTGGGAGTTGCATTACAAGTAATTCAAATGAACTTGCTGCGTTGGCGTCGGCTTTTAATTTAACTCATTTACCTGATTCGCGAAATGTTGGCGTGATTGGGATTGGTGGAGGTTCTACAATAGAAGCGATAGATATTTTAGAGAAGTATAACCTAACGATTCCCCAACTATCAGAGAGAAGTATCGATAAAATGAAAAGATTCGTTCCTGATGTAAATACAAACCTATCAAACCCAATAGATCTAGGTGGGATGGGAATTCAACCCAATATCTACTATCGTACGATATTAGCGCTTGATAAAGATCCCAACATTTCATCTATCCTTTTCATTAAGGATCCCGAGAGATTTGGAGGATTCGCGGACCTAATGGAAGAATTAGGGTACGGGGGATTAGATCTAAATAAAGAATTTATCCGATATATATCAAAAGCGAAAAATGTGTGTACAAAGCCAATGTACTGCGTCATGCTGAAGATTAACGAGGGATTTGAAGAGTATAAAAGTAGATACAAGTTCAAGCTGAAATTACTTAATCGAAACGTTCCAGTATTTGAATCTTTAGATCTCGCAGGAACTGTCTTGGATAAA
>CAZDTP010000028.1:0-46906 GCA_964508365.1 uncultured archaeon
TCTAAATATTTAGGATTGTAGAATATGGTTATAACTATGTGCTCTAACCTTGAAATTCTTCTAATAAAAATTCCTTAAAGTCGGTATATTCGCTAATTTCTTTTGGATTTGGAAACTCAGGTTTATTCTGTATTAATTTTAGCGAGTGTGGCATTTCTGGAATGATGCCGATTAGTTTGATTATTTCTTCAGGAAATTTTGAAGGATCCGCAGTTTCAAAGGTTATTGATTTAACATCATTATTCGTTGGATTACTATTACGATATATCTGGAGCGCAGCCCACCCGACAGCTCCGTGAGGTTCTATTATTTTTTTATATTTATTATAAAAATTGACGATTGCATCTTTAGTTGTTTCATCGCTAATGGAATATGAAATGATATCATTGCGAAGTTCTTCCAAATTTGGTTCTTTATGTATTATTCCTTTCTCGTCTATCTGTCCTCCATAAAGATCAATTATTCTTGCTAAATTTGATGGATGCCCAACATTCATAGCGTTAGATATGCAGTTTACCGAAGGTTCGACTTTAGTATATACTCCCGTTTGTAAAAATATTGGAAATTCGTTATTTTCGTTTACTGCTGAGACAAATCTTTCTACAGGAAGTCCCATTTTTTTAGCAATCAAACCCCCGGTAAGGTTTCCGAAATTACCTGAAGGAACGGAAAATATGACCCTTTCGGCTTTTTTACTTACAATTCTGGAATAACTCCAGAAATAATAAAGCGTCTGAGGTATCAAGCGTCCAAAGTTTATGGAATTCGCTGATGATAAGTTGATATGATTTAACTCCTCATCTGAGAATGCAGTTTTTACCAACTTTTGGCAATCGTCAAATTTACCCTCTATCCCTATAGCAATTACATTTTCACCTAATGTTGTCATTTGTTTTCTTTGTAAAATGCTAATTTCGTTTTTGGGATATAATACGACAACTTTTATCCTTGCCATCTTATAAAATGCTTGAGCTACCGCGCCTCCAGTGTCTCCTGAGGTTGCAGTTAATATCGTAACATTTTTATTGTCAACTTCAAGAAAGTATTCCATTATCCTAGCTAATGTTCTTGCTCCAAAATCTTTGAAGCTACATGTTGGACCACGATCTAAATAACATATAAAATTATTATCAGCAATCTCTTCTAAAGAGACTTTAAAGTTTAAAGCACTCTTAATTATTCGCTGAAGTTTTTCTTCCGGGACAATATTTCCAACAAATTTTGAAATTACATCGTTTGCGATAGCAATAAAATCCATATTTTTGAAGGAAGCAATTGTCTCATCAGTCAGTCTAGGTATATGATTTAGCATATATAACCCGTTATCTGCTGCTTGACCATGTAAAACAGCAGTTTTAAAATCAACATCTGATGTATTATAATTAGTGGAATGAAAATCCGTTTCAAAGACCTCCTCTTTTTTGAACTATGTTAATAAGATCGTTTAATATCGCAGATGCGGCTTCAAAACCACCAGCTCCCTTCCCTATTAATATAATGGATCCAGCGTACTTCGTTTGAAGTTCAATAAGGTTTAATGTTCCCTGAATATTTAGTGGTGAATCTCTTTTGACCAACCTTGGTTCTACGATTAAATTATTTCCTTCAGCAATAGCTAGATGTTTTATTACATAATCATCTAACTTAGCTAATTCTAATGCATGTGGCGTGATTTTAGTGATTCCTTTAATCTTTACATCTTCAATAGATTTTGACCATCCGAGTAATTCGTTTGATATAATTACTAGTTTCCCAGCAGCATCATAACCACTAATATCTAAAGTTGGATCCGTTTCTGCATATCCTAACTCTTGTGCTTCTTTTAATGCTACTGAAAAAGAAATTCCTTCAGTTGTCATGCGACTTAGAATATAGTTATTTGTGCCATTTAATATTGCGCTAATTCGAGAGATAGTATTTCCTATAAGGCTTTTTTTTATAGATATAGCAGGAACGCAACTAGCAACTGTTGCTTCAAATTTAACTAAACTATTCATCTTTTTAGCTAAATCTTGAATTTTTTTGTAATGTAAATAAAAAGGTGCTTTATTTGATGAAATTACATCAATCTTTTTGTTTAATGCTTCTATAATATGTGTTAATGCGGGTTCTCCCGTATTTGGATTAGTAGGTGTGGTTTCAATACATATATCTATATTCAAGGTAGAAATTAAATCCTGAGCTTTTACATTACTTTTCCAATATTGATTTTTTCTCAAATTAGTGTTATCGTCTAAAAGATTATCTAAATCTATTCCATCGTTATCAATCAGAGCGCCGTCGTGTTCGAAAATTGCAACTAATTTGCAATTGAAATTAAAATTAACTCTAATATTATCTTGTTTTTCTTTCAATAATTGAAGAAAACAGGTTCCAACATTTCCCATTCCAATTAAACAGATTTTTACTTCCATATCTTCACACATAACTAAGTTATTAAGATCGTATCAAAAAGAGATTCTTCTCTTTACATATTTTTTCAATCTCATTAGTTAATTCGAATTTTGTCATATCTTCAGGAAATTCTACTTTCATTATAACACTACTTATTTCATCAATTTCAGTAAATTTAGCGTGTAATTCAAGAACTTTAATGTTCCTTGAATCCAATCGTTTGATTGTTTCTGTTATATCTGTGTCGAAAACATGCCCAGTCAATATAAAAGTTAAAATTTTATTTTTAGAGCCTACTGAAATCTTAATGAGTTGTATATTTTTTTCCATTAAGCCTTTCTTTATGTTTTTTAGCGATATTTCAATTAGTTCCTCGCTCAACTCAAACCAAATATTAACTGGAATCATATTATTAATTTTTTTATCATGATGGTGTAATATACCATGGATATTTCCCCCATTTTGGGAGACTGGTTTAATCAATTCTATTAAACTTCCCGGAATATCTGGTAATTTGACTTCTAAGTAAATCATTTTTGAAATAAATCCTAATTTTTTTGAGAAATTTATTCAACGACTAATATTATAGATAAAAATCCATCTGGTTTACAATTACCGTATCAAAGTACACTTTTTAATTTTTCTACTAATAAACTAAAATTGAAGGGTTTGAAAAAACAATTAATCTCTTTTAAAATTCTACAAGTAACTTAAAATTGGGTTATGTTTTTACAATAAGACGTTTAATATCATTTCTGCGCCACCAGCATTATCTAGATATTCAGCGTTCGATTTTACATCAATGAATTTACGCTTATATTCGTTAAAAGGCGTTTTAAGATATTCTTGAATGTGAAGCGCATCGAATGTATATCGATCGTAGCAAGATGTAGGATGAGCTCCAAAAGGCACTTTCACTACGGCATTGGTTGTTTGCATTGGTAACTGCGCTTTTCCTGGCAGATATCTAATATCTTCTGTTTCAAGTAACCTTTCGCAAATAATGATCGTTTTTTTGGCAGTCTTAGCCATATCATCGTCAACCCAAACTGCTCCCGCGATGTTTCCATTACCGTATTGGTCAGCATAAGGGACATGTAGAATAGCTACATCTAAATCAATTTTAGGTAAGGCCATTAGTTGGGTTCCTGAGCCTAAAGGATCTTCGAATTGTTTTATATCGTTCCTAACTTTAGGGAAATCTGTGCCTATCATCCCTTTTAATGGCATAAAGGGAACTTTCAAATATGAACTTTTCAATCCTAGAGCGATTGATGCTTCGCTCTCCTCAGAAACTTTTACAGATCCCGATTCAACAGCTTTCCTATAATGTGGAGCCATACCAAAAATTTCCATACCTACGAAACAGGCTCTCACTTTAGACGCACAACCTGCAGCTACAAGCATATCAATTTCGATCCCTCCAACAAAAGTGCAAAGAGTTAAGTCCTTTTTCTCTTGTCTAATCATTTCTCTACAAGCACTTATAGGTTTTCTCCAAAAAGAAAGCCCTCCAATTCCAACCAGATCACCATCTTGAACATAAGTAGAAATTGCGTCGTCTAAGGTCATTAATTTACTTTTTTGAATTATTGTTCTCCTCACTTCATAGAATATTGAATTTTAGATATTAAAACAATATTTAGAAACAATTTTTGTTATGTTAAAAATATAATATATTAAATTCATTGGAATATAGAAAAAAGAGGAAATAGAATTTAAAATAATCTATTGACTTAAGTTTTTTTTGCTTTTTCTAATTGCTTCTTTAACTTTACAAAAAATTCTGGTGTTGAAATTTGAAAGGGTATTGGATATCTAGTACCTGCTTTATGAGTTTTTTCCATACCTTCTATAATTTCGGTAATTATCCCAATTGGTATTGAGGCAATTAAATCCGTATCAGTTGCCATGCCAAAACGGCGATCGCCAAGACATGGAAACGCAATCTGTAGTTCACCTGTAAGAATGGCATTTGAAATAGTATCGGCACAAACTCCATCACAAAAAGTTGACATTGAAATTCTCCCCCCTTTTTTCCATAAAGAGCCCTGGATTATTCTCATAATCTGGGCAGAATTACCCCAAATTAGGATTAAATCCGGCTGAAAATTAATTCGGCTTAAAGCGCCCGAAACTATAGCACTATACTGCCCGAATGGTAATTTTGGCATCGTGGCTGTGGTTTTTTTAGCGGCTTCTTTTGTTTCATTGTATCGTCCCACGAAAAAAGCGCCCTCTTCGAAAAGTTTATGCGATTTTTCAAATCCAAGAGATATTTCGGCTAAGGGACATAAATTATCCTCCTTTACACACCCCATTGTCCATCCGTAATACCTAGCATAACTGAATATTTGACAGAGAGCAATTTTTTTATCCGGTTTTTTCAGGAATTCAATGGAATCAAGTTCATCTAGGGATTCTAATAATTTAACTCCAACTGGGAATGTTGATAGCCTCAGATATTTATTTATTGAATTGTCCAGATTCTCATATTTACTCATAAAATCACTAATAACGAATTATATATGCAATATTTTGTCCATCTGTAATATTATTAATTAATGCAACTAACCAATATTAATTCATTAAAAATAAGAATTTGAATTAGTTTCCTTAATTTTTTGGGAATGATGTAAATAAAGATAGGTTAGAGGTAAATTAAGGAATGCTCGGTCATTGAAATCACTTGATCTTGGATTTCCTTTCCTAAATCAAAGATTACTTTAAATAAAAAAGTTAAATGATTTTTATTAAATAAGAGGATCATACGATCTTATAGGAATCATCATCATTTTCTGGAACTTTTCCCTTTTGAGGGAAAATTTTGTGTCTATGTTTTTTATTCTTTTTTAGAACTACGCCATATTCTTTAACTTCTTGATTATTATCCTTTTTCCTTCCCATTTGGATATCCCCACTATACTAAAGTAAAATAGAGTATTTAAAGCTTCTAAATGAATGAAATTTTATTTTTTTTGAGCGATCTTTCTTTTCATTATTTTATCAAACAGGTCATCCATGGTGGGAAAAGGAATAAATTGTTTATCTTTTTTGTGAAGATTTATTGCGTCCGAAGGACAATGAGCTACACAATTTCCACAACCTATACAGCGTTTTTGCTTTATTTTCGCAATGTCATTAATAAGGTTTATTGCTTCCATTGGACAAATTTCGATGCAAGTTTTACATCCAGTACAATACTCAGCATCAACTTCTGCGTAGTAGTTAGTTATCATCATTTTACCCGGATTAGGAATCTTTAAAAATCTTGATAACCCTTCGCAACAACAGGAGCAGCAAGAACAGAGGAATGATAATTTTTGGGAGTTATCTGCCTGAAGTACTAATCCATCTTCTTGATTTTGATTTATTATGTTAATTGCTTCTTCTTTAGTAATTTCACGACCCCATCCTTGGTCAATATAAAGCTTTGCGGCATGACCAAATCCCATGCATATTTCTCTGCGAGTAGTAACTTTACAAGGTTGTTCTTCAATATCTTTTAGTTGTTTACATATACAATTTGCCACCATATAAGGTCCATCAGTAGTTTTTAATAATTCTTGAACCTTATCGAAATTACTGACATTCTGTTCAAATTCAATGCTTTTTTCGACAGGTATAGTTCTTAATTGAGCTCCTTTCACTTTCAAGGTTTCAGGAAGCCATCCCTCGTCGAAATAATCGTGAAAATCTTCAATGAAATCTTTATTGAGCCTGTTTACTTGAAATTCAAAAATGCCTACCATGAGTAAAGCGTTTCCATAATACTTTTGATCTAATTCTTTTTTGGTCATAATAAGACCTTTACGACCCATTCTATCTAGTATTATTCCTAATTCTTCTTTTGAAATACTCTTATCATTTACACGCTTGTAAATTGTATCTAATGTTTCGAGATCTCGTTCCCACCCAAATTTTAAGAGCATGGCAATTTCTGCTTCTTCAGGTGTAAAAAGATGTTTTAATACTCGAATATCAGAACCAGATTCTGTTGATGGAAAACCAATCGGCATTTTATCCAAATGCTCTTGTAGTTCTCTAAAAACATCTTTTTCTTCACTTTTCGACATTTACTCTTCAAATCCTAATAATGATATTTCCCAAAATATGAAATAAAAATAATAAAATCTTTTAAGGGGGATACCTCAATTCATAAATACTTTTTCCACCATTGAGTGGTCCCTTAATATATGGTTCAATTTCTTTAGGATTTCTCTGTGTAATTCCTTCTATCGGTGGTAATTTTCCTGGTGGGAATGTTGTTAAAATATCATTAACTAATTTCTCTAAATAATCTAAAAGTGCTTCCATGCCTGGCTTACCTTTTTCAAAACTACCTTTACTTGGAGATCCTACATGCCCTACAGGATATGCAGCAACTTCAATTGGACCAAATCCTACTTGACCATACCATTTAATTGGTTTTTGGTATATATTTCCTGCCTTATCAACATGTCCATCGGGCATCCAACCAACTACTTTATTATCTTCACTAGAATCAATTTTCTTGATCATTTCTGGAAAAAGCGTCATTGAAAATGAAGTTTCTGCCTCATCTGCATGAACAAAAGGGGTTTCAAAAGGACCTCCATGTTCTTTATCCATACAATACTTTGGAATTGCATGATACCAATTAACATTACAAATAACAGCTGGTAATTGATAATTTTTTGCCCATTCATGAATAGCGCTGGGAATTACATATTCTTGTCCATGACCATTTAAAAGAATCATTTTTCTAAAACCCATGTTCCATAAACCAGTTATAATCGCACGCAAAAGTCCTTTAAATATTTCTTCCGGGACAATAATAGTTCCTGGCATTCCCACGTGATGATATGGATGCGAACCGTACCACGTTGGTTGAGCAACTGTGCATCCTGTTTTTTGTGCTACCAATTCTGCCATTCTAGTTACAAGAAAGGTATCTTCCCCAATACATGCTGCAGGACCATGATTTTCTGTAGAACCAGTAGGTATAATGATTACATCATTCTTTTTAACGCGTTCCCGAATTTCAGCAATATTCATATTTTGAAGATATATTCCATCTGCTTTATCAAGGTGACCTTCTTTAGGAGGTAAATTCCATTTACTCATATTATTTCACATTCAAAAATTAGTTTAACGATTTGGGATAATTCTATTTCGTTAATAAATTTATTAGTCTAATGCATCTTTAACAAAAAGTCGCAACCTCTAGAATGCACATTGAACCTAGAGATAGGTTGACAGCAATTAAATTATTAACTTTGACCGCTATTAAATTTATTAATACTCCAGAATTGGTTAAAAAAAGTAATGAAGATATTTGAATAAAGAAATTATTTTATTACTGTTTTTTATTACAGAAATAGCCTCTTTAGATGCCTTTCGTAAATATTTTCAGTAACATTTCGGGCGATTATCTCATCATACTTTTTTAAGGTTTTTATATAGCGGGAACCCATTTCCGCAGCAATTTTATATCCTACATGGAGCAATTGTCGAAAATTTCGATTGTAATCTTTGCAAGATAAGTCATGTCGCAAAGCTCTACTGTATTCTTCACTAGTCCAATTTTTTACTATTTCAGGATAAGGTAATTTATCCTTATTAATATCTATTACTGTGGCGTATGGTGTACACAACTCATCGAATCGACCGTGAGCCTTAATATAGATCTCTTTGGCGATTTCTAGTCCCTCATCTCCCGCCATGGCTAAACCAATTAACTCCTCCAACCAAGTAGTTCCCGAAGTTTTTAAATGAATCCCTGTGTTATATTTTTTAATCGCTTTATTAATAATGTTATATATTGAGAATTTATCACTTCCCGAGTGAAGGCTTAATTTTAAATTATCAGGTAAGGAGAATTTTTTTTTCGCAAATTGGATTAGGGCTAAGATAATCTCTAGTTCTTCGGAAAAATGCTCAATATTTCCTTCATAATCAACGCCTTTATTAAATCTACCTGAAAATTTAGGAGCTATCGTTTGAATAGGAATCTTTTCATCAGCTATAGCAGCAAGAATAAACAATATTTCAATTGGTGCTTGAGGTTCGTTCGTTTCGTCCATCGAAATTTCAATTATGTAATTATCCTTACCTTTGCTCTTCTCAATCTTGCGATACACCCTTCCTGCTTCCTTTACAGCATAAAGATATTTTTCTGCAATTGCTCTTAATTGCTCTTTGTTGATCCTTAAAGGTTCCTTGATATTTGAAATGAATAATTTTCCTATGAGATTTTCATACTTCTCGACAAATGTGTTTATCTCGGCTTCAGATGCCTTTTCATTAATAAATTCAGCTACATCAATTGTAAAATAATTACTCGAATCAATAAATAAATCAATATTAGAAATTCCGATGTGATCGGCGTCGATATAATAATTACCTTTCCAATTTAAATCTCTCACTGCATTTTGAGCTTCTTTTAAAACATCAGCAGGAGTAGATTTAGTGACTAGATGCTCCCGGTGAGATTTATTCCACACGATTGCGATATCAACATCATTCTCTTGTGCTTTAATGATCGCTTTCAATTGAGCCTTTCCTTGGCAACCAAACCTATCTCCAGTACCAATTGAATATTTTTTTAGTCTCATTATTAAGATACACTTATCTCTTGAATTCTTTATAATTATAACATTTTAAAATAGTCGATGGCATTATTATAGCAAATATTTTCAATTAGATTTCCTAGAAAATCTATTTCATTAGGAATTTCTCCATTTTCAACCTCAGATCCAATCAAGTTGCACAATATTCTACGAAAATATTCGTGCCGAGGATAGGATAAAAAGCTTCGGGAATCCGTAGTCATACCAATAAAACGACCCAACAATCCTAGATTAGATAATGTGTTAATTTGCTTAGTTATTCCATCAATTTGATCCAAAAACCACCAACTAGGTCCAAATTGCATTTTCCCAGGATAAGAACCATCTTGAAAACTGCCAATAATAGACGCTATTAATTCGTTGTCTCGAGGGTTTATATTATAAAAAATAGTTTTGGTAAGCTCTCCAGATTGATCAAGTCTGTCGAGAAATTTAACCAATTTATTTCCAAAAGTATTGTCACCAATAGAATCGCATCCTATATCGGGTCCAAGTTTATTGAATAATCTTGTATTAGTGTTACGAAAGGGTCCAATATGAAATTGCTGGACCCAACCACGATTGTAATTCAATCTAGCGCATTCGTATAAAAGAGCTGATTTGAATTTTGATACTTCTCCTTGAGTTAATTCATTTCCTGAGAGAATATTAACTGTTATTTTTTCAATTTCATCATTAGTATAAGCTTCAGTCCAAAAAGACAAGATTCCATGATCAGCAATTCGACATCCCATATTATGAAAAAGTTTATGGCGAACATTTAATGCTTCAAGTAAACTCGTAAAGTCTTTTATTTCGATCCCCGAGATTTCGCTTAATTTAATAATATATTTAATATATGAAGTAGTATTTTCTACTGCCATTGCTTTGTCTGGTCGAAATGTAGGCAGTACTTTAACTTTATAGCCATCTTCCTTGATTTTTTTGTGATATTCTAAAGAATCAATAGGATCGTCTGTTGTACAAATAAGTTTTACATTCATTTTAAGAAGCAAATTCCTAACAGAATAATCTGGTTCTTGGAGCAGAATAGAACATTGATTATAAATTTCATTGCAATTTTTTGAGCTTAATATAGTATCTATATTAAAATACCTCTGAAGTTCTAAATGGGTCCAATGATAAAGTGGATTGCGAATTGCCATTGGAACCGTTTCTGCCCATTTTACAAATTTTTCAAAATCAGTAGCATTACCAGTGCAGAATTTCTCAGCTATCCCGTTGCTACGCATTAATCTCCATTTATAGTGATCTCCAGCTAGCCAAGCTTGTCCTATATTATCATAACAAATATCCTCAGCTAATTCTCTCACTGGTAGGTGACAATGATAATCAAAAATTGGCATCTTTTCGGCGAATTCATGATATAAATTCCTTGCTGTTTCCGTTTGTAAAAGAAAATTCTCATCTAAAAATTTTTTCATCTATTTTATTCACCATTTATGCTAATTTTTCTGAAGAGTTTTGCTTATTCCTTCCCAAAGACCTTCAAGATACGTAACACCTAAAGCTCGATCATATAATCCATATCCCGGTCTTCCTGTTTCCCCCCATATCATCCTTCCATGGTCAGGGCGTATAACTCCATCAAATCCAATATCTATTAATGCTTTTACCACTTCATACATGTTCACGTCCCCAAATTCTGTAGGATGCTCACTTTCATAAAACTTTTTCCCTTCAATATGTTTAACATTTCGAAAATGTATGAATGGAATACGATCTAACGCACCAAATTTTCGAATAGCTTTTACAAGATCCATTTTTAAATTTGCACCAAAAGATCCTGTACAAAAAGTAATACCATTTGAGGGACTATCTATAATTCTAACCAAACGATCTAAAGCAACCTCATCAGTAATTATCCGAGGAAGACCAAAAATTGACCATGGAGGATCATCTGGATGAATAGCCATTTTTACTCCATATTCTTCAGCAACAGGGATTACTTTTTTCAAGAAATATTCTAAATTTAACCAAAGTGTTTCATTATCAACTTTGGAATAAGCTTTCAAGTAATTTTGCATTTCTTCTTTTGTATATTTGGTTGCCCAACCTGGAAGATCTAATGAAATTTTCTTAAAATCAATCTCTTTAAGTTTAGAATCATCATAACTCAAGCTATTAGATCCGTTGGGATATTTCATTGCTAAATCAGTACGCACCCAGTCAAAAACGGGCATAAAATTATAGCATAAAATTTGAATTCCTACAGAACCCATATTTCGGATGCTTTGGCAATAATTATCGATTAGAATATCTCGATTTGAATTACCAAGCTTAATATCTTCATGAACAGGGATACTCTCAATCACCGAAAATTTTAATCCTTCTGCTTCGATCTTTTTTTTAATGTATTTTATTTTATCTATTGCCCAAATCTCTCCTACAGCAACATCATATAATGCTGAAACAATACCGGTGACTTTAGGAATCTGTTTTATGTATTTGAGAGGGATGTGATCTTTATCTCCATACCATCGAAATGCTATTTCCATTATTACAATACCTTATTATTTAGATCTTAAATTTTAAACTCCAGAATACGCAGAAAATCCCCCATCAACAGGAACAATAATACCATTAACGAAACCAGAAGCTTTTTCATCAATAAGCCAAAGAAGTGTTCCAATCAGTTCTTCTGGTTTCCCAAATCTTCCTATAGGAGTTTGGTTTAATATCTTATTTGCTCGTTCTGTAAAGGAACCATCTTCATTAGTCAAGAGAGAACGATTTTGTTCTGTTAAAAAAAAACCTGGTGCAATCGCATTCACACGAATGCCCACTTTGGAAAAATAAACTGCAAGCCACTGAGTAAAATTACTAACAGCTGCCTTTGCTCCACTATAGGCAGGTATCTTTGTCAATGGTGTAAAGGCGTTCATTGATGAAATATTAATAATTATAGCACCTTTTTGATTTACCATTTGTTTCGCAAAAACTTGAACGGGTAAGAACGTACCAATAAAATTTAAATTAAATACGAATTCGATGCTTTCTTGATTTAAATCAAAAAAAGTTACGAGTCCTTCCCTTTCACTGTCCAAGTCATCTAGAGTTAAGAATTCGTTTGAGGTTGTTCCTTTTGGATGGTTCCCTCCAACTCCATTAATGAGGATATTACAAGGACCAAATTCTTTTCCAATTACCTCTTCAGCTTTTCGTAAACTCTTAAGATTTAAAACATTTACTTCAATTCCAATGGCAATTCCTCCATTTTCATTAATCTTACTTGCCACTTTATCCGCAGCTTCTTTTCGTATGTCAAGTATTGCTACTTTTGCGCCACATTTTGCAAGAGCCTCAGAAAAGCATCCACATAATTCTCCTCCACCACCAGTTATCACGGCAGTTCTATCTTTCAAATCAATCATAAATGGGAATTTCATTACTATTTCCTAAACTATATCTATCATTATATCAGTAGAATTAACTTTAATCGATTATAACAGAAATTTTGCAATTTTCTTTATCTTTTTGTAATAACTTTAGATTTTCTGGGACTTCTTTCATTGTTATTTCTTTTGTAATCAAAGGAGTAACATCCATACCAGCAGCCATACTGCTGATAACATTAGGAAAAGTACCATGACCTGAATGTCCTTGAGCTCCAACTATTCGAGCTCTTCTTACTTGAAAATATTCACCACACACTGGCATTCTCTGTTCTGCTCTAGCAACAATCACCACAGTACTGTTTATTGTTTTACATTCCCAAATAGCATTTTGTATATCTTCCGTTACTATTTCAGGTAAACCTGTGGCTTCAAGATATAGTACAGCTCCTTCATTGTCTGTGTATTCTTTAACTTTTTCTACGAAATTTTCCTTTAGAGGATTAATCACATAATCAGCGCCCATTTTCTTAGCTAATACTGCTCGAGATTCTTCGGGTTCTGAAATAATACATGTCGCAGATCCCGCAGTTTTTAAAATCTTTACTGCTGCCAATCCGATTGGTCCTGCACCTAAAATCACCACATTTTCACCGGGTCGAATTCCACCACCTCTTTCTATTACGGCATTATAGGCTACTGATGTAGGTTCCACCAAACTGCCTATTTTGTAAATGTCCTTATATTTTTCTTCTAATTTTTTCAAGCTCCAACATAATTTTGCAGGAACAGCGATATATTCTGCAAATGCTCCATTTATGGAAAAACCAATTTCTTCTAATCGTTCACAGTGATTTGGATATCCATCGCAACATGGTTTACATTCACCACACCAGACCATTTCTTCTGCAGTTACAGGTTCTCCTTTCTCGAAAAGTTTGCTTGTTCTTTTATTTATTGCCCTGCTGCCTACTTCCACAACCTCTCCAGAAAATTCATGACCAAGAGTAGCTGGAAATGCCGTTAATCCAGGATAATAGATATATCCATCATCATAACTTTGGTTCATATGTACATCAGAACCACAAATTCCACATCTCTTCACTTTGATTAATACTTCGTTTGGTTTTATTTGAGGTTTTTCTTTTTCTATTACTTTAACAATAGGATGTCGCCATACCTGAGAACCTAAATAGGTTAATTTACCATCAATATCTTTAGATCCAAGTTTAAAATTAGGTTTTGGATCCCAATTCGCAGATAATTCTACTACTTTCATTTTTTTTATAATCTCATTATTCTGTTTTTGATTAAATTAATCACGAGATCATAATAAGGTTATTGAACTTAAGGAAGATCAAATTATTAACCAAAAAAAAACTAAGAAATTTAATTATCTACTAATATTTTTAATAGTTAATATCTACTAAATTCTTTAATTATACTAAATAAATGTTCAAAATATGTTGCTCAGTATAGTTTCAGGGTTAAATGAATCCAAGAGTAATCTAAAAGAGGTAATTAAGAAATTTTCTTCTTTGTGTCAATTACTGAAATCCTTTAATTACAATGGGATTGAGTTAAGCCTTCTAGAACCAGAAAAAATTGATGTTAAGAAAATTGTAGAGATAAAAGATTCATATGGAATGGAGATTCCTGCTTTAGGTACTGGAAGTACTTTTATTCGTTTTGGATACTCTTTTGGGGATACCCAAAATTCTATTCGCAAAAAGGCGATTGAAAGGATGGAGAAATATATTGAATTTGCTCGAGAAACCCAATCTAAGGTCATTATAGGATTAATTAGAGGGCGTTATAAACATGATAGCAGTCCTCAAAATGAACAACTAAATATTATCTCTTCTCTTAAAGAATGTTGCTCGTTAGCAGAAAATAATAACGTACAACTATTATTTGAACCAATTAATCGTTTTGAAATTGACTCCTACAATACAATTTCGGAAACAGTAGATTTAATTGAAGAAATAGGTTCGAATAACTTGAAGTTATTAGTTGACTCTTTTCATACATACCTAGAAGAAGATCCTGCATATATATGGGAATATCTTAAAGATATTGCTCATTATGTAGGACATATTCATCTAGCAGACACTACACGCAGAGCACCAGGTTCAGGACATTTTGATTTCAAAACTTTTTTAAATATTTTTAAAAATTTAGGATATACCGAATTTGTTTCAGTTGAAACAATTATGAAACCTTCTTTTGAAATAATAGCTAAAAACTCAGCTGAATATCTGAGAACAATTTTATAATTTCTCTCAAGAAAAAGAAAAGGAAAATCAAATATGTTTATCTAACCAATTACTAAGATCATTGAGAACTTTCTCTCTTTCTTCCTTTATTTCATTATAAACTTCATGATATAATCCTTCATAAATAAGAATAGTTTTATCTTCCATATTGAAAGCTTTTCGGAGTAATTCTTCAGATCCTTTAATAAGAGAATCTTCAGCACCACACTGAACCAATAAGGGTAATTTTAGGGTGCTTGTAATTGAGTTATATTTTTCAAAGTTGTTCATTAATTCCCATCCCAATCGTATTGTAATTTTATCAGCATTAACTAAAGGATCGTTTTCATATGCATGTATAACCTCAGAATCATGGCTTAACTTATCAGCCTTAAGTCCCGGATTTATATATTTTTTTGGTGTAATTTTTGCTAATAGTTTTACTATCAGTTTTAGGGTTTTACTTGTACTCTTTCCCGCTCCTGTACCAGTACCTGATAAAATCAATCCTCTTAACAAGGTTTCATAATTTTTTGTAAAAACTAAAGCAATCATAGAACCCATAGAATGTCCTAACATAAAAATTGGTAAATTATGATGATTATTCTTTATTAAATCATATAATATTTTTTCGTCCTCAATATACTGATCGAAATTATCAACATAATTTCTTTTTCCATCAGACTTTCCATGACCACGGTGATCATTTGCATATATCACATACCCTAAGGGTGTTAATTGATTTACAACATTCAAATATCTTCCTGAGTGTTCAGCAAATCCATGTACAATCTGAATCACTGCTTTAGGTTTTTCAGGTATCCATACCTGATAAAAAATCTTTAAATCCTCTACCCCGCTATACTCTCCTTCGATATGTTCCATTTTTTCATCACAATTTAAATCAGATTACAATCTTGAACATAAGTAGAAATTGCATGTTCTAATGTCAATAGTAACCATTTTTGCTCTGTTAAAAATATTGTTGACGAACCCCATATTAATAGATTTATTATGATGGTTTTTAATTGATTAAGTATTACATCATAATATAGTAAGCTTAGAGGTAACATATTATTAGAAAAAGATTAAAACAAGGACTAGTGCAAGTTTATTTTGGTCGGGGCAAGGGTAAGACCACTGCAGCTATAGGACAAGGTATTCGGGCTATAGGGCATGGATTTAAGGTATATATGATTCAATTCATGAAAGGATATCCTCAATATGGAGAAGTTAACGCTATAGAGAATACATCTAACTTCGAACTGAAACAGTTTGGCACGCCAGACTTAATAACAATTCCAGGAGATATTGATTTTGAAGAGGGAAGAAAAGGCATGGAGTTTGCAGAGAAAATAATTATGTCCGACGAATATGACATAGTAATTCTTGATGAGATAGGGGTAGCGGTTGAGTATGGGATTGTAAAAATCGACGAGGTGTTAAAATTAATTGATAATAAACCCTTTCATGTCGAATTAATCATAACCGGAGGTCCTAAGATGCATCCAAAAATCAAAGAACGAGCAGATTTGCTTACTGAGATGAGAATGATCAAACATTACTATTCCTCAAAAGGTATTAAAGCTCGCTTAGGTATAGAACATTAAAAAAAATCAGTGCGTTTACAAATGCGTTTTAAGACAATCATTTATTCACTAATCTTAAAGTTCCATAAATTCAAACTTAAAGATGCCGTTATAGATCATCACAGATATCTTGGCAAAAGCGAAAACTCGCTTAATATTTATGATAAGCCACCTAGAAATATGATCTTATCCCCTTTTAATCTAATTTTTGAACCGATGGATCGATTGCTTCTGATTAATTTTGAAGAAGACCCTTTATATTATGGCATTGAGCTCCAAGTCTTACATAAAGCAGATGAATTCTACCCGCTAGTAATCATGTATCGAAAAGATGACCTAATAGATCTCTATTATACGAATGAAACAGTCATTTTGGATAGAAAGAAAATGATTACGGATTTACTAAATAATACCTCCTTCAACCACCTAGAATCTATAGACTATAAATTCGATATTGACGAGATGGGCTTGAATGCTTATCTTTTCTTAAAAGATAAGTTGGAAAATAAAGTTGAATTCAGAATTAAAGAGAATACTCTTGGTAGAGAATTAACTGCGATTTTAGCACCTATAAGTGCAGTTAGCAAGAACCCTCAATATTTTCCCATTGTTTACCTTAATAAATTTAGTATGGTTATCAAAAAAGCTACGGATATCTTTGTTAAAATTGATGAGGATTTAAAAAAACCAGCGGAATTGCCTGTAAAAATAGATAATCAAAATTTTTATTTAGCTAGATATTCTTTGGATCCAATAAATTGTAATTGGAATAGATCTTATACTGGAAATTTAAATCCTATATTATTACACACAGATAATAACGATATAATAAAAGAAAATTTAACGTATGAGATATTGAACAATAATGGATATTTCGAAATTAAAAAAGTAATAGGAGTAGATGAGCGAAAACATTCTATATCTTTTGAATTTTCTCCCGCTATTCCCAATTTATTATCTCTTAAATCTGGTATGGAGATGAAAGGAAAATTTTCTTTGATTATAGGCAAAAAAAAGGGGATATTTGCTGGAGTTTATCATATTAATAGAAAAAAAGAAAAAATTACTTTTATTATCCAACCTACTAAAGGTTGGCAACCATTTCCCGGAAAATTATGGTTAAAAACATATAAATGGGTTGCGAATATCGAGGTCTTAGAAGATTTTGAATTTAAGATTCACTCACATTGGACTCGTGTGTAATTATTGATTTCGATATTCTTTCAAAAAATAAAAAAAAAAGGTTTTCTATAAAGGTAAATATACTTAAATCTAATTTAAAATTAAAACAACAGCTTCACCATCGGTGACCAGTTCTTCGTTTTGATTGTAGACTTTCGTGTCGCACCTTATAAATTTTAATTTTCCGTCTTTTTTGGTAAATTTCTCTTTTACTGTCGCAACTGCAGTTAGTGCGTCTCTAAAAAATACGGGTTTAATAAATCTCACTGTTTGTTCACCGTAAAGTATTCCAGGCCCAAATAAATGCACCCCTAACGATGCGGAAATTAAACCCACACTGATAACTCCATGAGCAACTTGTTTTCCAAACATTTGGGTTTTAGCGTATTCTGGATTCACATGAATTGGGTTATAATCTCCAGAAACTTCAGCAAATTTCATTACATCTTCCTCTGTAATAGTTTTTGTGAATTTTGCAGAGTCTCCAACCTTATAATCATCAAATTTTACGGGTTCTAAGGACATAAATTCAAATAATGAATAGACAGATAAAAATTTTGATGCTTAAAATACTGTTATCGAATAAAAGTTAATATCGATCCATTTTGGGTATTTTAGAGCATTTTAATTTATCACAAATATGTAAAAGAAACAGCTAAAACATAAACCAAAACATTCTTGAGATACAAAATATTAAAGAAATTTAGTTACAGGGATAAATGATTATCTTTGAATGAATTAAGTACTTCAGAAAGTATCTCAAGAGTCAAAAGTAGGAATATCTTAGCGTTATGCATCGCGAAACTAATCCATGGATTTGGAGTAAGTATGTTTAACGTTATATATCAACCATTTCTACTAGATCTTACAAATTCACTATTAATTACTGGGGTTTTAGTTACTTTAGGCAGCATTATGCAATTTCTTCCTATGCCTTTAGTAGGTAAGTTATCTGATCGATTGGGGCATAAAAATACAATTCTTACAAGCATTCCATTATACATTTTAGGATTAGTATTAATTTTCATTTCAGATTCAAATAATATTCTTTACTTAATTTTTGGAATAGTTGTATACTACTTGGGATTTACCATAAATAGCATGAATGCTCAGTTTTTAGTAGCTGAAAATAGTGGGTCGTCTAAAGGATTGATGTATGGACTGATTTTCTTTTCATTCTTTATTGGAAGCATCGGTGGTAATATCTTTGTAATTTTTGGTCAATCAATTAGTACACGCGTTTTCTTTTTAATATTTATGGGGATCTTAATAGTAGAAGGCTTAGTATTCACATTTTTCCTATCAAATAAATGGCGAGAACAAAAAGCTAACGCACTTTTAAATGAGGATCTTCAAGTTAGAAAAGAACAGACATGGTTGAAATTTTTTAAGGATCCAAGGATGAGATCGATCCTTATTTTTTTTACTTTAGATATTTTTGTTTATGGAATATCTCTTTCCATTTACACCGGAGGATTAAGCGATTATTACCATTTAACAACTGAGGAAATCTCTTTCATAATTGTTTGGATGAATATTACTAATATGTTATTCCAAATTCCCGCTGGACGCATCACCGATAAGCTCGGTAAAAAAAATTCTTTGTTTTTAAGCGCAATATCAGGGCTATGTTTTTTTATATTAAATATAATAGCCTCGATAATGTGGTCTATTGGAATGACATTTGTTCTAATACCATCTTTAGTAGTTGCCCATATTATATTTGCTTTTTCAGTTATTACATTTATCCCATCAGAGCAGATTATCCTTACAGATTTAGGTAAAAATAACAAAGCGGAATCGTACGGAGTTGTATCATTTATGAGGGGAGTAGCGTTTATTCCAACAAGTATAATAGGGGCTCTATTAATAGAAAATGTCCATTATATAGCTCCATTTATAGTAACATCTATAGGGATTATTGTTGAAATTTGGTTTCTGTTCAAATTCTTCCACGATTAGTGTTTCTGCTTTTCTTATTATTTATCGTAGAAGTATAAAAAAACTATTAAAAAGAGAAAGAATAAGAAATAAAATAATTCGAAAATTCAATTTAATAGTTTCTAAAAAAATAAATAATAATTAATTAAAGGTAGAAAAAATGGGAAAGTTATCAAAACGAGTTGCTATCGTAGGGGCTGGGATGTCACAATTTGGGCGTCTATACCCCCTCAAACGGAATCCTGATCTCTGGGTAGATGCATGGGTCGAAGCTGTTAAATCAGTTGACAATGGTATAGAACCAAAAGATGTAGATGCATGTTATGTTGGAAATTATTCTTCAGATTTATTTAATCATCAGGGTCATTTAGGTCCTCAGATGGCAAACCTGGTGGGATTAACACCCAAGCCTGCATCTAGATTTGAAGGAGCATGTGCTAGTTCTGGAATTGCTTTAAGGCAGGCAGTTATTGCAGTAGCTTCTGGTATTCATGATGTTATCGCTGTCGCAGGAGTTGAATGTATGAATGAACTTCCAACAAGTTTAGTGACAGACGCATTAGCTACGGCAAGCGATGCTCTATTTGAGTATCCCGCAGGGGCAACATTTCCAGGGTTATATGCTACTGTTGCAACAGCTCATTTCCACAAATATGGAACAACTTCAGAAGATTTAATGAGAATAGGAATTAAGAATCATGAAAACGGAGTTGAAAATCCATTTGCTCAGATGCAAAGATCTATCGCACAATTGATGCAAAGCAAATTAAAGAAATTGGAACAACAAGGAAAAGAACTTCCTGATTGGAAAGATGAATTTGATTACCTTAAAAGTGCTTCAAATCCAATGATTGCATATCCCTTAAGACTTTTTGATTGTAGTTTAGTCACAGATGGAGCTGCATGTGTTTTTGTTGCTGCCGAAGATGTTGCTAAAAACTATACAGATACCCCAATTTGGATTGCTGGAATGGGTCAAGGAAGCGATGCGTTATCCGTTCATGATAGAGATGATTTAACTGGCTTCCTAGCCACTAGAGAGGCAGCAAGGCAAGCATATGAAATGTCCGGATATGGACCAAAAGATATCCAAATAGCCGAACTCCATGATTGTTTTACTATAGCAGAACTTGTCGCTTTAGAAGATTTAGGATTTTATGAGAAGGGAAAAGCCGCTCAGGCTGTGAAAGAGGGAGAAACTAAACGAGATGGAGCAAGACCCATAAATACTTCTGGGGGATTAAAATCAAAAGGTCATCCTGTTGGTGCTACTGGGGCTGCTCAAGCTGTAGAAATCTTTAAACAAATGAGAGGAAGAGCAGAACGAAATAGACAAGTAAAATTTGAGGTCGAACGGGCATTAACACACAACTTAGGAGGTAGTGGCGCTACATGTGTAGTCACTATCTATGAAAAATAAGGTGATCAGAAAAAATGACTGAAGCAGAAGAAAAAGAATTTACAATTCAAAACTATTTAGAATTTATTCAAAATAAGAAACTTATGGGCTCAAAATGCAAAGATTGCGGTACTATGTATGTTCCCGTTAGAAAATTATGCACAGCATGTAATTCACTTAATATGGAATGGGTACCATTATCAGGAAAAGGTGAGCTTGCAGCATTTACTTCTATTACAGTTGGTACGCCTTACTTTATAGAACTAGGATATGGTAGAGACAAACCCTATTGTTTTTCAATTGTAAAACTAAAAGAGGGTCCAATGGTCTCCGCTCAACTAGTTGGTGTAGATGAAACTAAACCTGATACGATTAAAATCGGCCTGCCCTTAAAGGTTAAGTTCTTAGAAAATGAACTTAAAGGTGAAACCAAAATAGATTTAGGTTTTGAACCAGCCTAAACATAAAATATCTATTTTTTATTTTAATTTTGTAAGATAATATTTAGTATTTTCAAGTAACATAATATTGGTGGTTTTAATAAAAAAACCTTACAAACTTACTATAATCGTTTTTATTGTGCTAATAGTAGTTATACCAATAATATTACCGATCTTTCTTATTTTTAATCAAAACGAGTTAATTAATGTAAATATTGAATTGCTCTTCAATGGGGATGAAGCTTATACTTATGTAGCTGACCAAATGGGCATTAATACCACATCTTATAGAATACCTGGCACTAAAGGAAGAGAAGAATGCGCACAATATTTTATCGATAAATTTCAACAAATTGATCCTCTTATTGACTACTCCCTTCATAACTTTACAATTCTATCAATTGAATGCCAGAATGTACTCTTTAAGATGAACGAAAACTATACGAATATTGTAATTTTAGGTGCTCACTACGACTCTAGAGCTAAGGCTACTAAAGATACTACCAATCCAAATTTACCCGTTCCTGGAGCAAACGATGGTGCTAGTGGGTGTGCTGTTCTTATAGAACTAGCTGAAGTTTTGTATAGTCGATTGAATAACTTGTCTGTTCAAATTTGGTTTTTATTCTTTGATGCTGAAGATCAAGGGTATGATCTAGGAGCTGGAATTCCTGGGTGGGATTGGGTTGAAGGTTCTGAGCAATTTGTTCTCGAAATTGATAATTTTTACAATTCATCAAAAGAAGATTTTGATGCCATGATTCTGTTGGATATGGTTGGAGGGACCAATTTGCGTTTTATTAATGAGCAACACTCTACTTCCTCATTATTGAATGAACTCTTTGAAATAGGAAGGCAGTTAGGATTTACAAACGCATTTCCTCTTGATCCAATTGTTGGAACAATAACCGATGACCACATAGCATTTCTAAATTATGGGATTCCTTCTGCTGACTTGATTATTAAATTTTGGAATCAACCCGCTGAATGGCCTTATCACCATACTACTGGCGATGATATCTCTCACATTTCAAACAATAGTTTAGAAATTACGGGAAAAATTGTAGAGCAATTCATTTATAATAATTACTATGATACTATCGATCAGTATCAAGGAAATTTTCCATGGAGAGACGATTTTAACCTTCTGGATAGTGAGTTATTAATGTTATTATTGATTATTTTACCAATAATAGGTCTTACAGTTGTAATATTATGGTATCGTTCACGATTAATGAAAAAATCATTAGAATAATACTAAACTTTAAGAGTAAATAGAAACAGGTTAATTCTTCTGGCCTAGGATTGCGCGATGATTGGTTTTGTCGATGTAAATTTCAGTCAATTTAAATGCACGAAAAACTTTTTTTAATTCTAGAATGGTAAAGAAATGGTGCGGAAGCCCTTTTTCCGGACCTTTAAGGGGGATGTAAGTTCTTGTCTCAACTTTTTTCATATTTTCTTTCTTTAGGTAGAAGATTTTGGGCAATGGGAATGTAAGAAAAATGAAACCTTCCTTTCTTAAAATGCGTTCTATCTCATTAACAGTGAACAATATATCTTTCATTAAATTGTGGTGAATAACTTGAATTGAGACAACTGCATCAAAAAATCCATCTTTGTATGGAAGTTTTTGTTCAATTTTTTGACATATTAGTTCTGATGATAAATTTTCTTTATTTAACCAATTTTTCGCAATTTCTAAACCATTTGGTGATCCATCAAGGCCATAAATTTCAAATCCTTTCTTTAATAGAAAGAGAAGATGTCTCCCAGTTCCACATCCTAAATCTAAAATTCGTTTAATTCCTTCCTCGATAAATAGGTTAGCTATTCTTTCCATATCTGGATGAGGTTTCGTAAAGAATTTCCCCTTTTCAGCAAAAACATCGTCCCAATCTGGCATTGTTTACTTAACTTGTTCAGTTATAAAGAAAGAAATTTAATTTTATCAGTGTTCGCATTCATAGAAATATCTACCGTATTTTTCTTTAAAGGCTTCTGCGACTTCATTGGTTTTTGGACGAATAAATGCGTAACCATCTTTTATTGTTTCATAAGTAACCGGTAATGGACCTAACACTTCACCGTCAACTTGGCAAAGATAAGGATCATCTTCTGACTTCACCATTTCAATTCGTACTTTTTTACTCTGATACTCAAAAACATCAGGGTGTGGTAATAATGAGGCATTATACATTCTTTTAAATTGAAAGAGTAATTTAAACTTACCAATATCAACAACACTTATGTCAAATAATCCATCTTCTACACTTGCTTTTTGACACACGTACATTCCTCCTCCGTACGCTCCTCCATTTCCTACTGCGGTTAGGTTAGCCATTCCTTCGAAAGTATCATTATCCATAACAACTCTTATTTCTTTGCTTTTCCATTTGAATAGTGTTTTAATAACGAGAGCATTGTAGTTTTTTTCTTGGTTTTCGTTTGCCCTTTTCGCAACCTCCGCATCGAAGCCCTGTGATCCAATACCCAAAAAGTATCGCTCAACACCTTGATCCGTCTTAGCATATCCTATATCGGATTTACCTGAATAACCTTCTGCGATAATTTCACAAGCTCTCTTTATGTCAGGAGTTATCCCGATAACTGCCGGAATGTCATTTCCTGAACCCATAGGAATAAACCCACATAAAGCTCCAGAATTTGAACTAATGACGCCGTGCAAAACTTCATTACAAGTACCATCACCACCCGCGCCAATAACTCTATATCCTTCTATAGCTAATTGAGTTGCTAGTTCTATGGCATGTCCTGCAAATTCTGTCTCGAATAGTTTATATGAAAGCTTAAGATCATCTAAACATTTTTTTGCGTATTCTATATCCTCGGTTGCCTGTTTAATACTCCCTGCGATGGGGTTATATATAATTGCTAAATCTTGTTCCATAATTTAATCACACAATTAATCTTAGATACTATAATTTCATTAGAATAATATAATGTAATATAATTTTAAATCTACAACTATATAAAAATTATATTTTTGATTTAATCTAAAAATATCATAACATTTTTTTTAAAAATCGGGAATTAACAACAACTATTTAAGAGGATTGTGAATAAGGTGTTTTTATTTCTCCTTCCAAACACACGAACAGCCACTACAAATATATTTCTTTCCATAAATCCTCGGGTAGTCGCAGAGGATATCATTCTTATCAATTAATTCGTGTATTTTAAACCAACTTCCATCATCACATATAGGACACAACCGACGACCTTGAGATTTTGGGATTGTTAAGATTTCTTCAGATCGGCCAAAAAGACCTTCATTTTTTATAGAATTAAGCATCTTATTTTTTTCTATAAAACTTACGCGAGGAGCTTTAGAAGTTACAGTTCGTGAAGAATATCTTTGAGATTTTTCTATGATTTCTGAGCTATTTTCTTTTCTTTCGAGAATTTTTATGTAGCTTGAAACTATCGGATTAATTTCACTCTTTTTTGGTAATCTTTCATATTCGCTAATAAAATTATCTATAAAACTTTCAACATAATCTTTTTCAATGCTTAAACCTTTTTCTTCAACTTCTTTGATGATGTCTCCAACGATATAATCTTTTAAGATTGGATCTTCCACAATCATTTACGAACACCCTACCCTGATGAGATCACAATAAGTACGATGATGTCATTAAATCAATATTTCTAGATTAAGATTTTATGGTTTAAAATACTATCTCAAAAGTTACTGGCATTTAAATATCTCAACTGTAGACAACTTCGTTTAACAGAATATGTTAAATCTTTGATGACCTTAGAACAAAATTTATATTAACATCGTTATTTAATTAGACAAGAGAAAGAGGAAACGTCAAAAATTAAAAAAAAAATGAAGAACGCCACAGAGAAAGAAAAAAAGCCCGTTTCTAGAAAAAAGATTATCATAGCTGTTGTATTGATTAGTATTGCGTTCTTTGGATCTTTCTTAGTATATTTTATCCTACAAATTTCATTTAATACGGAATCCCCTATAGTAGTCGTGGTCAGTGGCTCAATGGAGCCTCAGATTCATGAAGGTGACTTGCTGTTTGTAATGGGAATCGAACCAGAAAACATAAAAAACGGAACTATCGAAGATAAAGACGGAGATATCATTGTATTCAATGCTCAGGGATTGTGGCCCTTGGCTCCCATCGAACCTATAGTCCATCGTGTGATTGAGAAATACCAAATAAACAACACATGGTATTTTAGAACTAAAGGAGATGCTAATGCGCTTCCTGACCCCGAAGAATTTCCAGAAACTCGTGTTATCGGTGTTGTAGTCGGTGGCATTCCCTATATAGGTTGGGTGAAAATATTCTTAACAGAATCTGGCTTATTAATCCCTCTATTAGTCATTATATCGGCGCTTCTTATTATCAGTATAGTGAGAGATATATACAAAGGCGATGACGACGATCAGGATGAAAAAAATAAAGAAGAGCAGGAAATTACTGAAAAAGAGCCTTAATAAATAGATTAGCCAGAAAAATAATTAATGATAAAGAAAAAGAGTTAATGAATGTAATAATCACATTACACATTCATAAAAACTTTTATAAAACAAAATTTTAATTATTACTATCCAAAATTTCAGAATAGAATTTTTAATTTTTGTTCTGGATATTTATAACTGAATATTATGGGGACAAAAAGAAGTAATGGTAAGTTTTTTCTAATTATTGGTGTTATTTTAGCATATTTCAGCGTCTTTTCTTATTTTCTATTAGATTCAATAGGTGCATGGTGGCTGGTAGAAGTAGATCCTGTATTAGGTACAACCCAAACTGCTTATCTAAATGCTTTTGGGTATATTGGAGTAACTGGGGAAGAGTTAGAACTAGTCTTGGGACCGTTAGGCATTTTTGGTGCAGTTTTATTCCTAATTAGTCCACTGCTTTCGATATTATCTTTTGTAAAGGGAACCAAAATATTTGCTTATTTAGGATTTTTTTTGATGTTGAGTGCACTAGTAATCTTTCTTTATGGATTAGCAAATGTTCAAGATTACGAATCAATTTTAGAAAATTTAAGTTTTATTACAAGCGATGAATATATTATATATTATGGTACCGTTGATTTGGGACTATTTGGGATTTGGACATGGATGATAGGGGCAGGCTTTTATATCGCAACAGCCGGAACAATTGTAACATTAATAGGAGCCATCAAACTTAACTAATAAAAGATATAAAATTATTTTCTTGAATTTTTTTCTATTTTTAATTTTATAGCATAAAAAACTACTAATCCATATATAATAGATAAGGTTTCTTTTTTAACTTAGAATTACTAAGATCTTTAAACTGAAATCTCAGACTTTTATTTTTTTAGGCATTAAAATTTAAATATTAATGTAGAATTAATGTAAATTATCAATAAACTATGTATATTTGATGATATAAATGCCATGGACACCACCTACGAAATTTACTGTGGTTTTTTCCTTTTTACTCTTAGTAGTAGGATTGTTTATTTTGATTGAACTATTCTTTAATCTAACCGACATATTACCCGTGATAACTTTTGGAAATTTCAACTCCACAGAATCATGGGCTATCATTGGAATGGCTTTAGTATTTCTAGCCTGGTTTTTAATGTTTCTAGGAGTAATATTAAAAGGTATATAATTTCCATACTTACATTTTTTTTTAATTTTGAAATTACATAAGTTTTTAGAATAAATGAGTTATTAATATGAAAATAAGAAAAAAAAAAGATTTTAACTGCCTAATTGCTATACTCGGACAGTTTGAATATCATTTGTTTATTTTGGTGGAGTAAGTACAATTTCAATGCTAGAAACATTGTTACTTTGCCCGTTCTCTCCTTCAAGTTGCTCTGTGGAGAGTCTGATATCTTTGTATTCCGTTCCTTTTAAGAATCTGTTTCTTAAAATTTCGCACACATCAACTGCGTGAGAAATAGCTCTACCTCTGGCTTTAACAGTACAATCTTCTCCCGTATTTAGGATCATCATTGTAGCCATAACATAATTCATTGTTGGTCTGCGACCTACAAATACTGAATTTGCTTCTTTGTTTGACATTTTTTTTACCTCTATTATTGTTTCAGTTGATTTCCTTTACTTTTTAGATATTTCGAATAATGCAATTTATATTTTTATTTTATGTATTGCTGTTTTACTGTTTTCATGTTTCAAAATAGCAATTAAGATCAAAAAATATTTAAAAATTATTAAATGTTATCAACTTGTTAATATTTAAATAAGCGTTTCCGAGTTAGAAAAGATTTTTCTAAGTTGTTTAATTTCTTTTTAGTTAAAAATATTATTTTAAAAGCCAGGTATATCAAAAAAATTTATTTCTAACGAATAAAATTTAGATACTTTAAAATTGATTAATGATCTATAAAAAGTGGGAATGGTTACATGTGAAATATCTGTTAAAGCAGAGGACGATAAAAGATTTAGTTTTATTAATACTATTGCACTAATAACGTTTTAAGAACCAGTTGATTATATACCCTTTATCATTATTAATGACTCATGATTCAAAATTAAATACGTAATCTTCCAAAACAAATAGAGGGATTATAATCTAAACTCTCTTCGCTAAAACCAAAAAAAAAATCTTTTTTTTATCTATTTTACATTAATTTTTTCATTAGATAGTTTAATCGGTTAAGATCATTATATTTAATCATCCAAGAGTAATTTTAGAATCAAATATAGACCCTTCTTTTATGATTCAATGAGGTCAAAGGATGGTAGATTTTAGAGAATTATTGAGGATTGTCAAAACAAACATTTAAAAACTCATATGGTAATAATTTATATTAATAAAAAATCTATTTATAATCGATTTTTTAGGACTTTACTAAAATTTAATCAAAGTATAAGAAGAGGAAGAAAAAATTAATGTCGAAAAAAGGTAAGGCGGAAGCTTTATTTGTAAAATCTAAAGTTCGAGAACATATAAAAGCCAGCGACCTCAATACATCCTCAGGTGTGCTTGATGGTGATACGCTGAATGGTCTGATAACAGCTTTTCTTGATAGAGCCTGTGAACGTGCCAAAGGAAACGGTCGAAAAACCGTAAAAGCGCGAGATTTATAGGCAAACTTATAATATAAACTATCTTTCTTTTTTTTATTATTTACCGAACTTTCTGAAGCTCAGAATAGGATTCTATGAGTTAAGTAAGGTTTCTATCGCTATTTTCTCCGGTTGAAATACTGCCGTGCTTATTCCTGTGGTATGGTCTTTACTTACGATTATTTTGTGCGTATTTATGTCTGATGGAATTGCTGTGTGAGTAATCAAGAAAATTTGTGAAAATGTTTTTGACTTTATCAAATGCTTGAGTATTCTTTCTCGTCGAGTTTCATCAAGTGCTGCTAGTGGCTCATCCAAAAGAAGAATATCAATTTTAGGATTTTTTTTTGGTGATTCTTTTGTGGGGCGTATTTTACTCATTAATTCGGAAATAGCTAACCGAAGTGCCATCCCTAACGCCGTTCTATCGCCTCCAGAAAGTACTTCGACTGATTCGTGAACGCCATTAAAATTATTTTTGATTTTGAGCGAAAGTCCGGTCTTTTTTGAACCAATTAAATCCAGAAGTAAATCGCTATACTGACCAGAGGTAAAATCTTTTATGTACTTATTTGTCACCAATGCAATATTTTTTACTAAACGTTTTACGACCATATATTCTGTTACAAACCTTCGAACGAATTCTTTTGCTTTATTAATGTGATCTAGTTCAATTTCAAAGTCTCCAATATTCTTCTCCAGGTTGTTCATTTTTTTTATTTCCTCGTTCAAATCTGCAATTCGTTTAAGATTTTCTTCAAAATTCTTTTGATTTTCTATTGATTCTTTAATAATAGCAGTTAATTCAGTATTGAGCTTTTTCTTCTCAATTGAAAGCATTTTTATGTTGGCAGGAGTTATATCAGTAAATTTAGACTTGTGTTCTGCTAGAAAGAGAGTAGTTTCTCCCTTGATCTTTTCAAAATCCATTGCTTTTTTTTGGTAATTCTGATAATCATTCCTTAATCCTTGAATCACAGTAATCTGTTTTTTGATATTATCAAGTCTGTTTTGTTTTTCTTCTATATCCAAATCCAGATTTTCAATAATTTTCGTAATGGAATTAATTTTTTCTTGATTTATTTCAATTTCTTTGTTAAAATCACCGACCATCTCGTCATAATGCTCTCTTGTAAGCTCATTTTGGCAAGTAGGGCATCGAGCTACTTCTGCATTATCCTCGTTCGTAGTAAAAAGTAAGCTATCTTCCAACTGCTTTAACATTTTTTTATTATCATCAATTCGACCTCTTGTCTTCCCTACACCTTTGTATGTCGCTTCTCTTCTTTTATCTAAAATATCCTTCTGTGATTTAGTATCGTTTTCTTCTTTAACTAAAAGCGATATTTTTTCATTAATTTTAGATAAGGCTTCAAAGTCTTTGATATTTAATTTAGTATTTTCGATTTTTTGTTGGAAATCGCTTTTGTAAGCGAGATAATTTTCCTCAAGTATGTTTTGTTGGTCATAAAGATTCTCTAAGTTCGAAATTAAGTCATCTGATGGAAAATCTGAAATTTGTTGTTCATGTTCTTTTTTTGCGTTGCTATTATCAACAAGTTTTTTTTCTAATTCTGCGTTTTCGAGTTCTGCATCAGTGATATCCTTTTTGATCCGCTCTATTGGAACTCTTTTCTTTTCTAATTTTTCTTTATTAAATTTAACATCTTTAGATTCTCTATCAAGAAAAGCGAGCGCATCATCGATTATATTGAGTCTGAATAAATCGATTATCATTTCTCTAAGATCAGCCCCCTTTTTGTTTGCCAAATCCTCAACTTCTCCCTGTCTAACGAAAACAGTGTTTAATGCTTGCTCAGTAGAAATCTCAAAAAATTTTTCGATATCGAACTTCTCAACTTCTCGATAAGACGATGTAACCCATTCAAACAATTTCGTAGTAGTGGCTCCAGATCTACTCCACTTACGATAAATATTATATTTTATTGTATCAATTGTAAAATAGATAGTTAGCTCGGCTTTAGATTCTCCGTAAGTAATAAAAGAGGCTGCATTTCTTCCACGAAATATTTTAGGTCCGAAAAAAGCGAATAAAATCCCTTCTAAAATAGTAGATTTGCCGTATGAATTCTTTCCACTAATTAATATTAATCCTTTGGGAAATTCTTTTTTATTCTTTGGGAGAGATAATTGTTTATATCCCATGAAGTTTTTAAATATTAGGGTTGTAATTTGCATTTTTCATACCTCCTTCTCCTTTTCCATATATTTTAACGCATATTTAAGAGCATTCATTCCCAATTGGCTAAGTTTATCCACATTAAAATGAGATTGATCTTCTGTTAACTTCTCTGAAACAAAAGATTTAAATTCTTCATCCGGATGTTCTAAAATATAGTCTTGAATTATACCTGCACTTATATCATCCTCAAGAGTTTCAGATATATCAAAAATCTTCCAAATAATCTGTAAGATATTGAATTTATCTGGTTGAGAAAAGCAATCCCTTCGTATTCTCGACATCATTTCATTTATTTGCCAATTTTTTTCTATTGTAATCTCTCCAGTAAAATTAAATTTTAGTCTTGCAGCAGTTTTTGGGTTAAATCCATTAATTGAAATAAATGGATTTAGTTCTTTGTAAATTAGAAGCTCTAAATCGGAGGAGGATTGATCAGGATTAGCTACAATTTGCACGATTTCAAAAGATCTTTGTAGAAGAATATTTGTAAAGACTCGCTCTACATTTAATAATTTAGTTTTGTCATCGATGTTTACTATTAAATAACCCTGGTTTTCATTAACTTCTTTAAAATTCATTGGAAGCAAGCTTCCTGAGAAATATTGATTTTCAGATAATTTTTTTAATCCATGTTCGTGCCCTAAAGCGATATAATCGTAATTGAAATCATTAGAATTAATTTTCCGATGTAATGTGTTATCACCAGCTGAACCATGAGCAACTGCAATATTAATATATCCATTGTCTTCAATCGGATGTTGATTTTCTATCCAATTATCATAAGCTGCTTCATAGACTTCGTAATCTTGAAATTCAAAATATGGATATAAATAGAATCGCACTTTTTTTGTTGGAAAATCCAACTTTAATGGTTCATTATTTTTAATAGCGTTCAATAGGTCTCTTTGTTTATAATAATAAAGATTTGAATATCTTTCGACTTGAATGTGTGATTCAAATGGTGTATATTCATATCCTCTGAAGATTCCATGATTCCCTTCAATGTAAATGAATGGGATTTGATTATCCGTATTATTAAAGAAAATATCTAAACCTTCCTTAAATGCTCTTCTCGCAGGTTCTGGTGGAGGATATGAACTATATTTAGAAGGGTGGTGAAACATGTCGCCACAATGAACAAGAAAATCTAAATTCTTGATTTTGGAGATGTCTGTCATGACTTTTAAAAATGAATCGTAGATTTCTTGTTCGTAAGGTTTTGAGTAATTTTGAATCGCCCATTTGTTTATAACACCTCTTCTTGTTCGATAACCTAAATGAGAATCCGATATTTGTACAATTTTTACCATATGCAATCCTTATCTTTTTTTCACATAAAATAAATAAACATTATTCCCCTAATACTTTATGTCTCCATTTCTGAGTATATTTTTTTGTTTTTTTATTATATTGTAATTCTAAAAAAGCAGCTTCTAGCTTATTATATTCTGAGGTTAATAAAGTACTTGCTTCATGAGCTCCTACAAGGCAAAGGGGATAACCTCGTGGAGCAAATGGAATTAGATTTTTAATAATGTGTAAAGCATCTTTCGTATCTAAATCGTCACAAATATCAAACCTTAAAGCAGAGCTATCTTTTTGCAGTCTTGTTATATATGCTTTACTTTTTGTGTACATTGAAAGATCTGGCATATCCACAAGAAAATTCTTGTTTTCATATAATTCTGACCAAATTGGCAGTAAAAAATTGCCCTGAGCATCTCTTAACCTGCAAGTCTTTGAAAAGCTATAATATTTTATCTTGTATGACTGAATAAATCTGTAAAAAAATTCTGTAAAAGCGGTTGGAGGAAAAATATGCTGTCGGAACATTTGAATTCCATCTCCAAGGAACACTACGTTTTCATTTTTGCCCCAATTACTTATTTCTTTAATTCTGACTAGTGTTTTTAGTATCTCGTCAGCTGTTCTTATCCTATCTACAACATGCCCTAATGTTGGATAATAGAAAGCGTGAGAGTTAATGTGATCATTTATTTTTTTTTTATAAGTTGATTCGTACCATTCATCTAATTTATCAATTTTATCTTTTAAACTACCTACATAGAAGTCTCGTTTAATGGTTTTTACAAAATTTTCGATTACTGTTTTATAAATAATAAGCTTATGCTCGTTGTCTTCAATATATGAAGTAATAGGTTTATACATTATCTTTTCTTTTTGATATTCTCCATTTTTAAAAGTGATTTGACATTCTCCAAATTTAAATGACGCAAGTTTTGCATAAGTTCCACTAAAAGTATTTGAGCTCTCATCAAAACCGATGATTTTGTAATTATCGTGTACGTAATTCATAGATTCCTCCCCGATTATAAGATGCGGCATTTCACTAAATAGTAGATTAGTATTTTTTAAACTCTCATCATTGTCAAATTTATCCGTCTCGAGTTCGATTTTCTCTTCTTCACTCCACTTAGCTCTTCTTTCTTGAATATATTCTTTAAATTTTTGAACTTCTTCGTCAATAGATATATCAGGTCTTTTTTCAAATGACTTCTCTAGCGAGATCAATTCGAAATTAAAAGAAATTATTTGTCACCTTTAGTTTTTTTTATATTTTATCTTATAATTATGGAAGCGAGGTAGGTGGGGGAGACATTCCTGAAGACGCGACTTTTTCTGCAAAATTTTCATAAAACCTTTTAGAGTGTTGTTCAAAATAATCATCATATAGAGGAATTTTTAATTTTTGAAAATTGGTTAGCCAAATTCCAGATATTAAAGCTATCCCTCTAGTTCCCGTTAACGATTCTAAATCGCTATGCTGGATGCCCCCTCCTAATGTATTGGCTGCAACAGCTTTTTCTTTTTCAGATCTTAAAGGTAAATTAATAACGGTATTCATATTAGATAAAATTGTATCATCTATGGGTGAATACTGCTGTGAAATCACTTCTAACCCTAAATTGAATTTTCTTCCTTGGCGCGAAATATCTTTAAAGACATTATTATATCTCATCATTTCAGGCCGTAAGATGCTTGGAGCTTCTTCTATTGTAAAGATAATAATTGGTAATTCTGACGGATCTTTAACGGTTGTTCCGGTTTTTATATAAACATTTTTCAAATTATCTTTATAATTTTCATAAAAGTTTTTGGGCAAATTCAGCTTTAATTTTTTTTCAAGGGTGACAAGATCCGAAGACGATTTTAGCGATTTACGGATATCAAACAATGTTCTAGCCAGGATGCTATTAAAAAGGAATTGTTCTAAATCGGATATCATGGACGCATTGAAAATAATTATATTCCCTTTTTCCAGTTTTAACACGATTTCTGGAAGTTTGCTTGCGGCATTAGATTGGAACATGTCAGAATACTCCAACCAATGCATTCTTCGCCGTATCGCAGCCATAGTTTTTTCGTCATGTCCTCCTGGAGGACGATAACCATCGGTTAATAAATTTTCGATATAATTCTCTTGGTCACTTCTAAATGCAGAATAAATCGCTCCAACTTGAAGATCATTAAAGGACCCTGTTGCAAAAAGGTCTTCTGGTGTTATTTCTTGATAACTTACCAGACACGGTTCTGCTAGGCTCTTTAATTCTGCCGGTGGTACTCCTTTATTAGGATAGAGGTAAAACCATGAACCAAATAGATCTTTATTGTAACCTGATGTTTTACATATATCATTAACTCCATATTTAATACATCCTAAAGCATACTCATCATGCATGTCTATAGCAAGCATGGAGATTTTAGTCCCTTTCTCTCCAAGAATTATCTGAGCGTTATGTTGTAACAAACCGTCTACAAAAACTTGATTTAAATTTGATTTCCCCATACCTGTAGCACCTGCAATAAAAAAGTGATACATTAAATATTTGAAGGGAAAATAGACCTCTACTTTTTTTTCAGATGCTAAATTACCCATAAAGATTCCATCAGGAGGGAAAATATATCTCAAATCTTCATGGATGTCGCTTTGATCCTCTGAAATTTCCATAGTATGAGGTTGAAGTGTTTTATTTTCCATCAAATCTTCAATTAAAAAGAATACATTGGTTACATGACTCTTTACTTCTTTTGTATTTTTATCTTCTTCGATGCAGAGGATAGGGCGGCCTTGAATAACATATTGTAATTCTGATTCTAATTCTGCCTTGATGTAATCTGTTATTTTAACATTTCTTAATTTTTGGCGCGTAAATATATAGTCTGATATTGTTTGTTCACTAAGGATCTGAACAATTATGGTATATAGCTTATTCTTACTATGATCTTCAGCATTCAATTTTAAAAAACCATGAAGATGAACATAGTTTTTGTAAAAAATTTCAATTGTACTTTCTATAGGATTTATTCTAATAATCATGATATTAGACTCTTTTTTTTTATTCCCAAATAAAATGTAGCAAGCTACTAACTCATTTAGTGATCACTACTTTTATTTATAGCTATAAGATTTTTTGTTCTTTTGAAGTTATTAGTTTTTACATTTTATAAATCTCATGGACTTTAGAAATTTAATAGTTTTTAAAATAACTATAATGTACCTAATATAAAGAAAAAAAACGATAGCTTATGATTTCACTTAGCTTTGTTGATTACTTTAAGAACTCCTCAATTAAGTTATATACTTTTTCTAGTATTTTTAGTTCCGGTAAGAAGGTTAATCTCATATGTCCTTTCCCATATTCACCAAAACCTGAGCCATAGACTAAACAAACTCCAGTTTCTTTGAGCAAATTAACAACTAATTCCTTATCGTCTTTCCATTTCTGTAATTCTTCTAAATTTAGTTTAGGGAAAAGATAAAAAGCACCATTTGGCTTAACGCAAGTAATCCCTTCAATTTTGCGTAACCTATCGTATGAATAATCACGTCTTTCTTTAAGTTTTCTAACCATATCAACAGTATGGCTACTTGGAGTTCTTAAAATGTCAATTGCAGTGAATTGCGCAATGGAACTAGCAGAAAGACGAGCACGAGCCAATTTAGCGATGCCGTTTTTTAATTCTTCCAGTTTGTTTTCTGGATCATGATAATATAGGTATCCAAGCCTCCATCCAGTAATTAAGTGAGTTTTTGAGAACCCATTTAATCCAATTATAGGAACATCTTTAGCTAACGACGCAGGACATACATAAGGCTTTTCATATGTAATCTGATCGTAAATCTCATCTGATAAAATTGGTAGGTTGTACTCTCCAGCAAGATCGATTATCTTTTTAATTTTTTTTTCTCCGTATAAGACGCCCGTCGGATTATTAGGAGAACATATTAAAATCGCTTGAGTTTTTTTAGTAATTTTTTTTCTTAAATCTTCAATATTAGGCTCCCAATCTTGTTGTTCATCAAGTTCATATTCAACTGGTTTACCATCATAAAATTTAGTATAATTAATATATAAGGGATAGGATGGACCAGGTATGAGTAGCTCTTTACCATTTTCGATCAAACTCGAAATAACAAAGTTTATTCCCTCTGTGACTCCTGATGTTACAACGATTTCGTCAGTACTAACATTAAGATTTTGTTTCTTAAGGAGCTTGCTTATTTCTTCTCTTAATTCAATTACTCCTAACGAATTTGCGTAAAAATTCTTACCTTTACGACTATAGACAGATAGTGCATCCGAAATAAATTCTGGAGTCTGAAAATCGAAGGCAACTGGATCGCCAATGTTTAAATGGTATACGGTTTTACCACTTTTAGCAACTTCTTGAGCTACAGCTGCGATCTCTCGAATCGCATACTCTACACCTTTTACTCTATTAGTGAGCATACTAATCATCCATTAACTTTTGAATTAAAATTCATCTAATACAATTAAGTTTATGGAAAGAAGAATTAAATAGCTTATCTTTCTTTAGAATGAGGTTAATTGAAATAAAAAAAGTTAAAACTGAAATTCCCTATTACGTAATTTTGATACTAAATGCCCTCTTGAGAGTAGCTGGATTCCAAATTGCGAACTATAATCACGCGAGAAATCTGTGGCGATATTACAAATCATAATTCCACCTTCTATTTCTGGTATATCAACACAAGCTTTATGAAGTTGACGTAATTGTGTAATAGAGATTTCTCTTTTCCAATCCCGAACAAAAACGCCATAGTTCCCATACTTACCGTTACTAACAACAGCGTTAAATGTCCATAATTTTCCGGATTTACCCTTTAATTTCTTAGGGCCATTAATGAACTCATATTTCTCAGAAAAGACTTTTTCAGTTAACTCTGTTAATGACTTATCTCCTAATGACATAAAATCACTTATTTGTTTATATAAATATATTTTGTAAGTAATATATAAGTGTTATTTAGATAGATATGGAAAGTAATCTTAAAAATAAGTAATACGCAGATAATATCATCAGAATATGTGAAAGTTTGAAGATTCCTTAACTTCATACAATGCCGACAAAAATCTATGCTCGCATAATTTAGTTATTAAGAATTAAAATTTTTATAATTCAGCAATTTATACAGAGGATAGTGGCCCTCTACATCGGGACCTTCCATCTTTATGTATTTATAAAGGTTTGACTGCAAAAATTCAATGAGTTTACTGGCAATCTCATTGCAAATCGCGTCACAATTAATAAAATCATCAACAAGAAAATGACACTTGCCATTATGTTTAATACAGAATTTTTTCATTTGTAAAGATAATCCTTCTGCAGAAAGAAGATCAAAATGATCCCATTTATCTTTAAATCCTCCTAAATTTATGGGAGCAATAGCTCTGAGTTCTTTATGTAATAATTCTAATTTTTCGCTTAAAATTCCATTAACTAAATTTCCTAATCGCTTAGAAATTCCTTTTAATTCTTTTTTCGCTTCGATTTTGCATAAAAAGTTATATTTCTGTAAGAGCTCTTCAGCTTTTCTTGCTTTTTTAGGATATTTTATCCTCCACCCCGCGACTTTCTTACAACTTATGTCTTTATTTTCTGGATTTGAGAATCCTGTTGGATAAATCCAGCATTGAGGTGGTTTTATTCCAGAATTGTGAATTAAACATCCATTTTTTTCTTTATCGAATAGAAAACATTTTCCCGTTTTTTCATTAAATCTTAATTGAAAAGAAAAAATATTACTTCTAATAAAGTCGTTTACGCTAGCATATCCTCTTTTAATATATTCTTTAGCAAGAACCTTTGGTACATCTATTTTAATAGAACAACAATCTCCTTTACAAATCTGAGGATCTATACAATTTGGACCTTCTATAGCAGATTTCATGAAATCATTAAATTGTAAAACAATTTGCCAAAAGTAATCATTATTTTGATCTATCAAGACATAAAAATAATCCTAATATATATTTAAAAATTCTCTATTTCAGATAAAATAGAATTTTATTCCTTTTAATTAAATTCCTTATAGTTGAATTATGAATTCCTACGAGCGCTATTTAGCAGTTTTCGACGAGAGTGGACGAAAGAAGCTCGATAGAGTTCCAACCCATGTCCAATATATCACAGATAAATTTATTGCTAAAAATAAAGAAGAAATATTAAGTCATTACACTGGAAAATTATTTAACGATGTATATTTCGATATCCCTCTGATCTTAGGTTTTGATTCTATTTTTGCTCCATTTCCTCAAAGCTTAACATTTAAAAGCATTAAAATCGATAATGGAGAAGGGAAGAATGTTAGAATTGGAGAAAGTGGACAAGCAATTAAGCGTAAGACAACTTATTATGAACGTGGTTATGTTAAAAATATAGATATTTTAAATGAGCTTATAGCTAACTCAAAGATTGTAGAGAATTACGAGATGATTAATAAAACTATAATCCGTTATGAAGAATTATCTCCCTACATTTTTCCTATTTTAACAATAGACGGTATATTCGATCGAGTGTGGAGAAGTATGGGTATGATTGATTTTAGCTATCATTTCAATAAAAACACAACCCTTTATAAAGAATTAATTAAATTCTATGCTCACATAACTCAAACTAATTTGGAAGGTTTAATAAACGCTACAGGAAATAGAGGTAAGGTTATCACTCTTTTAGATGATGTTGCATATAAAGGAAATATTATGATTTCACCTAAAAGGTGGGAACAAGATTTTATGCCCTATTACAAAAAAATTAATTCAATTATTGCAGACGCTAATATGATTCCTCAAATACATACAGATGGCGATGCTACAGAACTGATTTCTTCTTTTAAAAAAGCTAGATTTCGAGGATTACAAGGATTTGAAGGGGGGTGTGATCCTGCTTTCATTAATGAACACCATCCAGACTTTGTCGTAATTGGTTTTGGAGATGTGTCTTATACACTACCATACGGAACGAGTGACCAAATCGAGTTACATGTAAAGCAATTATTGGATGTATTAAAAGAAAATAGACATTTTATTCTAGGACCAAGTACAGTGATATTTAAAGAGATACCTTTAAAAAATGTAAAGAAGTTCATGAATACTGCAAAAAATTATGGAAAATATAATTAAATCACATTTTTCTTTAAATTTTTTTTGTACTCTCTCAACTTCGAGTTGATATTTCTTAGTTTTATTGTTTCTTGATTTTTTTTATTTCTTCTTTTATATTTTCTTGAAGATTCTTTACTTCACGCATTTGTTTACCAATTACATCTAAATCTCTTTTTAAAGGACTAGTTTCTGATCGCTTTTCTTTCTCTAAGTCCCTCCTAATTAAATTATACGACTTTATCTGGTTGATATTATTTATGATATACTCTGTCACATCATTCCTGTCTGTTTTAATTCGTTGCATAGTATCTAAAATTATCGTAATATTATCAATAGAAGTCATCCAATAGCTCAAATTTTCGTTCTCTCTTAAAGAATCAATAGCTTGATCGATAAATTCTAAAGCTATTAAAAATACATTTTCAGAGTTAATTTCATGGGTCTGACTTTTTGAAAAAGGTTCTAATCCTACTTCATCTAAAATATCGGAACTATAGTTAATTAAAATGTTTTCGATAGATAATTGATGTTCAGGAACATCATCTTTTGGATTGATTTCTGTGATTTCTGTCACAAGTTTGAGTTCGTCCAACTCAATTTGAGTAATCAATGGAGTGAAACGCACTTGAAGGTGCTTTTTTCCATAAAATTCGTTTCCTATGCGTATTATCTGAGTGTAGTTTTGTATAAAATCTTCTCCAATGGGGGCGAACAAAACTCCCTCTGAAGAATCAAGCTGAAGCAACAACGGAATAATCCTTTCTTGCTTTATAGCACCAGTTACAAGAATTTTTTGCCACGGAGTTAATTCAGGGAGGCCGTTTAATGGATTATCTACAATTACCCTTACTTTATCTTGAAGACCATTTATCTTTAAATTATCTTGCGTAATCTTGGCAATATCTTGATTTGCTTCTAATATTACGATTTTCCCTTTAGGGGCTAACTTATGTGCAAGTGCGGCAATATATCCACTTTTAGCCCCTAGGATAAGAAGATCGTCATCTTCTTCTAATAATAACTGTTGTAGCATAATTGAAATCATATGCGGAGCAGATATAGTTCTAAGGGTTTCGGGGTTCTCTCTATTCAAGTAAAATAAAACTGGAGCATCAGTATAAATTTTAAAACGGGAATGTAATTCATTCGGTATAAATTTCTTTAGAGGCACATCCAAAAAGGCTTTAACTAATCGTATATCTCTCAAGTACCCATTATAAATTAGGGTAAATAATAGCTGAATTTTTGACCGAAATAATTTGCGACTCTCCATGTAAACAACAAGATAATGATAAAATTTATAGTTATTATATCTTTTTATATTAAAATATTCGATCTTCGTAATTATGTTACAACTTTAGGTTTTTACTTTTATGTTTGTTTTAGATGCATCAAACATTAAAAATGCACGGATTACGATATTTTTGATAACTTTCAATACGCTCCTGTATCTTTTTTTCTCATTTGGTTTCGAAGATGTATTTTATTTATTAATTCAAATCAATAGTAAAGTGGTCTATGATTTAGAACTATGGCGTTTAGTAACATCAATGTTCCTACACGGAGATGCTCTACACCTTTTCTCAAACATGGTTTCTCTATTGATTTTTGGATCGTATATTGAACTCAATTTTTCAAAGTATAAATTTGTCGTGATATACTTTATTTCAGGTTTTTTAGGAAGTTTGTTTACTGTATTTCTTTTACCTCTAAACACGCTTAGTTTGGGAGCCTCTGGCGCAATCTTCGGGTTAATAGGGGCTGCTCTATCAATTTCGATTGTAGAGAGAAACAATCCTTTAATTATTTTAGGATTGATCTATGCTTTTTACTTCGTGATCACATCTTTTTCACCTGGAATCAACTACTTTGCTCATATTTTTGGTTTATTAGGAGGTTTTTTGTCTTCACTTATTCTAAGAGAAAATAAGAAAAAAATTGATTATTTAAAATAGTCAGAAGCGTCTTTCTTGTCGTGGTCTTGTATATCGCATATCATATTTTTTGGGTAGATTTTTTCTGGTTTTGGTATAAGAAAATATTGCGTTTTGATATTTAAATCGTAGGTCGCTACAAAATTCTGATGGAAATAACATTATTTAAAGAAAAATGTGCGACAAGAAAGTCTTATGTCCGAATAAAGGACTTGAAAAGAAAGAAACATAAAGGTGATTTTCAAAAACTGGTATTGAGATGACCGATAATGGCTACCCAAACATGCATCGTTAGTAATGATGGTGTGTGAAGCTTTGGGGAAAATGTACCTTCAGCATTTAGCTATAAAGTGGTCTGAGGGGCTAGCCAAGGAGCCTAAGGGAAACTAACGTGAAGGTGCGATAAACCTCGTTATTAAAAATCGGCGAAATGTAGCTGATACGCCGAGACCAAAAAGGTGAGTTGCCGGGTAGAAATGGTATTTTTTCATTTCTTTGTCATCCATTGCGCAACCGGGGGAAAGTGCCTCCCTAAGGGCTCTGCTGAACATCGGATATAAGGAACTTGGTAAACCCAATAAGTCCCATATATGTATGTGTTATGGTATCCTGACCGTGAGGAAAGGTGAAGATTTAGTGGGCAGAGGATGCTGGAGAAAGCGAATGCCATGCTGTAATGGTATGGATAGGGCTGTAGTCTTGGTTGAACTACAGAGATACCCAACTTGAAAGGGTGCTGACTTCCTAAACAGGTCTCAACGAAAGAAACATATTGAAAAATCTTAACTGGAGGTGAAGTTAGACGATGTGTGAAAGCATTGAACAGAACAAAGGGCGTGTGTTAGATTGGGATAATATCTAATGGGATATTCCCAGACTACACGTAAGACGGCTTCAAGAACGAATCTTTCGAGTAACCCGTGATAAGGACTGGGCGAAGGTTAAGAACCTTCAGAAACTCCTTGTTAGATCACATTCTGCGAGGCTCTTGGCTGTTAGAAGAATCACGCAGGAAAATAAAGGCAAGAATACGCCGGGAATTGATGGACAGATATACGCAACTTCTAAAGCTCGTTTAGAATTACTTAAGGACATCCGTCAAACCAATATATTTAATTACAAATGTAAACCGCTCAGACGTGTATATATTCCTAAAAGTAGCGGAGATAAGCGACCCTTAGGGATTCCAACGGTTAAGGATCGAGTTATGCAAATGCTCGCGAAGTTAGCTTTGGAGCCTGAGTGGGAAGCTCGGTTTGAACCCCATTCGCACGGTTTCAGACCGGGACGGCGATGCATGGATGCTATTTGGCAAATCTGGCACTCTATTCGGGTAGTAAGAATGTTTCAAAAGAGTGAATGGATTTTGGATGCGGACATTTCTGGATGCTTTGACAATATTAAACACGATGCATTGCTTAAAAGAATTCCCGTATTTCGGGAACCAGTAAGGAGATGGCTAAAATCAGGGATAATTGAATTCGGAAAATATTTTCAGACAAAAGCGGGCACACCGCAAGGTGGAATTATAAGTCCCTTACTCGCAAATATAACTTTGGATGGCATGGAACGACTCTTTGGAGCGGAAAACTCCAAGGGTAATTACACCGCACCAGTTCATAGAAGAGGTGATAATAGGAGGCTTAATTTAATTCGATATGCGGATGATTTTGTGGTGACGGCACCGTCGAGAGAAAGGATCGTAAGTTATGTGCTTCCGAAGCTTAGAATCTTTCTTAAAGAAAGAGGAATGGAGTTAAACGAAGCCAAAACGAAGATCGTGCATCGAGATGAGGGATTTGATTTTCTTGGTTTCAGTATCCGTCAATATTACAATAAAACTCGAGGAATATGTTTAGCAAAACCTTCTAAGAAAGCTGTTAAACATCATTTAGAAAACATTAAAATAATGATTTCAAAGAATAAACAAATGAAAGCAGATGACCTAATCTCTAAATTAAACCCGATAATTAGAGGCTGGGCTAATTACTACTGCTACAGTAGTGCAAAAGAAACTTTCAATTACATTGATTATCGAATATGGAAGATGTTATGGCAGTGGTGCTTACGACGCCATATAAATAAGGGAAAACAGTGGATACGACATCGATATTTTATGAATTTCGGTAAAACAAGATGGATTTTTGGAGAACGAAAGGAAAATGTGTTATTGTTTTGTCGTTCCTTTCGAGCGGGTGTGAAATACACACCCGTAAAGGGATATAATAGTCCGTATGATGCGAGTTTGCATGAATATTGGAGTAATCGTTATGGTAAATCTTGGCGGGAAACAACGCCTATGTGATCGATGGTTTTGAGGCGCGAGCCCCGTGCGGGGAAACTCGCACGCGGGGTTCCTAAAAAAGGAAGAGGATAGCAATATCTTCTCCTTATTTAACTTAATTTGATTTTGAAGAGAATTTTTTGATCTCCTAAGCAAGAAATTTGATAAAGATGCTTGTTTAATCATAATGAATGTCTCTAACGATTTATCTCTTGAAAGAAATCCTCGATCTCACTACGAATCTTTGACCATGGAACAGGTAATCGACTTAAGAAAGAAATTGATTAGACATTTGAATATGGTTATTAGCCTGCTTTTCAATTAAACATCTGATTATATTAGCATAGAAATTCAATTTGGTCCCTTTCCTTAATAATAACCTTTTAATATATATATTTTTAAGACTATACACTTCTGCAAAATTTAAGAATGATGAAGAAACAAATAACAAAACGCCAGCATTGGAATCCCAGAATGCATTTAAAACATTTTGCAATAAATGGTAATATCTATGTTTATGATAAAAAAACTATGAATGTAGAGTTGAGATCCATAGAAAATACAGCAGTAGGGAAGTGGTTTTATGATAGGGATAATAGCATTGAAAACAAATTAAGCAAAATCGAAAGTAATGTGGATAGAATTTTTTTAAAAATAATCAGAACTAAGCGCATTGACAATTTAACAATTGAAGAAAGAAAAAATCTTAACGAGTTTATGGTATTGCAAGATTATCGAACACCGAATAGTAGAAATCAGTATGAAATGATATATCACGAACACTTAAGAGTATTTATAAATTCGATGAGAAATGGTGAAATCGATGAAAATTTGTTACCAGATGGAATGCCTAAGGAATTATGGAAAAATATGCCTGAACCAAGGGAAAATTTCATAAAATTCCTTCAAAAGATAAAAGAAGACTTTAACTATTTTGCTGAATTCAACAAAGAAAGTGCAATAAGAGTAACAAACATGATCATCAGGGGTATATTACCTAGTAGGATCAAGTTATTTTCTAAATTAAAACTTAGGTTGTTTATAAACTCATCTGATGCTGACTTCCTCACTTCAGATCATCCTTTATGTCGTTATAATCAATACATGATGGATTCATTTGGTCATATTACTGATAAAGGAATAGGATACAATTCAAAAGGCATACAATTTTTTTATCCGTTAACTCCAAAATTGTGTTTAGCATTTGAAGATGGAAAAACATATGAGATGTATGAAGATGTGACGGCGGTGGATCATGAATTCGTTAATTTCGTGAATGCAAGGATTATTCAGAACTCCAAACAGTGGCTTTATTCGCAAACTAACAGTTTTAATTTTGTAAATAACTTTCTTGGAGATTACCCACATTTTAGAAATTCTGATATTTTATTTGGATTATGGAGAATACCTAAAACCGATTTAGAAAGAGCTATTTGTGAACATTTCTACGGAAAAGAAGCACGAAGGAAGCTCGAAAATTATGTTAATCATCTAATCAAAAAAGGGGCGACCAAACAAGAAGTTGAACAAATTTACGCTCAATACGATTTAGAATACAAAATGGCATTAGAAAATGGTCAAATGCAGAACTAAAATTTTTTAAATTCCTCAAATTATAAGAATTAATTCAGTTCTGATTTATATCTTTTAATTTTTTCCCTTGTTTCTGCAGTAAGATTCAATTAGACTCATTTCAGTCGACTATACTTATATATCTGAGTGGAGCAAGATATCGGAAAAACTCGAAAAGTTTTACCAGTCGGGAGATCGAATGTTATTAATTGTTTTATTGGGTCAGACTGAAAAACACATTAAAAACTTTAGAGAGAGTTTACAAAAAGCTACTGAGGACGACGACGGTTCATTACATCTTGAAAATGTAAAAATATTAACCTCAAAAGAATACAATGAATTTCTCGGATTTGACGGGCACCATGCGAAAACTTTTGAGCTTTATCAAAAATTAGCCTTCAACATTTTCAGCTCAAAAAGATTGCTTTATGATGCAGCCTTACAATCTAATCTTGTTGCTAAAGAATTAGCGGCTCTTAACAAAGACTGGATTAATACCTATCTAAGGCAACGCTAATTAGTGAAAGTTTAAATACTTTTTTTATATATATTTTTGTAGATTTAAGGTATTAAATCCTTTTGGGTTTTAAATTGAAAATTAATCATTTAATTAAGTTAGTATCGGAAGCTTCTAATGGACAAGACAAATTCAAAGAAGGGACTATAGGATTTAACGGTTATGGTTTTGTTTTTAGGGAGTTCGATTATAACTCTAAAGATTCCTTTGTTATTGGGGATGGAAGCAGTAAGCTTTGTTCGATTGGTGCTTTTAGGGACCTTTACGAAAGGTCTTTAGAACGCCTAGACTCTCTGGAGGATTTAGCAGAAATAGTAGAGTACGATCGAGACTCTGATTTATATTTTGGTGGAGCAATAAAAACATTAGTTCCTGACGTAGAGTTTGGAGGTTACGAAGACTTATATTGCGTATGGATGTTCGTTAAGACCCCTCAAGGCAAGATGTTTCCAACAACCTTTTATCACGGAAAATCTGGGGCTTCGGTCGGAGCTTGGTCTCCTGATTATCGCGCTTTTCTTTTTGCAGAAGAAAGGACTCTTCCTCAAGATTTTGAATCGATTGTAAATTTTAGCCCATTTAATTTTACAAAAATAGAATTAGAAGAATTTATCGAGGCTCTTAAACTTGCTTTAAATAAGGTGCCTATTTCTGATTTTGAGGGCGTTTACGAGGACGATTTTGGAAAGGAATTAATGAGGATAAAGTCAAGCGAGCCTTTCGTAGAACCTCTGGAAGTCGAACATGAGAAGATCAATACGTGGTCGTATTCTATCATGGGAAACGACGAGGCATGGGATTTTTCTTCTGATTTTGTACATATTATGCTCGACTATCTTACTCCAGAAGAAGACGATAAATATCCTAGAGAAATTCCAAAACAACTGTTTAAAAGTTTAATCGAAAGAGCATACGATCGATTAATCGCTTACGCTTGTGAAAAGAAGTCTCGGTTAGCGTTTATGATTCTTGGTCGTTCTTTAATGCTACACAAATGTAAAATTACAGAAGAACTTCGCCAAACCATTCTTAAATATTCTGATTGGGATTACGAAAAAGATCAGTTAAAAGACGAGAGAGACCGCAAGGAAAGAAAAGAATTTCTAAATGATTTCCGCGAGAAGATTAAAGCCTACGACGGATCAAAAGTAGTGAAAGTCCCCTTCTATACCGTTACTCGGGTTATCAATGAGAAGAGAGAGAAAGGAGACACTACCCCAGTTAACCGCCAAAATATCGATTATTCAATCGAAAATTCTGGGAGTACATTAAATTAATTAAAAGAATTGACCTAAGCAGACAACATCCGATCTTCCAAAGCGAAAGAATGCCTGGCGCCCCTAGATCTCAATATTTCGAGGGTTTTTTAAGAATGTATCCGATGGATGCGATTAAAACGATGAAAGAGGGAGAAATTTGTTAAGTTTTTTACTAATCCTCGTAATACCCCAAAGCAGACTACGAGAAGATTTTTACCTTTCACGGTTAGGAATTATGGGAATTTGCAGCAGCAAAAAAATCGATTCGAAATGCGATATGTGTCCATTCTCTAATTTTTACACTAATTTATAATTTAAATATTCTCAGAACAAATAAGCGTGATGAACAAACATATTGAACTCACAATTTCTTTTTCCTTTTACTTTTCATTGCTAATTCCATTGAAAAATCTTGTGGGCATATGGCATTTAATGGGCAAGAATCACATTTAGGATGAATAGGTAAACACACTTCTTGACCAAATCGTACAAATAA
>CAZDTP010000029.1:0-46566 GCA_964508365.1 uncultured archaeon
GAAAAAAAGGTAAAAGAAAACATCTTAAACTTAGCTCCTGGGGGTAGATATATTTGTTGCCCTGTTTGTAGCTTACCTTGGGGAGTATCTATTCCAAATATCTTAGCGATTCCAAAAGCAATTGAAAAATATGGAAATTATCCTATAAAAAGGAATTAGAATTTAATATTCATCCAATGGTATCTTCTAATGGTCAACCAAACCCTAATCCCGCACTTATTCTGTTAAATACTCTTTTAGTTTTACCAATTCGACACGAAATTTAAACTTGAATTTATTTTTTTATAATAATGCTTTATTAATGAATTTAGAATAATTTTTTTCTGGTATTAAAAGGATTTTTATTCGATTTTGATTCAAAGCGTGCTTAAATATAAATATATTTAATAAGATTAAATTATAAATGTTTAAAATACGCTTCTATAAAGAATCTTAACGTTCTATAGTAATTAGAGTCGATTTTAAAGAAAATGAAGTCCCCTATTTTAAAAAACTTCAAATTTTATTGAAGCTCGAGCCTACTGATTCAGATAATGAAAGAAGAAAGAAAATTCTTAATTTTTTCATCGTTTGGATCGATACGGTAGTAGTAATAATATGCTTAGCTTCGCTTATAATTATGTTTTTTGGTCTACAACAAGACTACATCGGTGAAATGTTATTCCTTCTTTTAGGTGGCTTAATCTTCTTTATTGCGGCAGGTGTCACATTTTGGATGAATAATGTTTTTACGCGAAACTATGCTAGTTATATTTTCTTGTTATTATTAATACTTATAATAATATTTACTGATACTCCCTTCCAATTAGTTGAAGGTCGTGGCTTGTTAGTATTTGCGTTGCCTATTATAATAACTAGCTTTATTTTGAAACCAATATACAGTTTCAGAATGGCAGGAGTTGTGAGCATCATTATTATTATTATTTCAATTACAATTAATATTGTACCCAATATTTCGGTTATAAGTATCTATTTTATAATAGCTTTAATTGTGTGGTTTTCAGCAAATAATTTAGAGCGCTCATTAAATTATGCGAAAGAAAGTAAAGTAGAAATGCAAGATGCAAGAAATAAGATAGATATATATCGAGACATATTTTCACATGATATGCTAAATATCTTTCAAAACATTAGATCTTCAGTTGGTTTGTTGATTGATGCAAGTGAGAAAAATCTGGATGTTAATAAAAGTTTCATTATGGAAAATTTAGCAAATCAATCAATAAAGGGTACTGAATTAACAAGAAATGCTAAAAAACTATTTCAAGCTGATTCATTTAATGAAAGTATGCAAACTATTAACTCCTATGACATATTACTATGTTCTATTGAAAAGATAAAGAAATTTTATTTAAGAAAAAAGATATTTATAGAAGTTGACTCGAAATCAAAAAATTATAATCTACTAGGAAATCCCTTGTTAATCAATGTATTTGATAACATTCTCGCAAATGCAGTTGAACATAACCTAAATGATAAGATTGAGATTCATATTAGGATACGTAATATTGAGCAAGATAACGATAGATTCATCAAATTCGAATTTATTGACAACGGTATTGGAATCTCTAACGAAATGAAAAAAATTCTGTTCCAAACTAATTTAAAAGAACCAGTAGCAGAAAGAAGTATCGGAACTGGTTTATTACTAGCGAACACGATCATTAAAAGCTTTAAAGGTAGTATTTCTGTAGAAGATAAGATTAAAAACGATCCAAGCAAAGGAAGCAATTTTATAGTAACTATCCCTGAGGTGAGCTAACTTCGCAAGCGTTTTTATTGTAGAAGATGAATCATCAATCGCAATGCTCTATGAGGAATTACTGTATGCTTACGGATTCGAAGTATTAGCTGTCGCAAAAAACGGTGAAGAAGCGGTTAATAAATATAAATCCTTTTCAATTAAACCAGATATTATCATAATGGACCATAGAATGCCAATTAAAACAGGAATTGAAGCAACGGAAGAAATCTTAGAAATTGATAAAAATGCCAAAATCATTTTTGCGAGTGCTGATGAAACAGTCAAGCAAATCGCATTGTCGATCGGAGCACTCATCTTTGAGCTAAAACCGTTTGATAATAAAACACTTATTGAAGATATTAATATTTTGTTAGGGAGTTCGCAATAGTATCGATAAGTTTCTTATTCTTTTGTTTTGACATAAAACAACAGATTTCTGAACAAAAGTAAGATTAGAAACTTTCAAAAGTTAACAAATTTTTAACTATTCATGGGGAATTTTGATAAATATCTACAACCTACCGAATTTTTTGATTTTAATAAAAAATTTGTAAGAGAAAAAGCTTTTGAGATTGCCGAAGGTTTAGAAACTGATAATGAAAAAGCAAAGGCACTTTTTTATTGGGTAAGGGATCAGATTAAATATAATATGCACACATACATTCCATCCATAAAAGCTAATTTTAAAGCAAGCGTAACTTTAAGACGAAAGAATGGTTTCTGCATATCTAAATCTGTCCTGCTATCTTCTTTTGCTCGAGCAGTAGGAATCCCCGCGCGGATTCATTTAGTCGATTTGATAAATCACAAAATATCTCAAAAAATCATAGATTTTATGGAAACCAATGTGATGCACTACCATGGGTATAGCGAACTTTACCTTAATGATAAATGGGTAAAATTAACCCCTTCGTTTGACAAAGGAACTGCAATAAAAGGAGGATTCATTCCTATGGTTGAATTTGACGGCGAGAACGATGCCGTATTCGCTACTTATGACAACGAAGGAAGAAAATTTGGAGAATACGTCCAAGATAGGGGAGTACACGCAGATTTACCTCTTGATGTTATCGAAAAGGTGTTTTATGAAAAGTATCCAAAATTTTATAGTTTTATTAAAGATGGAAAGATTGAACGTGTAAATGATAAAACACTTACCTATAAAAGATAAGCTAATTCTAACTAAAATAGCTTTCTTTTAAACCTAATTCTCGTAAATATATCTTATATTTGCCCAATATACCCCCGTAATTTCCAGCAGAAATCTTAAGCAATCCATCTATGTCAGAAATACCTTCTATAGTCTTCTGCATTGCTAATTTTACATCATTAAGGTTAATTCCGTTAAATACAATCTCTGGTATTGATTTTACTTCTGCTGGGACTTGAAACTCCTCTGAAGATAGTTTATCTTTGAGCGAAGGGCAAAATGGATGATTTGTTGATGGACCAATTTCGGGATACTTAGCATCAGGGGGAACAGGTTTTGAACCTGCAGAACATACATCAAAAGTAGTACATACATTATCGAGTTCAGCCAGTATTTTTACTGCCTTTCTTCCAATCTTAATTCCAGATTCAATTGAGTCACAAAATAACCACAAATTCCCTCCCATAACGCCTTTAGCGTAAGAGATGTTTTCTTCAATTGTGAAATCGTAACCCATCATGATTGGGATGTTAATCAATTTTCGATTAAATTTTTCGACTTTCCACTCGTATCCATCACCACAGTGACCCACATTATCCATCATATTAAATTTTAACTCTGTTATTTCTGGATAATAATCAAAAACTGCAGTTGTTGGAACGACAAGAATACCTTGTCTTACTCTACGACCTAATTGATCGTAAAACTTAGCAGTAGCTTTCTTACCTGTTCCTGTAACCCATAGTTGAACGATTGCTCCCAGCCTTCCATCGAAAGATTCTTTTTCTGTAAGCCATCGAACAATTCCACCCTCTGCATCTCCGAAAACAGTTGAAGGAAGTGCAGTAAATGCGTTTACGGCTCTAGTTAAGAACTCTGCGTCTTGTGCAGTGACCATTAATTGGACAACTAATCCTTCAAAAGCTTCACAATAAGTATCCTCGACTTCCATTATTCATCCCTTGTTTCTTATAATAAATAATATTCAATTGATAATACATGAATTATTTGGATCAAATAAAAATATAAAATTAAAAACTTATTACCTAGTAATTAATAATAGTTTTATTCTATAAACAACTTCAAAGAATGATTATTATGCCCGTCGGAATATATCTCTACGAGATTGACCAATCGTTTGGACCAAATATACTAGCAGAATATTATCTTGCTCAAGATAATAAAGTTTCTAATGATACTTTAAAAGAATTTGAAGAAAAACACATTCAAAAAGAATTTTTAAATACGATTTATTGGAGAGAAGATTTAAGGTATTATTCATCTAAAATTAACGCTTCTTCTATAGAAAGAGATAATCTGTTCTTAGGCTTCGTACTTAAGCAAGATGAGGATTTAGTTACGTCCAAGAGTATACTGGAAAACATCGCAGAAAAGGTTGTTGAAGGTTTTTCAGAAGATAAAGCTAAGCTTGAATCAATTTTACAAAAAGAATTTGATTCCATCTTCACTTTAATGGAAAAATTAAAAGAGCCTGCTATGATCAAAGAAACAATCAACAACAAGACAAAAAAAATGCTAGATGATGGAAACTTACAAGAGGCTAGAGAATTGATTAATTTGGGAGAAGATATCCCAGAAAAGTTAGCTGAAGAAATTAAAATGGCTGAGCAGTTATTAGAAAACAAGTTTTATAAGAAAGCTAAAAAGAGTTTTCTTAAAGCAGCAGAGTTAGCAGACATTATTCAAGAAAACGACATTGTTTCGTTTTTAATAAATAAAGCTGAACAGGTCGGAAAATTACCAGATTTAATTAAACAACACGAATCCTTAATGAAAGATGTGGAGTCAACTACTGAGGAGTTAAAAAATAACAAACTTCATTTATACCATGAGTTAATTAGACCAATTGAATCGTTAATAAACATATCTAATTCTTTTGAGCAACATGAATTAACAACTAAATTAACTGAATTATTAAACTGCTTTAAAAGAGCTGATCAATTAGCAAAAGAATTGTTTAGCTTAGATACAAAATTAAACGAGAAAATAACTAATTTATAAAAAAATTTCTTATTAACTTGATGTTAATCATATTATTATTTATTTTATTTACTCTAATGGTTCTTCGGGCTCAAGTGGAATGTATTCCCCAATATCTGTAAAAATAATTCTAGCTATCTCCCAACCCTCTTTGGATGGATAAGTTAACGCGTTAGATATAAGAGACTCACCAGTTTCATTAGTCAACTCTACTTTGTGAATAGTAGTATTGTTCTGTAAAATCATCTCAAATTTAGCACCGCTACTTCCCGTAGGAACTATTAAAATGGCTGAATCTATCGCTTTTTCATCAATAGCATCCTTCAATCTTTTCGCAGCGTAATACCCTGCGACACCAGCGCTTCTATCGAATGTTTTTATAGAAGGGATCTCCAGTCCCCATTTCTTCCCCTCAAATTCGATTAAAGCGGCTAATGTTTGGCTCCGTTTTCCTATCATGAATTTATATTCTATTTGGGTGTTGAATTTCTTCTCTTTAGACTCCCCAACTTTTATAATACTTTTTAGGGATGCTCCAGCAACTGATGAAGGATTAACATCTATTATATATTCTTCCTCTGCTAAAATTTCCTCTATAGTTTTCTTTATAATCTCTCTTGGCTTTGAAAAGTCTATAATTTCTTCTTCCTTTTCTCCCGTTGGCGGTTTAGCAGTTGCCACAATTTCCGCACCTGCTTCTAACAACTCTTCTACGCTCATTTCCTCCATAACAACTTTGTCAATAAACCTTCTACAAAGTTTAATTGAGTTTCTTGGGTTTCCTTGCGTTTTTTCATAAATCATTTCAATAAGCTTTTCGTTCAAAGGAAATAATGGGTATAATGGAGGATTAAGGTTGTTATCTTCCCAGAATGCTTCCATAGACTTGCTAAAAAAGATTTTCAAGTCGTTTAAACTAAATGGCTTCAATTCTTGTTCTGGCTCCATTCGAGATCGTAAAGGCGGATCGGCGATTTCCAATATTCTCGGCCAAATTTCTTTTAAGACAGCTATTATGATGACTAAACCTTTAACTTCGTTATATAACCTTTTAAGTATTTCAAGGAATTTTCTTTCAGCCACTTCTCCAAGCATACGATACGGGGATTCTAATTCGTCGAAATAAAGGATTAGAACTCTATCTAAATTTTCAGTTATTATTTTAATCATAGCAAGGCAGACATCGTCTTCTTCAACAACAGAATTTATTCCAAGTTCACTTAGTTCTTCTGGATCTAGATCTTCTCCAAGCAACCATCTTTCTGCTAACGCTTTCTTATTTTTATCTAACTGATAAGTGACTAAAGCCTTCACGCAATCTGCGAAAATGCCAGGGAATTCTCTAATACCCTTTTGAATAACTTCTTCGATCTTAGGTTTTTGAAAGATACCGCCTTTTTTTCCTCCCCACTTTTCTCTGACTAATCTTTCTGAGACAATATCGAGGATTTCTGGGCCTACATCTTCGATAATGCATGTATAAACATGTAATAGGACTCTAATAGATGCAGGTGGGCTGGGAACATAAATAATCGTCCAATCGGCTGGTTCAAGTTGGTTTACATCAATATCTTCTGCTTCTGTACCACCTTCTAGTTTTTTTCTATTTTCTCTCTCCTTATCTTTAAATGAATGATAAGCATGAGTTTTTCCAGTTCCCGCGGACCCTAGGATGGGAATTAATCGAGCTGATCGATCTCTATAAGTTTGACGTACCAACCTATAAACTTCTCTGTCGATATAGCTTCTTGGGCGTGATATATCGATTTTATCAGGTATATCCCCTCTACTCACGAAATTAGAAAAAGGTAGAATGGGTGCTTCACGCAATACATCCAGATACATTTCCTTATCATCATCTGAGAGTTCTGAATACATATAAATTCCCTCTACTTAATTGTTTTTAATATATTTTGATTTTAAATAACAAACTTTTTAGTTGGAATAAGTTTATTAAACTTAACAATTTTTTCTAGAATAAAAGCTATTATATTTTTTGCTTTAGTATTTATATTTAAATTTATATTTAAAAATTTAAGTGTAATTAATATCTAGATATATTTTACAAGGAAGTGATAAAATGTCGGATAAAGACGATTATGATGATGAAGACGAGGAAGATAATGAAGATGAAAATGTAAATATATTCGATGTATTCAAGGGTTTTGGTGATCCTAACAAACTTTTTAAAAATTTCGACCCCGCTAAACTAATTAATTCGAAAGAATTTCAAAAAACATTTAAAGAAATGTTTAAACAGCTTGCCAACAAATTACCTAAAGAATTACAAGGACTCTCACCCGAAGAGATTACTAGAGAATTTATGAAAAAAGGACCGATCATGTATGGCTTCAATATAGGTTTCGGTCCAGATGGAAAACCAATAATGGGTTCATTTGGGAATATAGAAAAAGAACCAATCTCTGGCGAAACGAAAGTAAAGAAGAACAGGGAACCTTTAGTAGAAGTAAACGAGCAAGAGGATTATATTATTATCATTGCTGAAATGCCAGGAGTTAACAAAGAAGACATCCAATTGAATGCTACTAATAGATCTATTACGATTTCTACACAAAAAATTGTTTCGGGGAGAACATATTTTAAAGAAATCGATTTACCCGCAGTAATTAACCAAGATTACGCAAAAGCTCGGTACACTAATGGGATTCTAGAAGTTCGGTTGAAAAAGATTAAAGAAAAAGGAAAACCTATTGATATAGAGTAAAAAATCTGAATATCAAATTTTCTTCCTAAAACTATAACAAATAGATCGTGAAACGCCAATTTCACGTACTTTTGTATATTGAATAGTATTACTTCTGACTATCTCTAAATATTACGTTTAACATTTACTAACTAAATTTACTAATATTCTTTTTTATATCTCCAATGAAAAATTCTGTAAGTACATTAGGGTTGTCGAAAATATATGCGTATTTAAAGCCTGCTCTTTCTTTATGTCCTCCTCCTTTAAATTCCTTAGCAAACTCTCGACAATTAAGGAAATCGCTGTGAATTATAATTTCGTTATATCTTGAGTCGATTCCAATAAAAACCTTCGCATAGGGGTATTTCTGTTTTATTAACTTCGTAATTTTACCGCCCCCTAACTTAGCCCACGAGATAACAACATCTCCAAAGGGTTCTAAAGAAATTATTATTGCCTGTCCTAGCGCAAATGCTGACTCTTCTTCGAGCCACTTTTTTAAAGATTCTAATTGAGCTTTAAACCATTTATTTTCAAAATCACCCTCAGATAATAATTTGACCACTCTGTGTTTATTGTGATCGTTATGAGTCCCTCTATTAAAGCTGATAATTGATTGGAAATTTGAAGCTATCTCGAATAATTCAGTCCTGAAATCTGTATCTCTGGCAAATTTAGCGATGCTATCCGATATCACATCGTTTGGCAAATAGTAATCTCTAACAATTTCCGCTGCACATCTTTCGGGGTCGTTTATATATGTATGAATTAAGTTTCTCAATCTATCTTTTATCAAATCATCAACTATGTGATGATCGAACCACGATATTTTACACCCTCGCTTTTTCGCAGTTTCAAAAGAGGAAAATAATACTTCAAAAGAGTCGTTAAAACCTATATCAGAGATTATTAATTGCGAAGGAATTTTATCAGTTTCTAAAATTGATTGAATTTTTTCAACGAAATCAACATATGTAGCGAATTTATAGATTATTTGCGTTTTTTGGTGTTCCGGTAATAGATCAAAATAACGTTTAATTATTGCTTGTGAACCAATTCCGTCGAGATCATGTTCATGGGTAATTGAGACAATCATTTTGAAGTTAAATACCTCTTAAAATTAATTAAAGTAGAAGAGTATTTCTGTTTTTTGAATTCCCATTTTAGAATAAATCTAGATATGGCTCAACTTTTTCTTTGTTTCCGTTGTTGCTTATGAATTCTAAGATTTTTTTAGCCAGTTCTTTTTTTTTCTCGTAATAAATTTTCATAAATTCTTCTCTTGTTTTATTGGGGTATCTTATTTGTAACGCAGGATCTCTCCTTGAACATCCCCCTTTTCTCATACAACAATATGAAATTGATCCAAAACACACGATATCAGAGTCCCAGCCATTTTCTCTTGAAAAATCTTCTTTAATTCTAATAAAATCCTCTGGACTTAGTTCTAAATCTTTTAAAGTTTCATCCCGCTTACATTTAAAGCCAAAAGTAAGAGAGTACCCTGGTTTACAGCAAAAAGTTAGACCGCGATAATCAGCATCCATGCATATATGGATTGGAGCATTTTTCCATCCTGGCAAATCTCTAAGCTTCTCTGGATCTAAATCAACCATAGTCTAACCCTAAAACCTATTCTTAAACTGCTGAGTAAAATTCACTAAAAGATATTAAATTTATTGTTTCTAGGGTAAAATAAGACACCCTAAAGCAAATAAATTGAAATTATGAAATATAAGAGGGCCCGATGCGAGAATTGAACTCGCCTTACCCCAGCGATAAGAGCGTTCTTACGCTTCTAGGGATTCACATAGGAGAATTTAGTAAGGAATACTAAGTTTGTCCCCAATACTAACCATTATACAGCCTTAGAGCTATTTTCCGGGGCTTCTATACGAACCGGGCCATTGTAAAGTTATTAACAGTAACAATTATAATTTAATCTTCTAAAAAAATTTTATGCGTTTTAATAAATTTCTTATGTTTTAACCACTCTTATTAAATAATTTAGGAATTGATCGATAGCAATTTCTAATTCTCCGGAATTATCAACGACAAAGTCCGCGTCGGGAAAAGTTTGGTTATCCTTTGCTCTTTGGATTCTATCTTGTAATTGTTTTCCGCTCTCTCGGGCTCTTTCTTTTATTCTCTGCAAAGTTATTTCGAAAGGTACTTTGATAAAAACAACTAAAATATTACGGTAAATGCTACGAGCTTTTTTCACAATTGTTCGGCTAACATTTACGATTACGGGGTGTCCTTTTTTTAACCAATCGTCAATTTCTATTGGAACACCATAATCTAAATCGTAAATGTGCCACTCAAGAGCAAATTTATTCTGAAGAGACATTCCTTTAAATATTTTTGGAGTTATTGCGATATTATCCTCTGTTTCTGAAGATGGTCTTGTAATATATCGCTGAGTGAGATGAATTTCTTTTAAATTAGATGGAAATCTTTTAACTACTTCAGAAATTAATGAATCTTTACCTGAACCTGAATTACCTACAACTAATACTAATATACCAGGAAAATTTTTTATCATTAGCTCTCCCATCTTCAAAATTTTACTACTTAAAAAAGATTTACTCAATATAATATTTTTTTCAAACCTTAGTTAAAATATCTCATGATAAATAATTGATTAAAATTTCATGTATTTATTAATGAAAAATAAATAAATTTTTAAGAATGATCAATGTTATGAATCTTGGTAAGGAAAAAATAATAATGATTAATCACAATTAGAAAACGATGAGTAATAAAGATAGTGGAATTTCAGAGATTTCGGAAATACCAGAGAGTTATCAAAGATATCTAGATATAATCTATAATATTTCAAAGAAAAAAAAGGGAGGTTGGGTAACTAATAAAGAGATAGCAGAGAATCTGCAGGTCGAACCTGCTTCAGTTTCTGGAATGTTAGATAAGTTAAAAAAAAATAACTTAATAAAATGGGAACCTAGGAAATCAATTAGACTTACAGATAAAGGAAAAGAATATGCGCTTCAACTGGAAGAAACTCACACACTACTTCGGATTTTCTTTAAAGAAATCCTAAATTTAAGCGATAATGAACTCATAGAGAAGATATCATGTGATATTGAGCATCATATAACTTATGAAGTTAAAGAATCTTTTCGTAGTTTTATTATGAAATATCATGATCAGATTTAATTATAATTAATTCTTTAAAGAAATATTATATATTTTAGATGATCCGACTATGTCCGAAGAGTTAATTAATAAAATTAAAATCGTTGAAGAATTTTTTAATGGTTTTTCTAATTTTATCGAACTTGAAAATTTCAGATCATTTCTTTTATTAACTTTAACGAACCAAGTTCCAATGAATATTATGGCTCAACTTGGTCTTGGTGGGGATAAAAGTATTATAAATCTGCCATATAACCCTGTTTTCAATATATATTACCAAAAAATCAATCTATTATCATCAAGTTCCATAGTATTATATACTAAGTCTGATCCAATAACGAAGGAATTTGTTTTAGAGAACAAAGACGACACCTTTAAGAAATTTTTAAGTTTAAATGAAATAGAACTCGCCTTTAGAGGAAAGGAGAAATTTATTTTTCCAAAAATTAGCGATTGTAGCATCTTAGAAGATTCTTACCTTAACATTAAAGTTGATGATCTGTTTCACAATTTAGAATCGTTTATTTCTTACGCACAACCAAACATTTTATTTGTTTTTGATGCTAAAACCGCTTCAAAACCAGATTTACTGTTCACTTTTAATATGACACCTCAGTTTCCTAAAAAGTTAGATGAAAATGTGTTACAGATTGATGTATATTTGGATTACGAGCATATAACAAAAGATATAAACTATTTGAAGCGGGAAGCAGATTATAGTCTAACTTATTTAAAAGATATCAAAGAGATGAGTCATGCAGAGCTATATAAATCCTCGTTTTCACTAGTGTTACACATTAAATCCATTAATAAACCATTCTGATCTTATTGTTTTTCAAGTATTAAGGTACTAATATATATTCGTCATTAATTAAGCGCTTAATACCATCAAAGCGTTAATACTCTTTATTTATAAATGATCCGACGAAATATGAATCATATATAAACATTAAAAGCAGCATTTTTTATAATTTTTAAACAAAGGGTTGAGAAACATGAAAATTATAACTATAAACCTACCTGAAAAATATCTAGAAGCAATTCAAACTCTAAATGATTTAGGAGTATATCCGAGTCGAAGCGAGGCAATAAGAACCGCATTAGGCGAATTCTTGCATGATGAACTTAAAATGTTCGAAAATTTAGAGGACGATACTTTTAAAATGCTTGTTAGGAGCAATCAAAAAAACAGGTCATAATTTTTTTTTTTATTTCAAAATCTATGTTAATCGACATTAACAGGCACTTTGCATTTGTTGCACCTTTTTGCACCACGAAATAGTTGATTTCCACAATCTGGGCAACGATATCTATTCATTTCTGCTTCAACATACTTCTCGGTTCCGTGTTGACGCCAAAATGGAACTGATCGAAGAATGACTTTTTTCCCAACAGGGATGGGAAAGTTATCAATATACTTACATGGAAATTCATCACATTGGTAACAACCTTTAATATTTTTATCTTTACAGCATTTTTTAATAGCGCACGCTTGGCAAACCGGGAAAACAGTACCCTCTGAAAGACAACCTGTGCAAGCTATATCATCTACAGTTTTTGCAAATGCTTTATATACTGGTAATAATTTCTCTTTAAACTTCAAATTATTATTTTCATGCGCAATATAGATTGAACACACCCCACACCATAAGCCGCAAGGAGCTAACAATTCCTTTTTTACTTCAACCATTATTTATCACATCTAAATATTATTTAAAACTTATTTTCTCGATTTTAATAACGATATATAGTATATTAATTTTAGATAATGAATTATATTAAGACATAACTTATTAACAATAAAATAAAACATAGGTATAATTAAACTCAATCATGAAAGTTGCACGATATTATAACAATAACGATGTGAGACTTGATGAAATACCTAAACCAACGATTGGTCCAGGAGAATTATTGGTGAAAGTTAAAAAGTCTGGAATTTGTGGCTCGGATGTCTTAGAGTATTATAGATTTGCTAAAATGAAAAAATTAGGGGTAGATAATTTGATTCTTGGACACGAGATCGCCGGTGATATCGTTGAAGTGGGAGAGGGTATTAAAGGTTATAAAATTGGAGATAGAGTTTTCGTTTCACATCATGTACCATGCTTCGATTGCTATTATTGTAAACAAGGACATCACACAGCATGTGATCTTCTTCATAATACTAATTATGATCCTGGGGGTTTTGCCGAATACATTAGAATACCTAAAATAAACATTGAAAAAAAAGGCGTTTTTGTGTTAGATAAGTCTGTTACCTATGAAGATGGAGTATTTATTGAACCGTTTGGCTGTGTTTGTAGAGCGCAAAGATTAGCAAATGTAGGAAAAGGATTAACCGTCCTAATATTAGGAAGTGGAGTATCCGGAATCTTACATGCTAAATTAGCAAAACTTAGAGGAGCAAAAAAAGTCTTTGCAACCGATATAAACGATTATAGATTGAGGAAAATCCAAGATTTTGGAGTGGATGAAATTTTTCACGCAAGCGAGGATATCCCTTCGAAACTTCTGGAAATTAATGATAATAAATTAGCTGACATTGTTATTGTATGCACAGGGGCTTTATCGGCAGCGAATCAAGCTTTAAATTGTGTAGCACCGGGAGGTACAGTGATATTCTTTGCAGTCCCAGGACCTGGTGTTAATTTAGAAGTTCCTATAAACGATTATTGGAGGAATGAAATAACAATCACGACTTCATACGGCGCTGCACCTGAAGATCTCCAAGAGTCATATGTGTGGATATTATCAAAAAAGATCAATGTTACAGAGCTAATAACTCATCGATTTCCTCTAAATCAAGTAGGAGATGCATTCAAAATTGTTACTGAGGCTACTGAGTCTCTTAAGGTTGTTATCGAACCTGATAAATGAGTACTAACTAAATTACTAATTAAGGAATTCACTTCGTTCAATATGCTTACGAATTATCCCAGATTCCCAAAAATTATAAATTTCTAATAAATAACCTTCCATTTTCCTCTTTGGAAAGAAAATGTCTAGATTAAGTAAATAATTTATCGTATCCATAGATATATTTGTCAAGTTATGAGCCTTGATTGCATTATCAACAAGTTCTTGATTTTTCGCGATTTTTTCTCTCATGTAAATAAATGGAGTTTTATCAGGGCTTTTTACAATATAAGAATGGCTAGATGTTAAAAAATTTGCCCGCTCTAGGAAAATTAACTCAGCTTGCGTAATATCTATTAGATACTGTTCAATTGAACATTCTTTAAATCCATACCATGGACCAAATCCATCTTTTTCAGGCCTTACTTTATCAAATCCTAGGCAGCTTATGTGAAATAGTCGTTCTTCTGGAATTAAAAAGCCAACATGAGCTCTGGAATGACCTAATAAGGGAATCGTTTCAATTGTAAGGTCTTCAAATTTAAAGATAAGACCCGGTTTGAAGGGGGTGACCTCTTGACATTCTTTATAACCATTTTTTTTCGCAAACTTATTTATAACTGAAAAATCTATTTCTTCAAAAAAACCAAATCCTTGATAAAAATTGCGGAGATCTAATAAATGTGCGTGTTCTGGAAAAGGAGCGTGAATTTTAGCTCCAAGTGTCTCCCACTGATGGACATGTGCTATATGGTCCATATGTCCATGTGAGCATATATAGTTTGTAAAAGGACCATAAATATCGTCCAATTTATCTATAAGATGAGGTTCGATATTTAAATCTAACACAATAGAACTATGATTTCTCCTTTTTTTCGGTAAAATAATAATACCGTCACTACAGGAGAAATAAAACGGAGGTTTTTTCTGATGAACAAATAATATATCTTCTGTTAACTTCCTAATCTCTAAATTATCTATTTTTGAAATAGTCATTGAATAAAAAAAAAGATATTGTCTAATTAAATTAAATAATTATAAGCCTATTGGACCATCCTGATAAATGCCATAAGCCTCATCCACAGAGGCATTCTCGTGGACTATTGCTCTCACTGCTTTAATCATTCCGATAGGCTTATCTGATTGGAAAATATTCCTTCCCATATCAACCCCTACGGCTCCCGCATTGATGGCGTTTTTAGCCATTTGCAAGGCATCTTTTTCAGGTAATTTTTTCCCACCAGCAATAACAACTGGTACGGGACAAATGCTCGTAACATTTTCAAATTCATCGCAATAATATGTCTTTACAAAAGTAGCTCCTAACTCGGCAGCCATTCTACTTGCCATACCCAAATATCGGTAATCTCTTACCATTTCCCTACCAACCGCAGTGACTGCTAATGCTGGGATGCCATATTCTTGCCCCCAATTTACTAATTTCGATAAATTCATTAAGCTCTGTTTTTCGAATTCACCTCCTACGAAAATTGAGCAAGTTATGGCTGATACATTTAATCTGATAGCCTCTTCAATGGTAACAGTAATTTCTTCGTTTGATAGCTCCTTCAGCATACTAGCTCCCGCTGATACTCTTAGAACAATTGGAATGTCGAAATCGGCAGAAACACAACTTCTCAGCATCCCTCTGGTTAACATTAACGCGTCAGCATATTGAAATAAAGGGTTCAAATCTCCAAAACACTTAAGAGACCCCGGAATATTACCAAAGTATCCATGATCGACAGCAAGCATCACACATCGTCCAGACTTAGGTTTGATTATTCTTGCTAATCGATTTTGCATTCCCCAATCCATATATTCTTCACTTCAAATAATTATTAATAAATTTGTGGTATTGTTTAGTTATTGAAATAATTAATTCATTATCTTTTTTGTACTTTACCTAATTAGGCTAAGATCTTAAAAGTAATTTTTCAGGTTTTTTAATCCTAAATTTCTTATTAGTGATGATTTTTATTAATTTTTAATCTTACTACCTACTTCCTTTGAGATCCTTCTGTTTATGAATTCTTTTATTAATAGGATTCGCTTTTTATTAACCGTAGATAAAATCAGTTTCTCTTTCAGCTTCGTAATTAATTCCTTTTCTTTAATGCTCTTAACATCTTCCAAAAGTTTTTGTGCTAATTCTACATCACTAATAAATTGGTTGATATATTGAGCTAAGTATTTTAATTGCTCACTTTTGTCCTTTTTACCTAGAGCATTGCTTAAAATTGACTTCTCAAAATCAATTTTTATCTGCCAAGGTACTTGAATGACTAATTTTCGATTATTTATTAAAAATGCGTTAGAGTGTGTTTTTATCATATTTGTGTAAAAATTATTAGGATTAGGAAATATAAAAGAGTCAAATTCTTCGTCCTTGATAGCATTTGAATTTCGATATTTCGGTGGAATTAACCTATCAATCAATTGATTTAATTGCTCGATGTCTAGGGCAAATTCTTCGTTTCTTATAACAAAAGAAGGGTAATCGAACAATTTAGCATGTATCAAACCAGCAACACAATTTAATCCAAATGCATCTATAAGTTCGTCTAAAGTCAGATCAATTAAATCTCCAGGTAGCTTTTCTTTTTGGTCTAATGACACAGAAGTGTCTATTATCTCATATCCAATTATTTGCCCTTTAGTTGAGATAAAAACTATAAAATTGTGATCTTTACATACCGCACCCTTAGGTACTTTAATCTTGACAGTTCCAAACTTTTTTTGGAGGAACAATGAAGCCGGAACAGAAATTTCTTTCCTACTTCCACATTTTGGGCAAGAAATGTCAAATTGCTTCAATCATGTGCCCTCCAATATCTATATAAAACCATTTTGTGATGCTATATCAATTATTAAATTACTTAATTCTAATTTAATTACGTGTGATATATTCATATTTTTTTTACAAAAATACTAAAAAAGTTCTCATTAAAAAATTTAAACATTTACAAAAAATATTTATATATTAGGAATAAAATTAACCTTATTCTTATTTAGTTGTAAGTTTAATGTAGTGAATAGATAAGCAATAACCGAATTGTAGTGAATTTTTTTGAAAAAAATTGTCATTGATAATATTTTATGCATTAAATGTAGAGATTGCGTAGAAGCATGCCCTGAAAACCTATTTTTTTCTCCTCCTACTCCCATAGGCGAAAAGCGTAAGGTGCTTTTCATTGATCCAAACGATAATTGTACAGGTTGTGGATTATGCATCGATGTCTGTCCTACCAATGCACTTGAGCTCAAATACAAGAACTATACAAATTCCTATTAAACGCTTCTAAATTTCATTACTATTAGTTGGTTGAAGAGTTCAAAAGGTCGTCAAACAGGCTCATCCATTCTGAAAAAGCTACTACATAATCGAAACCGCAAATTTTTTGGTAATGTCTATTATCAAGTAATTTTATAATTAATTTTCCTCCTTCAATCGTTTTTCCGTGAGGACCATAGGGATTAAATTTCATTTTACCTTCCGAGATAGATACATAATCACAAACGAAAACTACGTCTTCGTAAGTATAAAAAGTAAATCCGGGTGTATGACCGTCAATATGAAAAGCCTTAATTCCTGATAATTGAAAATCTGTATCAAACTTTTTATCAAATGTGTGCTTTTGAGACATTATATGTTTTGAATCCTCAATGTGAATCCAAACAAAAGCTGTATTATAACTTCGATATAGGTTTGACGCTCCAAGAAAGTGGTGATGCGTAAATATGATTTTATCCATTTTTTCTAAAGTACTATCAAATGTAGAAGGGCAATCTATCCAGATGGTCTGATCTTCTGTTTTTATACTATAGGCTGTGTGTTCTAAGCCTAAAGGTGGTGTAGAATTCAGCCGTTTAACTTTATTAGTTACTTTCGTTTCTAAAACTTTATAATTTTCGGTACAATTCTCTGCTGTTATGAAATTTACATTTAAAGCACTGCAGAAAGGACATCGTTCTGGAAAATGCCCTATAATATTAAAATCACATACTTTACATACATATTGTTCCTTTTCAAATAAATTCATTAACTACACCACTAAAAGAAAAAAAAAAACGGACAGTTCAGTAAACAAAAAAATATTATGATTTTTAACTCACTAAATCAATTATTTTATAAGAAATATTGATATATATTTTATAACATAATACCCGAACATAACTATTTTCACGATTCAGAACGCGAGGTGATAATTAATTTGGAACTAAATATCAGTAAAGAAGATTCAGATTATATGTACGAAATTATTAGAAGAATAATTGAGGAATGTGGGCCTAGAATGCCATGTAGTTCGCAAGAGGCTCAAAGTGCTGAGATCATCAAAAAAGAATTAGAAAAAACGTGTGATGATGTAGCATTAGAATCTTTCTCTTGTAACCCTCGAGCGTTTTTAGGGTATATAAAACTAGATATAATATTAGTTCTTACATCCTTTTTAGCGTTTTTTCTGATACCACTTAATCTAATAAATTATTGGGGGTACTTGATGACATTAATTTCTTTCTCTTTAAACTTGATTTCGTTTTTAATTTTATGGAACGAATTTTTCAACTATCGTGAGTTTATTGATCCTTTATTTAAATCTAAAAACTCTCAAAATGTTGTAGGAAGAATACATCCTAAAGATGAAGTTAAAAGGATATTAATTTTTTCAGGTCACCATGATAGTGCACTTGAGTTTAATTTATTAACCCGTCTAAAGATAGGTTATCCCGTATTGATTCTACTTGGCATTAGCATAATGATCATATGGCTTGTTACCTCACTAATAATAGTTCTGTTAATCCTCGTAAATCTATTTTATTACGAATTATTTATCGTATTTATCCTCACACTTTTCATTATTGGTATCCCTGCGTTTATAGGCTTGTTTTTCTTCGTATCCTTCGGGGATAAAGCAAACACGGTACCAGGCGCTGTTGACAATTTAAGTGCAGTAGCAATTGTATTAGCTGTTGGTAAAATCCTCAAAAAAAATAAAGAAATCGTCCCTAAAAACACTGAAATTAGATTAATTTCTTTCGGTTGCGAAGAAGCTGGTCTAAGGGGAGCTTTCAGATATGTTTCTGCGCATTTTAACGAATTAAAGAAGTACGAAGCGGAGTGTGTAAATATGGACGCTATTCAGAGCAAAGATTACATTTCTATCATCGATTTTGAGCCTTCAACGAGAACTAAGCATTCTGATGTTATGGTCAGAAAATTAAAAGAAGCTGCAAAAAGTGCAAATATAAAGGTGAATGAGTCTGCACTAGGAGGATCGGGGAAGACGGAGAAGATAATAGGTCAAATTACGGGCGGTACTGATGCTACAGCCTTTTCAAAAGCAGGAGTTAAAGCCGCAAATATATCTGCGATGGATCTTAAGAAAATGCTTCAATTTTATCACCAACCCACGGATACTCTCGATAAAATTGAAAAAGAAGCCCTTGAGCGCGTTTTAAAGATTTGTATTGCTTACATTACTAACGAATCATAAAATAGATTTAGTGTAAGTCCAAGAAAAATAATTTTTGGATAATGTTACCTTGGTTCTTCTTTAACAACTAGTTTGACTAATAATATCCCTAAAACAGAAGGGATTATTCCAACGCCTATAATTGCAAATAATACTAAATCAACGATACTATCGAATGTAAAATATATAAATAATTGCCCTAAACTATCTATTAAATAATGTAAAATAATAGAAGGGATTAAACTCTTAGTTTTAATAAAAAGATAGCCAAAGAGAAAGCCTAACAGTGAAGCGTAGATTACCTGTAACCCTGTTAAAACCAAATATTGTCCTACTAAGAGGTTAAAAAAATGGAATAAACCAAATAATATGGATACGACAATTAATACCGTTGTTCGAGAATATTTTCTTAAATTTAAAGTAGAAATTACCCCTCTAAAAGAAACTTCCTCCCAGATTCCTGGAATTAACATTATTATAAAAATAAACCATCCAAAGATCGAAATACTAGTTCCAGGATTCCCAAAAATTACATCTAAATCGAAAGTATAAGTACCAAATATTTTTCCAGTAATATATACGCTAATGAAATATATTAGTGAGCAGCTAATTCCAAGAAAAATATTGCGTCCTATTTTTCTATCAGGTTTTAGTCCAATAGTTTTAACGTATTCTTTTAAAGATTCTTTTCCATTTGGAAGACCTAGGGATCTTCGAACAATCAATAACCAAAGCAATGCCATTACACCAAAAGTTACGAAGAAATCAATAAAACGCAATACAATTAAAGGTATATTTTCAAATATCAAGAAGAAAGGCAATTCAATTAATCCAGGTAAGAATAAAAATCCAGCATACAAAAATAATAAATTTACAGTCCCAAATAATGGGTATTTACGGAATATTTCTCTAATACTTATAGTGTGTCTCTTTTCCAATTCTTTTGGAAACATACTATTGAAAGAAAGCAATAAAACGCCTAAAGCGAGGATTCCACCAATAAAAGTTTCGAAAAACATCAAACTCGGACCAAAAAATAATAACAAAATGCCACCCATGAAGTTGAAAGCAAAGAAAATTAGATACTGAACTACTCCCATTATGAACCATTTTGTTACCTTTTTCTCAGGAGTAAACTCCTCCACTACAAATTTATATTTCATTCTGCCAAAAAATCTTATTTTCATCTGAAACATTGACAGTAGCAGGGTTAATACAACGGGATAATAAGAAATAAATGAAAACAAATAACTAAGGAAATCTGGATTTCCTATGAACAAGATAATAGGTAAGAAAAACGAAATTGTTTGAATTGAACCTAATAATAATAATTTCGCTTTCGCTTGGTCGCGAGTACGTATTGGTAAGGACGAGAGAATCGATGCACCAGTATCTTCCATATTTAAAAATCCCGAAGTAAGCATCATTGAAATCATAGGTTGATAAAGAGTTACTAGAGCCCAAATTATAATGAAATCTTCAATAAATGAATCCATAAGCCCTGTAGGGCTGATAAATATCGGGATTAATGTCATAAACGGAAGAATAAAGGGCATTATAATGAACATAAAAGTCTGAATATCTCTTGTAGATGTAGATAAATCTTTACGGATATAGGCTTTAATAGGCGTTCGGGACTCGATTAAAACCTCAATAGGTTTTTCAGAGATTTTTTTTGAAGATGATGATTGTTTCGCTTCAAGAGACGCTGATGAAGTTACCATTCTCATAGCTCTTAAAGCCCTTCTATAAATAAAAAAGGTTAATAATATAGAAAGACCAACTCCAAATAAAGCTGAGACCCATAAAATTGGAGTAAAGCTTAACGGCTCCATGGACATAAACATTAAAAATCCAGACGAAAAAAGGAATGGAATTAAACTCATGATTATATTAACTATCAGTGGAATATCTAAAAAAGCCATCAAATTAATAAAGTCTCCTGCTGCAGTGATTATCCATTGCATGAAAAACGAAGCAGAAAAGATGACTACCATATAACTTAACATTGTGAAAATTCGAATGAGAGTGGCTTTCCGAGAACCTGCTTCGCTGATTTTTAGTATGCTACTTATCTTTCCCGCTATTAATACAAGTATACTAAAAGAAAACATAACATAAATAACAGAAATCACCAGAGCGACTAGTGTTAACAGGATGTTAAGAGAGATAACGAAAATTATTATAGGAAAAGCAAGAATCATAGTAATAAGTCCTACATCTAAGTTGCGGAAAACGGTCATAAAACCTAACTTTCTTAACTTTTCCTTGGATAACGGAAGCGTTTCATACCATCTAAACGCATCTCCAGACATCATAGCGCCGATAGCGAACATTCCGAGCATGATGAGGTAAAGTAATTGCATCAAATTAAAAGATCCAAATAGGATGCTTCCAGGAATCAATACAGAATCTGGGATTATAACTGGATTGCTAAGCATGGATATTACCTGAAAATAGGTACTAATAGTAGGTAAAACACCTATAAAAAAAAGCATCGTAGCAAAAACTATTTTCATTGCAATCGCTTGCTGTTTAATCGAACCTTTATTTTTCTTATATTTTTCCATAAGACGAGCTTGGTTTGCACCACTAGATTGAACTTGGGACTCCATCACAATTTCTAGATTAGTATATTTTGCAAGCTTATAAAGTCCCATTTCCTTTTCTGTCATGATCGGCCTACACTTAGTTTCTGTCGCTAAAAGATTTTCTCAACTTTTTTACTATCTCGTTTACGCTTACATCTTGTTCTGTTAATCTTAAGAATACATCTTCTAGATTAGCTCCTAGCTGATCGGCCTGCTGCCTTAAATCATCCATAGATCCAATTCCTACAATCCTTCCTTGATTCATTATCGCGATGCGATCACACAAATCTTCTGCAATTTCCATAATATGAGTCGAAAATAATACCGCGCCACCATTCTCGATATGAATATCTAAGATTTCCTTAACAACTTTTACAGACTTTGCGTCAAGCCCCGAAAGTGGTTCGTCTAAAATGAGTAAATCGGGATCGTGGAGGATTGAAGAAATTATTTGAATTTTTTGTTTATTTCCATGAGAAAGAGTAGCAACTAACTGCTCGTAGTATTCTAAAGCACCTAAACTCTCCAAGTATTCTTGAGCTCTTTCTGAAGTTTCTTCTGGATTTAATTTGCGTATTGACGCAATAAAATTGAAGAGGTCCTTTGGAGTCAAACTTTTAAAGATAAGAGGCTCCTCCGAAACGTAGCCCACACGACTCTTAATTTGAACTTCATCTATTTCGGGATTTAAATCCATAATTTTAATGGTGCCTTCGTTTGGTTCGAGTAACCCTAATAATAATTTAATAGTAGTGGTTTTACCGGCTCCGTTGGGTCCTAAAAGACCAAAAACTTCTCCCTTTTTTACATCAAACGAAATCCCATTGACTGCTTTTACATCCCCAAAAAATTTCTTTAGTTCGCTTACAGAAATCATAACATTATCATTCATTCTACATCAACATATTAAAAATTTTAAATTTTTTTATTGTTTATTAATTAAAAAGTCTTTATTTTGATCCTTCCAAAAAACCAATTTTGTTAAACCAATATTCAGAATTGCTGGAATAACGCCTAAAAATATGATTAAAAATACTCCCATGAGAAAAATGTTTTCGATGTAAACATTTAGAAAAATAAGTCCTATTGTATCAATTAAGTAATGATAAATAATGCTTGGAAGCAGACTTTTAGTTTTTATATACATATATCCCATAGAAAAACCAATCAGGGTTGTATATATAACCTGAAATAGCGTATAAATATAATCTCCACCCGATAATAAAACCCCTATAATGTTAAATGCGTGTGCTAATCCAAAAATAACCCCACTTATTAGAATCGTAAATATTTTTTTATATTTTTTTGAAAGAAGAGGTATAACAACGCCTCGAAATGCCACTTCCTCCCATAACCCTGGCCTAATCATAAAAATCCAAATAAACCAACCAAGCAGAAAAGGATAAGGATTTGGATTTCTAAACAAGAACTCAGGAGCAAAATGAAATACTCCTAAAAGATTAGCACCAATAAACAAAGTACAACAAAGAATAGCAGAAGAGCCAAATCCAACAATAAGGTTTCGAACTAAAGGTTTAACCCTTGTTAAACCGATTGTGTTAGTATAACCTAGAATTGTATCATCTTTGCAAGGCAATTTCATTCCTTTTGGAACTATTAGGAGGAATAAAAGCGCTATAAAACCCTCAATCAGGAAGAATTCTACGAATAAGATCCCAATAAATTCTAACCCCATAATGAGGGGAAGAAAAATAATCTCAATAAAAGTTGCAATCCATGGAAATAATATGAATAAAAGCATTATTACGATACCTCCAAGAATAGGTTTATTTCTCAGTAATCCCCTTGTTTCAAACTGTGGTAACTTATCAACATTCGGGAACATTTTAGTAAAAGTGTAAACAAGTACAGATAATCCAACAAATCCTAAGAAATACAGTATGAGTATGGCGGGTGTAATTCCTAGAGTAATGAAAAAAGTAAATCCAAGTATCAGAATAAAAATACAGACTCCTACATCAGCAGCAACTATAGATACCCATCTCACTAATTTATTTTTAATAATAATTTGCTCAAGCACATATTTGTATTTCATTGTACCAAATAATCGTACCTTCATTTGAAATACAAACAAAAGTAAAGTCCATGTAATCGGTAAGCTAGCTAATATTAAAATAAAAACATTTACAGATTGGGTTATTATTGTTAAAACTATAGCCATGAGACTCATAGAAATTCCATGTATGATTAACATAAGTACTAATTTTGCTTTCGCTTGATCCCGGGGCAAAAGAGGTAATGATGCAAGCGTGGAGGAACCAGATTCTTCCATATTTAGTAAACCTCCTACTAACATCAATGGTATAAATTGGCTTGATATCATAATAATAGCCCACAAAATCATAATACTAAAAGATGAAGACACTTCCATCCTTATAACTTGTTGCATCGATAAAATCATAATCATTGGGTAGATAAGCGGCATTAATATAAAAATTAAAGATTGATAATCTCGCATCGAAGAAATTAAATCTTTACGAATATATGATTTAATGGGGGATGTTGATTTTACTTCTATTAATATTGGTTTAACCTTTTTTTTTACATCTTTCTTAGTTCTTGAGGAATCTAAATCAAAAGTAGCAACGCTCGATAAAGACCTGATTGCTATTTTGTAAGTTAGGAAAGTTAGCCCCGCTAAAAACCCCATCCCCACTATAGTTGAGGCCCATAGACTTAATGGAACTTGGTCAGGGATCATACTTAAACTCACCAAATATCCTGGTGCAAACGGTAGTGGGATAACGCTTAGGATCATGTTTAATCCCATTGCAGGAGGATTTGTACTAAAATCAGCTATAAGAGAATATATGGCGTTTAACCCGAACTGCAGAACAAAACTCGAACCAAACGCTATAAAGAAAAAACCCATTAGTGAGAGTATTCTTAAAAAATTAGCTTTACCTGATTTTCTATTCGATTCTGAGAACACCCGGCTGAACTTTTCCCCAACAATAATTAAAATACTCGCTCCAAATATAGTTATAAGAAAAGAAGAAATAAGGCACATAAAAAAGGCAAAAATATTTTGCGTTATAACAAAGAAAATTATTGGAAAAGCAAATGTCATTACTATTAGTTGTATATTTAGGTTTCTAAACAGTGTCATAAAACCTAACTTTTTTAAATCCTTTCGAGATAATGGTAATGTATGCAACCATTTAAAGGCAGAACCTGACATCAATGAACTTATTGCAAACAATCCAAAAAGGAATAAATACAATATAGATATGATTAAAAATATCCACACAAAAAAACTAATTAAATATATTCTCCCTTCTACAGGATAGAACGGGTTAATACCTTCAGAAATTGCAAAATACATCATGATTGAAAGAAGAGGCATTAGCACCATTAAAAGACCTGAGAAAAACTTTAACAATGTTGCTTGCTTACTTACATATTTTGCATTTTTCTCACACCTCTCGAGCAATTTGGATTGATGTGCTCCTGATGATGCTAGTTGAGAATCTAAAATCATCTCAAAATTTGTAAATTTTGACAACGAATAAATGTTTAATCCTTTTTTTTCTTCCACTTTAAGCAGACTCCTCTATTTTTTTCTTGTAAGATTTCCTTAACTTCTTTACAATCTCTTCTACAGAAGAATCTTCTTCAGTTAATCTGAGAAATACATCTTCGAGACTTGCTCCAACTTTATCAGCTTGATTCCTAAGCTCCTCAATCGTTCCAAGCCCTACTAATGTACCTTTATTTATTATCGCTATGCGATCACATAGATCTTCTGCTATTTCCATAATGTGGGTAGAAAAAAGCACTGCTCCACCTTTTTCAATATGCATTTCTAATATTTCCTTTACCACTCTTACAGATTTCGCGTCAAGTCCTGCTAATGGTTCATCCAATATCAAGAGCTCTGGTTCATGTAGTATAGAGGCTATAATTTGCATTTTTTGTTTGTTTCCATGTGATAAAGTTGCAATCATTTGTTCGTAATATTCCGTCGCTCCTAAACTTTCGAGGTATTCTTGTACCATCTTGGTTGCTTCGTTTGCATCTAATCTACGGATCGAAGCGATAAAATTAAACAAGTCCTTAGGTGTAAGTGATTTGAATATTAACGCTTCTTCAGAAACATAACCTACTTTCTTTTTCATTAAAACCTCTTCACGTTCTGGATTTAAACCGAGAACACTTATGAAACCCTCCATCGGTTCTAGTAGTCCTAACAAGAGTTTAATAGTAGTTGTTTTTCCAGCCCCGTTTGGTCCCAGAAGTCCAAAAATTTCTCCTTTATGAACATCAAAAGAAATACCGTTAACCGCTTTAATTTCGCCAAAATATTTTTTTAAATCTTTCACAGAGATTATTTTATCGTCTATCATTATATGTTTTCCCTTAAATATTAAAACACGGCTTCTATTATAATTACGATAATAAAATTATCGATTTGAATATATTTATTTATATTTTAATCTATATCTCTTCAATATATAAATGTTATGAAATTTGCTTCCACTTTAAAAGTTGACATGTAAACAACTTCTAGTAAGTATTAGTTTAGCATATATGAATATATTTAAATATATTAAAATTTCAAATTTCCGCAATCTGTTTGTTTAAGTTGTAATAATACTAAAAAATTGTTTACATCTTTCTGTTATTCTTCTGCTTTACGATAAAAACTATTGAAAAGACAACTATTATCGATCCAATTAAATGAAAAATTGTAAAAAGCTCACCCAATAAGAAAGTGGCAAATATGGCGGTAACAATTGGAGTGGGCGAGAAGATTATTGTAGCGTTCGATACATCCAAGTATGAGAGTGCTTTGTACCAAAAAAAAAGTCCCAGTCCATAAACAGACCCCATTAATACAAAATAGAAAGTATTATATGGGTTATAAAAAACACTAAAATCTAATGGTGAAAAAATAACGAATGTAATTATTAATATGATTCCACTTAATATATTTCGAATGAAAACCATCTGAATAGGGGTGATTTCTTTTCTAACAAACAAAGGTTTAGTTATAGTATGCCCAAACATCCACATCGCAGTTATTAACAATACTATAAAAACACCTATCAAAATCTCAGCGTTAAAACTAAGAAAATTGAATGATCCTTGAGTTATTGCTAATACTAGGCCGAAAAAAAGGATAACCGAAAAAATGATTTGAACTCTCGATACTTTTTCTTTTAACAACAGAAATCCATATATTAATCCAAAGAATACAGAGGTTTTTTGAGTTAACGAACCATTAATTGCTCCAGCTAGTTTATATCCTACGAAGTATAAAAGCTGATTTATTCCAAATATTATACCTATAAGTAGCAATAACCAAAAATTTTTCCGTAAGCTTCGAATAAGTGAAATTTCTGGAATTAAATTAGTATTTGGCTTCTTTTTCTTCTTATTCATATGTGTCTCCAAAAGCATTATGGGAAGAAAGATAAACGCCTCGATCAAGCATGTCATAGCAGCGAATGCGTGCGAATCGATTGATTTAGCCGAATTTGCTACAATTGGTTGAAATCCAACGAAAACAATTCCTAAAATTCCAAAAATTAAACCTTTTCTTAAATCACTGCTCAAGATATCTAAGAAAAACATCAAAAAATTAAAAACTTTTACAATAGAGAAGAAAAGAGCAGAACAATCTTGAATTAAAGAAAAACATTATTATTGATTAACTCTTTACATAATAGATTATGAAAAGTTTCGAACGTATTTGGACAGCATTGAATCTCGAAGAGCCAGATCGGATTCCGACTCACACCATTAATATCGATGGAAATGTTGCTGATAAAATCCTAGGTCCCCCAAAAAGAAACGCGTTTGACATATTTGATGAGATGGAAAAGAAATATCCAGATGATTGGGTAGATAAAATTAACGATATCCTTCTTGACATTGAAATTTCAACATTTTCAAAAACAATAAGAGCAGGTTACGATTTAGGTTTTGATGGAGTGGGAGTAGAATACATCCCCTTTATCCTTGAAAGCCTAACAGAAATGACAGACATATTTGGAAAGAGACATAAGGTAAGAAATATTGATGGTAATCCTTATCCAGATTATTATGGCGGATACATTAAAAATCGAGAAGATTGGGAAAAGTATCCTAAGCCTGATATAAAGGAGGAATATAATAAAGCTAAAAAATTTTACAAGGGAGTTTTAAGAAAATGCCGCGATATAAACGATGATATCTGCATTTTTGCTCAAAACGCCTTAACATCGGTTTTTCCTCCCGTTTGGCAGGGTATGGGGATGCCCTATTTCGCTCGGGCGCTTAAAAACGATCCGAAACTTGTTAAGGAACGTTTTCGCTTCACTACAGACTATACCTTAACTACCTTTAAAGCCTATCATGATTGCGGGGCTAAAATTTTTCTTGAAGGGGGAGATATTGCACATTCAGGAGGTCAATTTATGAGCCACAAAAACTTTAATGAATATTTACTCCCCCGTTACCAAGAAGTCTCAGAACAGATTCATGAATGGGGTGGGAAGTATATATTACATACTGATGGTGATGTCACTAACCTATTAGACTTTATCATAGATTCTGGATTCGATGGTCTCCAATGCCTCGAACCTCCCCTTGTTGATTTATACGATGTGAAGAAAAAAGTTGGAGATAAATTATGTCTATCAGGAAATATTGATACAAGGCATATTCTCGTAAAAGGTTCTAAAGAAGAGGTAATTGATGCAGTAAAACACGCAATTAAAGCCTTAGGGCCCAATGGAGGGGCGATGATATCTCCCGCCAATTTCCATCCACAAATGTCAGTTGATCGTTTAAGATGGATGATTGAAGCTGCGAATAAATTTGGTAAATATCCCTTGCCAGAAACCATTTAATAATTATTGATTAAGCATATTAAATCTTTATTTTTTAAGATCTCTTAGCTTTTCCACTTAAACCTCTCTTTTCTTTAACAATCATAATGATGGAAAAGACAATTATGACTGTACCTATTAAATGGAAAATAGTGAAAATTTCTCCAAGGAAAAGGAAAGAAAAAAATGAAGAAACAATCGGAGTTAGTGATATAATTATACTAGCTTTTCCAATTTGAATATAAGTCAATACCTTGTACCAGAGATATAAACTGACGCCATAATCTAATCCCATGATAAGGAAAAATATGAAATAATTTGGATTCAGTACTATAGCAATATTTTCAAGTGGAAAAATTAAGAAATATATGATTGTCAATAACGTACCTGAAATAAAATTTCGAAAAAAGACGACTTGAGATGGGAACAGCTCATTTCTTTCAAAACTAATTTTTGTAAGTGAATGAACAAATGTAAATATTCCTACGCTTAAGAGAAGAATAGCTACGCCTAGATTGAATTCAAGCAAATTAAAAGATCCACCGGTAATCGCTATAATTAGTCCAAAAAACAAGAGAAAGCAAAATATGATCTGCATCTTGGTAATCTTTTCTTTTAATATTATAAATCCAAAGAACAAAGCTAATATTATTTCTGATTTTAATGTTAGGGAGCTTATTATTGCTCCTGCCAATTCATAACCTATATAAAGTAAAATTGGAACTGCGCTAAATGTTATTCCTATAATTATAATCATTCTAAAATTTGATTTCTTTTTCCAACCGTGAATTAAAGATAAAATCTTTTTATTTAGCTCTGAATCATTCAATATTTGTTTTTTAAATTTGCTTCTTTCTATTAAAAATATAGGAAAAAAGAGTATAGCTTCAATCAAGGCTGTTACAGCTCCAAACAAATAAGGATCAATTATACTAGGGCGTGCATTAGAAATTACAGGTTGAAGTCCAATTGTGAAAATGCAAATCGAACCATAAATGATTCCTTTTTTTAAATTATAATTTTCCACACTATTAGAAAAAGATTAATTAATCATTAAAAACTTGGGAATTAAACTCAAAAAAGAATAAATTCAAGGAGAATCTGTAAAGATGGATATAACTAAAGAAAGACCAGAGAAATAATTAGAATACCTAATTATTTAGTATAAGTTCCAAATTTAGGAAAGCTTTTTAATTGATCAGAATTAAAGACGGGTCCATCTTTGCAAACAGTAATATTATTATTTACTCCTATGCAACAAGAACCGCATATTCCTAACCCGCATTTCATTTTTCTCTCTAAACTGGCTTGAATTTCAATATTCTTTGATTCCGCAAGTTCAAGAACTTTTTTCATCATAACTTCGGGTCCACATGTAACAATCAAATCGAAGTTCTCCTTATTAATTAGATCTTCTACGGGATCAGTTACAACACATTTTTTACCAACAGATCCGTCTTCAGTAGTACACATCGTATTTGGAATCAATCCCAACAATCTCTCAGCGAATATTAACGAATCTTCATCTTTAGCTCCAATTGCAACTTGTACATTTGCTTTATTTTGTTTTAGAGTTTCTATTAAGGTTGTTAAGGCTGCGATTCCCATCCCTCCTCCTACTACAAGGATATTCTTCGAATCCTCATAATTAAACGAATTTCCAAGAGGACCTCTAATTCCAATTGAATCTCCTTCGACCAATTCAAATAATTTGGATGTTCCCTCTCCTATTTTTTTAACAGTTATTTCGATAAGGTCTTCATCTATGCTCGAGATGGACATTGGTAAGAAGTCAATATCAGGGAGCCATAATATGACAAACATTCCTGGTTTGTAAGCGCCCGCAATCCTCGAGTTTCTAATCATAAAACTTTTAATTTCGGGGGAATGGTTAGTTATTGATTCTATCTTGACGATATCAGTTTTATTTCTGGTTAGATCCAAAATGATTTCTTTCATGTTGTGTTCTAAAGGCACTGTTTCGATGAACCCTTGTTCAATGGCCAATTCATAAACTTGTTTACCTCTTTCTGTTCTCACAATTAGGGTATTCCACCCATCTTTACTACCATACTTTCCAATTGATAAATCCGCGAAGGAAGCTGTGTAATCAGAACAGGAAAAGCAAGCTTTTCTAATCGCTTTTTCATATAAATTATTTAGTGGTATTTCTTTCACAGTCGAATTACAGATTATTTTCATGTTAAAGTTATCATTATCGATATCTATTTTATCTATCTCGCTTGATTTAATCCCGAATTCACTAAAAACCATTTCTAATAATTGGTTATAATAAGTTCCAAAACAAAAAGTCCCAATAGCCAATGACACTAAATCATATGCTTCGTAATCAAAAGCAGGATGGTTTTGTAGTTTTCTTAGTGCCTGAATCTGACAAGGAGTGCCTACAACTGCAATATCTGTGCGTTCTTTATTGATAGCATCTCCTAAAAGTGAAAGTATTGGACCTTGACTTGGTTTGTATCCCGCTCCTTTGATTATATCCTGTGAATTCTGGGCTATTATTGGGAATGGCCTAAAATTATCGTCTTTATCTGTTATAATGGACGAATCAATTAAGTTATTTTCCATAGCGATCCATAGTAACCCGGTTAATGGACCAGCATTAGTTGGTATCCTTTTTCTTGCTTTATCTGTTAACTTAACTGAAACGATATCAAGATAATGCCCTAAAATCTTATCGTGTTTCTTTCCAAAAACCCAATTGTCTAATAGCGACAAAGTTATCGTTTCAGTTTCTGTTTTTGGACAGAGATTATAGCAAAGTCCGTATCCATCTTTACATGTGTTCATATCTTTGCAGGACCCATCCTCTATTGGGATCTCCTTTTCTTTATCATATAAAATGTTTGTACAAAATGCCCCACAAGCTCCACAGTATACACATTTCCCCGTTTGAATTATTTCTTCGTATAACTCTTTCCAACCTTTTTGAACCTTCCCAAAATACATTTTAATTGTTCTCCTCCTTTAATTGGTTTAGAAAATTCATTGCTTCTTGTTTTCCTAGTTTAAAAGCTTCTAAGTTTTTATCTAAAGTAGAATTCGGAACAAATTTCTTTATAGTCTCTAAAGCAGATTCTTCGGAAAAGATTCCCGAAAGTATCATAAAGATACCAAACAAAATTGAGTTTCCAAAAACAATATTCCCGAACTTTTCAACCGCTAATTTTTGGATGGGAATACCCAAAACCTTATTCATTTTTTTTACTGCTTTGAATTTTTTAATTGTAGTGGTGTCCCATACTAAAAATCCTGTGTTTTCCTCATCCTTTACAAAATCTACCTTAACATCATTAGCAGATTCTTCTGATAAGACGATTAAAAAATCGTACGGTTTTAAAGCTTTAGGGTAATCTATAAGCTCTATATTTTTATCTAAGTCAATAACTACTTCTGCCCAACATTTTCCTCCTCTTGCAGCAGCGGAATAGGCTTCAGTTTGCGTAGCAGCAAGTCCTTCATAGATTGAACTTGCCATTATTATCATTTTACTAAGGGTGATAACTCCTTGTCCACCAAACCCACTTACTCGAATTTCATAACGAGACACGATTTCACCTATCACCTTGTGCTATTTTTTGTATTTTAGCGTATTCTTCGGAATACTCGGGTTGATCTGGTGCATATCTAAATTCTCCAACAATGTATTTGTTAAATAGTTCTTCTTCATTCATGAACTTGGCTTGGTTTATTCTGACACTATTTCTTTTTATCCAATCTATCATCTTACCTGCTGTATCCATCTTCTCTCCTTTAAATCCTAAGTATTCTGATCCAAGGTTATTTAAATTTTTACTCCCGAAGTAGGTAACGCAAGGAGTGATTAATTCTATCACAGAGGTTCCCTTATGCTTTAATGCTTTTCTAAAATACTTCATAAAAGTGCGTGGATGCGCAACTGTTGTTCGTGCTACATAAGTTGCTCCCGCAGCCAAAGCCAGTTTAACTCCATCGCTTCTATTTTCAAACATTTTATATGGTGTCGTTGTGCTTTTAGCACCAAATAATGTCGTAGGTGCAGCCTGTCCACCTGTCATTGCGTAAATACTATTGTTGAAAATTAAAATAATACAATCTAAATTTCGACGGCATGTGTGTATAAAATGATTACCTCCGATACCCAAACAATCACCATCACCAGTAAAAATTATTGGTTTCATAAGAGGATTTGCCATTTTCATACCTGTCGCTAAAGCTGGTGCACGACCGTGGAGAGACAAAACTTTTTGGGTTGCGTAGTGTACTGTTAATAGCATTTGAGAATAGCACCCTATACCAAGAACTAGTGGATATAGTTTTGGATCAAGTTTTTCATCTTCAAATAGTCGGGTAAAGATATGCCCGATGATTCCATATCCACAACCTGCGCATAATCTAGACGAATAATTACCTAATAGGTGTCCAGCGTATGATACTAATACATATGGATTTTCTGGTTTCTCGTTTGGATACATAGGCCCTATTCCCGACATTATTTAGCAACCCCCTTTATAACTTTTAAAATATCATTTGGATGGTGAATTTCACATACATTTGGAATCCTAATAATAGGGGTGTTAAGGTCAGTAACCCTTTCGACTTGTTCTGCTATAACTCCCGTGTAATTTAATTCTGGAACTATAACCACTTTGGCATCTTTAACCGCTTCTTTAACTTTTTCGTCTGGAAAAGGCCAAATTGTTATCAACCTAAAAATTCCAACTTTTATACCTTCTTTTCGAGCTAAATCAACCGCCCGATAACTCGCTCTAACCGGTAGTCCATACGCTATTATGATTATTTCAGCATCATCCAATTTATAAGTGTCCGTAAGAGCTATTTTATCTATATTGCTTGTAATTTTTTTAATCATCATTTCAGTGAATAATTGGGGTTTAGGGGTTGGCATACCTTCAAGACTATGAGGTTGAGAAAGAAACATGCCTGGACAGTAATCTGTGCCCATAATCGGTGGTTTAGGGATAATATATTTTCCTGTACTTTCATCTTTATATGAAAATTTTCCAGTGATATCTTCAGGTATTTCCCGCTCGATTACCATCTTTTCCAATTTTTCCTTAGATGGTATTTTAACTACTTCATGAAGATGTCCTAAATAAGCATCTGACATAATGAAAACAGGGCAGCGATAAGTCTCTGCAAAATTAAAAGCGACAAGGGTTAAATCATATAATTCTTGGCAACTCATAGGTGCTAAAGTAATTACTTGAAATTCGCCGTTTCCAGCAAAACGCATTAACCCTATATCGTTATGATGTGGTTCAGTTACATATCCCGTTCCTGGACCGTTCCTTTGTACGTCACAGAATACAAAAGGGATTTCTAAGTTCGCGGCCATTGAAATTGTTTCTGTCATTAAACATATTCCGGGACCAGAAGTTGCTGTCATAGCTTTAGCTCCAACTAAAGAAGCTCCAATTACAGCATTGATTGATGCTAATTCGTCTTCCATTTGCATACACACCCCTCCAATTTGGGGTAACCTAACAGCCAAATGTTCTATCACTTCTGTGCTTGGAGTAATAGGATACCCTCCGAAAAAATTTAATCCTGCAGCTAATGCCCCCTCAGACATCGCTATGTTTCCCATCATTAAATATTTACCTTCCGGTAAAAACCTTTTGTTATTTCCCATATCCATTTTTCTCACCTCATTATACTATGGCTTTTTTTATCACATTTCCATTATCTAATTCATCCAAAATATAAATACACCAATCCGGGCAACCATATTCGCATCGTTTACATGCTGTGCAATATTTTGCTTTTCCCTCTTTAACTCGTGGAGTATAAGCGATTCTCATATTTAACTCGTCTCCCATCTCTAGAATTCCCGTTGGACACACATATACACAAGCTTGGCAGCCTCCACACCGATTTTTATTTAGGAATAGTGAAAACATCTTATCCTTGTTTTCTAATAATTTTGGAATTTTAAACCAACTCACATTTTATCTATTATTAAGTTAAATATTCTAATAATTATAAATTTCAATTTATTCTTTATTAAGCATTTTTGAATAAAAGCTTAAAGTTAATAATCCTCAATGATTCGTAACATTTTTCCTAGCATAGATTAATCAGTAAACAATTTTAATATCAAATATCTATCATAAATTATTAAGAAATTAGAGAGCTATGATTAAAAATTGACAAAGTTAATCTTTTTAGGATGTTTATCAAAAACTCGTTATCAAGAGACAAGTAAAAATGCAATTAAAATTATCAATTACTTAGATCCAAGCTACATCGTTTTAGAGGATATTCCGTGTTGCGGAGCTTTATCTTATCATATCGGCAGTGATATCGAGTTAAAAAATCATGTGGAATTTGTCAACAATTGGTTCGAATTAAACGATGTGTCTGATATCGTGACTACATGCGCAGGATGTTATAACTATTTAACAAAATATTACACCCAATTCTTAGGAAAAGATTTTAAAATTAAAGTTAAGCATTTCCTTCAGTTTCTAGCTGAACCAGAGAATATCTCAAAATTAGATTTAAAACATTCTGGTAAGAATTTAAAAGTTAGTTATCACGATGCTTGTCATTTAAGAAATGCTGTGGTTCCTATCATTGAGGAACCAAGAAAAATCCTAAATTCAATCGAAAATATTGAACTTAAGGAAATGGAAAATAATAAAACTAATAGTATTTGTTGTGGTGCTGGAGGAGGTGTCTATTCAATATTTAAAGAAAATAGCGATTACAATTCAAAATTGATTTTTGATCAATTAAATCGTGGTAAAATCTTATTAACAGCATGTCCTTTTTGTTTTACTTCACTAACTCGAATTAGAGAAGAGCATCAAATAAAGAAGCCAGTGATTAAATTTGAAGATTTTATTATAAACATTATGGAAGGAGTTGATCCACTAAATGAATGAAAACGGAAAAGATTTATATGAGAATGTCAAGAAAAAAGTTGAAACTTCGCAGGAAGAAGGGACGTTAGAAAAACAATTTGGAAACTTCTGGAAAATGGCTTGTACGATAAAAACCAGACAACATGATTTAAGGTATTTATATGAAAATACAAGTCGAGAATTTGTCGATAAAAATCGCGATAACCTTATTGAAATGCGAGAAGAGTTCGTTAACAATATGGAGTCGTATGTTGAAAAGTGCATCAATATAATGCGTAAGAAGAACTTCACTGTTCATTATGCAAAAACAAATGAAGAAGCTCAAAAGATTTTTATGGAAGAATTAGGAGATACTAAGATCATTTATAAGTCTAAATCTAATGAAGCTAAAGATATTGGAATAATTGATGTTTTGAAGAAGAATAAAATTAAAATTAAAGAAACTGATTTAGGAGATGTTCTGGTTCAATTATTTGAATACGAATTACCAAGTTTTCAAGTTGGTCCAGGAGCTCATTTTACCGAAGAAGAAATAGCGAATAAAATTAAGGAGGTGTATGGAGTAGAACTTGAACCTAAAGCTCAAGCAATTGTTGACTACTTTAGAAGTACTTATAGAAACGAGTTGCTCAACGATGTGAAAATATCTTTAACTTCTGCAAATGCCATATCTGCCGAAGATGGTACGATAGTTTTGGGAGAAAATGAAGGAAACATCAGCCTTATTACAAGAGCGACGGAAAAGCACATCGTTGTATGTGGTATTACGAAAATTGTACCTAATATTTTGGATGCTGTTTTAATTACACAGTTACAATCTCGGATAAATAATGTTTCATATAATTACATAAGTCTCATTTCGGGACCCTCAAATACATCAGATATACAAGGTACAAGCGTTCAAGGCATGTACGGAGCAAAAGAAGTAGTAGTTATCCTTGTGGATGATTGGCGAACTAAAGCTGCTAACGAAAATCTCATTTATAAGGACTTCTTGAAATGTATTGGTTGTAAAAGCTGTATTTTTCCTTGTACTGCATCACGAGCATTTGGAAATATTTACGCATCTAAGTATGGATTAGGTGCTACTGCAATAATACGAGATTATATTCACAATGGAATCGAAGCTGCTGTAAATGACGGTCTTTTTCTCTGTACAGGATGCGAAAACTGTTATCACTGGTGTCCAGTTTCAATAAATTGTGGTGAAATTTTAAAAGATATGAAAAAAGAAGCTACAGAAAAGGGTTTAGCTCCCCCATACTTAGAGCAATATAAGGAGAAGATATTTAGAGATAAAAATCCATTTTTATAATTTATCTTGTTTTTATTTAAAATGCATGTATTGAAATGGTGATGCGGTATTTCTCCAAATAGCGATGTCGTTAAAACCTAATTTTTCCGCTTGAGTTTTTTCACCATTCAAAACCTTTTTCATCCTTAACCATAGAACTTCTGCAAGTTCCTCTATGGAATTTCCTCCTTTAATTATTGAACTAACATCAACATCTATATTTTCTGCCATCCATTCGCAAGTTTTTGGATTCCCACATATTTTTATCACTGGAACTACAGGGTTTCCACAAGGAGTACCCCTTCCTGTCGTCATAGCGATAACATTTGCTCCTGCTCCAGCTAAACCTGTCATAGATTCCACATCCAAACTTGGTTCGATCATGAGCCATAATCCTTTCCCTCTAGGTTTCTCAGTATATTGAATTAACCCTTGAATAGGAGATTTTCCTGCCTTTGCGATGGTACCTAAACTTTTCTCTTCTATAGTTGTTAATCCACCCTGAATGTTCCCAGGAGTAGGTTGCACTCCAAGGAAGTTAATTCCTAAACTTTTCAGATTTTCTAAAAAACCAGAAAGTAACTCATGTATTTGTTCTGCAACACTTTTATCAATGGCTCGTTTGATAAGTAAATGTTCAGTCCCAATCCATTCCGTAAATTCTGGTAATATAGAAGTCCCTCCATATTTAACGATTCTATCAGATACAATTCCTAATGCTGGATTAGCTGATATTCCAGAAATTGAATCTGATGCCCCACATTCTAATCCTAAAACAATATGGGAGAAGTCAAAGGGTTCTCTTTTCATTTCTCTTGCTTCTTCTGAAATACTATTTCCAAGCTTAACACCTTTTTCTATCGCAGCTGGTGATCCTCCATTAACATCTTGTAAATCAAAATATTCTACTGGTTTTTTCGATTTCTTGATATTTTTAGCTAGCAATTTACTGCTGATATTTTCACACCCTAAACCTACTACCACAGTCCCGAATACATTAGGATTCGTTCCTAAACCAATTAAAGTTTTTAGAGTGTTGCTATAATCCGGTCCGAATTGACCACATCCTAAAGGATGAGTAATAGGTACAGCATCCTTAACTTTATTAGCAATTTGCTGAACTACATTATTTACGCATACAACAGAAGAAATAATTGCTATCTTATTTCTAATTCCTACTTCACCCCTTGGACGTTGATATCCCATAAATTCTTCATTCAAAGTTTCAATACCTCCTTAAGATACTGGCTTGTAAGATTATGAGTATGAATCCAATCTCCTCTATTTATATCTTCTGTAGCAAATCCTATAGGATGGCCATATTTTTTAACCAAATCACCTTTTCTAATGTCTTCTAAAGCGATTTTATGTCCTAAGGGTATATTTTGGTTGATAACAATAACGCGATCCTTTACCTTTAATTCAGTTTGGGGTAAAATATCTTCAAGAATTGTAGCACAATTATCATCGGGATGCATTATAATAAAATTAATAAAATGCTTAGGCATGATTTATTGACTATTTTATAATTTTCTCGTTTATAATCTTTTTAAACTTTCTAAACATTTATATTATTTAATAATTACACTTGAAACATAATTGTAAAAATTAAAGCATAGGAGTTAAACAAAGTTGCCAAACGGATTTTTAGGTAAAATATTATGGGTAGATCTTACTAGTGAAACATTTAAAGAAGAAGAACTATCAGAACAAATTTATCGTCAATATATCGGAGGATTTGGTCTAGCAACCAAACTCATTTATGAAAATATGCCCTCAAAAACAGATGCTCTCAGTCCTGAATCTGTATTCGGATTTTTTCCAGGGTTATTAACTGGTACAGTTGCACCATTAACAGGTCGTTTCATGGTTGCAGGAAAATCTCCGTTAACAAAAACATGGGGTGACTCTAACTGCGGAGGGTATTTTGGTCCAGAAATTAAAAAATGTGGGTACGATGCAATTTTAATTAAAGGAATGGCTGATAGTCCAACATATATAACAATATTGGAAGATGATAAGCAAAATATCGATGCTTCAGATTTATGGGGTTTGGATGTTGTTCAAACCGAAGATAAACTTAAAGAAAAATATGGAAGCGTTCAAATTGCTAGTATTGGTCAAGCAGGTGAAAATTTAAGTTTAATATCTGGAATTGTTAATGATAAAGCTAGGATTGCGGGAAGATCTGGATTTGGAGCAGTTATGGGATCTAAAAAACTAAAAGCGATTGTTCTCAAAGGAACAAGAAAGATTGAGGTTGCCGATAAAGACGCTCTTATCCAACATACAAAAGATTATAACGAAGGTATAAACAATGCTACAGCGGGTGGAATTGAGGGTTATAGGACATTAGGAACTACAATGGGAAATGAAATTTTATTTCAAATAGGAGATACTCCCTGCAAGAATTGGGGGGGAACAAAAGAAGAATTTCCACCTGAGAGATTATCTAGAATATCAGGTATTGAAATAGATAAGTATAAACAAAAACCATACGGATGCTTCTCATGTCCCGTTCGTTGTGGGGCAATCATGAAAGTTCCAGAAGTGGAGTTAGAAGAAACTCATAGACCAGAGTATGAAACATGTGCCAGTTTTGGACATCTCTTACTCAACGACGATCTTTTGTCAATATTTAAAGCCAACGACTTGTGTAATCGAGCGGGTATTGATACTATTTCTGCTGGGGCGACAATTGCGTTTGCAATTGAATGTTACGAAAATAATTTAATTTCTAAGGATGATACTGACGGACTCGAATTGACTTGGGGAAATTCAGATTCTATAATTACGTTATTAAATAAAATAATAAATCGGGAAGGAATTGGTGATTTACTAGCAGATGGTACTAAAATTGCAGCAGAAAAATTAGGGAGAGGATCAGAATACGCTATGCATTCCTTAGGTCAAGAATTGGGCATGCATTCTCCAAAATATTATAAAAATATGGGAACTACTTTTGCTTTCGATCCAACACCAGGTAGACACACTACAGCAAGTTTGGATTTTTTCGTAATGGGACCGATAATTAAACCCAATGGCTTATTTGAGGGAATAACGCTCCCAAAAAAATTTAAGCGTCCTGGTGATGATAGAAGTGAAGCTGAAAAAATTTTTACTGCGATAATGCAATTTACTCATAGTCTTGGACTATGTGAGTTTGTATATGTTTTTCAGAAATATCCTCTATTAGAATTAATTAAAGCAGTTGTAGGATGGGACTTAGACATCGCCGAAGCGATTAAAACAGGTCAAAGAATTCAAACTTTGAGACAAGCATTCACACTCCGAGAAGGTATAGATATCATTAAGAATAAAATACCTGAAAGGACAGTAACTGTAGATTATTTAGAGGATTATAAAGGATATTGTGAAAAAATGGGTTGGAATCCTGAAACTGGTTATCCTCTCAAAGAAACATTGACAGATCTTAATTTAGATTTTGTTGTTAAGGATTTATTTTAAGTTAATTTCAATTTTTTTCCTTTTTTTTCTTAAAATTTTAAAGATTTCTCAAGAAAATCTTTTACCATATCCTCTGTAGGTCTTGTACTTATCTGTTATTTCACCCTTGCTGTAAATTAATATTTCATTAAAATGCTCTAAGGGTTCGCCTGCTTTACCGAATCTACAAAATATTGGATCTCCAAGATTCAATTCAATTTGGTTTGGATTAAAAATAAAGGGTGTTTGAACTTCTCCAAAACCTTCGTCTTGAGATATTGTTAAATTCTTCGGAATAACCGATATAGGCAATGCTCTCGCGCTTCCAGAGCTCACATACCCTCCTGAAAAAGCAGTGGCAATATTTTTTCGTGGTTTTCTAACAATTTGTAGAACAAAAAATAAAGATGGTAAGAACTCGTTCAAAGAATTAATTGCATCAAAAATATGCGATTTAAAAAGTAATGATCCTATACCTATTTCAGTTATAGAGGGCTCGGTGGCTGTTTCTTGATAGCATCCTGAACCTCCTCCATTTACAATTTCTGGTTGAAATCCTTCATTATTGAGGGCATTTACAACATTTTGGCGCCATAAATTTACACGATTTCTTGATCTCTTCTTAGCAAATCTGTATAGCCATTTATCATCTCCAATACTAGCGTTTTGAGCTTCATAACCCATAATCCCTCGAAAATGTAACTGAGATTTTTTACTAATAATGCGTGCAAGACTTACTACATCTTCCGGTTTCCTTATTGGACTTCTATAAACGCCAACATTTCTTCCTAATAATTTATCAGCAACATCAATTTCAATCAATGTTCCTAATTCAACATTATTCTTTGCTGCAAACTCATCTAAAAGATCGATTTGTTTAATATCATCAACCATTACTGTAATCCTAACACCGTCTATTTTTGCAGCGTGACATATTTCTTCTACATCAACCTTAGACATTGTGGGATAACCTAACAAAATATCTTCAATTTTATAATTTTCTGCGTAAAATAAAGCTTCAGCTGAGTTATAGGTGAAAATACCGTTAACAAAATCTTCTTTTTCAACTAAGTTTACTAACTCAGGAACTCTAACAGATTTTGTACATAACCTTAAACTCTTTTTTGTTTTCCTAAGATATTTGCCGACCCTCTCTAGATTCTGATTGAAAGCATCAAGATCACATATCGCCAGAGGTAATTTCTTGTTTTTTACTAAATTCTTTAATGTTTCATAACTAGAATTTAAAATCAAATCTCATTCAACCTTTATAATAAATTATTTAGTGATAATACATGAAAATTACTTTTTAGATTTTGTTAAAGGAGAATAAACTATAAAAAAAGTAAAATTGGATTATTTCAGGATTTAAAAAAAATTATATTGAATTATAACACAGCGATTGCACTTATTTCTAATAACATGCTAGGAAGAGGCAAGTTAGATACTTCCACCGTAACCCTTGAAGGATAAGCTTCTAAAATACCGTTATCATTAAAGAATTTTTTGTAAACTCCGTTCACTTCGCTAAACGCACTCATATTTTTTAAAAATACAGTTGTTTTAACAATATTTGAAATTTTACCTCCCCCAGCTTCAACGATCTTTTTTATTTTATTGAGAGTATTTAAGGTTTGTTCTTTAATATTTTCATCAGATTGAGGCGATCCTTGACCAGAAATAAATAGTAAATTACCTACTTTTATACCTGGATTATAAGGTCCAACAACGGGAATTCCCGGATTAATTATTTCTAATTCTGGCATACTTATTTTAACACTCGATTATTTTTATAGATTTTTATCTTGAATCCTATTAGAAAAGGTAAGGTCAAATGATCTTTCCTTAATCCAATAAAAACGAAAAAGATATTTGTAAATAATTGTTCTTTTCAATTAAATCAGCGCTAATTTAAATGAATAATATTATGTCTAAGAAGCTATCAACAAAACCACTAAGAGGAATGGAAGATTATTATCCTCCCGATTTACGGGAGACAAACTGGATAATTGATACAATCAGAGATGTTGCGGATTTATATAGTTACGAAGAATTTGAAAGTCCAAAATTGGAACCCATTGAGATTTTTGCCGCTAAATCTTCTGACGAGTTAGTAAATGAACAATCTTTCATAGTTGAGAAGAAAAAAGGAGAAAAATTAATTTTAATTCCTGAACTTACACCTTCATTAGCGCGAATGATAACAGCAAAACGACAAGAACTAAAAAAACCCATAAGATGGTTCTCAGTTCCTACATGTTATAGATATGAACGCCCCCAAAAAGGGCGTCGCAGGGAATTTAAGCAAATTAATATTGATATTTTAGGAGAAGATAGTCTTTATGCTGATTTAGAAATATTTAACATCATCGTAGACATTTTTTCTGAATTTGGTGCTACATCACAGCAATTTCAGATTTATTACAATAATCGTCGTTTTATAGATTCTGTTTGCGAATTAATTATGAATGTCCCTAAAGAAAAAATACCTCTAATTTATAAAATTTTAGATAAAACTGATAAAATGGAAGACTCGGAATACGAGAAGTATGTTTTAGAACATTTTCAAGATGAGATTATTATCCAAGGTATATCTAAGTTAAAAGAGACGGCAAGTTTAAAAGATCTTTTAAACCGATTTGAAGATATTTCTGAAAAATTCTACGCCTCCAAAGGGTATAGAGAGCTAACTTCATTTATACACCTTTTAGAAGATGCGAATATTTCAGAGTATTGTACTTTCTCTCCTAAAGTTGTGCGCGGTCTGGATTATTATACAGGAATAGTATATGAAGTTTTTGATACAGGAAAAGAAAATATTAGAAGTATCTTTGGTGGCGGTCGCTATGATGACCTCCTTTCTCTATTTTCTGATGAAAAGATTACAGGAACGGGATTTGGAATGGGAGTTTTAATGTTCTCTTTATTTTTAAAAACCTACGATTTAATACCAGAAGAAATTAGGGAAAAAGAGTATACCGATACTATTTTTATTGCCTCAATTAGCGAAAATGTATCTAAATATGCGTTAAAACTCGCTCGAATGATTAGAGCTGAAGATTTTCCTTGTATTGTAGATTATCGATTTTCAAATCTAAAAAATCAATTGAGTAAAGCCAATGAACTTGAAGTTTTGATTGTATTGATAATTGGTCTAAAAGAGATGGAACAGAATGAGGTTACAATCAAGAACATGAAAACGGAAACACAAGAAACGATTAAGATTAGTTCACTCATTGATAAAATTTACGATATTATTGATGGATTTGAAGCCCAAGATTAAGTTTATCGTATCTTTTATTATAGACTATAATTTCTGTATATTCAAATTCAGATGGATATGATTTCTAAAATATTCGAAAAAAAATGAAATTTTTATAAAGAGGCTGATTCTTAAATGTCTTATGTTTATATGAAAGCTTTGGAAAAGAAGGCAGAAAAATACGACAAAGGAATAAAGAATTTAACATTAGGACGCTTAACAACAATTAAAAAATATATTTTAGATAATTTAGTAAATAAGGATGAGAAAGTTTTAGATATCAGCATGGGCACAGGATCCTTCGCAATTCTATGTGCTAAAAAAGAGAGAGAAAGGTCTCCAAATATACGGATATAGATGGATTATTCTGTTATTATTCATATTTACAAATATTACAATTTAGATGTTACGGATTTAAATCATGAATTTTTTTTGAAGATGTAATTTAATCTATTATTGATTTTCATATAATTAAAGGAGTTATTGGCTATTTTTGAATCATATGACTTAAAGTCTGAAAACACGAACATTATTAAGATTTCAAGTAATTAATTTTATTTATGAATCTAAATCTCAAAAAATTTGATATACTTTATATAATTGGTTTAGTTGCAACTACTATTTTCATGATTCTTGAATTGATCTTTGGATTTGTAGCGGTGAATATTACTTTCTTAATTTTCTTTTGGACACTGAAGCTACTTTCCGGTTTTGGGCTAATATTAACTGTGTCAAATGCTATTTTGTGGATTCTAAATCGTTTTACTGAAAAATTTAGTAAAAAAGAAGTTCAGATTCTTGTAATTATTCAAGTGATAGTTCCAGGAATATTCGTAGGATATGCAATTTATAGCATAATTTCAAGCTTACCTCCTGCAATACCTCCGATAGGTATACAGTATTGGATCGATCTTCTAGTTTTCCTTTACGGTATTATCTCGTTAATGCTAACTTTATATTTAATTCCCTTAATTAGAGAAGAATTTCAGGAAGCTGTAGACATGGGAATAATTAATCGTGTGAAGGAAGGTACAAAAAAAATAGGAAGAAAAGTGAAGAAAGGATACTTTAGCTGGAGAGGAAAGTATGCGAAAGTTCAAATTCAAGATCAGATGACATTAGGAGAAGTCCTAGATATCTGGAGAAATCAATTTGCAGTGTATTTGCTTATCCCGATTGCCATAGGTTCACTTATCTTTACACCTATAGCATTTATTTGCATAGTCTTTTGGCTAAAAATAATTGTTTTTGATAAAGGTGAGCCTAAGTTTTATGAAAGAATAGCTTTACTTATCTCCATGATATGGATCACAACAATCGCATGTTTGTCTTACACCTTCAAACTTGTATTCTTTACATCTATAGAGCTATTTTTCTGGACTATTCAGGTGTTTTACCTAGTTGGAATTGTTATCTCCACCGCTATACTGATTCATCAATTCATTAAACTTAAAGGAATAACAATAAAAAAAATTAAGGAAGAAATCCATGAAAGAAGAACGGCAGAGGATATTGAGGAAACAGATCAGACTGAATAAATTATTTAAAAAAATTTATTAATTCTTTTTGTTTAAAATTAATAATTATTAGGTGCATTGCCAAGATTGTTAAAAATACATATAAATCATGAATTTCATTGAAGATTTAATTCAATCGATTGTCGATAAACGCAGTGTTGTATGTATGGGTTTAGATCCTCGATTGGATAAAGAAGGGGAAATTCCTAAATTTCTAATTAACAAATTTGAAGACCCGAACGCGATCATTCTTGAATTTAATAAAATTCTAATTGACAGCACATTTGATTTAATCCCAGTTATAAAACCACAAATAGCTTTTTATGAGAAATATGAGGCTCTTAACGCTTTAAAAGAAACCATAAAATATGCCCATAAAAAGGATCTGCTTGTCATATTAGATTCTAAAAGAAACGATATCGGGGCGACTTCAGAAGCATATGCCCATTCCACATTTAAAGTATTTAATGCAGACGCATGCACTTTAAATGCGTACCTTGGAATTGACGGAGTTAAACCTTTTTTAGAATATAAAGAAAAAGGGGTATTCATATTAGTAAAAACATCGAATCCTAGTAGCAAAGATTTTCAGAACCTTTTTAGTGCCAGAATTCCAAACGCTTTAGATTCTGATATAGAAGTCAATGTAGAAAAAATAACCTTAGAAAGAAATTACATAAAAATGGCTCGACTCGTAGCAGATTGGGGCAAAAATTTAACCCAATTTTCAAATTTTCATAATTTAGGCGTAGTAGTAGGCGCACCATTCCCACAAGAGTTAAAGTCGATAAGGAATATTGTGAAAAATTCGTATATATTAATGCCTGGTTTTGGAGCTCAAGGTGCTGCAGCAGGAGATATAAAAGGTGGATTTAATGAAAAAGGCTTAGGGGGGATAGTTAACTCGTCAAGAGGAATAACATATGCTTATTTTAAAAATCAAAAATATCCCGCTGACAAATTTGGTGAGGCTGCAAGAGAAGAAGTAATTGCTATGAATCAGCATATTAACAAAGAAATTAATCTATGAGATATAAAGTATTTTTATGGCATTTGCGACAATGTTGTTCCAAATCCAATCATTATAAAAATTATTGGAACAAAAGTAATCAAAAGTATAACAAAGGAACGCTTTAAACCAACTTGATGTAAGACATTTATCACATTAAGATCTATAAATACTGCAAGGATAACGATAGGAATTATTACATCAGGTTCTCCATGAAATGAACCCAAAAAACCTAGCAAAAACAAGGGAGAACTAATAATAAAAATTATTCCAAACTGAATAGCAAAACTTCCCGCAACCCATTTCATCCGAGTCTTTTTCTGAGCATTAGTTACCATTAATGCTAGCTTTAATAATACTATGTCTCCTGCAGCAAAAAGGCCCATTATGATAAATGGGATTAGTTCCCCTATTGAAGAATTTCCCATTTGTAAAAAAATAAATAGCATCTTAAAGTTATATCCGTGGAGAATCTATTTAAATTTGATTTAATCGAATATTTTTAATTCCATCAATACTAAAAGATATATAAAAGAATACTGATTTAAAGTTAATTTTTTTAACCAGTTATTTTAAATTAGAATAAAATATTTCATGCATAATAGCTCACGTAAAAATTATTGGAG
>CAZDTP010000030.1:0-45817 GCA_964508365.1 uncultured archaeon
CTAATCTAATTTTTCCAATATTAATAATAAAACGTAAAATTGTTTATATACTTTTTTGTGATCATATATCTTGAATAATATATGTGTTTAAAAAGATATAGTTATATCCATAAATTAAGGACTCATTTATTAATTTCTTTAACCATATACTATTATAGGAACATTAGATATGACCGAAAAAAATTGCCAAATTGTGCTCGTAGGGCACACTTCCCATAAGTTAATCTTATCAATTGATAAAGAAATAACTCATAAACTCATTTTTATAACTGAAAGCGAACCTCTTCCAGGGACTCTTGAAGCTACAAAAGTATTAGAGGAACTCAATGACTATTACAAGGACCGAAGAATTGAGGTGAAAAACGTAAAGTTTGATTTTCACATTCAAACTAAGCCTATCGCGGAATTAATCCACCTAATCTATCAACAGAAACTCCAGAAATACGATGATATTACAATAAATATATCTGGCGGTTTGCGGTACATGGACATTTGGTTCTATATAGCGAGCTCGATTACAAATACTAGAGTAATCCACGGTGATTTTATTTATGAAAAAAATAAAGAGGTTGGAATTTACTCAAACGTTCAATTACAAACTATCCCGTTTCAGTCTCTTACAGATAAACAATTTGAGTTTATAGAACTATTTTTTAAAGAGTATAATAATTACAGCCAATTCTTTGACCCAGAATTATCTTTTAACGAAAATCCGTTATTGAATCAAAGGATAACATATCAATCTTTAGAAGAATTAAAAGCCGCTATGGAAAAAGTAAGGAACGAGACGATTTCGAGAGGTGCAATCAACGGTTTTATTCAAAAGTTATCTAGAATTACTGCGTTAAATGTGTATCCAAATCCAATTGATAAAAAAGAGAAATCCATCGAGATTAGCTATTTTGGTATCGCATATTTCCTCTATAGTTTATGGAGATTCAACCCCATGAGACGATAGCATTCTGACAGAAGATTTAGAAATTTAAACCTTTTATTAGCAGCTTATTTTTAGCTTTTAAATCCTTCAGCATCCAATCTTTCGTTACACAGTTTATCGCACTTTTGGACATAAGGATTTTTCCTTCCAACATGGAAAAACTCGACTTTATCGTATTTCTCGCTTAGCCTGTAGACTTCGCTGCAGAGTTTCGACAAATCTAATTCGAATTTTTTTTTCTTCTATTATTTTTATCTTAACAATTTGAAATAGAAAAAATGTAATTAAAATTGCTTTTTGTTAAAAACTAGGATTGTGAGTAACAGAGCTAGGATGCTTGTTACAGTACCGACGATTACAGTTAAGATAAATGGATCAAAAGGAAGCGAAACTCCAGATCGTAATTCTATTACTTCGGAAATTAATGGAATTACTAAAGTAAAGATACTGCTTGCTGCATTTCCCACGTAGATCGACAGTAAGGCGGAACCTGCTACTGATTTCATCAGAACTCCGAATAATGCTCCGAAGGAGCACGTGATCGCCAACGCAAAGAAAACGGTGCGAATTGAATTTTCAAGTTCGTTGGCGAAGAATTCTGGTGTTGTGACCTCCCTGATCGCGTCAATGATCATTCCTGTGAGGATTGATAACCACACAGCAGCGATCGTGCATATGTAGACCGCAACAAACTTCGCAATAATTATGTTGCGGCGCTTAACAGGTCGGATTAGGAAGAGATCGTACACATTTTTATTCATTTCGCTCGTGATACTTGTAGAAAGCATTATTGAACCAAGCGCTCCTGCAAGGCTCGTAGCTAGAACGGTTGTAAGATACGTTGCGGGAAAATCTTCCAATTGACCTGTAATAATAGCCATTACTACAGCTAACACTGGCAACACAATGAAGAGGATGATTGTTATTTTTGATTTCACGTATCCCCTAAGTTCATCAATGAGAAGAATTGCTAGGCTAATCTGTGTTCACCTCCGATTAATTGGACATATACATCATCAAGGCTTGGTGTTACTAAGTTGAAATTATGTATTTTACATCCTTGCTCTACCAGAATGGAAAGCATTCGCGAGATTTTCTCGTCCAAATCTCCCCCTGATTTGAAATAAATTAATTGCCGTTTGTCTTCCGTAACTTCTACCTTTTCTACAATTTCTAGATTTTCGATGTCCTTCACCATCGGAGCGTCTTTAGAATAGTTAACCTCAACAACATCACCCATTGCAAGCCTGGATTCTTCCCTTAAATCTTTTGGGTTGCTAATCTTCGTAATTTCTCCGTGATTCAAAACCCCTAAAGTGTTGCAGATACCTTCGACATCGCTTAGGACATGGCTTGAAAAGAACAATGTTTTTCCTCCATTCTTGGATATCTTTTGAAATACTTTTTTCAATTGGAATCTTGAGAGAGGATCTAATCCTGTCATTGGTTCGTCAAGAACGAGAATTTCCGGATCGTGAAGCATGGCTTGAGCGAGCAATAGTTTTTGTTTCATACCTCCTGAAAGCTTACTGATTTTCTTCTTTCGAACATCCTCTAAGGTGACAAGTTCTAATACATTAGGAATTTTTTCCTTAATCGATTTTGAATCCATTCCGGATAACCTACCAAATGTATGTAGTGCGTGTTCCACTGACCTCCATTCTTGAAAGCCTACATCTTGGGGAAGGTAACCAAGTATGCGGTGGAATCCGTGTTCCCCATAATCAATTGGTTTGCCATCTATGAAAATTGAGCCACTGTATTTACGAATTAAACCGACTAATATTTTTATAGTAGTCGTCTTCCCAGCTCCGTTTGGTCCAACATAACCAAATATTTCGCCTTTTCGGATACTAAATGAAATACCTTTTAGAGCCTGTACATCCTTATATGACTTTTCTATGTTTTTAAATTCAATAAAGGACTCAGTCAATTTTATTACCATAAATTTGATATGTAAATTGGGTAACTGAAAAAATGCCGTTAATTTAAAGTCTATGTTTTAAAAAAGTTAATTTTTAAATCCTTCCGCATCCAATCGTTCATTACACATTTTATCGCATTTTTGGATGTAGGGATTATTCCTTCCGACGTGGAAAAACTCCACCTTTTCGTATTTCTCGCGCAGCTTATAGACTTCGCTGCACATTTTCGACAAGTGCGGATAGTTGATTTTCCACCTTTTATTTATTTGTTGTATTGCTAAGTTGCTATCAGAATACACTTGAATGTGCCCTCGTGAGAATTTTTCAGCGACTTTTAATGCGTTGATTATAGCTTGATACTCGGCAGTGTTGTTTGTCGCAGTTCCGATAATAACACATTCATCGTGGACAACATTATCATTATGAACGAATAAAAATGCGCTAGCAGCGAGCCCGGGATTGCCGCGTGAGGCACCATCCACATAAATTTTAAGTTTGTCTCCTTTTTTGACTGGACTTCCATCCATATTTTATAAGAGTGTCTTTTTTAATATAAATTTATAGCGCCCTTCTTCGTTTCGAAGATATCGGTCTTGATAAAAAGGTTAAGATTTAAAAGCTCAATATACCAAACAATGCTTATACTTTAAAAAATAGAGAGTTGGTGAAATTATGGAACAAAATATTAATGCTAAATTTGACGAGAAGATTAAGGAATTGGAAGAGAAATTGCCTAAAATGACCGTTGGCGTGAATTGTGCTGAATTGACATTGACAAATATTTTAGATGTGCTAGGAATCAAGGATGGAATTATTAATAATCTTATGATTCCATTAGCTGGCGGATTTGGAGGATATAAATCTGAGAAAGGATGGCAAGGTGCCTGTGGGGCTGTGTGTGGAGGTGTTGCTGCGTCAGGGGTAATTTTAGGAGGAAAAGAAAGGATGCCGAACGAGTCAATTCCAGTTGCGTATTTGAAAGGGGCGAAATTTGCGACAGATTTCGAAAAAGAGTTTGGCACAGTTGTATGTTCAGAGTTATGTGGCTATGATTTTAGTGATCCTAATGCTTTTATGGAATATGAGAAGAATAAAACTTGGGAAAAAACCTGCACTAAGTATGTTATATGGGCAGTTGATAACATAAGAAAATTAATGCGCCAAGATTTAAGAAAAAAATGGTAATCTTAAATTAGGTTTCTATTGCTAACTTGCTAACTTTATTTTTTCTTTAGTAGTAATATCAAAAGTAGGGCAATTCCAACCAAGAGGATAATAAGAGAGATTGGAATTATTTCAGATAATCCTTCCAATATTCCAATTTGAATGACTCCAAGAGTTCCAAGCGCGAAAAACAAGAAGCCGAAGAGCAAGATTATTTGTCCATTCGAGATTTTCCATTTGTTTTCTATATTTTTTCACCTTTTCAATAATTTCTTACATTTCATAAATTAATCTTTTTAAAGATAGCAGGCCAAATTACAATTCCTATGACGAGTGTGATGATATAATGAAGGGCGTTCATCCAGTAAATGTCAGTATCAATTATCAAATAAATCACTAAGTAAACTATAGCGATTAATAATATACCGATAAGAATACGCAATATTACCTTCCACTTTTTATCAATGTTGTTATTGGCATCGAAATTTACGAATTTCTCTTCAAGGGCGAATCCTATACCAAGGCCAATCATTTGCCCACCGGGGGATCCAAAATTATATTCAATTTGAAGAAATATTTCGGTAAATAGCATTACAACCAATCCTAGTATTGCTAAGCCCAAATAGATAAGGATAATATTATGTCTGCTTGCAAAATTCTTGATTGGTGTCTCTAAAATCAAGACTACATCTAAAAGTATAATTCCAAACAGCCATCCAGTGAGTATATCACCAAACCAGTGAACTCCGAGATATAATCGTGATAATCCAACCAAAATAATAATAACTATGGATATTATCCACATGATAGCCCTTCTGCTCTTAAGTGCTATATATCCCCAGAAAGTACTCGAACTCTGAGCATGACCGCTCGGGGTACTTAAATGTGAAGCATCAATAAGGAGCCAATTTGATTCAGGAGGTCTTTCTCGTCCAATAATGCTTTTTGCGTAGAAATTGACACAATTTGATGCGACATATACTATAAATAGATTCCTGGCTAAATTCTTGTTTACTCCCCAAAATAGTATAAAGAAGATAGCTAAATAAATCAGAGTTCCACCAAATTCAGTAATAAATCGGAAAAAATAATCAGTGTTGACAAGAGTATCCCTGAGCATTTGATTCCAATAAAATTCAAAAAAAGCTGGTACCACTAGTATTATACCGATTGAAATTATACAAAGGATTCCGATAAGAAGCAGGATATATTTATACTGTTTATTTTTCTCCATTCTACATCGCTAATTTGATTTATGATATTCAATAAGAAGATATTCAATATATAGTCTAATCTTTAGGTCCTAGAATACTTTAAGGTTTTTAGTTAATTAATTCTTCTTTACTATATTTAGTGTCTTTCATAATGATGATGAATAATGACTGAAAAAGTATTATATATTGAGTTAAATCCTCAAGAATTTAGGGAAAGAATCTCGAAGGCTCCTATTGCTTATTTACCATTGGGAACTCTTGAATGGCATGGAAGACATATGCCTTTAGGAGCTGATGGTTTAATATCTTTAGGATTTTTTATTGAGCTGGCAAGAAAAGTTGGAGGGATTGTTCTTCCAATGCTCTTCCTCGGACCGGACGATGTTGAACAACAAGGGGGAAGAGAGTACTATGGTATGGATATTCTGAGTTATCGAAAAAATCACCCCCAGCAATTGGAAGGAAGTGCCTATTGGGTGACAGAAGATTTTTTCAAACGAATTTTAGACGCTATTCTGACACAACTAAAAAGAGCAGGATTTAAAATAGTTGTTGCCCATGGTCACGAGCCCTCTACGGTCTTATTTGCTAAAAATATTAAAAAGTGGAAAGAAGAACTAGGACTTATTTGTTTTACTTGTTGGAAACATGGTGAGCCACCCAACATAGGATTGCAAACAGATCATGCTGCCGCAAACGAAACTGCTCTCATGATGGCGCTAAGACCTGAACTCGTAAATATAAAAAACCTTCCTAACGACTTAAGTGAAAAGCCTCTTGGACTACTTGGTGAAGATCCACGCACACATGCTAGTTTTGAAGGGGGTAGAAGTATAATTGAGTTACAATTAAAAAATATGGAGAAATTACTAAAGAAAAGTTTAGAGAATCTCCAAATTTAGAATAAATTTAATTTTATACTTCTATGATTTCCTACATTCATAGGAAATTTTTTCCGTCCTTTTATTCCTCTTATGTTTAATTAAAATAATTAATGAGCATAACGGAGGAGATACCACTGTTTAACATCAGTCTCGGGTATAATATCTTCTCTCATCACCTCAAATCCAAACCGTTTATAGAAGTTCACATTTAATTCAGTAGAAGTCTCAAGAAATACGGGTAAAGGATTAGTATTATCAATTTTTTCAAGCATATATTCCATCAACAGACTTCCATATCCCTTCCCTTGATGAACGGGTTCTACACCAAGCGTTTGCAGATACCAGTGATCAGCAGGAGCAAACTCTCGATGCATCTTAGAATTATATTCTTCTATTGGTTTAATTCGCTTAGAAGCTTGAATACCCATTTTATAGACTTTTGCTTTAAGCATACATCCTATGCTCATTTTTAGCTTATAATCTTTATTAATAAATGGTAACCATACTGCTATGCCTTCCAAATTGGGAGAAGTCGCATGTGTCTCGCCGAATTTAACGCCCAAGCAACTTGTCATCTGAAAAACATATTTCATCACAGCATGCCTTTTTTCTGTGTTAGGTATATCATAAACTGAAATGGGATCATCCTTTAAAGCGCGACCCAAAACTTCACCAGCAGCTTTAATTTGAGTTTTATCTAACTTTATAATATCTTCTTTTGATATCATATGATTGAATTAGATTATTTCAATAAAAAGATATTTTAGACCAATATTAAATCATGTTTTTGATTTGATCCCACTAGTCTTTAAACTATAATCAAAATGCTTAATTTTAGAAAAATTCTTCTTTTTATGTAAAATGGAGTATAAGAGGATTTTCTGAAATAGAACTTGAGAAAATTAAGCAAATAAAGGTTGGAAAGTGGGTAATGTGAGGAATTGAATTAAAAAAGATTGGAATATAATGGTTAATAAGGCACTCTGACGGTTTCTTACTTTTTCTGAATATAATTCAGAGTGTTATAAATTATTTAAAAAAGATTTTTATTCTGTAAAAAAAAAATAAAACTAATAAAATCTACAAAAATGTGAAATATTTGAACGAAAAAAAAGAATCTAAAATAACTTTCTCTTATTTAAGACGATTCAACTTGATTATGGGCTTTTTACATTTAATCCAAGCCAGCATAATGATAATAATGTCTTATACAATACCTCAAATAAGGGATTTTGAGTTACCTATTACAACCTCTTACTTGTATTACAACGATCTCTTAATACCTCCAAGGTTGGTGCCTAACTACATTCAATTAACGACTGTTCCAATTGGACCATTAGTGGCTATGTTTTTACTTCTCTCAGCGATCGCTCATTTATTAATCGTATTACCCAAAGTCAATAACTTCTATAACAGAAAATTGGGAGAGGGGATTAACTACTTTAGATGGTTTGAATACGCCTTAAGTTCCTCCTTGATGATAGTTTTAATTGCGTGGTTTTTCGGAGTTTACGATCTTTCCTCTTTAATTTTAATTTTTTGTATCAACGCTACAATGAATCTTTTAGGTTTGATGATGGAACTTCATAATCAAACAACACAGAAAACGAATTGGACATCGTTTTACATAGGAACATTTGCAGGTCTTATTCCATGGGTAATAATTCTTCTTTATCTATTTGGCAACGGGAATATTACCGAGATTCCATGGTTTGTTTGGGCGATTTTTGGATCTTACATATTATTCTTCAATACTTTCCCGATTAATATGATCCTTCAATATAAAAAAATAGGGAAATGGAAGGATTATTTGCATGGAGAAAGAGGATATATTCTACTCAGTTTGTGGTCTAAAACTCTTCTAGCATGGTTGGTCTTTGCAGGAGTATTACAACCAGCATAATTTAAACTCTTTTTTTTTTATTTGTTTTATGTAAAAACTTGTATTTTTATAGTATAATTTAATATTTCATAAGAAAATGGTTTTAACTTCTTGTTATAATATTAAATATGTAATAATGACATATTTAAATCCTGATAAATTACAAGTTGTCTATAAAGACTCGGTTGATGAAGTCACCCTTAAATTACCTCGCAAATACACATTGACTCATTCTGATTCAACAGGAGATCTTTTTCTTACAATAGGATCCGAATATGATTTTGAACAGATTTCAAGCCTCTATACTCGCTTTATGAGGGATGAAGTTTTAGCTGAATGGCAAATGAATAATGATCTTTACGAATTACATCTATATATGCATGTCAGCGGAGGTTTTTGCTTTGGTTGGGCAAGTTTACGAAACAGAATCTTTTGCTATCATTTACCACTCGTCCTTGAAGCATTTATATATGCAGACAAGAAACTTATTGAGAAAATGCCAGAACTCGAAAACTCTCAGATTATCGTACATTTTCAATCTAAGAATAAGAAATACGACAGAATCGAGAATCATGGAAAAATTAAAGAGTTTTCTTGTTAAGAATTATAAATTCTTTACCCTTTAGGATTAACTTTTATAATTATCAAGTTTTGAAAAAAAAATTTTTTACTTAATTTGAATCGTGATTAATTGGATTAAGAAAGAAATATAAATCAATTATAAGGATAAAAGTTAAAAAATACTGTACTTAATTCACTTAGTAATTAATGCAAAAAGGAATTCGTTATGAATTTAGAGAATTTATTTAAGCCAAAATCAATGGCAGTAGTAGGAATTAGCAAAAAAAATCCATTGAGTCCAGGGAGAATAATTTTTGTAAAGAATGTTTTTGAAATGGACGTAAAAGTTTATGGAATCCATCCAGAGGGAGGAGAGGTTGATGGGATAAGCTTATATACTCGATTGGATGAGCTGCCTGAAATACCTAATCTTTTAGTAATTGCCATCTCGGCAGAAGATACTTTAGGTTATGTGCAAGCTTGCGCAGACTTACATATCCCTGCGTGCATTATTATTGGGGGAGGATTTGCTGAGATAGGATCGGAAGGAGTTAAACGGCAAGAAAAGTTAGTACAAATTGCAAATGATAATGCAATCGCAGTATTAGGGCCAAATTGTATAGGAGTATATTCCCCACCTTTACTGGATACAATCTTTATGCCAACGGAGCGGATTACACGCCCTCCTAAAGGGACAGTTGCGCTAATCAGTCAATCTGGAGGTGTTTTAGTAGATCAATTCTTTCATAAATTCAATGAAATTAACATAGGGGTTTCAACTGCTGTTTCTATAGGTAATCGTGCGGTGGTCGATGAAACTATGTTATTAGAATACTTTAGTAAATATGATAAAGAAACATCTAATATTGCGTTTTATTTGGAGGGTTTTAAGTCGAGCAGAAAGTTTTTAGAGTTGGCGAGAGAATCAAACGACACAGTTATAACCTATTTTGGAGGGTTATCCGAGCAAGGTAAGAGAGCTACTATGTCCCATACTGCGAGTTTATCAGGAAACGATAAAGTCCTCTCTGCTGCATTAAAGCAAAATTTAATAATTCAACCAAGAACAGAACTTGAGATGCTTACATATTTAAAGTTATTTGATGTCCTGTCTCATAAAAAAAAACCTTTTGATTATAATAAAATTGTACATGGAAATGTCGCTATTTTATCAATTTCAGGAGGACATGGAGTCATATGTACCGATCTGCTCAAGGTATATCATCTATCTAGTGTGGAATATACAGAAGAAGAAAAACAAGATATGCAACAATTAGTAAATCCCGTTGCGCGTAATATAGCCTCATTTAATAACCCTATAGACCTTACTGGCTCTGCTAAGGACGAAGATATTGAAAATATTATTCAGTATTTATCAAAAATTGAACGCATTGAATGTATAATTCTTCTTATCTTACCCTATACTCCTTCAATCTCGTTTCAGATTGGGAGAAAGATAGCGAATAGAGTAACAACTGATAAAAAGCCATTAGTGTGTTTTATACCTTACATTCAAAAATATGGACTGATAATAGAATCTTTAGAGCTTTCAAATGTTCCTGTTTTTCACAGTATCGAAGAAGCTGTTCAAGCGGTCTCAGCTCTTAAAATGTTGACACGAATTTATAATATTAAACAAAAAAAGTAAAAAATTTTGGGATTAAATTCAGAATATAAAATTGTTCGTTTATTTCTCATAATCTGTGAATTGAGGGATATATCCCTTTTCCATTAGCAATTTAAATTGACCCTGAGAATTGTCTATAATATTCTTAGATTTTGAGAGTAGTTCCTCTTCAGAGAGATTAATTTTAGCAACGCCTTGCTCAATTGCTTTCAATCCTACAGCAGTAGCTTGTCTAATAAACGCATTTTCATATTGCATAGTAGGGAGAATACAATTATCCACAAGGCAACCTTCAATCTCATCTACTAAATTTGCGAGAGTATGTGATGCTGCAATACACATTTCATCAGTTATAGTAGTAGCACGTACATCTAAAGTTCCTCTAAATACTCCTGGAAAACAGAGTGAATTATTTACCTGATTAAGAAAATCAGAGCGACCGGTTGCAACGATTCTAGCTCCAGCTTCTTTGGCGTCCCATGGAAAAATCTCCGGAATTGGATTAGCTAAAGCGAAAACTATTGCGTCATCTGTCATTTTTGAAATCCATTCTTTTTTGATAACATTTGGTCCCGGAACGCTTGATGAGATGAGGATATCTGCTCCTTCTAAAGCCTTACCACAATCTCCTCTAATTTGTTCTTGATTACTTATTTTAGCGACTTCACATTTATAATCTTGTGGACATTGTAAATCAGTTCGCTCTTTGAACAAGATTCCTTTACTATCGACGAAAATTGAGTTAGTTATATTAAATCCGTCAGCTTTTAGTAACCGATAAATCCCAAAATTAGCAGCGCCTATTCCGTTGAACACTATTTTAACTTGTGCTTTTTTCTTTCCAACAATTCGTAGAGAATTCATTAATCCTGCTAGAGTCACACAGGCAGTTCCCTGTTGATCGTCATGCCAAACAGGAATATTTATGTCTGGATCACTGCGTAATTTATCCAAAACCGTAAAGCATTTTGGGTTGCTAATATCTTCTAAATTTATACCACCAAATGTAGGCTGAACCATTTTTACAAATTCTATAATATCTTCGGCGTCACAACATTCTTTTTGACCAATACATAGTGGAAACGCATCAACTCCACCTAAATATTTAAAAAGAAGAGCTTTACCTTCCATTACTGGCAATGCTGCTTCAGGACCAATATTACCAAGTCCTAAAACTCTACTTCCGTCACTGACGACAGCAACATAATTCCACTTACTTGTATAATCATATACCTTTTCTTTATCCTGAAAGATTTCAGAGGAAGGTGCGGCTACTCCTGGCGAATACCAAATTCCAAAATCATCATAATTCCGAACTTGACAACGTGGAATAACTTGAATCTTTCCTCTGTAGAATTTATGCATTCTAATCGCATTTATTCCAGGAATTTTTGTTTTTTTTAGGAGTTGTTCTTTAGTTTTTTTTTCCATGATAGATATTAAGCTAAATGATATTAAAATTAAATTGATATTGGAATATAACATAAAGAAAGATTTAATTAATGCGCTACTTCTTGACGAAGATATCTTTAAAATCTTTTAGTCAATAATTAGCTATTTTTAGATCAGTGAAGTATCAAGTCGCTCATTGCATAAAGTATTGTATTTTTGGATATAGTGATTATTCCTTCCAAATAAGAAAACTCCACCCTTTCATTGGGCTCACAGGATTGATAGAGTTACTATTTAAATATTATCAAGGGATTTCTTTTGATAATAAATCATCTATTTTATGTAATAAATCAGTTAAATCTTATTCGATTATAGCCCAAATTATTTCATAATTCACTCCAAAATATTGATGGATAAGTCTATCTCGAATACTAGCAATTTTATTCCAAGGGATTGACTTAGATTTATTTTTTAAATTATCCGGTAAAAGTTTAACAGCCTCACCAATTATCTCAAAATTCCGTACAACAGCATCTTGAGTTTTTATGTCTTTTAAAAATTGGTCAAAATTTATATTTATAACATATTTTTTAATTCTTGATATTGCTTCTTTTATGTCGCTCAGAATTTCTACAGCTCTTCTTTTAGACATATATCACACTCATACTGATTTCTTGGGCAATTTTTTCTACTCTTATACTTCTAATTCCTTCGGGAGTTAAAATATCCACTTTCTTATTGAACAAATTTTCTAAATAATCAGCCAAATCCATAAAAGCTAATCCAATTGATTTTTCAAATTCTACAATTATGTCAAGATCACTTTCTTCTTTTGGCTTCCCTTTAGCAAAAGATCCAAAGAGCCCAATTTTTTTAATTTTAAATTCTTTTTTAAGAAAAGACAGTTCTTCTCTTAATTTATTAATAACTTCTTCACTCGTCAACATTTTTTTTCATATTAAATGTAATTTAGGAAATTAGGAATATTCTAATTGTTTTAAAGTCAGTATTATCAATAAATAAGATGTTTTTCTTGATATAAATTCTTTATATTCCTATTCTTAAAAAAAAGAGATGATTATTAATTTTTAAATAATTTCATGAAGAATAGGTTTGTACAAATAAAAAACTTTCAAAAACGCCGTTTATATTGTAGGTTGATGTTGTCATTATGAACAAATAGAAAAGCACTAGCGGCGAGACGGGGATTACCGCGTGTAAGGCACCATTCACATAAAATTTAAGTTTGTCTCCTTTTTTAACGGTATTTCTGCTCATAATAAATAGGAGTGAATTTTTAACTTTAAATTTATAACAACCTTCTTTATTCTATTCTTTCTTGACTTGAAATTCTTTGACGAATTTCCTAATGATACGTAATATTTTTTTATAAAACCCCACAGAAATATAGATTAAATATTTACTAATGTAGAAAAGCTTTAATATCAGAGTTCATTTACTAGAAACTTAATAACACTTAATTTAATAAAAGGGTTACATTAATTATGAAAATTTCCTTAAAATTAGATTTGTTTTTTTAAACTTAATTTCTTAATTTTATAGATGAGGAAATTAACACCATCAAAATTAATTAAATATGAGGTAATTAGAATGATCGAAGATTTACATGTGGATAAGAATTATATCTCAGCAGACTCTTTGAATAAACAGGAGGAACTTGTTAACTTAAAAATTGATATATTGGAGGATGGACTCCATCTTCCCAGTAAGAGCAAATATTTTGACACAATTACGGAACATCAACACAATTTTTACAATTTAGCAAAATATTACGATTTAGCGTTCATGAGGGATACAAAGGGAGACATAGATTTTTTCATTAGATGTTTTCAGAGATATAGTGATATTGAAGTAACGCATGTTTTAGAAGCAGCTTGTGGTCCAGGGTTATTTTTAGAAATGATGGCCGTAGGTGGATATAATGTGTTCGGGTTTGATTTAAATCCTGCAATGGTTGAATATTCGAAAAATAGGTTAAGGAAACAAGGAATTTCAATAATTAATGCTGATGCAGTAATCGCTAATATGAAAAATTTTGAATTTGCAGAGAAATTTGATGCGGCGTTTGTTTGTATAAATAGCTTAGGATATTTAAAAACTGATCAAGAAATCATTTCACATTTCAAATCGATGAACAAAGCTTTAAATAAAGGGGCTATCTACATTGTCGAAATTAGTTGTAAATGCGATGATATAAAAGCCGAAAAAAAAGTTGATGAAACTTGGCATGTAAAAGAGGAACATGTCGAAATTGATTTGAAATGGGTAATTAAAAGTTATGATATGAATAAACGATTAAGGAATATTGATTTCAAAATGGTCGTTAATGATAATGGAAGTCAAATCGTTGTTGAGGAGGAGCATGAACTCAGATTATGGATATTTGAAGAGTTTAAGGAATTCGCTCGGTCAGGCGGATTTGAAATTGTTGGGATATTTAACCAAAATTATGAATTAGTTTCTGAGCAAGAAAAAATTACTGGAGAATTGGGAGTCTTATATTTTGTATTAAAAAAAGTATAGTACCACTATTAGTTTATGCTGAAATTCTTATGTGAAATCAGATTTTTAGTTTAACTCTTTCATTTTAAATTTCATTCGGTAATTTTTCTTCTTTTTTATTCTTTTTCCGATTTTTTGGATGATTTCTAAGAGTTAAATCATAGAGCCACCGATAGATTGCCATATTTTTCAAATTAGATATTGGTTTGGTAGTTACTCTTACTTCTTTGATCTTAGGTAACAAAATAATTACTACAATAAATCGAACGATTCCAGATATTAAAAATAAGAAATGAAAAGAGTTCATAAAAGTAATGGGAAGAAAAGTGATAAGTAGACTGCCTATTACTCCACCTGTTAAGATTGAGATTCCTAATAAAGAATTATAAAAAGCAATATACATTCCAATTTTTTTAGTAGGGATATTATCGTAAATAAAATTCGAGCACGCTAAATTGAAGGCTGTCCATCCGATACCGTTTAATAATTGTGGAACGAAGAGAATTCCAGTTGGAGTGTTAACAAATATCCATAAAATTGGTAATAAAGGGATGATAATACTTCCAAGTTGAAGCATTCTTACATTCCCAAATTTATCGCAAAGTTTTCCCAATAAGGGAAAGAAAAATAATGATATCACAGAGGGGAAAATATTAATGAGAATATAAAGGGAATAATTAAATTGCAGATCTGTTAACAAATAAATGGCATAGAATGGACCAGCTATCCATTGTCCAAGCATTATTAAGGAAACAAATAAGGTAAATTTCCCAAAATTGGTTTTTGGGATTTCTTTAATAATTTGAACAAACTTAACATGCTCTGAAGCTTCAATATGAAAAGGAGGAAAATGATGTTTAGTAAAAAAGATAACTGACATCATACGAGTAATAAATCCTATGGAAAAAACAAGAATAAATCCTAAAAAAATCACTCCTTGGACTTCAAACCAATCTAAAGAAAATGATAAGATCAATATTCCAGTTAAAGCAATCGTATTTGTTATGAGATTACGTTTTGCAAAATATCTGCCTCTAAAATTTTCGGGCACGATATCGCCCATTACAGAAAACCAAGCAGGATTCAATATCCCTGCGAAAAACATGTAAATTAAAAACAAACCGAGGAGGAGCCAAGGAAGCAGTTGATTTATCATTCCAAATTGAAAGATAAGAGCCAAAACAATGTAAAGTGGCCAAATCGCTGCCATACCAATGACTCCACTTAGAGTAACTGATTTTCTTGAATTTTTTTCGGTTCTGTACGATCCAATAATTTGGCCTATAGGAGATACCAAATTTCCTAATGATGATAAAATACCAATCTGGAGGGGGGTTGAATTAAGGTTAAGTGCAAAGGGTACGATATAATTATCAGATAACATGCTACTAAGAGCTCCAAAAGAACCCTCTGCAATTGAGATTTTCATTGTTTTATTTTTAAGAACATCATCCGAGAGCTTCATGATATTTCAGTTGTCTAATGAGATATTAAGTGTTTATATGAATGACTTTTGCAGGGGGAAATCCATTAAAATGAGTAGCGGAAGCATTAGTATAAGCTCCAACATTTTCAGAATAGAGTAAATCTTCAAGATTTAATTCAGGTAATTGTTCATGGAGAGAAATTTTGTCTAAAGCATCGCACGTTGGTCCTACGACTGCAGATTCTTTTAGCAAACCTTCCTTGAAAGCTTTAAAATGATATTGGATATGGTCGAAAATAACGCCTGAAAAGGTATTATATACTCCATCATTAACATAATAATATATTTTATCGTTTCTCATCGCTTTACCGTTAATTTCGACTATAACAACCGCTGTAGTTGCAACAAAAAAGCGTCCCGGTTCTGCTATTATTTTTATTTCAAGATTATCAAAGTATTCAGAGATATTACTGTTAATAACTTCAGCTAAGGTTTCAAAAGAAGGGGTATATTCTTCATAGGGAACGGGAAAACCACCACCTATATCTAAGAATGTTAATTCTTCTCCAATCTCTTTAGCTTGTTCAAAAAGTTCACGAGTAATTTGAAATGCGTGGGTATAGTTTTCGAAATTACTACATTGACTACCAACATGAAAACTCAATCCCTCCACTTTAAGTCCTAACTTTTTCGCATGTTTAATTAAGTCCAGACAAATGTTAGGATTCGCTCCAAATTTTGTAGAGAGCTCCACAACTGAGCCAGTGTTAGGAACATCCACCCGTAAAATTAAACGGCTATTTTTACAGTATTGAGCAATCTTATCAACTTCTATATAATTATCAAAAGTCATTCGGATAGAAAATTCATTGAGTTTTTTTAATGAATCGATTCTTTTTACAGGATTAGCATAAATTACTTTCTCATTCATAAATGCTTTTTTATCCTCTTGATTTCCCTCAATCACATCATAAACAATCATGAATTCTTCCCACGAAGCAACATCAAACCCACAACCTTCATTGTATAAAGTTTCTACTATTTTTGGTTCGGGATTAGCTTTTATAGCATAAAAAGGTTGTACATCAGGGAGATACTTGCAGAAATTAAAATAGTTCGCTTTAATTAAGTCATGATCAATAACAATCAAGGGAGTACCATTTGCATTCGCAAGGTTTAATAGAGTTGATTTCTCAATCATTTTCATATCCCTTAATTTTTAATGAATTTAATGACGCATGGTTAAAAACTTTTTTTTAACGAGTTTGCGGGAAAATGTGTGGATTAAAACATATTTTTCAAAAAACGAATTTTTGCTAAAAATTCTTTATTTAATGTGGCAAAAGACAAATCTTTAAAAAGGAAAACAACAAAACTTTATTTATATTAATTTGATTCTAAAATTTTAAATGATTAAGGAGAGGTATTATCTAATGGCAAAAAAGAAAGCTCCTGTAAAAAAAAAACCTGCACCAAAAACGCCCGTTAAGAAAAAAGCTCCCGTTAAGAAAAAAGCTCCACCTAAAAAATAATTTACTAAAAAAGGAAAGGAATAACACTTCCGTTTTTTTTTATTTTTGATTTTATTATGTTTTATCTACATCTTTAACATGATAGGGAATATACTTATTTTAATGACTTTTTAACAAAATTCAAATCTGGAGAAAAACATATAGCAGAATTAAGAGTAAATCTTTAATAAGGTTTAGAAGTGATAAGATATTTTTTTAAGTGGGGGGATAACTGTTAAATTCTTTTAAGCTATCTAATTCTCGGTCAGCAGCATAACCTAAAAATCCATTAGTAACGCAATTACTATAGAAATTAAATTTTAATGATAATGATTATCCTGCTTTCCAGTAGTGGTTCAGTCCTAGCACATGGCATTCATATGTTAATAACGGATGGCATTGATCTGGGTCTCGTTATGATGTAGGAGACTGTTGCTATACAATTTGGTTTAGAATTGACTCGGTTTATTAAATCAGATAAAAATAAAGGATTTTGCTTAATTAAAATTTAGATCAACGATTTTAGGAGAATTATGGCTCATTTAAGGAATTATAAGGAATTAAATAGCTAAAAACTTACTGAAATTTGGTGATTTAATGTCTCTTTTTTTTCCTTGAATAATTAATTCTCATATGAATGATTTAACCTCGCGATTAAATAATCACACGCAATGTTAATTTGATTGTAAAGAAATTTGATTAAAATAAATCTAACATCTATAAAATAATCATTGAGCTTCTTTTAATAGTAGTACAAAATTGCTTCCCTTTGTATAATCTCCTTCAATCCTATTCTCGATAAAAATTTTTCCTCCAAACGTATCCACGATTTTTTTAACGAGGGATAAACCCATTCCCATCCCCATTCTTTTATGGGTTTTATCTCGATTGTAAGTCTTTTCAAATAAAGTTTTCTTCTTTTCATCTTCGACACCCTCTCCGTAATCTTTAAACTCAATTTTGATAAACTTCGTACCATTATCTTGAACTTTAGAAATGTTGATATCAATTTTAACCTCCGTTTCGTTATTGTTAAACTTCACTGCGTTATTTAGAATATTATCAAAAATTTCAGCTAAAAGTTCATTTCCGATTACTTTTATATCGTTTGAAAATTCATTAAAATCAATTTTTATATTCCTTTTTTTAAACGAGGTTTTTATATTTTCAACAGCAGTAATTAATTGTCCGGAAATTTCTATAGGACTTAATTCTCTCTCTTCTTCGTTTATGTCTGAGAGTTTTTTAATATTTCCAATTAAAGTTGAACCTCTATTTAAGTGGTATTTCAGTATTTCAGAGATATCTCCTAGTTCTTTCAATTGTTCAGGATCATCTCGAAATTTAGAATAGTACTCTACTGCTAAAACCATACTTTGAAGGATATTTCTCATGTCGTGAGCAAAGAGATCCTTGTAAAAATTGGCTAGATTGTAAGCTTCTTGAATTTTTTCTTTGGATTCTACTATTATTTGATTGGTTCTTGTTCGCTCGGTTATATCTATTTCTTGGATAACAGCATTTGTTATCTTACCATAAATATCCAAAATAGGAAAAATAGAAATATCTACAATAACTTTAGGATACTTCTCTATGGAAATATTTTCAAGATTAGAGCGATCATAAACCATCGTGAATCTAGCAGCTTTACCTTCATTATAAACAGAATTGACTAAATGCATATGACCTTGTTCTTCTATAAGGTTGTCTTTGAAGATATTATAGATACCTACTATTTCCTCTTCGTTTAAATTCAATAAGTTTAAACACGCTTGATTTATCCTTATTAAAGTTCCATGTTCATCAGATATCCACGTAGCATATGGGCTTTGGTCAATAACACTATTTAGAAACGATTCAGAAATGAGTAGATCTCTTTCTATTTCCTTACGTTTGGTGATGTCAAAAAAAGTAATAACTACACCATTAATGATATTATCTATAGTTCTATAAGGAGTTATTTTCATTGTATACCAATTGTTATTATTATCTTGAACATCTTGTTCTTTTGGAATTAAGGATTTTAGGACTTCTTCAATATCAATTAGTAAGTTATTATATTTTAGATTTGAAGAGATATGTTGGATTGGCCGCCCGATGTCAGAATCAATTAAATTGAGGATTCTGGTAGCAGAAGGAGTAAAAAGATTTGTGTTAAAATCAAGATCTAAAAAAATCGTACTAATTTCCGTACTTTCCATTAAATTTGCCAAATCATTATTGGCTATTGATAAATCCATGATTCTTGCTTCTAATTCCGCATTTACCGTCATTAATTCTTCGTTAACAGATTGTAATTCCTCTTTTGATGTTTGTAATTCCTCGTTAGTACTTTGCAATTCTTCAATTGATGATTGTAACTCCTCGTTTGTAGATTTGAGTTCCTCATTTGAAGTTTCAAGCTCCTCTATCGTTGTTTGAAGAGACTGTTTGGTTGAATTTAATTCATCTTCTAATTGTTTAATCCTCTGTTTTGTTAAATCGTCTATAGATTCGAGTTTTATTTCTATGGATTCCTCTTTTGGTTTTGATAAAATTTTTTCAAAGAGAACCATGAACAATCCTTCCATCATTGGAGCTTCAAATATAGGTTTTACGATCAAATTTAATGAGACAGAAGTTCCGTTAGTTTTCACTTTTAGATTTTTATATATTACATCTTTTTTCGTTGAATTCGCTTTTCTAAGTGCTGTTGTTAATTCTAATCGAAAACCTTCTCTAGCCATATCAAGAATATTTAAACGAGCATCCCCTGTAGAAGGTTCAAGAAATTCCCCTGTACGACCGTGAAAATATAGAATCTTATATTCTTTATTAATAATTACAGCGGGAGGAGCGTATTCATTAAGAAGAAATTCTTCAATTATTTCATTATAAGAAATTTTTTCCTGCAAACCAGAATCAAGTGGATAATCAGCTTTATAATTATAATCAATTAATGGAGGAAAAAATCTTTCTCTTTCGCCTATGGGGAGTAATGGTTCTTTACGTTGAAAAATTTTCCACTTTTTTTCTATTACTCTATAATAAGACGAAACCTTAGTGATAGATTCTGAACTTCCTAGAAATAGAAAACCATTGTCATTTAGAGCATAGTGAAATAGAAGTAACATTTTGTTCTGAATATCAGATAGTAAATAAATTAATAAATTACGACATGAGATTAAATCCATTTTTGAAAAGGGGGGATCAGTAATAACATTTTGAGTTGCAAACACAATATCATTCCTTATGCTCTTCTTAATCTGGAGCATATTATCATGTAAGTTAAAGTATTTCTTAATATATTCTGTTGGGATATCCACAGCAACACCATCGGGATATATTCCTTGGCGAGCCTTTTCAATTGCGACATCATCTATATCTGTGCCAAAAATTTGTACCTTAATATCCTTTTTTATTCTTTCTTTGTATTCGTTTATCAGTATTGCGATCGAATATGCCTCCTCACCAGTAGAACACGCTGGAATCCATATTCGTATTATTTTAGCATTTATTTTATTTTTAAAGAGCTCTGGAATTACTTTTTCTTGAAGATGTTTAAAAGCTTCTTTATCACGGAAGAAATTCGTAACTCCTATAAGAATTTCTCGAAAAAGGAATTCTAATTCTTTTGGGTTGGTTTCAAGATAAATAACATATTTTTCTATAGTGCTTGTTTTAGTTATGGTTATTCGTCGATCAATTCTACGAAGAAGTGTATTATCTTTATAAGCAGAGAATTCGTGTCCTGCGTGAGAACGCAATAAATAGAATATTTTCTCGAGATAGTCTTTGGTTTGAAGATTAGGTTTAATAACTTTGCTCTCAATAGAAGAGAATGTCTTTTCTACGAATGCAATTAATTGTTCTGGAAGCTCTTCAACGGGAAGAATATAATCTACGATAGCGCTATTAATTGCACTTCTGGGCATTCCGTCATACTTTGCAGATGCAGGGTCTTGCACCATTACCATTCCTTCTCTTCCCTTAATTTCTCTTAAGCCAAGAGTTCCATCCGTCCCAGTACCTGAAAGCACGATGCATATAGCTTTTTCTTTTTGATCTTCTGCGAGAGTACGGAAGAAAAAATCGATCGGTAATCGTAAACCTCGAGGGGCAGATGGTTTTAAAATATAAAGTTTTTTTCTCTCTATTTTCAAATCATAATTAGGAGGAATGATATAAGCATGGTTTGGTTTGACATCCATACCATCTTCTATCTCGACAACATTCATTTTTGTGTATTTTCTGATTAACTCGGTTAAAATACTTTTATGCGTAGGATCGAGATGAGGGACTAATATAAACGCCATCCCACTATCAGAAGGCATGTTGGAGAAAAATTTTTCAAAAGCTTCTAAACCCCCTGCTGAAGCTCCTATTCCAACAATTGGAAAGTTAGTTGAATTTTTCTCTTTTTTACCTATTATCTTTTTTTGTGTGTCACTCTTCATTAGTATCCACATAATGAATATAAGTTAGTCTTTTTAAATCCATTTAGTGTCAGAAAACTTTTGCATTCAACGCTTCTTTAACTTTTATTATCAACTTATGATCTTATCGATCACCTTTTGTTCATTAATCTTCGTGTCACATATATCTAAGCTTCATCATCAAATGGCATTTTCAGTATAGCAAGTATATTTCAATCGTTATCAACTAAAAACATAGCCCTTATAAAAAATAAGCTTGAGGGAAGGGAATCATGATGTTATAATGCTAATAGTAGTATTTGGTATTTGTGTTATAAATTTTAGAATTATAAGTTTAAATTAATATTAGAAATTTTAAATAATCATAAATAATGAAAGAGGAGTGAAGACAAAGTCATAAAATATTTATGTTAAATACAATATTAGTTACTTAACTAATGAAGACAAAAACGGAAAAAAACGACCAAGAGTCGTGCCAATCCACTATAAATCCCAGCGAGTGGAAGGGAAGAACAATAGAAATTGACGATGCTGGGACGGGTGATCTCGTTGGGAATGCATTTATTGGATTTCATGATACGAGCACGGGAAGAATTATATTTCAAACGGTTCCAGTTGACCTCTATAAAGAAGATGAGGATAAGAAGAACCATATTCTAAAACCGAAGGAACAGATTCTTAAAGTTGTTATAAAAGCTCTTAGAATTCTTAATCACAACAAGGGTGATAGAATACTTCTATGTCGGGGTAATTGTTTTGATCTTGTTAGAGAATATTTTGACGAGAACAAGATATATTACGAGCCGGCAATTGTCGAAGGAGAGCTCCAGGACGCTGTGGAGGGCAGATTTCTTCAACACCTCAGAAATTTAGGAGTACGCTCGAAAAATCTTACGATGGACTCAGGGATCAAGAGATATTTTATCTTGTTTAACTGGGTATGTAGGGACTTCCCAAATCGGGAGCGTTACGTTAAGACGGGCTTCCCAGCGTGGAAAAGGAAATGGCGTAAGATTGCTTTGGAGAGATACCAAACAAAAATACCTAATTCTCGGAGAAGGGAATTAATTGAGCAAAGAGCTAATGAAATCTATAAAGTTATGCTTGAGAAATCTATTTCTGTAAGAGAGACAGTCTCTCAGAGAAGATAAGATTCCAAGTATTTATAGAATAAATCTTTATTTTTGTTTGAAAAACAATTCCTTAAACTTATTTTATTTAAATTTGGATAATTCTTTTTTATTACTATTATTAAAAAAATATATATTTATGTTCCTCTTTGAACCAGCTGTAACTCTTACTATATGAGTATACTATCTGGTCCCGTAAAATACACTATTAAAAGGAAACTACTACGACAGAGACAAAAAGCAGAGGGATTAAATAACTAATAAAAAATAGAACATTATAATTCTAAAGGTGAATAAAGTATAAATAAAAGCGATTTAGAGAAATTTTTTATCAGATTGGAGGAATTATTAGAAACTAATGGGTGTAATGCGCGCGATTTAACCAATGCAGAAATTATATTGAAAGAAATGAATATACCTAAAGACGAGCAGGAAGAATTTTTAGAGGATTGTAGATATTCTGGCGGATTTTGCGATTGTGAAATTTTTTTAAACTCCGAAGATTATTTGAGGGAGAAATACGATAAATAATAATTGTTTTCTAGATGGAAAACAATTGCTTTATTTGAGTGATTATAGTTGTATCGCATTAATTTTTCTTTAAAACCAAAGTGGACCAATAAAGTATATTAATCCCGGAGTAGAAATACTTATAACATTAATTAGTATATAGGTTTAAAAAAAGTGAATCCAAATAGGAAAAAATGAGTTGAGGAATGATGGGAGAAAGAAAAGTTTCAGTTTTTAGCGTTTTAGTACTTATTGTAGGACTTTCAGGCTTAGGAGTTGGAGCGTATTCGCTGTATAATTACCAGCAACTTATTAGTCAGCTGGAACCTCAGGTGGAACCCCCTAAGCCGTTAGCAAGAGCTTTTCTAAGTTCAAATTACGCAATCTCGAACAGTAGCTGGAAGGTCGTTAATTTTACTGTCTTAGATTATGACACGACAGGTGACTTTAACATTACATCAGACAGGTTTATATGTCCGACTTCGGGGTATTACCTCATTTCGGCAATGCTTATGTTTAGCACTATGTACGATACGGAGATAATATTTTTGGCAGCGGCTAGAGGAGGCGTTGTAGAAGCGGGAAGTTCTGCACAAGCGTCTGAAACAAACAGTTTAGCAACGGGTTTTACAGATATCTTATATTTAAACGTGTCAGATTACGTTGAGCTGTTGGCGTATCATACAGGGAGTGCTCCAAGGACGATTTATGGAGATTCAACAGGCGCTTACACTTACTTTACGATAGCAGCTACAGATATTTTAAATTAATAACATTTTTTTTATTAAAACATTCAGAGGGGGAATTTAATTTCTGAAACTGAGGAATCTAAAAAGCTAGATGGAATTAAAAATTAAAAATCGTAATCAAGAGAAAATGTTCGACCGATCCACTCTTGAAGATTTTCAGTAGGTCCTAGCTTTCCGTCAGAAATGTTAAGGTTTCGATAATCTTTCATTATTTCGGAAAAATCAGTGACTTTAATTAAAGCCCCATCTGAAATCTTTAATTCAATAACAGTTTTAAAAGATAGAGGGCTTTGGAATCCCATGTGAACGTACATGGAGTCTATGAAGTCTTTAGCGATTAAAATTTTACCCGTGAATTGAGTTTTAAACTTTAAACTTTTATAGGTAAGGTGGAGTAATCCTTCCTTTTTAGTCTCTGGATTTACGCCATTGATTAGGGGAGGTTTTTTCTTCAGATTCTTAACAGTCACGTTCATTTCCTGTACGAATAAACAATTCTCGGCGATCATATAAGTCATTATGAAACCCCGCCAATTTGCTGTATGTGGAGAAATTGGTTCTAAACCATAATCGAAGGGTGATGGTAATCCTTCGCCTTTAAGGCCCACTATGGAATACGAGCTTTTGTTATAAATTAAATTATCTGGTACTTGTCCTGTCATTTTTATGATCAGCAAGTAATAATTATATTTTCTTAAATTACTCATATCTTCAAAAATCTTTAAGCTTATTGAAAAGGAAAATGGAAATTAAATTTGAGTTATAATATCTTTTGAAATTACTTAAACTATGGAAAATATAAGAGCTGAGATAAAAAGGACGATGCTAACCATTAAAAATACTCCTCCAAAAGAAAAAGCGATTAAAACATATCCACTTAGGATAGGGCCAATAGTTTGTCCTATGTCCATTATTGTACTCAGAGTTCCAATTGCGGTGCCATAATCTTCTTTTTTAGAATGATCTGATATATAAGCGGCGGTAGAAGATATTACCATGGCCATACCGATTCCAAATCCGCAAAGTATCAAAATTACCCAGAGATAATTGGTCGTAATTGGTATCATCCACGATACACCACCCCCTAGTAGGAGCCCAACGAGAATAATTAAGCGGCGCCCAACCTTGTCTGAAAGATATCCCATTAAGGGTTTGAACCCAACAAGCATCAATGTTAAGAGTGCCGGAATTAGTCCAATCAACCATGCGTCGAAATGAAGCGAGTTGGCATACAATATCACATAAGCTTCAATAATTCCGAAGGCAAAATATTGGCTAGCTTGAACGATGGAGGTTGATAGTATGATCTTATGGGTAAGGGCTTCTTTAATTCCTCTCACGAATTCTTTTATTGTTAGTGAAGACCTTTCCGTTGCTTGTTTGAATTCAGTTTGTGTAATTCGATCTCGATAAAAGAACACTGTAAGCGTTAGTGCAATAGTTCCTGAAATCGCACATCCAATGTAGACGCCATAATAATAATTCGTTGTTATAAAGAGAATTGTTCCTCCAGTTATAGGTGCTAGGAAGCGTCCCACAAGAGTAATTGAAGAAAAAGAGGAGATATACTTTCCTTTGTTATCCGGATACGATTCAGCAATAGCAGCCATGGCTACAGGAGCGAAAATTGCAGTTGAAAAGCCGTGATAGAAACGAATTATCATCAAAATCCATATATTAATCGCAAAAAGATAAAAAAAGGGGGCGCTCGCAAAGATTACGGTCGAAACGAGAATAAGTTTCCTTCGGCCATACATGTCTGATAATCGTCCAGCGATCATGCTAACTAAAATTCCTGGAACGGTAGAAGCCGCAATAACATAGCCAATAAATTGCATCTCGAATTCTGAAGTAATTAACGATTCTGCGAAGAGAGGTAAAATTGGGCTTTTGGACATTGTAGAACTAAACAACGCAAAAAACCCGATAAAGCTGACAATAAAAAAAGAGATTATTTTAAGGTTTTTGACACCTTTTTTATCTTCTATTCCGTTGGTCATAGGGACTCATTGAGTTTTTGTTTTATGAATGCATGCCTTTCTGGTCGCGTTTTGATTTTCTCTATTTCATCTTTATATTTTTCACGGATTATTTGTTGTTTAAAGTATGTGTATACGGCGTCGTAAACTGGAAATTCCTTTTCCAATGCTTCGTGATCTGAATCTACTAAAAAGGGAGTTCCAACTGCCACAAGTTCTAAAGCCCACGCCATAGGTTCCTCATTTATACCTCCCGTATCTGCAGCTCTAACAAGGTTTCTAACTTTTTGCAATGCGTCATCGTTTTCGAGCTCATAATTTTCCACGATGGCATCAAACGTGCAATGTTTCTCACCGTTGCATACATGGTGATCAAGTTCTACTCCCGTACCAGCAGTATCAAATGGAATTGCTCCAGTGTTCGCTACGAAATCAGATATTTCATCTCTTGGCAGGAAAACGAATTGAGCGCGTTTATCAACGAATCTTTTGATTAACCAGGGGCTAGCTACCCTATCAATATGTACATAATCTCGAGTTACCCATATCATTTTTTTTTCAGTTTTTATTTAGTTTTACTTCGGTATCTATTAAATTATTAAATTAATTTAAATTTTTTATATACGCAATTTAGTTCCATATTCCTGGCAAAAAGCGTTAGTTTGGTTATTATTTTCTCCGCAACTTGGGTATAACAAAATTGGACAGTTAAGATGAGTTAATCGGGATTTTATCGCTTTGAAAAAGAGATAAAACTATTGGACTATAAATAAGTTAAATAGATCATTTTCATAATCAAATATAGAATGTAAAATCTTTAATAATACAACATTTATGATGAAAAATGGATACTTTAGTAGTGTATTATTCGATCTTTGGGAATAATGAGGGTATCGCCACTAACATCGCGCAAGTTTATAATTACGATATTATGGAGTTCAATCCAGGTACCTTCTTTCGTGTTTTTCAATTCTTCATGAGGAAGAAACGCTTAGCCAAAAAAGCGAAACAGATTGATATCAAAAAATGTACTAATTTAATTATCTGTGGACCTATTTGGGCTGGTAAGCCAGCACCAGCGATAATAAAACTCTTGGAGAATATTGGAATAAAAAATAAAAACATTAGCTGTAACTTTACCTATACTCAAGATTATGGTGAGACAGAAACCCAGATTAAGGATTTAATCACCACAAATGGTGGAAATCCTCAAGAGATTATTTTTTGGAATATTGCCAATAAAAAGGATGCTTAAATAGTAATAAATATATCAAATGATTTAAATCGAGGTTTTTCTTAAGAAAATGAATCGAGAGCTTTTTAAGATTTGGGCCATCAATAGTTTTTTATTAATGGTGCTACTCAGTGTTACCATTTTCTTTTGGGATTTTTATTCTGGCGCCGATACGCAAGGATTTGGCGTAATTGAACCTTATTATGGAATGGGAATGTTCTATGTTTACATGATTTCCTTTTTTAGCAGTTTAATCGTAATATATGCGATTATTAAGAGTAAAGTCTTTGGTATGGGGTTTTATTTGTGGCTTCCTTACGCAGTTATCGGTTTTTTTGTAGAAGCGTATTTCGAATTAAATGTGCTAATTAGTATTTGGGCAGTAATAGGGTATAGCGCTTTTGGTTTAATTACGGGATTTTCGGCAGATCTTTGTTTTAAATTGCTAAACGATAATACTAAAATAAACCAGAGCGTAATTGCGGGTATTTCAGGATTATTTATGAGTCTTGTCTATTTCATTTTGACAGTAATAGCATTGGGTTTCTTTTATAAGGTAGGATGGGGAGCGGGTTCATTTACTGAACCGGGGTCTTTTTTAGGAGTGGCTTACTTCTGTTTCCCATGGATGCTAATTAATGCCTTTTTCGGAGGATTTACAGCTTTTTGTATTCATATGTTTAAACATTATCGTAACGCTTCGTTTCTGGTATCTCCAGGATAAAATTTAACCACTAAAAGAAATGTTTTAAAAAAATAGAAATTTTCACAGAAATTTGTCCATGAGGTATCTCTTTGCCTTTATATTAGTTATGCTAAAATCTAAAGTATCAATGATATGTTGAGCTTGGTCATTAGCGATGATTCTTGCTTCCTTTTCATCTTTAGCGCTTATTTTGAATTTTCTATATGGAAAAATGTGGAATTTTACCGTAACATCATATTCTGGCAACTTAATTCCCTCTAATTATTTTAATATTATTGTAAAGGTTTTACTATACTTTAAGAAATCTTATGTTATAAAGCTAAATTATCTCTCAGACAATTCTTCAAATTTATGAGTTAAAAGAAAAACAATAAAAAATAAAATATATTAGATTTCTCTAGGAGGTATAGGTAAAAGTGAATAGAAATCAACAGTATTTAGAAGATATGATTCAAGGAAAAGTTCCCCCTCCCCCCATTGCCCAATTATTAGGATTTAAAATTACTAATTATTGTGAGGGGTGTACGACTATTGAGATGGAAGCGACCGAGAAGTATTGGAATCCGATGAAAACCCTGCATGGAGGTATCTATTGCGATTTAGCGGATGCTGCTATGGGATTTTCCTTCTTTACTACCTTAAAAGACGACGAGATGTTTACCACGGTAGATTTAAGAATAAATTATCTTAAACCGGTAACAACTGGGAAGCTCATTGCCTCAAGTAATATAATTAAAAGAGGGAAAAGATTAGGTTATATGGAATGTGAAATAGTTAATGAACAAGGAAAGTTAGTTGCTAAAGCAAGTAGTACTTGTATAGTTCAAAAAAAAGGATTATAATTAAACGGAGCAAGAATGATGAATGATAATATTAAAGTTAGACTTAAAAAGTTGGAGCCTATGCGGGCAGCGTTTTTTTCTTCCCTCTCAAATACACCGGAAGAAGATGCTTGGAATAGAGCAGAATCTTGGGCCAAAGAGAAAGGATTATTGCATGTTGATTCAAGCATTCGAATTTTTGGTAGGAATATTTATCCAACGGAAAATCCTGAACCACATGGGTATGGAATTTATATAACAATTCCACCTAATATTAAGATAGAAAGTGAAGTACCAGTCCTATCAATACCGGGAGGGCTTTATGCAGTGGTTAAATGCGAAGGAATAAAGGAAATGAGTATTAAATGGCCAGAATTATGGAAATGGGTCGAAAATAGCGAATATCAATATATAGGTGAAACGAAAGGAGAGTACGGATTTGAATTAGGGTTTGAAGAATATTTAAATTGGTATTCTACGATAGTTGACAAAAGCGAAAGCAGGATGTTATTCGATCTTATGCTTCACTTAAAAGAAAAATAGTTCCTTCTTCCAAATAAAATCAATTTATGAATGAATATTTTAATTATGTAAATTAAAAAAAAAAGATGAAAATAATTTAACTTTTTACCCCTAAGTAGAATAGTAAAGCGCTTATAATCATTGCAGCTCTTATAAATATTAAACTAATACCAGGATCAAATAAACCGTCTAAAATTCCCCCTGCTATATATAAAAAAGCTCCTAGGGACAAATAATAAAATCTTCTTCTGATTGTACCAGTTGCCTGTATACCTTTTCTTAAGAAGCCAAATCCGTCAAGAATAAGGATGGATATTAGAAAGATTAAAGCTAGGATCGAAACGACTGATTCAAGGATAAGACTGTCGTTAATGAGATCGCTACCTAAAGGGTCAGGAGTAGTGTAGGTTAAAGCACTAGAGGGGTCTAAGAATAATAGGACATCGAAAATAATGCCTAAGATTAAATAAATTCCAAAAATTAACCACTTTTTTTTGGGAATAATCAATTCGGCTCCAAAAAACATGCCAAATATAGCAACCCCAGGAAACCACATCCAATTAATTAGACCAATAAATCCTGAAGAATTATCAATATTTGTTTGAGTTATGAGGACTGTTACGAAGTCTAAGAAATCTCCTGTAAAAATAAGACCAGCGAAAAAGTAAGTTAAACCGAGATATAATAGAGGATTTGATTGTGTTTTTCTTGCTTTATAAATCGCAAATAATCCGAAAAGAAGAGAGAAGAGAAAAACACCAGAGGCCGTAAGCCCATTTAACCAACCTATAGGAGTGAGTGTTATAAGAATTCACATTTTAACATATTTTATTTTTAAATAACTAACACAAAAATAATATTGTATTATAATTCCAATAAATGTCAATATAAACTTTTCTCAATCAAATGATATTTGAATTTTTCAATTTAAATTCTGGGGGGTTTGAATAAAAAATAAAAGAAGTGTTAATAAAAAGAGGAGTTTTAAATTATTTTATTTTATATTGACTTTTTAAGAAATTGATAATGTAGTCTTTGACTTTTTGACGGTCTGGTAAACTTGCTACCATACCATATATAGCAGCGTCCCCGTCTGAAGATGCTTCAGGATGCTCTTTAATTTCTTTAACAGCTTCCTTGAGATCCTTCAAGAAAGTATCTACAACACTAGCATGATGAGGATTTACCATCATATGTAAAGCGTTTGGAAATTGAATTCTGTCTAAATGCCACCCTTTCTTATCCATATTATCTCCTAGATTATAGATATCTACAGAGTCGGATGTAAAGGAGAAAACGCTCATCACAGGGTCTCCAATAATATAGAGTTCAGGGATTTGATTTATTCCATCAATTAATTCTTTCGTAGCCTGCATGACGATTTTAGCCAAGTGTAAATAACCATCGTTTCCTAAAGCTTTCATTGAAGCCCACGCAGCAGCAATTGGCCCACCAGGTCGAGTACCTCTCATAGAGGGGGATATATAAATACCACCTGACCAATCTGTATAAACTGAAAATTGATGTTTCCAAACTCTTTCTTTGCGATACAATATTGTAGAAGCACCTTTTGCTCCATACCCATATTTGTGAATATCTGCCGAAAGAGAGGTTACCCCCGGTACTGAGAAATCAAAATCAGGAACATTATTTCCAAGCTTCTTCACAAAGGGAAGCATAAACCCCCCAAGACAGGCATCAACATGCATTCCAATACCTTGTTCGTGAGCAATAGATGCGAGCTCTGAGATGGGATCTACTACGCCTCTTGGAAAATCACACGCAGAACCGACCATTAAAATGGTGTTCTTGGTCAGTGCGTTTTCCATAGCTTTTATATCTGCCCGATGGGTTTCTTTATCCACAGGTACTTTAACAATTTTTACTCCAAAATAATCTGCTGCTTTGTCAAAGGATGGATGTGCTGAACTGGGTACCACCATCTCAGGTTCTTTAATATGGGGGAATTTTTCCCGTGCCCAATCTCTATACGTTTTTACTGCCATTAAAAGACTTTCTGTTCCACCCGATGTCATACTCCCACAACACCTGTTATCTCCTCCAAACAAGTCAATTGCCATGGAAATCACTTCCGTTTCAAACTTCTTTAAACTGGGAAAAGCTATAGGACTGAGGGCGTTCTTAGAAAAAAACATAGAAGAAGCTTTTTTAAGCATTTCTGTGTGCTTTTCTGAAGCGTGATATACAAGGCTCCAAACCTTTCCATCCTTCCAATTTATGTCGTCTTCCCGTATTTCTTCCATTTTTTTGAGAAGTTTGTCTTCGGGGATTCCATTTTCTGGTAATACTACTTTAGGTCTAGCCATTTTAATCACTAAATAAAATTTGATATTTGAATATCTAAATTAAGTGTCGTATATTAAATATACTTGAAATCATTAATATGAGATAAAACGCTATAAAATAAAACCTTTATACTATTAATGTAATACCTTAGAAGTAGATTTAAGTTTATTTAATCCCAATTGATATTCCGAACACATTTTGTAATTAGGAAAATCACAAACTTCTTTAGCTTTTGGAAGATGGCACGAACGAGTAAAGGGGCACGATAATAATGATCCCTCCATTAGCTCAAATTCCTTGTTCATTTTATACCTCCTCAAATGAAAAGAGTATACTTTCTTTTCAGATAGTAAGTATCAATCGAATATTATTAAATGTAACTGTTATAATCTCTAAATTCCTCAAATTATTGTTAATTTGTATAACGATTTGTTTATACAAAGAAGAAGAGCTGTGAAGTCTTTAATGTATTGATGCTCTTCTTTATTTCCTCATATCAAGAAAACCGCCGGATCTCATCAATTTGCACGGTTTTAAATATTTTCTCCCTGTTAATTCTGCGAACTCGTCCAATTTTACAACAAGTTGTTTGTAGTTCTTTTTACCCATAGAGAAGGGACCAGGTGAACGATAACCAGTTGATACAGCTTTATCAATTATTTTATAATTACTAACACAGCCTTCTTCTAGCATCCTACAGCCTTCATTTAATTGGATTGCTATTAGGAGTTCGATATCGACCAGGCCTGCTGTTTTTGAGCGATCTATACTAGGTTCCTTATTTTGAGACCAATCATAGAAGCCCCGACCGGTCTTTTGTCCAAGATTGTTTTCATTAATAAGTTTCGTAAACAATTTGTGAGGGGCAAAGTCTGGGGACAGAGTATCTTCAAAGTATTTCATCGCGTTAAAAACCGTGTCTATTCCTATATAATCACATAAGCAAAAAATACCCATAGGCATAAAATCGATTACATCAGCATCGAGTTGCTCAAAGGGGATATTTCTAGCGATAGCTTGTTCAATAAGCCAATTTATATATATTTCAATAGTGCCTACGATTCTATTTGCGATGAATCCAGGAGATTCTCTTTGAAGTTCAATAAGTAATCTTTTTCCCTCTAAGCTTGGTAACTTATGGCCAACTTCTGTCGCAATTTTTAGAGTATCTTCTGAAGTTTTTTCTCCTTTCGTGATTTCGATTAATTTATTTTCGAGTGGGGCAAAAAAATGCATTCCGATGACCTTTTCAGGGCGTCCCGAAGCTTTTCCAATTTCTGTAATACTCATTGTTGAGGTATTAGTAGCGAATATTGTATGTTCGGGACAATATTGCCCTAATTTTCTAAAGACCTCTTTTTTAATGTTCATAACTTCAGGAACAGCTTCAATAACAAAATCTACATTTTTAACAGCATTTTGTAAGTTTATTTCTTTTAGTAACCTTTTTACGAGGATTTCCGTTGTAATTTTATCTTCTAATTGCCCTTCTTTTTCAAGAACTTTTAAACCAGTCGTGGGATCGTTGACAATTCTATCCACGGCCTTATCGATTAATTCTATGCTAAGATCGTTAAGGATCACCTTGCTAAAACCAGCCATCAGCGCTACTTGGGCGATTGCGTGGCCTTGTATTCCTGTCCCTATTATTGCAATGTTTTTTACATCAAAAATATCTTGCATTTGAATCCAACTATTAATTGGTATTTATAGTTTAAGAGAATTCACTATTTTTTAAATTATTCGCTCTCTACCTTAATCTCAAATGCATAAACTGAAAAATCAATGACTCTCGTAATTTTACCTTATTAACAGCATAAGGCTCAACTAATTATATTGCGATTTCCTATTAAAATATTAAAAAGGATTTTAAAACACTTGATTTATAGATTTTATACAGATTTACTCTCAAATTGAGCATAACGATAAAAGAAGGATGAAATGTGTCACTAAAAGAAAAAAATAGCAACAGTAGCATGCGAAAGTTAGAACTTAAGAATCAGACGGTTTTTTTCAAATCGGCAGAATACATGTCTGAATTAGAGGATGAATCTATCGATTTAGTAATAACTTCTCCTCCTTACAATCGTGGAAAAACATATTCTTCTGATTTTGGTGAGTTTCATAATGATAAGATGGTAGATACAGAATATTACTCTTTCTTAACTACTATTTGGTCTGAATGTTATAGAGTAGCAAAAAGCAGTGCTTTATTCTTTCTGAATATTGGTGATTCTGCGGGAGATCAAGGGAAATCTGAAAAAGTTGCTCAGTCTGCGGAAAACGCATCTTGGAAACGAATTCAAGATATAGTTTGGGTTAAATCTTTTCTTGGGAAAGGGCACTACACTCCATCAGGAGGAAATCAACGATTAAATAATCTCTGGGAACATATTTTCCTCTTTGCAAAAAATACTAAAGAATATAAAATTGACCCAAAAGCGATAGGGATACCGTATACTGATAAATCCAACATTGGGAGATATTCTGACACAGATTTAAGAGATCCTGGCAATGTGTGGTTGATTCCCTACGTAAAAACAACAGGAGCAACGATTAAAAAAGGTCACGAAGCTCCATTTCCAATAGGTCTTCCGTATAAATGTATTAAAATGGTTCCAAATGTAAAAACTGTCTTAGATCCCTTTGGGGGGACTTGTTCAACATTAGCTGCGAGTTTGAAATTAGGCATAAGAGGTTATGCTTACGAAAAATATCCACGCATCGAAGTTATTAAATCAAGAATTCTCGAAGGAGAAGATTATTACGAGAGTGAAGAAAACCTAATACCTCATTTAGAATTATCTCTAAAAATGTTAAGCGAAATGTATTCAAAAATGTCTTTAAACATTCCATTAATAAAAACTAAAGTTGCTTTTACAAGTTTTCAAATCTTAAACGAGGTCTTAAATAAATTAAATATTAATAATTCCTTTAAATTAAGCTTAGAAAAAAGGATAGCAAATTATAAATTTTATGTAGGAAAAAAAAAATCGCAAAAAAATAAGTATCACCAAAAAAAACTAGACTTTGGTTCATAATTCTCCTTAAATAATTTTTAAATTTTCAGCTTTAATCCAAAGCACTAAAAAACACTGATAATAAATAAAAATTAATCCAAATTCTTAAGAAGAACAAAAATATATACTGACTGTTAAACAATATTAAAACCTAAAACCTATGCTTTATTAAATGAGTTTTATCAAAAATTAAGGATTCGACTAAATATGGCAGGACTAACATATACTCCAGCTGAATTTAACACAATAATTACTATGTTAGGGTGTTTATGTGCTACAGTACAAGCAGCAACTGGAGCATACGCAGGCTATAAGAAGAAAAAAATCTCGCTATTAAAAACAAATGACGTATTATTTAGGACTCATAGGGCTTTTGGTGGATTTGCGACAACTTTATACTTTCTAGGTTTGTTTGCTGGACTTACAGGCTTTAGTGGAGCTATATTTTTCGGAGAACCCCCTTTTGAAATACTTGATTTTAGTTTCAACTTTCATGTGTGGCCTAGCTTTGCAATTGCAGTCATAGTTATCTTGAAAACTTACTTATCATATTTTAGAAAACCTTTAATTTACAAACACTATAGTTGGTTAGGAGGTGCTACTTTTATCGCGTGGTCTTATAATTGGATTAGTTCTTCTTTTTCCTATTATTTAAGAACATTGCCATCAAACCCACAACATCCTCCTCCTACTTACTTACTACCGTTTGAATTGTTATGGCTTCAAATTATTCTCCCGTTTATTATAGGAGGGGTAATAGGTTTCTTTATATTAAGAGTTGCGGATAAAAAAGAAAGGTAAATGCAGAGAGGACATTAATAAAGTCACAAAATGCATAGGATTGGGTAATTGTTAGTTTATTCGGCAAATATTCGCTCGTTTATATAGAGAGGGAATTTTTACATTATAAGAAAAAGTTTTTTATAATAAGCTGTAGTCTTTTAATGTAAAAGCATAAGAGGTGTGTTTAATACCGAGATTAGTACATTTTGAAATGAATGTAAAGGACGTTCATAAGACAATATCGTTTTATGAAGATATATTTGGTTGGAGGTTTCAAAAATGGGATGGCCCTATGGATTATTGGCTTATTATGACTGGTGACGAAAACGAACCAGGGATCGATGGGGGGTTAGGTTACGGAGAAGAAGGCTTCCCAAAAATGGTAAACACTATTGATGTAGATGATATTGACGACATAATTAAGAAAATTGAAAGTAAAGGTGGCAAGATAGTTAAACCAAAACACGCAGTTCCTGGTGTGGGCTGGTTAGCTTACTTTAAAGATTCTGAGGGTGTGATGTCAGGAATTATGCAAAATGATCCTGGAGCTAAATAATTTTATTTTTTTTATACAAATCTAAAAAGTGCATAAGAGATATTAATAACTTTTATTTTTTCAATATTCCAAGCTTAATTTTTTCTTGCTCGACGAGTTCACGCCGTAATATTTTTCCAGAGCCTGATTTTGGAATTTCGTCAACAAATTCAACCTCTCTAATTTTTTTATAAGCAGAAATCCTTTCAGCAACCCAATCTATGATTTCTTGTTCAAGGATTTTTCCTTTCGACTCTGTTTTTAAAATGATGAAAGCTTTCGGAATTTCTCCTATATCTAACTCTTTTGATGGTTTGCCTATTACTGCTGCATCAAAAACATGAGGATTTTTAAATAGTAAATCTTCAAGTTCTGCAGGTGCGATACTCCAGCCTTTATACTTAATCATTTCTTTTATCCGATCAAGGAGGTATTCGTATTCTTCTTCGTCTATGTATGCCATATCGCCCGTTCTTAACCATTTTTCTCCAGTTTTAGGATCTGTCCAAAAGGCACCTTCGGTAGCCTCTGGTCGGTTCCAATAGCCTTTCATAACTTGAGGTCCCTTTATTACTAGCTCACCAACATCTCCGCGTTTAGGTAGTTCTTCATTCGTTTCTAAGTCAATTATCTTATGAAAAGTATCGGGAATTAGAGTTCCTTGGGATTCCATCTTAGGTCGAGACATAGGATTAACGGCAACTACAGGGGAAGCTTCGGTTAATCCCCATCCGTGTTGGATGGTTACATTTTTAGCATTACACTTCTTTTTTGCTAATTTATAAAACTTTTCAAGAAGCTCGAGCGGGATTGGGGCTCCACCATTATTGACTACTTTAAGATCCTCCCAATCATATCCTTTAACTCCCGGCTCTTCGAGGTGTCTAACTACTGCGAGGAATATTGGAGGTACACATAGGCTGTATGTAACTTTATATTTTTCTACCAATTCACAAAATTCTTTTACCACGAATCGAGGTGTTACAACCTGTGATGCACCTAACCAAATCGCTTGGTTCATACAAACACTAAGGCCATAGATATGGTATAGTGGTAGCACAGTCATGGCGATGTCAAATTCGCATAACTCGAACATTGGACTTGCTTGGACTACGTTCGATACCATATTGTAGTGTGTTAGCATTGTTCCTTTTGGTAGACCTGTAGTTCCACTTGTATACACCAGTGCTGCGAGATCTTCTTTAGGGTTGAATTCATATTCTGGAGGATCCGGTTTTGTGTCATTCATTAGTTCTGTCCATCCTATCGTTCCCTCCATTTTTTTTAAGGGTTCATTGGTTTCACTTGATTCAATTATTATAACGGTTTTAAGGTTTGTTTCATCTTTGATTGCAGCCAGAGTTGGGTATAATGGCTGAAAAACCACGATTGTTTCTGCTCCTGAGTCGTTAGCTTCGTATTTGACTTCAGTTTCTTTAAATAAGGGATTCATAGGGACCATTATTGCACCCGCTTTCTCTAATCCATAAAATGCAATTTCCCATTGGATTGAATTGGGGGCATATAAAGCAACCCTATCGCCTTTTTTCACGCCTAGTTTTTTTAATGCTGTAGCGAATATGTCTACTTGCTCTTTAAACTGTTTGAAAGTCATTTCCATAGGGTAAAGAAAAGCTAGTTTCTCAGGAAATCTTTCAGCTGTATCCTCTAATACTTTATGGATTGGAATTATGGGATAATATAGATGACCTCTTTTGAATTTAACCAATTCTTGCACCTCTCAAGCTTATGTTATTTTTTTCTTTTATAATTTATCAATTTTAATAGAATTCGTTTCAATTACGATGAAATGCATTTATTTTATTTATATAAAAGTTTAATGCAAATGAAAGTACTGTTTAATTATTAATTAATTAGGAACATTATTTCACAAAACAATGGAATATATTAAAATCTTAAAAAGCCAACCTGGGGAAGAACTTTTTCTTCTAGGGAACATGGCCATTGCTCGTGGCGCTTTGGAAAGTGGTATAAATGTTTACACATATTATCCGGGGACTCCCAGTTCTGAAATTGGAGCTTTTTTTACGGAACTATTTAAAGTGACAGAATTGAATTGGGTAGAAAGTAGCGTTAACGAGAAGGTCGCAATTGAAGTTGCGGGTGCTGCTTATGCTCGAGGGGCAAAGGTTATGGTTGGTATGAAAAACGTGGGATTGAATGTTGCTTCAGATCCCTTATTTGCTCTTGCTACTACGCACCCAAGAAATGAAAGTTCCGCTATAGTTGTTTTAATTGCCGACGATCCTCAACAGTATTCAAGTGCCGTTGAAATGGATTCAAGATATTACTTGAAGCTATTAAAAATCCCCGCTTTGGAACCAAGCAACCCTCAAGAGTGTTTGGAATATACTAAACATGCGTTCGAAATATCAAGGGATTTAAAAATTCCTGTTATTTTGCGGTTGGTAACAATGGTGGCTCACGCAAGGAACAATGTTAAATTAGGAGAAGTTATACCATCTGAAATTGATGAGAGTTTTGATTTATCTCCTGAGGTAAATGTAGCGTCAAGACTCTATTTCTTAGATTTGAAACAAGATCAGATATATAATAGGATGAATCGAGCATTAATAATGTCAGAGAAAAGTTCTTTAAATAGAGTCGAATATGAAAATGTGTCAAACAATTTCGATTTAGGGATTATTACAAGTGGCGTATCCTATAGTTATATACTCGAAGCTCTAGATTCTCTTAACATAAAAGCACCTATTCTTAAACTTGGCTTCATAAACCCTCTTCCTGAAAGGAAAATCGTTAAGTTCCTTAAACAGTTTAAACAAGTATTGGTCGTAGAAGAAAATGACGCGTACATCGAAACAGAAGTATTAGCGATTGCTCAAAAGAATGGCATTCAAACGAAAATACACGGGAAAGATCCATTTTCTTATTCAAAAGAAAGTTCATTATTGAATTTTGTTGGGGAATTAAATCCAACTGAAGTTGCTCTTGCGTTAATAAAATTAACTAATCTAAAACCAAAAATAAACCTCAAACAAATTAAAGAGAAAAAGTATAAAACAGTTAGAAGGAAACCCACATTATGCCCTGGCTGTCCTTACGGTGCAATTGGATATGCTTTAAAGAAAGCGGTCAAGAAATTAAAGTCAGACTCAGGAAAAGAAATTTACTTTTATCAAGATATTGGGTGTTATACGCTTCTATCTTTCCCACCGTATTCTTTTGCTAATGTGAAGTATTGTATGGGATCGAGCATCGCTTTAGCTCAGGGAGTTGCGCACACTGACGACAGCTTGAATATAGCCATTATAGGGGATGGTACTTTTTTTCATTCTGGAATACCAGCTTTAATAAACGGGGTCCACAATAAAGCACCAATTTTAGTATTGATTCTAGATAATGGTTGGATCGGGATGACAGGACAACAACCCCATCCAGGAAGTGATATTCGCTATTATCAGGAAGGAATCTATAAGGAAAAAGTAGATTTAAGGAGACTTCTACAAGGCACTGGTGCAAATGTCAGTGTAATCACTTATCAAAAGGGAAATAAAGAGAATTATCTCGATAACCTGGAAGATTTAATCTACGAAAAAGGTCAAAGTGTTTTAGAAAAAAAGGATATGCAAGTTATTGTAATTGAAGATGAATGCATCCAGAAATATATTCAAAGAAACACGCTGGAAGTAAGGTATGTAGACGAAGGGTTATGCAACAATTGCGGTTTGTGCTATAATCAATTTAACTGTCCCGCGTTAAATAAAAAAAACGATCACGCTCATATTAATTCAAACGAGTGCTTAGGGTGCGGTATCTGTGAAGATTTATGTCCAAACAATGCAATATTAGGAGGAGATAATAACGAATACTAATATATATACTATCGTAATTACAGGTTTAGGGGGACAAGGTTTAGTTAGGTTCTTACAAATTTTAGGATATAGCTTGATGCGAAAAGGATACAAGGTAATAACTTCTGAGAAACACGGTCTAAGCCAGAGGGGAGGAAAGGTAACCTGCTTCCTTCGTTTTGGAGAAAAGATCGCAGCCCCGATACCTATGATAGGATCAGCAGATATGATAATTGCTACTGAAAAGGCCTGTATTTTAGATGTATTAGAATATGCAAAACCTGATCGAAGTTCTAGGCTGATTGTAGCAACTTATGAGAAAGAAACTCAAAATAATGAATATCCTTTAGAAGTAAATTTATCAAAAGCCCTATATGAGAATTCGGATAATGTCCATATTGTTCCAGTAATGCAAATAGTTGATAAATTTAAGAATCTCAGAATTATAAATACTATTATTTTAGGGTATATCATCAGATTCTTACCTATAGCTGAGGAGGATCTATTAGCATCAATAAATCAACATTTTAAAGGAAAGGTTTTAGAATTAAATCAAAAAACATTTGATGAAGGAAGAAATTTAAAATAAGAATACTTACTTCTTATTTTACTTCATTACAGGCAAGACAAGAGTTCATAATTTTAACCATTCTATTATTCTCTTTAATTTCTTCTACGATTTCTTTAAAAATGCCTTTATAATATTCTTTTGGACTTTTTCTTTGCATCCCTATATTTTCATCTAACCAAATCCTTTCTCTTAATGCCGTCATCTCTATTACCTCCAAAAAAGATTTATTTTCAGATATTTCATATTTACCTAATTTCAACTAACATCTGGTATTAAATAAAGGAATGTGGTATAATTATGAATTAAGATCGTGAGATAAGTACGTTATATATAAATATAAATTCGTTCTTCATAAACAGGAATAAATTTCTTACCAAATTTATATTTATAGATTGTATTTTCATGGTTATAGATGCTCTGCGTTTTTAATTTTAGATAGAATTTTATTTATTATATCTTAGCATTAACCACATTTCATTATCATTATCAGGGAAAGAGAGATGTTCAACCACTTCAAATCCAAAATGTTCGTACAGAGCCAAATTTCTTTCGGGAGATTCTAAATAACAAGGTAAATTGTTTTCATCAAGTTTAGCAAACATAGGTTTTAATAATCTACTAGCATAACCATTTCCTTGGTAGCTGGGGTCTATAGCAATATTATATAGATACATGTGAGGAAAATTAGCATGCTGCTTATGTTTTTTACTGGCTAAGCTGCTATATCGCAATAACTTTTTTCGGCCTTCATTCCCTGCTCTAAAAAAAACGGAAAGAGCTCCATGTCGTATGTATTGCCAATTTGATAATTTTACTTTATCGTGAGGTAGCCAAGCGGCAACTCCCTCAATAATTTTACTTGGAGCGTAGACACAACCAAATTTTACAGAGATCTGAAATGTTAAATTCATTAATTTTGTTAAGTATTTCATCTGTTCAGAGGGATCTTTAGAGGAAGTAGAAAAATCGTCAGCTTCAAAATACGCTCTAGCAGCAACTTCTCCTGCTAAACGAAAATTTGTTTTATCGAATTTAAAGAGATTATCTAGGTCGTTAAACACACCTAGAATAATTTTTTATAATTCTTAATTTCTTCTAAAACTAGTTTTGATAAGACCGTGTTACAAAAGAGTTAAATAATATAACGACAGATTTGTATTTATCAATAATTAAAGGTATTTGCGAAGTTAAAATGAAAAATAATTGGAAAATGAAAAAGTGCTTTCTTTTCTTTGGTATGATACTTGTGTTAACACTAGCAACTTTTTACAATTTTCATATGAATGAAAGGACTAAAACTGAAGATGTATACAAAAATACTAAAATAAACTTAAAGACCGCTGGATATTGGGATCTTACAGGCGTTCTAATAGATATTGATGATAGCAATCCCTCTAAAAATTGGTCACATACAGCGTCCACTTATGATTGGTGTAGTGGCTCTGGCACTTGGAATGATCCATATGTTATTGAAAATGTTACAGTTGATTATTATGGTATAAGTTTGGGAAACTCTATTTATATTAGAAATTCAAAGAATTCTTATTTTATTATTAGAAATTGTACATTAGACAATTCATATCCAGATACAGATATTGAGAATGTTGGAATAAAGTTGGAAAACGTTGACAATGGGATTTTAATGAATAACACTTTCACTGTAAATGAATATGGAATTTCTCTCTACTCTAATTGTGATAATAATACAATTTTAGAAAATAAACTAATAGATAATGAAGCAGTTGGTGTTGAACTAGCGGTTGGATGTGGAGGAAATATAATTTCTAAAAATATAATCGATCATACTGAACAATACGGGATTATGTGTAGTTACAGTTCAAATGGTAATAATATCACTAATAATATTATTAAAAATAACGGATGGCATTGGGGTTTAGAGGCGGATTCTGGAATAATGATTCTTTCAAGTAATGATAATATTGTATCAAACAATGAAATAACTAATAATAATCAAAACGGTGTCTACATCTACAGCGATTACTGCTATTATAATGTTATTATCAATAATACTATAAGCGGGAATAGAAAAGGAATTCGAATGGCTTATAATGTGGTTGGTACCACCATTAGAGACAATTTAATTAGAGACAATAGTGAATATGGAATATATATAGCGACTTCTCACCCTCAAGGTAGTGAAATCTATCTCAACTGGTTTATTGATAATGGTATTCAGGCTTATGATAATGGTTTAGGACAAAGTAATAATTGGGATAATGGAACGATCGGAAATTTTTGGAGTGATTATCTTGGTGTTGACACTGATGATAATGGAATTGGTGATACTCCTTATTTAATTGGAGGTGATTACGGAGGAAATCAAGACAATTATCCAATCTGGTATGATTCTCCAAATATTGAAATTCATTCACCTCATCCATCTGAAATCTTTGAAACTTCTGCCCCAACTTTTAACGTAAGTATAAAAGATCCTAATTTAGATTCTATGTGGTATACTTTGAGTAATGTAATGCAAAAGGTTCTATTTACAACAAATGAAAGTGTTAATCAAGGATTGTGGGATGCTTTGCCTGATGGACCCATTTCAATCACTTTTTATGCGAATGACACAGTAGGAAACGTAAATTCTTCGTCAGTTACAGTAATTAGGGATACAGGAGCACCTGATATACACATAATTAATCCAAACCTAAATGATATTTTTGCATCTACTGCGCCTGCTTTCAATATAGAGGTTAGTGATTTTCTTTTAAATACGATGTGGTATACGATAGATGGTGGATTTACTAAGTACTTTTTTACCGTGAATGAATCTATTAATACAAATGGATGGAATAGTGCGCCAGAGGGGTTATTAGACATTACATTTTATGCGAATGATACATTAGGAAACTTGAATTCTGCATTAGTATCAGTCTACAAAGATACATTATTACCAAAAATTTCGATTATTTCTCCAGAATATGGTGCGGTATTTAACGCTACTGCACCTAGTTTTATCGTAGAGTTTGATGAAGCAAATCCAGTGGAGATGTGGTATAATATTAATGAATCTTTGACTCAATATGCATTTACAGTGAATGGAACAATAAACCAAGCAGCCTGGAATGCCCTTTCTGAAGGAGATTTAATAATAAATTTCTCTATTAAAGATATAGCGGGTAATATCGCATCTGATGTAGAAATTATAACAAAAACATTACCTCCTACTGATGGAAATAATGGAACAACATTGCCTGAAATAAATAGTTATCCATTAATTTTACTGATTACAACAATTTGGATTATTTCAACAATAGTTCTCATCTTAGTAAAGAAAAATATTGAGAAAAAATAAAATATTTATTCCTTTTTTTTTTTATGTCTTACTATAGGAATAAATTATTGGTTCAGACTTTTTCTAGTTAGAATTTGAACTTAAAATCAATAAATTAAATTATAAAAGACTAATTAGAAAAGATTGTCAAAGATATTGCATCAAGAAGTTAAGTGTTTAATTTGTTCAATGATAAAACTTTCGAACATCTTAATAAGCATAATTTTATATTTAAAATATTAAACAATTTGCGTCTTACAAATTAAGTTTCACCTTGGTGATTAATCTACAATAAAATCTCGGAAATATCAGCTCGCCTTAATTTTTATATTTCGGGAGAGAAAGAGTAAGGGTATAAAGACAATCACTCCAAGGATTATAAGGAACACAAAGACTCCATATATGTTGATTTCGGCTATAAAACCCGCAGCAATAGGAGTGAACCCAAAGCCGATTCCCTTTAAAATTTCATTTATAGTAGAATATTTTTTAGTATTATTCGCAGCACCGTAATCAATCATAATTCTCAACGATGATCCTTGAATCAATCCTATAAAAAGTCCAATAGAGGCACTAATTATTGATATATATATTATATTTTGAACTAACATGATTGCTATAGAGCTAATAACGATCATTATAAGGCTACTGAATACCGAGATTTTTCTGGAATAGAATTTCATAGAATTACTCCAGGTTAATCCACCTAATTGTCCAACTTGGATTGAAAGTTGAATGAGATATGTAAAATATGAGGGATTGTCTTCTATTTTTAGAAATATGGGATAACTAAAGCGAAATATAGATTTTGATACGGCATAAACTATGAGTGTTATCCATGAGAATAAAATGGGATAAGATATCATCTTATTATTTGAATTTGTTTGATTGTGAGGTTTCGTTTTACCCTTAAGATTCTGATCATCTTTTCCGATACCGACACTGAAATTTTTATTGAGATGATTTAATTCTGATTCTTTTTTAAGGAATAAACTAAAAAGCGGTAATGAAAATGAAATTATAAACGAAAAAGTCATCGCGAAGTATTCGTCTAAAGAAAAAGCCCAAAAAAAACCAACTAAAAGCCCAGAAATAAAACCAAGATTCCAAGAGAAATTAAAATATCTAAAATTTTTATTAGATTTAGCATCACTACTGACACTCTGCCACCTACTTAGTAGATTATAGCAATTAGGCCAAAATACTCCTAACAATAATCCATTTATAACTCGAATAAAGATAAGATAATTTGGATCAAAATATATCATCTGAGCGCCCACTAGGAGAGGAGTGCTAATCGTAGATAATAAAATTGAATTTCGAATTCCTAGTTTTTTTGTAATTAAGTGGCCAAGAATAGGACCAAAAATATAGGCAATTAAAGGTGCTGCAGTTATTATTCCTAATATACTCTCGCTTACATCTTTATAGAAATAAATATAATTTTGAAAGGCTCTCTCGAAAATAGATGTAAAAAATAAACGACAAAAGGAAAGCATGAATATAGGCCAAACACGATAATAAAATAGATTATCACATCTATCTGTGTCTCCATATTGAAACGCGGGCGTATCTCCTATAATCCCCAATTATGATACCCAAACCTTTTTTTATACGAAATAGAACGCTGAATATCTCAAATACTTTTTCGTTTAGTAAAAATTTATTAACAAAATGTTATATAATTTATCTGAAATTAATTCATAATTTCAAAGGATTAAAAATGAATGTAAAAGAAATAAAGGGTCGCACTGATTTTAGTTCTGGTCAATTTTTAGGATATGTTTTATGGAAACAGTCTGATGGTTTTCACTTGAGATGGACAACTAAAGGAAAAAAAGAAAACGATTTTCAAGGAAAGGTAATATGTCAGGCTAAAGTCTTAATCACTAAAAAAATTAAATCAGAATCTAAAGATAAAATCAAGATAACTGGGGGAAAGATAATTGAATGGAATACCACAGTAAAAAACGATATTGACGGATTAGACTTCCTTACTCCGGGTAATTTTGAACTAGAGTTGCATATTGACAATAAAAAAGTTAAACCAAAAGCAATATTTTTAGGACCTGAAATGATACAACCAGAAAGTAATCCCTTTACAATTCTTCAGGTAATTTCTGAAAAAAAAATCCAACCGAAACAAGCGAGTGAAATAAAAAAGCAAGAACCAGAACCAGTATACGAACCCATTGCTGAACCTGAGCCAGAATCAGTATATGAACCTGAACCAAAATATGAACCTACACCAGAGCCGGAACCAGTATATGAACCTGAACCAAAATCGGTATACGAACCCATTCCTGAACCTGAGCCAGAATCAGTATATGAACCTGAACCAAAATATGAACCTACACC